>JAJCYG010000054.1 GCA_029263055.1 Actinomycetes bacterium
AGAGGTTCTAATCTCGACTGCAGAGAAACTCATTAAAACAAGGCTCTCTCAAACCTATCCTTATTTACCTGAGGCGAAAAGAGACGAACTGACCTTAGACATGATTGCAGGAGAAAAGAAGTTTACAGCCTTTGCTGAAGCAGAAGTGGCACACTATTCTACTGATTGGGATGAAATCGAAGAACAGATTCCAGCCCTTCTTCAAACAGCGAAAGAGAAAGAATGGGATCAAAGCCAACTGGAAGAAGAACTGATGAACGGTTCTATAGACGAGCTCTTAACCTACATGGGCGATCCTTTAAAAGCCCTCTTAATTCAAGAAGTGTCGGATGACACTCTCTTTAATAACGCGATTCATTTTACTAAAGAGAGTCTTCATTTACTCAATCTAATGAGACAAGCAAGAGATGAAAAGCCACTCTCATTTAAAGAGAACGAAAACCTTTTTGTCGCAGAAATCATTCGTCATTTTTTAAGCCTAAAATATCAATTTTTAGGAGAGGAACTCCTTGAAACAGAGGACATTTTAAAAGCCCTCTTTCCCAATGGCTCAGAACAACCCAAGTTTAATTCTTTTCTCGATAGATTCATGCAAAATAGTCTTCTCAAATTTCGAGAACTCTTCCCATTCTATGCAGGTAGAGACAAAAAAGAAATTATAGAACGTTTATTTAATCCGGCTCTCTCTGCAGAAGAAGTTAAAACAGACTTTGATCAGAAAACGCGTCAAAAAGTTATCTTTGTTCCAGCCCAAAGAGTCGAAGAGGTTGACTATTACATTGTGGTGCCACTCAGATCAAAATCTGGGGTTGGAATTAAACTCTATTTTCGTCCGATTCAAAGAGAAGCAAGTTTTCTTGAAGAAGGGAAAATCAATTATCAAATCAGAGCAACAACCTTAGCCGATGTGAAACGCCAGGTTGCAAGACAAGAAGAAGTTATTTTAGAGCACTTAAAAGGAGTCGAAAAAGAAATAAATGGAAACTACTCTCTTACCAGACTGCAAACAAACTATGGAGAAGCTCCTCTTTTAACACAAAACCATGAATGGCCCCTCTTTCTATTAGCTCGAGGCAATGCAATACAACAAGAGCTAAAAATCGACATTAAAGAAGCTGTTTCCATTACTCTGGCTGAAGGTAAAGCTATAGGCTCTATTTTATTTCATCCCTTTGAAACTAAAGAAGAGAAAACTAAAATATTGATTGTCGAGCAAGATGATGAAGGAAACTTTAAGACAGCTCATCTTAAAGGGCACATTAACTTTTTACACGATTTGATCAATCTCGATTTTAAATCTCGAGCCAAAATAGATGTCTTAAAAGAAGTAAGCCAAAGCAGTGGCGTAGAAATCTACGTCACTCAAAAAAGAGAAGCAGGCACCCTCTACTTCCGCAACCGAAACGGATTCTATGGCTTCCGCTTCAACAAAGGAAAAAGAGAAAACATTCAACTAAACGGCGTCCAACAAGAAGACCTAATAAACGTCTCCCTCATCCTAGCCATCGCCAACCAAAATGGAGCCGAAACACCGCAGCAAACAGAAACCGAACCGACTCCCAAAACATATCGCTTGAACCCATATATCTTAGACCTCAAACTCACCGCCCCCTCCCTCTAACCTGTGGATAACCGGGGTCAGGCTCAGTTATCCACAACTTTGATTTAACCGCCTTACTTTTTCAACAAACTCAACCGAACCAATAGCGCCTGTAGCACCTCCTCTTTTTTCAACATCCCAAACAGGCAAATTCATCCCTTTTTCTACAAATTGTATATATCGAGCAACAGCCATTTCTTTATCTGAACCAAAGAGATTCAACATCCAATTTATTTCGATCCAATCCTGCTCTTTAATAGAAACGTAATCTTTAAAACTGCTCCATTCATAATCTTTTGGATTTCTAGCTATATTTGCACGTACTGGATTCAGATGTATATAACGAGTCAACTCCATTAAATAAGTGTCATTCTCTATTAAGATCGATTTAAATCGAGACTGGAAAAGAGGTCCTACTCGATCCCACTTCTTATTAAAATAGGCAACATAGCTAGAACTCAAATAATGCATTGCTTCTGATAAACAGCGCTGTTTTACCCCGACTAAGAGGTGGTAGTGATTATTCATCAAACAATATGAATATATTTTTAGAGGATATTTTTTAGGTATATTTTGTAATAAAGATAGAAAATGATTTTTATCTTTATCATTGAGAAAGATATCTCTTTTTTCCACACCTCTATTTAGAATATGAAAAAAAGAATTTGAGAATTCGACTCTAAGTTTTCTTGGCATACCGACTTCATATGCAAGAATGATGCTAATTTGAATAGGGTAAAATTAAACGAAAAGAAAACAATATTGTTAAATTTATCTTCCAGAAATTACAAAAATGAAACTTTCAGCCTGTGGATAACTGAGCCTGACCCCGATTATCCACAGGCTGAAAGTTTAGATGGCGCTTGCGAAGGCTTGGGCGGAGCGGGTGGCGGCTTCTAGTAGGTCTCCTTCAGGGGAGCCTGGGAGCCATTCGATTGGGTCGGTGCCATTGTTATCGGCATCTTCTTCGCCCATGGATAAGGCTAGCTCTGAGAGCAAGCCTAGTACCTGTGAGGTAAAGCCCCACTCATTGTCATACCACACCACAGTCTCCTGACGAAAACGAACGGCATCTTCGTCTAATTGCATTTCAAGACGTAAGCGTCCTTCGTCAAAAACAGATGTGATGGGATCACGACGAATCGCATCTGCATTCATCAGTTCATTAGGTGGAGAAACCTTGAATGAACCTTGAAAGAGATAATCAGAAGCATAATGAATCGCTTCTAAAACTTTGCGCTCTAAATATTTTTTCAATTCAGCATCAGGAGTATCAGTACGCACATTGTACATTGCCACACTCTGACTCAAGGCAAAATTAGAACCGGTGCTTTGTTGCACGCGCAATGAATCTGTCTCAACTTTTCTTGCACCTGGTAACACCCAAGAAACCGCTTTAGTCACACCTGAAGAGGTAAGGTTCATTCCCCCGTTCCCCTTTTTCTTCACATCATCTGCTTTAGAAGCAGATTCTGAATCGGTATGTTCATTACGAGCAGGTTGAGTATTGGTCACGGCATGGTTCGTCACTGCTTTTCCATTTTCGAAAAGCTTGAATCGAATAGGCAGACTCTTGTCTTTACGCCAATCTTCTGGAAAATCGTCCCAAAAAGTATTAAATCTTTCTCGAATCGCTCTTTGAACCCGTTTGTTTAATAAACCAATTCCTGCTTTTTTCATTGCAGGCAGGTTGTAAAGCACTTCATTCATAAAGAGTGAAAAAATTCCACAATTGGTTGTACACGAACCTGGAGAAAAAAGACGCCCTGTCTTCCACATGTTTCGAACATCACTTAAGTGATAAACAAATAAACGTCTTTTTGTTGGATCAGTATCATCTTTTTTAGCTTCTTCAGCTGGCTTGACTTTTTTATACGGCGCAGGAATCAATGCTTTTTTAATCACACCTGAAGTGGTTGCAGTATCCACGTCATCTAATAATGAACCTGAAGCAGTAAACAAAAAGTAATTATTAGTTTGATTAGCACTGAGCCCAGCTAAAGGAAATGAAGCACCATAAGGTATCTCATCTGGATTTAAATAGCCTCTTTCACCTCGTCCTTGAATAAAATAAATTTTTTCACTTCCATTGATTGTCATCCAAGCTAAAACTTTGTCAAAATCAATATCATCTCGGTCAAATTCTTCTTCAGAAGGAACCACTAAGCCCCATTTAATATCTGCATCTAACTTTCCATAGGTGCCATCTGCAGAATAAGGAACCACGACATCTTTGATGGAACCAGGACCCACAATTTCAGCAAAACGAACATTAAAGTTTCCAACTTGGTAATCTGGCAAGTTAAGCCGCTTCATCTCTTCATTGACCACATTCTGCATCAGAGCACCAATAGCCACACGTCCAATTCGGCCTGTAGGAGCTTGTAAAATACCGACAGCAGGTTCGGGTGCAAACTCCACATATGGAAACACACGACGCGCAGTAGGAATCGTTCCTCGTTCAAAAAGAAAATCACGCACTTTATCTCGTTTTGATTCCAGTTCAGTTCCTTCTGGCAAGTCACCAGGACGACGTCCACGAAAACCAAATGAATCAACTAATTCCCAAATCGCTCCGGCCCGTTCCCAATCCGCGTCATACCAAACATGCAAATGAACTTTGTGTAAATGCTTATTTGAATTTTTTATGGGATGAACTTTGGTCCCATCTTTTAAACTGATATGAACACCTGGTTGTTTGCGAACATGTTTTCCCATAATCTGATGGTCATAAAGATGAAGATATCCTTTTAATGGGCCATCAGCTAACTGGCGTAAGGTCTTTTGAACATCCTCAACACTTAACTCTTGTTCTGCCCCCACTTCTAATGTCATTTCCATTTTAGAAGCAGTCCGGTCACTCACCATTTCACCTTGCACCGTATCAATATTCACTTCATTTCCCGGGGTATATTTCCCAAAATCATTGAAATAATCTGTAAATCGAGAAGCAACATGGTCTTCTTGAGCTCCTGTAAAAGGGACAATCACATTTTGATGACCATGCCGATTACTAGCATCTAAAGGTTGAGCTTTATTACGCAGCTGAGCACGCACACGAATCGCACGCACACTCAAAACATGAAAATCACTTTCGGAGCGAAGGCCATTAATCAGTCGGGAACCAGCACGACGGCTTGTGTCTGGAGCTTTAAAATGCCTTAAATTTGGAGCCGCTGTTTCTATTTTTCCTCCATTAAACTGAGGATCAACCACGGTTCGGTAAGGTGCGTTACGGCTAAACAAATCCATATTAGAATAGGTACGAATCGAACCCCCTGTTTGATCAAGAACAGATTCTAATTCTCGGGATTCCCTTGTAAATAAAATCTCCCGATTTCCATCATCTGTACTTTCAGTTTGAACTTGAAAATTACCCCCCACTAAAGCATCAATGTCTCCAATGTCAGAAGCAATAGTCCCTGTTTGTTTAAGCTGACCTAACTGTTTCATATTCTTAAAGACCCATACTTTTTGGCCATTTAAAATCAAATACCCATAGGTTCCCACCTTTTTGTCATCGATCTCGACGTAATCAATATCTTTATACAACTCTTCATAGTCAGCATGATCCAAATTAACCTTTAAGGCGTATGGGGTTGTTCCAACAATCATCTTTGGAGCCACATTGGGTGATTCTTTCATTCGAGCTAATAATGTTGGGCTTAATGAGTCTTTCACATCATAAAGCAAAGCAACACTTCTTGATTCTCGTTTAACTTCAGTAATAAAGTCTTGAATTTCTGGCTTAGGTGGAACCGTTCCTCTTTTTTTATGAAGGATCTGAACCAACTCAGGCAAATCAATGCCTGCGGGATCTTTTTTTCCGGCATAAGAAGATAAAAGAGGATCCCAGATAATAGGGGTCCGTGCTGAAAAGTTATGAACTTTGGCTAATACATTATAAAGGAGTTGTGCATACTCTTCTTTACGGTGTTCTGTAGGTGTTGCAAAAAGAGGATAGGATAAAACACGGTCTCCTTTATAAACTAGTTTTAAAGCCAAACCAGTCTCTTCTTGATAAAAATAAATGGTGCGAAATGGTTTTTTACTTAAAGGGATTAATGCTCGGATTCCATTACCTAAATCACGTGCATCTTTAAAAGGGATTTCACGAAGAGGCTCTGGTAAATTCTCACGTTCCACAGAGCTTCCATTTCTTAAAAGAAAATATTGTCCTTCACGACGAGAATCTCCGTTTTCAGCATAGTTAAAAACAGAACCTTCAACCGCTTCTTCAACAATAACACCAAAGCGATTTTCTCTATCAGAATTTAAAGCATATGCTTTTAATTCAATAGCAGGACTAATCATTTCATGTCTGTCAGGGTTATCAAAAAGAGCTTCTCCCTCTAAAAGACTTTCCATGTCTGAAGTAACCACTCGGTACTCCAACAGGTAATTGCTTGTTCTTAAATAAAAAATACGATGCCCTCTATAAAAAGAATTAAACCAGTTTTCACCTCGGTAAAGATTAAAATGAGTTTCTAATCGAGCTAAAAGCCCATCTAAACCAACGGCATCTTCATCTACTTCAAATGGAAGTTCATGCGCCACGTGTACTTTTTCTGAGGTTAAAGAAATCGTAGGCTCTAAAAGTGGACCTTTAAAAACAAATTCATCTACTTTTACTGCTGCAGGAGTGACTTGCTTAAAAGCAGGTAATGTTACAGGTGCTAAATTTTGATTTGATTGTGAAAGCGGAGTCGGCAGTGAAAAAGAAAGACTAACCGAAAAAACCATTAAAGTGGATAAAAGACGTTTGAATAATTTGGACTGCATTTGTGTTTCCTCCGTTTACAATTCAATCAAAATCAAAAATTAACTATACCAACATTACTTAATTTTGTCAATGGCCATCCATGGCAAGTGCTTACATAAAGCTAACCCAATCACAGTAGCCCCTTATACCACACTATATTCCGTTAAAATCAATAAAACAGCATAAAGCCCCCAATCTATAGCCTCTTCTATTATATGAAGCTTTTCTTTTTAGGGCGCTTCCTTTACACTAAACACCTATGTGGAACAAAGAACAACTAACTCAGCTTCTTCAAGATAAACTCAAAGACACAAAATTTATCATGGTGGCCAACCGGCAGCCCTACAAACATATTTTGCGTGATGGAAAAGTGACTTATGTGAAACCAACAGGTGGTGTGGTCTCTGCGCTTGATCCGGTGATGCGCGTTTGTAAAGGTCTGTGGGTTGCTTACGGAGATGGGGACGCCGATAAAAAAGTGACTGGCGAAGATGGCAAAATCGCTGTGCCGCCCGATAACCCGTCTTATACACTCAAACGAATTTGGCTCAACAACACAGAAGCAGATGGCTATTATTATGGTTTTGCTAATGAAGTGCTTTGGCCTCTTTGCCATGTGGTTTATCAACGGCCATTATTTAATCCAGAAGATTGGAAACATTACGTGGCAGTCAACCAGCGTTTTGCTGATGCGGTTTTAGAAGAAATTAAAGATGATGACGACGCCTTTATTTTTGTTCAAGATTATCACTTGGCTCTCTTTCCAAAATTTGTAAAAGAGAAACGACCTGATGTGCGGATTGCTCAGTTTTGGCATATTCCATGGCCCAACCCAGAAGCGTTTCGAATTTGTCCGCAAGCTAAAGAAATTTTAGAAGGCTTGTTAGCCAACGATCTCTTCACACTTCATGTGCGCCAACATGTGAATCATTTTCTCGACACCGTCGGACAATTGATTGAAGGACGTGTTGATATGGAACGAGTCTCTGTGGTTAAAGACGAACACGAAACATTAGTACGGCACACTCCTATCAGTGTTGATTTTGATGAAATTTCTCAACTCGCCTCAGAGCCTGAAATTGAAACATTGATGAAAGAGCTCAAAGAGAAACATAATGTTGGAGACGACCAATTGATCTTTGGCGGGCTTGAACGCATGGACTACACCAAAGGAATTCCAGAACGCCTCATTGGCTATCGTCGATTTCTTGAAAAGTACCCACAGTTTCGAGGTAAAGTGGTCTACTTTCAAGCCGGTGAATTAAGCCGAACCCATATTGAAAAGTATCGTCAACTCAATAAAGAAATTGAATCGATTATTGATGACATCAACTGGAAATATTCAGAAGGGGATTGGAAACCAGTAATCATGTGCCGCGACCTCCTCTCCACAAAACAAATTTACGCGCTTTTTAGAATGAGCCATAGTTTTGTTGTCAGTTCATTACATGATGGAATGAACTTAGTCGCTAAAGAATATGTAGCCAGTCGCTCTGATGAAAAAGGCTCTCTTATTTTAAGTCGTTTTACTGGATCAGCGAGAGAACTAACCCAATCAATACAGGTTAATCCTTATGACCAAGAAGAGATGGCTGAAGCCTTTAAAAAAGCAACCAAGATGTCTCCTAAAGAACAGACACGGCGCATGAAAAAGCTGCGTCAAAGCGTGTCTGAAAACAACATCTACAAATGGATTGGAACCATTATCTCCAATCTAACGAATATCTAAATGAAAGCACTCTTTGGTTTTGACTTTGATGGCACGTTAACACCAATTGTTTCTCACCCTGATAAGGCGAAGGTTCCCTCAACAACAATCAAGCAACTCCAAACAATTCAAAAAAAATATGAAGCAAATATTCTCATCCTCTCAGGAAGACCTTTAAGTTACCTTAAAAGTAAATTCCCTCGAACCGGTTTTTATCTCGCTGGCAATCATGGTTTTGAATGCCAAGGGCCTAAAACAAACTATGTACACCCTCAAGCTAAAGCAGCCATCACTCAACTTAAAAAAATAAAAAAATGGGTCTCACCTTTTTTAAAAGAATTTAAGGGGTGCTGGCTTGAAGACAAGAAGTATACCTTTTCAATTCACTATCGAGCCCTTCCTAAAAAAGAACATGAGCGTTTTTGCCGCAAGTTAAAAGCTCATCTTAAAAGCTTTCCAACAGGGGTAAAAAAGATAAAACTCCGTCCTGGAAAGTGTGTTTTAGAGATCCGTCCTCAAATCGATTGGGACAAAGGAAAAATGTATCTCTGGTTACAAAAAAAGCTAAAACTAAAACCAAAACAAGATTTCTTTTTCTATGCAGGTGACGACGTCACAGATGAAGATGTTTTTAAAGTATTAAAAAAACTAAAGGGCATTTCTCTTTATGTCGGAACAAACATCAAACAAACAAAAGCAAACTACTTTGTTAAAGATCAGAAAGATTTTAAAAAATGCTTAAAAATGATATTTATAAACAAATGAAAAAACAACTATTCTCCCTTATTGCTCTTTGCTTGCTCTTTACAGGATGCCAAACTCCCCCAACACAAAAGGCAGGGGTTTTACCTGGAACAGGAGATCCAACCAAACAATATTATTTTATTACAGGCGAAATCAAAAAACCGGGGGAATACCTCTTAGAAGAGAATGACAAGATCGATGCCTTTCAAGCCATTATGCGAGCAGGGGGACTGGTCAAGTTAAGAGCAGAAGAAAATAAAACCGTGATTGTTCGTGCTAATGGACAAGAAAAACGCCAGGTCATTGAAGTTAAAGAGATCATTGAAAAAGGAGATGTTTCAACCAACCAATACCTACAACCAGGGGACATTATTTACAGTCCACCGAATCTATTTGCCGTGATTAGTGATGTGGTGACGTTGATTTTATCACCGATAAAAGGATTGATTGAACTTTCAACCCTCAGCTTAGCTGCTTCAGGCTAGAAAGCAACAGAGGCTGTTTAATTTTTACTTTCCAATGCAGAAGGTAGAAAAGATCTGATTCAAAATATCATCTGTGGTAGTTTGTCCCACAATTTCACCCAAGTCGTCTAAGGCAGCGCGCATGTCAACCGCCACAAACTCACCAGAGAGACCTTCTTTTAAGGCTTCTAGCGTCTTCTCTAAAGAGGCTTCAGCTCGGCGCATTGCTTCTTCGTGACGTAAGTTCACCACATACTGTTCATGAGAGAAAAGGCCTTCTGCTCCTTGAATAGAACTCAAGAGTGATTGATGTAACCGATCTAAACCTTCTTTTTTTTCTGCAGAGACTTTGATGGGTGAATCAAATCGACTGTCATCTAGTTTTAATTTAAGATCTGATTTGTTAATCACAACCAAACTATTTTTTGTTTCAACACGCTTCCATATTTGTTGATCTTCTTCACTCCATTCTGAAGAAGCATCACAAACAAACAAAACAATGTCAGCTTGTTCTAATACTTTTACCGAACGCTTAATTCCCTCTTTTTCAACTATCTCTTGAGAATCTCGGATTCCAGCTGTATCAACCAGCTTCACAGGAATTCCTTCAATACTGACGGTGTCACTCACAATGTCTCGAGTTGTTCCTGGAATAGGAGTAACAATCGCGCGCTCTTCATTAAGCAGAGCATTTAATAAGCTCGACTTGCCGACATTAGGCTTGCCCACAATGGCAACGACAATGCCTTCATTTAAAAGCTTGCCGTATTGAGCTCCCTTACGAATCTCTTGAATCTTTTTAACCAAGCCTTCTGCTTTTTCTTGCAACTGACCTTGAGAAAGTAATTCAATATCTTCTTCAGGGTAATCAATCGCAGCTTCCACATAAACAAACATTTCTAATATCTGTTGGCGGAGTTGTTCGATTTGTCGGGAGAGAGAACCTTCTAATTGAGCCAGCGAAGCGCGGGCAGCTAATTCTGTTTTTGACGCAATCAAAGCTGAGACAGCTTCGGCTTGGGCTAAGTCAAGTTTGCCATTTAGAAAGGCACGCTTAGTAAACTCTCCAGGCTCAGCTAATCGAGCCCCTTCTTTTAAAAGAACCTGTACAATCTGACGCAAGACAACAGGGCTCCCATGGCCATGAATTTCAACCACCTCTTCTCCAGTATAAGAACGTGGCGCTTGATAATAAAAAAACAAAACTTGGTCGATAGAATCAAAATCACCGAGAACAGGGACAAAAGGAGGAATCAGATCAACTTTTCTAATTGGAGCGAAATGTTTTTTGGCAAAAGCAAAAGCATCGGGACCACTCACACGCACGATCCCAACCGCCCCTTCACCAGGAGGTGTTGCTATGGCGACAATCGTTTCTTCAAGATGAGCACGACTACTCATCTTGCTAAACAGCAGCTTTGGCTTGCATTGGATGGGGTTGTCTTAACACGTAGTATTGTTGCAACAATCCAAGCAATGTTGAAACAGTAAAGTAGAGCACCAAACCTGATGGCATGTTGTAAAACATAAATCCAAAAACAATCGGCATCATCACAACCATCATTTTTTGTTGTTGGCGTTGCTGATCTGTCACAGCAGCTCCTTTATTAGCAGCTGTAGAAATTTTTTGTTGCAGCACAAAGGTCGCGACCATAATCAAAGGCAACAAATTAAACTCATTCCCCAACAAAGGAATAGAAAAAGGTAACGTAAAGAGCTGATCTGGAACCGACAAATCTTTAATCCAAAGCACAAAAGGAGCCCCTTTTAACTCAACCGCATTATTTAATGTTTTAAAGAACGCGATCAAGATCGGCATTTGTAACAACAATGGCAAACAACCGCCAAGAGGGTTGATCTTATGTTCTTTATATAGCCCCATCATCTCTGTCTGAAGTTTCTTGGGATTGCTTTTATGCTTTTCCCTTAGCTCAGCAAGTTGGGGTTGAATCAATTGCATCTCTTTCATCGACTTAAAACTTTTATGTGTTAAAGGAAGCGTTAACACTTTAATCACAATGGTAAGCAAAATAATGGCCACACCATAGTTCTTACACCAACCATAAATCCAGAGCAAACTTTTAAGAATCGCAATACTGAAAGGCCCAAGATACTTTCCAAAATCCATAACCTTGTCAAAGTCGTTTCCTACGGCCTTTAACGTGTCATACTCTTTTGGACCCGCATAAAACACAAAACGAAAACTCTTTGTTTCACCTGGAACCAATCCAAAGTCTTCCATTTTAAGTACGGCTGAAAGGCCAGTTTGATCTTTATCTTGAAATTGTACGCCCCCCATTCCAACAGCCAAACGATTCGGCTTTAAGATAAAGGCACAAAATTGATTTTTAACAGCTACCCATTTAATATTCCCATTTTCCCAACGCTCGTTTTTAAATTTACGTTGGCTTAAACGGGTCACTTCATTATCAAGCCACACATCCACACCTAAACCAGCTTGGCCCAGACGGCCCCCACCCTTACCAGGAGTAATGCCACCAATAGCAACATCAAGACCCTCTGAATAAAGAAGGTCTTTTTTGCCGTTATTGCGAAAAACCAAATCCATTTCAAAAAGATAATCAGGACGCAATCGAATGGTCTTCACAACTTCTAATCGCGAAGCGGTTTGCTTTTTAAAAACAACGGAGCTTGAATCTTTACTCACGACATTAAAAGGAACCGAACGTAAATCTTCTTCACCTAAACGCGCAATGGCTAAAGGATAAAATTGGTTTTCAGGAGTTGATAAAACAAGAGGACTTCCATCACGGTCATGATACGTATTAATTTGAACCTGTTTGATCGCGGCTCCCAAATTAGAAAAAGTGACATTTAATTGAGGTGTCGCTAACTCGATCAACTCTTCTTGAAAGGCATTGGCTGAAGACTTTGTAAATGAAGTACTTTGAAAAGACTTACTTGTCGCCGCAGAAGGCTTAACAGTAACCGTCTCTTCAATAGCAGGAAGTGATTGCTCAACTTGCTGTTGAGGGGCTTGTTTTTGTGGCAAAAAATACCAGTAAAAGGTCATCACTAAAAAGGATAAAACAATTGCAACTAAGGCTCTTTTTTCCATAATTAAAATCTCATTTCTTCAGTTCTACGGGGTTCCATCCCCCTTTAGAAAAAGGGTGACACTTTAGTAACCGCACCAACGTCATCCATCCCCCCTTAACAATTCCTTGGGTTTGAATCGCAACCAAAGAATAATCTGAACAACTCGGCATATAACGACACGACGGAAAAAACAAGGGGGAGACAGCTTGCTGATAAAAACGAATAAACTTTAAAATTAGTTTTTGGGTCATTTTTTTATGATCAAGCCTGCTTTATTGAGGAGATTTAAAAAAGCATCTTGAACGTCCCCAAAGGTTTTAAACTGTTGGCTCGGCCGTACAATAATAGTGGTGTAAAAGCCTGACTTTATTTGATGCTGATTTAAACGAAAGGCTTCGCGCAACCAACGCTTAATCTGGTTTCGTTTGACCGAAGGACCTACCTTACGACTCAAACTAAAACCGATTTTTTTCTCTTCGCCTTTATCTTGAAGCACGACCGCAACAAGATCTTTGGCAACGAAACGTTTTCCACTTTGAAGAACTTCTTTAAATTCAGTGGCCTGTAGTCGAAACTGTCGGCCAAATAAAAGTTCCATCTCTATTTTGCAATAGAAACGTTCTTACGCCCTTTGCGCCGGCGACGTGCTAAAATTTGACGCCCACTTTTTGTCGCACTGCGGCCTAAAAAACCATGTTTTCTTGCCCGTCTTTTACGTGACGGTTGATATGTTCTTTTCATCTTATTTCCTTAACTTCTTCTTATCTATTGCTGTTATGAGCCTAGGATTATAGGGGCCCCCCTATAAACTGTCAACCTTCATTACAAAAAGAATATGAGCTTTATTTGGCATATGCTTGACAAATAGCCCTATATTAGCTATACTAATAGTGTTAGCGGGAATACGGGACTCTATAAATACGGATCGAAAAAGGTGCTTTGTGTACTCAATTCGTTTAAGAAAGCATAGAAGGGCATTTCAAGCTGTTTCATTAGTCATTGCGATTCAGCTAGTTATACCTACATCTATTTGGGCTCAAACTCAAGGGCTTCCAAAAGTCCTAGAACCTCCAAGCCCAGCCGGACCTGTTGTACTGCTACCCAAAAACATCCTATCTCTCCAAGTCCCAGAATCTTACGGAAACATCAAACAAACCACGCTCGGCAATCAAGGCAAAATCGTCATCCATGTTCAAGACTCCCATGTCAACTATGAAGCCCAAACCAATATTGCCCAAATTTTAAAGCACCTTGTTCAAGAACTCACCCTCCAAGCTAACGAAGCAACTCCTAAACCACTGATTGCCATTGAAGGAGCTGCTGGCCCAAGCAACTCAAAATGGTTCCAACTCTTCCCAAATGAAGAAGCTAAAAAAAATGTACTCGATTACTATTTGCGCCGAGGCTACATCTCAGGACCTCAACTCTTTCAGGTCTTTGACAAAAACAATATTCCCGTAGTCGGTGTTGAAACCCCTAAACTCTATTTAGAAAATTTAGAGTTTTTCAGAAAGACTTATGCCAACAACACAGAAATATTAAAGCATATTGAGGAAATTGAAACGGCTTTAGTCGCGATTCGCAATGCCATTTTTAATGAAGAATTAATAAAAGCTTCCGACAAATCAAAAGCCTTTCAGAATAACAGCGTCAACCTGACAGACTATCTTGATTTTTTGACCGAACTAAGCAACAAACAATCTGTTCGCCTTGATCGCTACGAACAAGTGGTTCTAGCAAAACAAGCCATCGACCTAGAAAAGAGCATTGATTATGATCAAGTCAATAAAGAACGTAACAAGCTCATCACACGTTTAAAAACAGCACTCACTAAAGAAGATATTTCTGAACTCGTCACACAATCACTCTATTTCCGTTTAGGAAAAACAACCTCTTTAGATTATTACAATTTTCTAGAAGATATTTCTCGAGGTGCCAATGTTCCAATAGAACTGTACCCTGAACTTCTTAAATACATTGAAGCGCTCTTTGTTCAAGAACAAATCGATGGAGAACTTCTGTACAAACAAATCTTAGAAGTGGATAAAAAAACAAAAGAGGCCCTCTACCAAACAGACGAAGAACGAAAATGCGACATCCTCTTAAACCGTATTCAAATTTTAGAAAACCTAGCAAAACTAGAGTTGAGCCGAGACCAACTCGCAGAGTACCGAGAAGATCCTCTTGGATTTATGGCTGAAGAGTTTCTCTTTTATATTGAAGAAAAACTAAGCGCTCTTAACCTAGATGTTCGCATCAGCCCTGATGTGGATGAGATTAATAATTATTTTGACACATTAGAAGGCTTTTATCGCACTGCCTTAGCCCGTGATAATGCCTTAATGGCCAACACACTCAAAGCAATGGACGCACAAGACACACAAATCGCCATCCTAGTCACAGGTGGTTTTCATACTGAGGGCATGGTCAAACTCTTTGAAGAAAAAGATGTCTCAACAATGGTGATTAGTCCTCGTTTAACCGAAGACTTTACTAATGAAGGTTATTTAGATGTGATGATGAATGAAATGCTTCCTTTAGCACGCGTGCTCAACAAAAAAGGGAATCGCATTTCTCAACCGTTGCAAGTTTTTGTCGATCAACCGATCACCGGACAATTAGTGCAACAGTTTGAACTACACAGTGAACTCGTGATGCTCTACCTTGCAGCGAGCACGCTTTCTTCAGACAACCAAACCGCAAAGAGTGTTAATGAAAACTTAGAAAAAATAAAAAGCACATTACTCTCTGAACTCTCAGGCGAAAACCAGGCTCAAGCCAAGGCTATTTTAGATGCGATTGAAAAAATAAATAAAGTTTCTGAGGATGAACGCAACGATGCTATAACGGTTGAATTTGAATACCTTGGAGAAGCGGTTGTTGTTTCTGTGGCTAATCGAGAAGGAGCCAATCAACTTGTTCGAGAACTACGCAGTTTGTTTGAAAGAGGACTTGAAAAGGGAACACTCGGCGAAAATCTCACCTTTGTTATCAGCAATAAAGGAACAACTGATTCAGTCTTAGGCGAGCGCAAAGAAGTCACTGTGAGCACTCGCTCTTTACGCCGACAAACCGACCTACAAGAAAAACCAATCACATCTATCGCAAAAGTCTCGCGGCGCTCTGTTCACTCTGGCCGCACACAATCCCGCACATCTCGAAGAGAAGCAGCCGAGGCCAAAGCAAGAGAAGGGCAACCTGAAACTTCTGACACATTGGTACAAATACTTTTTTCTTCAAAAAATACAGAGGACTTTTCTCAAACACTCAACTTATTATTTAAAAAGATTAGCCAATTAAATGCTGAAGTATTAAAAGCACAACGAGCAGGAAAAAATGAAGAAGCTCTAGCTTTAAGCACCCAACGCTACCAACTCTTTAACAGCCTCTTCCAACCAGACAACAACCGTCCTGAAGGCGCCAACGCTCAATCAAGGCTACAAACATTAGTTGATCAAGGAATCGTCAAACAAAACGAAATTGAAGCTTTAGATAAATGGAGAGAAAAAGTCATACTCGACTTAGCAGGAGATGTGCTGCGCCGGAACCAAGCCGTCTATGACCTTATTACCCAAGATAACGGTTTTAAAGAATATGCGTTAAACGCAGGCCTTAAGGGTAGAGAGAAACAAGCCTACAACCAATATGTCTCATCAAGAATATTTTTAGTTCGTCTCGGGGCACGCCCAGGAACATCAAACTATGCAGCTCTTAAAAGCGATTTTGATTTTAACTTAATTGCAGAGTCCAGCATTGGCGAACAACTTTATCGACTACTAAAAAAAGAAGTCAGCCAAAAAATAGATATGCAAGCAGTCAAACTCGACTTTTTTCTTCAAACACCAGACTATTATGAAACCTTTGACGTGAACCCTGAAATTGCGGCAAGAGACTTATTCAACCCTGATAAATACAAAGTAGCTGAAGACTTTGTAAGAAGACTCTCTCTGCAAGGGGAACCTTTTAAAATAGGAGAAGAAGGGACCGTACGGCGTAGCCCCACGATACAAAGAAAAATCCGCAGCCAAGCAGAAAAGATCGTTCAATACCAACGCGGCGCTGAAGGCCCTGAATTAATTTTAAGACAACTGTATGACCTCACCCGGCTTTTTGACAAACAGACCAGTGAATTTGAAACAACCGATGAAGATATACGCAAAGCAGCTAAAGCTATTTTAAGAAGTGCTGAAGGGTTTTTAATTGCAGATGACGCACTCCGACAAAAACTAAATACCGCGGCTTTAGCAGCAGCCCTATCAAAAGAAAAAGACAGCTTTAGACCCATCATAGACTTAATAGAACAATCCTCTTTAAGTAAAATACAAAAAAGATTAATACGCCACGCTTACGATATTTACGCACTCAACCTTCCAATAGAGGAAGTCCTCTTAGACGAAAAGCTACGCATTCAATTTTCTAACCTCGGTTTACAGTTTGTCGAATCAGCCTATCGCAGCACAGAAGAAAAGATAGATTATGAAAAACAACGCCTATCACTCCCTCTACAAGCATTAATCAAAACTTATGCAGAAGCAAAGCTATCGCCTTCAGAACAAGAGGCCTTTCAAGATTTCTATACTATTGTCTTAGAAACACAACTCGCAAGAATATCCTCTCCCAAAACAAGACTAGCAACAATTAGAAAATTCAACTTAGAACTTCAACGAGTTGACCTCCTCTTACTGCGTGCTGAAAGTCCATTTACTGTTCCAAGCTTAGGAAAAATATCTTCTATTACAATCGTTGAAAAAGATCGCCGCTTGTCAGAACGCCTCAAGACAGCCGAAATATCTAAACTTGTTAGAAAGGCACAGCTTACAGGTGTTGACAGCCTGAGCAGCGAAGAAGAACAACTCTTAGAAACGTTCCTAGAACGATTTAATGAAAACCAACCTCTACTCTACAAACTCATTGAAGAAGGAAGCCGATACCCTTTTCTTACAGAACTAAAAACAGTTGATAAAGTCTTTGCCCAAGTGGCTTATGAATTAGAACGAGTCGAACAAACAGAAGGAGAGACCACTACTTTTACTCTAAAAGAGCTTTTAACTAAAATGACCAACTTAAAAGAACTGAATTCGAGAAAAACCAAAGATGAGGCAAGCAAAGATCTTGTTGATGGATTTAGAGAGTTAACAAGGAGCGCTGAGTTTAAATCACTCTTTCCCAAAAAGGGCTTAGTAGGGGCTGTTCAAAAATTCCACCTTGGTTTAGCCTTAAATAAAACAGATGAAACGGCAATAGAAGAGTATGAAGATAAGGCTGTTAAAGTTTTTGATGAAGGAGGAATCACTGTTTACCAAGTTCCTTCTACAGAAGAGGAAATCTCTACAGCACAAAAAGCACTTCAAAAAGGAGAGGCCTTATCTGAAGCCCAACTCTCATCACAGTTGAAAAACTTAGTGATTCAGATAACAGGAAGACCCGATCCTAAGATTATTAGCAAATTTTTATCAGGTCAGTTCAGAGAGCTCACCACTGTTTCACGCTTGGCTGAAGCAACAGATCCTAATGCACAAAGAGATCAAGTAGAAGTCCCTCCTGTTATTGAAGTTTTTCCAGAGAGCATTGAACGTTTTGTTAATAGCCAACTGAACCGAATTAGAGAGTTAGAATCACTCAGAAACTTTGAACAAGCTGAAGCTGTTTATTCAGATTTAGCAGATATTGTTAGTAGTTTCAATCTAACTGAATCAGGAGACTTGTTATCAACATCCCATATTATATCAAGGATTGATCAAGCAAAAAAAGATATCGCTGCGGCAAAGAATCCAAAAGACCGGCTGATAAAGATTCTTAAGTTAGAAGAATTAGTCCGATTTGCTCGCCGAGAATCAACAGGAGTGAGTCATTCAAAATTTAAAAATGCTCGAGGAGAAGCTCTATTTGTTTATGATGTCAAACGGGTTTTAGAATCTGCGCCCGGTGACCCTATTCGCCAAACACAAGGAGCCAATCTAACTGGAAAATTTTTAGGAGATGGAGATGGACATAAAGTAGGCAGCTACAATGTTGTTCAAACCATTCTCGAGCTCAAACAATTTAAAGCCGCGCAAGACAGAGGAGAAAACCCTTCTTTAGAAAAGTTGCTGAGTCAAACCGGTAATAAACGAGACAAGCAACTAGGTGTTTTTCTTCATGTCTATGCCCATCCTGAAAAAGCAGCTTTAGAAATCAAACTCTTATCTGCAGACCAATTTATTATTATCCGAAATAAATTAAATATTTTACAAGAACGCCTTGAAAGCGATGTCAGAGCAGGACGACTGAATTTACCCCCTCCGGGAACAGAGCCACTTAATCTTTATCGACAGGTAAAAGAGCTACTTAATATTGATCGATCCTCTAAACAAAACTTTGCCAATGGAATTGCTGCTTTTGGAAGAAAATTAAAAAAGGAAGGTTACTTAGGTTATGCTCGAGGGGGAGATGAGCTGGCTGTTGTGATTCAAAGTCCTGGTTATGCCGCAGCCATTGGAATATTAGTCGACCTCTTAACACATAAACAAGAAGAAGGTGCTGTTATTGCTTTTTCAGGGGGAGTTGGATTTGCACAAATCACACCTAATATTGATTTTAACACGATCTCCAAACAAAACGCTGCAGCACTTAAACTAACCAAGCTATTAAAAGAAACAAGCATAGAACGCGCTCCATTAGAAAAATATGCCTATGTCTACGGACAACCCTTAACACCCAATGTTGCTGACCTAGTGGTTCGAGGAGCCATCTCTCAAATTAACTCGGCTCGTTCAGCCACAGATTTAGCTAAATTAGAAGACCTCACATTACCAGGAGATGAAGCTCTCTGGGAAGCGGCCTTTTCTGAGTCACGTCGCGCACAAAGTAAATGGAAACGCATTCAAAGTCAACTAGAAGGAATTACAAAAAAGTATAAAAACGTTTTTACAGATGGAAATAGAATCTATGTGCAAGCACAAATTCGCTCTCTGCCTAAAGCAAGACAACACTATTTTGATTTATTAACATCAAATGGAGATCGAAATGCACTCCAAGAAGAAGCTTATAACTTTTTAATTCAAACGCTAACAGAAACATCAAGCCGCGACCCCATCGATGTTGCTTTAAGAGAAAACCTTTCTCGCGAAATCAGTGTTGCTGTTAAAGAGAAAAAAAGTAGGGCCTTTTCAAAAGGGGTTCTTGCTCCAATCTACAGCCAAACAGCCCGACTTATTCCAAGAGTCCTAAACCCATTTTTATCCTTTTTGAATAGAGAAAGTATTGATTCAGAGAAACTTCAAAAAAGAATCGCCGAAGATGTGGTTGTTCCTCTTATTGAAGAGGGATTACTACTCTTAACTCTTTTCTTTGGTGGGCCAGCGTATCTACTTGCTCGGGCCTTTTTTGTTGCGGGCCACGCCCTTCAAGACCGTGATGCCAGAAAAAACTTTGATGGCTTTTTAAGGGCAACATTTATTCCTGCATTAATCTCTGTTTTTGCCACACTCCCTCTTCTGTTAAACCCAGCAGGCGCTTCTGTGGGATTGATTGCTTTAATTGGATTAACAGCACATATTGGTTTAAACAGTCTTGTCACACAGGCTGCTTTATCAAGTGGTAAAGCAAACTTCAACCCTGTTCGAGAACAAGTCTTAAAGTTTATTGAGAGTCTTGGCCAGCAAAAGAAGAGACCAGGAATAAAAGGCCAAGAAAGCCTTAATAATAAAGTTTCTAAATTACTAAAATATCTTAACGCGCAACTAGCAAATGAAAATGTAACGGCCCAAACCGTAAAAGAGCTTTTAGACAAATTAAGCAACAGCTATTCTCTTGAAATACTCGGCCTACAAGATCAATTCAACCAACTTTACGAGCAAGTCTCTGAAAAAAGCGTGTCAGAACCAACATCCGAAGCCGACTACAATATTACCGGAGAAAATTCAGAGACACTTGGCGAAGTGATCCAGCTTTTAAATGAAGCGATTGGAGCAAGTCGATTACGTCGAGTCTATCTCACAACAAATAAAACTGATCTTGCCCGAAGACAAGAGCTTCGGGCCAATCAAAGCGCAGCCAAGATTCAAGAAAAACTGCGCACATCTCAACTCTTTAGCAGAGTAGACAGCGTAACCGCACAACTTCTTTTTAAAAGACTACAGAATGTGATCACTAATTACTCAGCCAAAAATGCAGACAAAACATTGTCTGAATTAAGATCACTTCGAAGAGAAATCAACGAAATTTTAATTCCTCAAGGCTATTATCTTTACCTGACCCTAGAAACAGACGGGCTCAAAAAAAGCATTTCAGCTAAGGGAGGCATTATTGATGCCGAGCTCACTCAAACACATACGATTACCAATGAACGCGGCCAACAACAGAGCTTTAATGTTTACTATGTTGAATCACTGATTCAAGGTCTCGGAACTCAACTCGGCTTTTCTAAAAAATTCGGCCAACACAACCTGTTAGATGGTGACACCGTTGTCTGGACAGAACACTATCAAGGAGAAGTCAAACAAACTAAAGATGATGTCAGAGATTATTTTGGAGATGAAGCCGCTCAAGAAATCACAGCAGATAAAATTGCTCAATCGGTTGAGGTACATGAAGCACGCCATGGTTATGATGCACGTACTTTTGTTTCAGAACGCATTAACATTGTGGCACGCGCTCAAAACCAAGCTCAAAATAGCTTAGCCACTATTTTCAGACAACTCACAGCAGCAGGAATTCCTCGTGCCAAAGCAGTTGAAGCAGCCAACGAACTCTCAGCCTTTTTAGCAGAAATAGGAGTCGGCCCTATACCAAAAGCTTCTTTTGTTGATTTTCTTAATCGAGCTGAAGGATTTGTCAACTCCTCTAAAAGAGAAGGTAAATCAGCTCACAGTATTGCTGCTCTTATCTTAATCGAACAACTTTTAAAACAAGCGGGAGAAACACCCTCCAATGGAAACGTTTTTAACTACACGCCCTCTCAACGTCTCACATATGCGAGCGATGTGAGCAATCTTTTAGGAAAATTTAATGACTTGTCCCAAGCAGAAATCAACCAATTACTACGCACTCTAGCAGAACAAACCTATCAAGATATTTTTGAGTCTAGCCTTTATGTGGGAAATTATGCCAAGAAGGTTGAAGCTGAACCTGTAGCCTTAGAAACCATTCCACTTCCAGAGCAAAGCATTCTTGAAAAATACAGCACGATCCTTTTAGAATCATCTGGAGTCAAACTAGCAAAAAAACCGATTTCAATTGATCCCAAAACCCAGGTGATTCAATTAGGATCAGATGGAAAATCTGTTTTAAAATTTAAGCTCTCTCCAACAGGTCAAGTAGAAGGGATTTCCATATTTAACAATGAATCCCTGGAAGACTTTCCCATTAAAGCAGGAAAAACATATAAAGTAGGACGGTCAAATAAAGTTGAGATCACAGTCTCTAGCCCTGGAATTTCACGCCAACACCTCTCATTTGAAGTAACTCAAGACAATAAGATTATTGTCCAAGACCTTAACTCAGGCAACGGAACCTTTATCCGAACCATTAAAGAATCTCCAAAAGCGCTTCCAGATGCTAAAGAACCTGTTGACCTTTTAGAATCTGAAGAAGTGATTGAACAAGCAGTTGAAGCAGCACCTGTAGAAACAGAAAAAACACAACTCGTTCATACCGAAGCATCACGTCAAAACAAAAAGAAAAGTCCAACAAATGAAGATGCCTCTTTTACCCTTGCATTAAATAACGGCATCACTGTTTCAGCCGTACTTGATGGGGTCGGAGGAGGAGATGCTGGAGATTTAGCCTCCAACACAGCCAAGGCAGTCCTACAAGAACAACTCGGAGCCCTTCAGTATGCCCAAAAATTAACAAAAGAGAGTGTCAGAACTATTTTATTACGGGCTTTTGAAACCGCTCGCTTAGCTGTTGATGAAGCGGCCAAAAGAGAAGACAAGCCTACAACCAATACGACAGTCGTTGTCTCTGTCTCTTTTATAAACGAAAACAATGAACGAGTCGTCGTCATTGCCAATGCAGGCGATAGCCGTGGATATGTTTTCCGTAATAATGAACAGTCTTTAGAACAAGTCACCGAAGACGACAGCCTAATACGCAGCTTGGCTTATGATTGGGCAACAACAGGTCTTTTGGGACAAAATGAACAACAAGTTCTTAAGGCGCGTTATGAATTAACACGAAGTTCAGAGACAGAAGATGTTGAACGTGTCTTGAGAGATGTTTTTAGAAACAATCCAAGTACAGGGAACTTTAAACAAGTAGGTCTAAGCCTCATCGACAATTACTACTCAATATATGCCGTTCCAGGACGATTTTCAGCAGCTAAGGCACGGCTTCCTCGACTTTATAGTACCCTTATTAATGGCTCGGCCACTGTATTAGATTCTGCTCAAGCAAAAACACTTAGAAAAGAATTAAGAGATATTAAAGATTCGTTGGCACAGACAGAAGACACACGACAAATTGAATTGCTCTTAACCCAATTAAGGCAATCAACCCTTAACCTCTTAAATCAAATTATCGAGCCTCAAAACTCAGACCTTTTTATCAGTATTTTAGCAAATTACTATTATGGACTAGGCAATGTGATCACAAGTGATTTGAGACGTACTAATGATCAAAACCTCTCTATCTTTTCAACCATACTCCAACCAAACGACCGCTTAATCTTAACGTCAGACGGAGTACACGACAATGTCACATTCAGACAGTTGGAACAAAAATTGGGACAACTTAAAGCAGGAGAAGGAGCACAGGCACTTGTTGACCTTGCATATCAAATTAATCGAAAAGATGATGACATCACAGCGGTTGAAGAGACCTATCTTCCACAAGAACTTGAGCCAAGCAGAACAACACCCGAACCAATCGCACAATTAATCGGGCCAATCTCTTTAGCTGTCATGGCATTTGAAGCCAATCCAAATGATCAGACAGCAATCCCTGTTTTCGAATTAAACAGACAGTTACTGGAGGTTATTAACCAACTAACAGGAGCTCCTGTTAGAAGTCTAACGGAAAACAGCCTATTTAATACGCTTGCACCAGAAGATCAAGAATGGATTCGAGCATCAGCAGACCTTATGAATCAATATAACGCAGCTTATGTAACAAGATTAACAAATGACACGCGTTTTTTGACACAAGAGTTACAACGTTTACGAAGCATCACAACCGAGTTAAATAAAGTGCAATCAGCGCAACTCTACTTTGCTACAACCCGTTTATTAAATAGTGTCACAACAGCAGAGGAACAAACCATTGCCTTACTTCAAATAGAAGCTTTATCAACCATTCGCAGACACTATTTCAATCTTTTAAAAGAAGATAACTCTCCATATGCAAAACAAATAGTGAGCCGTATTATTGAATTGGCTGAAAACACGGGTGATTCTTCAGATCTGACTTTGCTTGAAGAGGTCAAAACATTAAGCCCTCAGGAAGAGGTCAAACAGCCTTATTCAGAAGAAACGGTCGCTAAAATCAATCAGCTTATCACCAACTCATCGGCAATCGGTTCACTTTCACAAGGAAGAAAGGTACAGCTCGCTCTGTTAGATACATTTCAAGTGGGAGGGGAATCTTATACCGTGTTAGGAGACCCTCAAAACAGAGGGATTTTTCTTTATAATACAACAGCTAATACATTTCAACTTGTTACCTACCAAACATTAGCTCAACCCAATGGCATTCAAATCAAACAAGCTCAAATTAAAGCAATCAACGGCGGGGTCGTCTTAATAGGAAATGGCGAGGCAACCCAAGAACAACGGGTCACACTCTATCGGGCCAACCAAGCAGAAGTGTCAAGAGCCTTTGGCAAAGGGGTTCTTTTTCCTGTGTATCAAATTGCTTCGGCAATCGTCACGCTTCCATTTCATATTTTGTCCACAGATCCAAAATCACGCATCTTTTCACGAACGGACTTTAGTAAAAAGAGTGAAGAAATTAAACGCCGCTATTACGTCTTTATTGAAGATGTCTTAGTTCCAGCTATTGAAGAGGGGGGCCTTTTCTTTCTCCTGGCAACATTTGGCCCAGTAGGTTATTTGATTGGACGCTTACTCTTTGTTTTTGGGCACTTATTTAATCCGATTACAACAGAAGAAGAATTTGCCCAAACAAGAAAAGAAGATTTGATTGCTGTGAGTAAAATGCTTGCGTTGCCAACATTAATTTCTATTGTCACTTTAGCTGCCGCACTCCCTTTTGCTGTGATTACCCCTTATGTCTTTTTGATTGGCTTAGCCACACATATTGCTTCAAACTTATATGTCTCATACTCAAACACCACCTTAGAAAAAGCAGTCTTAGGCAAATCAGCCTTATTTAATAAGGATATCACTCCTGTCGACAAACTCAACGCGTTCATCATGGAACTAGACTCTCTTCCAATTGAAGAACAAGCTGAGTTCCTGACAAAAAATAGAGGGCTTCTTGCTCAACTCCGTTTTCAAGTTGAAGGTGTCGCCAACAGAGACATAAAAGCCAACACCAATCTTGCTTACTTAAGCATCTTAAGCTTTATTTACGCTCAAACCGTTCACGGAGGCCCCTCTTCAGTCACACTGCAATCAGGACAAAAAACTCCTTATGGAGCTTGGGGAATCACTTGGGCGAACAAACTGTTAAATCCAGATTCAGAAGCAAACAATAATGTCTTTAACAATAAATTAGATACCTTTGTTCGAAACCAAAAGTTAGGTCAAAATGAAGCTGAGATAAAAACTGTATTTAAGAACTTAGCCGACAAGCTAAACCAAAGAGCACTTCAAGAAAGTGCCCTCAATAAGAACAGGCTTGAACAGACATTAGAAGCCCTTATAAATAAAATCCTACAATCTAAATATCTTCAAAAAAGATTCGACACCATCTCTTTTAATGCTTTTCTAAGAAAAGTATTAAGCCAAGAACTTAATTTAAACAAAAAAGATATGTCATTGGTTCGGTTCATCACACAAGCATTAACCCCATCAACAGAAGGCTATGGAACACGAGAATCCGTTGTTGACCCAGACAAAGCAACCATTGAAGCAGGAAGAGCAAAATTTTTACAACGTTACGAAAGACTCTCTAAGGAAAAAGTAGCATTTGATCAATTGATTGATCAGATGAATAACAGAAATAAAGAATTTGTGAACCTTCAACAACAACCTGGTAGTTCTTTAGAACTTTCAGATGGAAGCATCTTTAGCATTGGCGATGCTTACTTTCGAGTGAGCCGTATCGATGAAAACAATATTCTTTTATCTAGCTACAACTCAAACAACAAAGAAAATCCTTATAGCACAACTGTTTTAGCTATAAATAACAATTATGAATTTAAAATAGGTCGGGGCACAGACACAAATCTGAGACTCCCGCTACCTAATATTTCTAGAAACCATGCCTCATTGCGGATTCAAAATGGTCGCGTTTATTTAGTCGACAACAATTCAAGTAATGGGACGTTTGTAATTCAAGATAGAACCATTGATGATGCCGGAGCCACTATTTCAACCAATGTTAGAGACATTTACCAACCTGGAGAAGGAACATTAAGAGAAGTTTTAGGCTATGAGATTGTTTCAACAGAACAGGGAGACCTTTTTGAAGGAATGCCTGAAGACGATTACTGGCCAAGACCTTATTGGTCTACATGGGAGAGTGGAGAGGATCATCCTGAACAATTTTGGAAAGTCCACGTTGCAGCCACCTTACGACCTGTAATCGATCAAAAGGTAGCTGTTGCCATCACAAAGTATTTAAGAGAACGAAATGTGGCTCACAAAATACACCGCCCTGACTTTATAAAAAAGCATACGGCAGATGAGGTCGAAAAACGAGATGGTGTGAGACAAACGCTCAAGTTAATCACTCTTTATCCTAAAGATCGTGCTTTAGCCATTGAATTAGCCGCTGAAATTGAAACATTAATCGAAAAATTGACTGCAGAGGACAATGTTAAAGCCAAACCTATTCAAGGTGAAAAACCTGTTAACCGAGATGGGGGTTACACTCATTTTCGCTTTGCCTCAAATAAAAGCGACTACGGGATTACTTACTTTGAAGATCCCAACACAGGAGAAATCACACAAGAAAGTCGAGAAAAATATTTTGTCCCAGCCTGGGAAGGGGGAGACATTGCCCCTGAGGTACGAGCACTTTATAAAAAGTTAAAGGGAGTAGAAGAAGTTGATCAAGCAGCAGACCCATTTATTGAATTTAACAACGCCTTTTTAGCTTTGAAAAATAATCCACGAATTAGTGAAGTAAGAAACAATGTTAGAGAACCTAACAAGCCACTCCCCAACCAACAAAACAAACCTGTGGTCCAAGTGGCACAAGAAATCGTAGCTGATGCAACGGCACTGATACAACGCCTTGAACAGACCAATCGCTCATTACAAGACGCGAGAATCACCAAACTGATTACTGAAGCAAAACAGTTACGAGAACCTTTTAATCGTTATTTAACAGCAATTGCTCAGGCCGAGCAAGCAGCTGAAGCACAAAGAATCGCTCAACTTCAAAGCGCACAACGCGCACAACAAGCAGCTGCCGAAGAACAAAGGGTAGCACAACAGAAATCAGATGCTGAAGCACTTGTACTTCGCTTAACACAACAAGGCATTGACGTGTTAAATCAAGCCAATAAAACCTCAGATATTAATGAAGCTCTTTCTTTACTCAGTCAAGCCAAGGGTGCTTATTTTCAAGCAGAGCGTACTATGCAAGCAAACAAGTTAACATCCAAAGAGTTTCTTTCTCAATTTGGAAAACAGCAAGCAACCTTCTTTCAATTACGCGCAGAAAGAGAAAAAATATTTATTGATAGTGCTGCAGTAACTGTAAAGCAAAGATTAGCTCCATTACAAACCATTACCGCAGATCCTTCAAAACCAAATGAAGTTTTAGACGGAACTTCGACACGCTTAGAACTAGCACGCAAAACCTTAACCGAGTTAGATTCCCTATACTATGAATTGAGAGCATTAAAATTGGACGCTAGAGTCACGTTTTTTAACACTTCAATTGAAGCCACAGAAGCAGGGCAACTAAAATTAATCGCCTTGATCGAACAAATGGAACAACTCTTAAAGCAACAAGAAGAAAGAAGAATCGCCCAACAGCAAGAAGCAGAACGCAAACGTGCTGAAGCAGCCGAAGCAGCTAAAGCTAAAGAAGCTCAACAACAGAGAGTCGCTCAACAGCAAGAAACAGAACGCAAACGTGCTGAAGCAGCCGAAGCAGAAAGGAAACTGGCCGAAGCAGCTTACCAAGACATTGTGGCAAAGATGAAACAAATCAAACTGGATGAAAGGATTACCTTCTCTTTAGTAGGAATCTATCCAGACGAAGTGATTCAAAATGGACAAACACGTGTTGCTTTTGCAGGTGATACGTTAGAAGCAACCCAATTGATCGTAGAAGAACTCGAAGCACTTGCACGTAAGCATCAGTCAGCAGCCTTAGTCGAACTACATGAAAAAACAAGCATCTATTCAGAACAACTCAAAGAGCATGTGGAAAAATTACGAAAACTATATGGAGAACGACAAAAAATTAAAGCGGATGCATTAACAAAAGTCGTACAAGCAACAGAACGACTCAAGTTAGGACTAAGCTCTTTGGATAAATCAAGCAATGTGTTGATAACTTATATCAAAAATGCCAGAACAAACTTCGCTGACGCAACAGCAAAAGTAACAAATAACCTCTTAATTGACATTCGGTTTTCTTCACGCTGGGAACAAGAAAAACAAAATTACTTTCTACAACTTAAAGCCTTAGAACAAGTACTTTTGGATCGAGCTGATCGCGCTATTGTTAAATTCGAGAAAGACCTCTCTTATGGCTCTTTTTCTGATAGTAGCAAGGAAAAAATTGCTCCAAACACGACGCGTGAACAAAGAGCTAGAAGCCTTCTAATGGAAGGAAGAAGACTGAGACAAGAAATTAATACCCTTAGACTCGGATTTTACGACAAAGACGATAAAACAAAATTCGCCCTTCTTGATGAAAGCGAACAAAGAAAACGATCAGAACTTTCACTTCTTGAAGCAAGAATCGAAGTAAAAGAATCAACTATTTTAGGTTTGTTAAATTTGTGGAATGGAATCGAATATATCAACAGAGTCAATAAAATATTAGCAGAGGCGATTCAAAGTAATAATTTAACAAAAGTCAAAGCAGCAAAAGAAAAAGCAGAAGCACTTTATGAACTTACGGGCCAATTTGTTTATAATAAAAACTTAACTGCAAATAAAAGTTTTCTTTTTGCTTGGGACACATTTAGAGAACAATACCTTATCACCATCCAAGGACTTGAAGCAAAATTAGTCGCTCCTGTTCAATCATTAGCCAATCAAATTAGCACTCTCATCTACTCTCGAGAATGGACTTTTATCGAACAAGACCCTAAAAATCCAAAGGAAAAACTATGGGGAAACAATAAAGATCGCTTCGCAATGGCTAAAGAATTTATTGAAGCCTTTGTTGCTTTTGAAAAAAGAGCTGCTGAGCTAGATCAACAACTTTCAAATGAAGCAACAAAAGCCTTAATTGAATATGTTGCGACAAATAAAAATAAGTTAGACAAACTAAATAGCTCATTGGAAGCAGCTGTTAAAGAAGAAAAAAGAGCTGCATTACGAGCAAAAGCCCCTAAAAGAGGAAAAGCGAAAGAAAAAGCTGTTGCAAAAGTGCTGAAGGGGAAAGAAACACCCACACACTCCTTATTACGAGAAGCGGGCATTGTTCCAGGTGTGGCAGATCTTTCGCCCCCTCTTTCAAGAGTGCGTGATTTAAATGAACTGACACAAAAAATAGTGGCCCGGATCACAAGAATAAAAAATAACTTAGTGCGTGAAGAGCTCACAGACGCCTATAAAAAAGAGCTCGCCCTTGCCTATCGATACTTTCAAGCATTAGAAAAACCTGCTGAAGCGCTTCCACAAGAAGATAAGGAACGGTTAAGAGCAAGCTACCGAGCAAACCGAGGCGTTGGTTTTTTTGCAGGAGTGACGGCTGAAAAAATAACCGGAAGCAACGCCACTCAAACTGGCGCGTTAAACCTTAGCCAACGTATCTTTCGTCGATTAGTTATCGATGGTGCCAACAACACAAACCTGATTAAAAATGCGAATGAACAAATCTCATTTTTAATTGGAGCGGCTCGAGAAAACCAAGTACGATTAGAAGCGCTTGATGAAACACCGTTGTTACAACGTCGCATCCGAGCATTAAAAAATCTGCGTGCTAATCTTTCAAGATCAAAAAAATCTTACTCTCAACTAACAACCTTAGTTCAAGAAATCAATAGCTTTAATCCAGCAGAGCAAACTTATGAGCAAGGCATTGAAAAACTAAATAAAATCCAAGCCCTTTTTAAAGATTACTTAGCTGTCCTTCAAAACATTGACCGCTCTATTATTCCGGTCGAAGCAAGAAATGAAGAAGGCGGTATTACTAGCATTGGCAGAGATACATTAGTCGCTCAACTTTTAACCGCACAAAACCAAATAAAAGCTCAACTTGCCGCGATTAAACCCGCCACACCAGAAATCGTTGTCGAAGAGGTTGTTCCGGAAGAAAAAGTCTCTGTGAGCCCTTCTTTACTTGTTTTTCGTCCAAACGGTATTTACAAAACAGAGGCTGTTAAGAAAATTATTAATACATTTACAACTCCAGAAGCTGTGATCGCTTTTGCAAATCAATATGCGCGCCAGGCTGTCAATGTTGCTCAAGAAAGAGACCAAGAATACACAGAAAAACAAGCTCTATATTTAGAAGTGATCTCTGAAAATAGCGACAGGGGTGAAAGACACCTGACAGCACTCAATCGTTTAGGAACACTTACTTTGAGCAAACAACTCCACAAAAGAAACACAGTGGTTCAAGCATTAGAACTAAAACAACTGCTGCAACTATTAAGAACAGAAACCCCTCTTGGTAAAACACAAAGACTAAACTATGAAGATATCACCAGGGCAAATAAAAATGACCAGCAAGATTTTGAGTCGTTAAATAATTTACTCATTTCTTTTCTTGCTCTAGCAAAACGAACTCCCATTCTCAACAGAGAGAGAGAAACAAGATGGGCAGCCATCCAACTCAATAACTATATTTTAGCGCTGATTAAAAACCCAAAGAAAAGACCTCGAGCAATGAACGCATGGTTTTGGTTTTACCAAAATGCAATTCCAGACTTTGCACGCTATACAATAGCCTTGAGCCTCGAACTAAAGAGCCTTTATAAGGCTCGAGTTAGTACTCTTTTAGACAACGCAGGGCTCAGTCAATTTGACTTTAAATATCTTTTTTCTAGCAAACAAGATGCTGAAAGGTGGAGCCAAACCGCTTTAAAACCTAAAGAACAAGAATTATTTCAACGCTTAAGAAAAAACAAGACGCTCTTATTTGTTAACGAAGAAACCTTTAAAAAATCAAGAATAAGCAGAAAAGACCGCCTCTTGTTAAAGGAGTTAAGAAAAAGTAATGACTTCTTAGTTCTTGTTAGACTCTCTGAATTAAACCACGAAATAACGGAAACTCATTATAGCTATCTGCGAAGTATTAAAGAAAAAGAAGCAGATCCTCGCGTTGCCATTCGAACTTTTAAACCTGAAGGAACCCCTCCTGTTGAGAGAGCTTCTTTTGAAGATGTGATTCAAGCAAGACAAAAACAAGACCCCTCTCTTTTCGATCGAACAGAAGAAGCACTCGCAGTAATTGAGAGACAGGCTCTTACTTCTGAAAATAGGGCTCGTCTTGTTATCGAACAAATTTTTAAAGAAGCGGCTGAGGAAAAAAGTCCTACCACAGTAGACGGCTATGAAAGAATGTATCTAAAGATATTAGAACAATTCCCTGCGCTCTTGTTAAATGAAATAAAGAGGTTAAGCAAAAATGCAATTCTAAACCGGCTTCAATTGCGGCTTTTAGCTATTGCCACATCGATCGAGCAAAAAAATCTTAGAGAAGATCTTCGGTTTGAAATCGCAAGAGAGCAGGTTGAACAATCAGCAGAAGCCCGTCGACTCTATTTTGATAAGTTTTTTGATGCAGCAACAACCTCATCTCGAGAAACAGCTCTTTTAACTTCTGTGATCCGAATCGCAACCTCAGGATTAACCGCCGAAGATGACTATATTCGAAACCGTTTGGCTGGAGAAGCACCTCAAGCCAGAGCAGCGCAACCTCAAACCAAAGCCCCCGTAGAGATCCTCGTTCCCGCGTCTATCTCTACACCTGCCGACAAAGCACCGGCAAAAGATTCGGGGGCTGTGGAAAGAGGGCGTGATCAAGCTCTTCCACAACTGCTTCAAACAGATTCACCGCGTGAACGCGCACGTAACTCTGAACAGGTTAAAGAACTTAAAGCAAATTTAACGCGATTCATCGAAAAAATTGGACCCAGCATTTTCGATTCTTTTGCCAATGCCTCATTAACCACTCCTTCAGAAGGAGACTTACGCAACAGCGATCCTGCTAGGTATTATCAAGAGGTCTTAGAAACAGGCATCTATTCTGATTTAGTCAATTTAGTTGCTTCTATTGATATATTTTCTATTGATGAAGACCCTGAACTCTTTTCTGATGTTGTTGCTATTCAAGCCTTATTTGAAAGAAAAGTCGGAGCATTAAATATTTTGAGCCAGACAGGTTCTTACGGATTAACCTATTCAAAAACAGGGAAACTTGCCAAAAAAGATGAAGAGATTGAGCTTAAAAAATTAGTCTTTGCTTTAGATGCAGCTCACTTTCCAATCAAAGATGGAGAGATTGATTTTGACAATCTTAATCCAGACATTAGAGACCTTCTTTTAAATTCAGGAAAAAAAGGTAAGAGCACCTTACAAATTATTCTTTTCTCCATTAACCCAGATGGAGCGGATGAAGTACAAAAAGTAAAAGATGCCTTAAACCAATCTTATATTCAAACAGCAAATATTGAAACGCACAGCACACGAAGAGGTTTGAGCACACAAAGCACCGACAAACAAGTGAATGGGTTTGTTAATCGCGTCTTAGGCAAAGCCAAAGCCTTTAAAGCCACTCAAGATAATGTGATCTTCTTAACCACCGCAGAAAACCACAAAAATGTCTTTAGTCGCAGTTTACAAGAGTTCTTCCTTTACTTGGTTGCTGATCCTGGAGAATCGACTTACTATGTCGATGAAGCCTTAGCTGAGAGCTATAAAGAGGTCACAGGAGAAGAATTACCAGAAAAACTCGAGTTTGTTCCAGAACTCCGTTTTGACGACAGCTCCATAGACAACTTCAAACGCGAACAAGAGACAAAACGAGCTGCATAACCTTCGCAAACACCTTTATTTAAGCAATTTACATAATTAACTTGACTCCAATACGCTTCTCTGCTATCCTATACTCTTTACAAAAGCTATTAGGAGAGGTGCTATAACGTGCGTGTGAGACCTATTCAGCGAATGCTTCAATCAATGATAAGCCTTTTTTTAGTGCTCTCACTATCTCCTCTTTCCACATCTGCTTTACACAAACAATCTTATCTTGCCCCTTATTCTGAAAGTCTCTTTTTTCGATTAAATGAACAACAAAAAGAACGTGCGCAAAACTTAATCCAAACCCTGGAAAAGGTGCTCGCTTATTTAGAGGAAGAAGAGCGTGGCTATATTGCTTTAGATTGGGTAGATGAAGAGAGCCCCTTACAATATCGAGATAAGTTCGGTAAAAAAAGTGCGCAAGAAGGCTTGATCCCCCGAATGCAGTTTTATCAACTTCTTGGAATTAAAAACATTGAAGCGCTCAAAGAAATGCTTGAAACCGCACTTCAAGAAAAGGGCATGCTCCCTAAAAAATGGACGCTCTCGCTAGACCCTGCCATAGGTCTTTACCGTTTCTTACGATTAACTCATTCTCTTTCAGAAAGCGAAACTATTTTTGGAGCGCTACAACTGAAGAGTTTTCATAGAAACAATCCCCATCTAAACAAACCCTTTCTTTCTTTAACCTCAGGCGCCATTCACTACCAATTAGCAGATTTCATTCTACATGGAGAAGAAGCTCAACAAGCAACAGCCGCTCTTTTTTCAAACTCTCTAGCTAAAGAAAAACAACTAAAAGTAAATTTGCTAAAAAGAACCGATGTGGCGACTGATCTTATTAAGACAATGGATCAGTTAAAAGGTTCCATTAAGCCAGGCAACTGGAAAGGAAATGACAAACAGAAAAGAGAGGTCATTTTAGCCGCAGAAAAATATGCGGAAAGTTTTGTCCCTTTTCGGCTGAGACAACGTGCTTTTCAAGAAAACCTATATTCACTCAACGGAAGCCAGCTTCAAGAATGGCTGACTCAAACCGCACAACACATTCTAGAGAATGAAATCGTATTAAGTGAAAAAGGAGGAGAGATCAACTACATCAATCTTCCTGCTCTGACCGAACATCCTGAATCAAGCGACATTGTTCTAAGTGGAATTAGCGAAGCAGAACTTCAACTGACTGAATTGCTTCAGATTGCGATGCGGCCAGAACAGGAGATCATCAAAGAGATTGCTTTTCGCTTATCAAGCAAAGAAAAACCCGTTGCAGGCAAATATGAAGCAGACTTAAGCCGCTTGATTCCATCTTTTTCTGCAGACCTTTTTCAAAATGAATTTGTCTTTTATTCCTTGCTCAAAATATTAAGTGCCACCTCAACCTTTACACCCCTATTAGAATCAAACAACGACACAAATGACTACGGCCTTATTTTAAGAAAAAATATTTTGGTCGCACTCCAAACAAAACGACCTCTTTGGTTTACTCACGCATTAACGCTGCTTAATGAAGAAGGCGATGCTTACGAACTCATTGTTTCCTTTCTAGCCGCAACCGGCTGGATTGACACAAATGCCCAATTTATACTTCAAAAAAACGTAGCCAAAGACCGTGACGAGATTGAAAAAATTAAAAAACTATTATCAAAAAGCATTGTTGTCACATCTGCAACAATAGAAGCTGAGGAACATTTTCTAGAAGAGTTTGAATATCTCCAACATGGCAGAGGCTGGGAATCAACACAGCGCATAGATATGCCTTTAGACAAACTTCGCGTTTATACCTTTATCAAAGCAAAAATATTTTTATCTAAACATCCAGTAGACAACACTGCTACCGCACTAGCATTTCTATCTAGCGAAGAATTTATGGACGTTGCCAAAGAGGCAACAACCATTGCCGCTCTTCCAAACGTTTTATCTGAAGTCCTAAGCCGCAAACAGGCAACCCGTCAAATAAAAGGCTTTTACCAATGGGCTTTTTACCAACATAACGACTCATTTAGAGCAGCTATTCTCTTTTTTGAAGCAGCGGTCAACCACATCATTGATTTAGGCCCATACGATAATCTGGATATTTTAAATCGTCGGTTTCAAGGCCTTCTTCAACGAATGAGACGCTTTATTTCAGCAAGCTCCCTCCAAGATTTTTTAAGACAACTCTTTTATTTTCGCATTCAAGAACGTGTTATGGAAACCATCTCAAATTACTTTTTTGAGCAACTGCTCACACATTTAAACAACCAACTTGAAACAAACACAATTCGTTTTCCTCAACTGGAAAGAGCTTTAGAAAATATTGCGACAACCTATACAACCGCAGAGCAAGCCTTAGAAGATGCACAAGATAATACCGGAGCAATCACAGAAATAGAGCATGTAATGAGCCCTATTCGATTTGCTAAAGAAGAGAGTGATTTTTTTAGTGAAGGCTCGGCAAATAAAACGGCATCAGAAAATAAAGCGACAAAAATAGTTCGCCTCCGACTTAGCCTCGCTTATATCTTTGTTAAAGAAAAAATAAAACAAGAGCTCCAACAACAATTTGAACAAGGTGTTCCAATCTTACAAATTTGGGAAGAAGCACCTCAACGACTCGCTCAAGCCAAAAAACTTTTTTTAGAAGAGTTTTCCCAACAAAAATATTTATTAGAAATAAGAAGGCAACTTAGATTAGAAACAGTCGTAAAAGAAAAAACCCTCATTTCAGACAAAGCAAACAGACTTCCCATTCCAAGTGGAAACGAAGAACAAAAAGAGCAATTTCTCTGTCTCTTAAGAAAATTAAAAGAAGGGGGCGCAATGAAGAACGTCCCAGCTTTAGAACAACTTATTTTAACCCCTATTCCAGCGGCCGAACTTCTCAAGACAAAGCTCCTATCAACCCATGCCCTTCCCCTTTCCAAGCTCCTTATTGCCTCAGAAGAACCTTATATGGATGAAAGTCTCTAAATTGCCTTGCAAAAACCGAATGAATCCTCTTTAATAAATGGCTTCTCAGCGAGAACATTATGAACACTTTAGAAAACGAAACAAAACAACTCACTCAAGACTGCTTAAACACCATACGGTGCCTTTCTATGGATGCGGTGCAACAAGCCAATTCTGGGCATCCAGGTACGCCGATGGAACTCGCTTCTATTGCTTATATCTTATGGACCAAGCACTTACGTTATAACCCAGAAAACCCTAACTGGCCAAACCGAGACCGAGTCATTCTCTCTTGCGGCCATGCCTGCATGCTGATTTACAGCATCTTGCACTTAACTGGGTACAAGATCTCTTTAGATGATATTAAGAATTTTCGCCAATGGGAAAGCGTCACACCGGGCCATAACGAATATGGCGTCACTCCTGGCATTGAAGCCACCACAGGCCCTCTAGGCCAAGGGGTGAGCAATGGAGTGGGGATTGCCTTAGCTGAGAAGTATTTAGCCACTCTGTTCAATCGCCCTAATTACGATGTGGTCGACCACTACACCTATGCGATTTGCAGTGATGGAGACATCATGGAAGGGGTTGCCCAAGAATCAGCCTCTATTGCGGGTCACTTAGGCTTAAACAAATTAATCGCCATCTACTCTGATAACAAAATCACCATTGATGGCACCACAGACCTCACTTTTTCTGAAGATGTAGGCAAGCGGTATGAAGCGTATGGCTGGTTTGTGCAACGGATTGATGGCAATGATTTAGATGCTATTGACCAAGCCATTATTGCCGCCAAAGCGCAAAGCGAAAAACCTTCAATCATTATTGCCCGCACCAACATTGGCTACGGCAGTCCTAATAAACAAGACACTTCTGATGCCCATGGCGCTCCATTAGGCGATGAAGAGATTGCTTTGACCAAAAAGAATTTAGGCTGGGATCCAAATAAAAAGTTTTATGTTCCTTCTGAAGTTGAAGAAAAATACCGAAAAGCGATTCCACGTGGTAAAGAATTAGAACTGCAATGGGACAAAGTTTACGCAGCCTATGCCAAAGAACACCACGTACCTGCAGCACAATATCACTCAGTACTAAAAAGAGAATTGCCGCAGGATTGGGATAAAAACTTACCGACATTTAGCCCCGACGAAACGCTAGCCACACGCCAAGCTTCAGGTAAAGTGCTTCAAGCTTTAGCAGAAACCTTTCCTACTTTGATTGGTGGATCTGCTGATTTAAGTGGCTCGTGCAATACTGAAATTAAAAGCTCAGGAAGCTTTGCTAAAGGAGCAGAACAAAATAGAAATATTCGATTTGGTGTGCGTGAACATGCGATGGGAGCGATCTTAAATGGGATGGCTTTAAATGGCGGTGTTCGCCCATTTGGTTCCACGTTCTTGATCTTTTCTGATTACATGCGTCCTTCAATTCGATTGGCTGCATTAACACCCTTACCTGTCACATTTGTTTACACACATGATTCCATTGGACTCGGCGAAGATGGCCCAACACATCAACCCATTGAACAATTATCCTCACTGCGAGCCATGCCTAACTTAAATGTGATTCGTCCCTGTGATGCCAATGAAACTGTTGAAGCATGGAAACAAGCCATGCTCCGTAACGACGGCCCAACAACCATTGTTTTATCACGACAAAAACTAGCCACATTAGATCGAACAAAAGTCGCTCCAGCATCTGGGGCAGCTAAAGGGGCTTACACTCTTTCTGAAGCAAGCAACTCAAGTAAGATTCAAATCATTTTAATTGCAACAGGTGCAGAAGTGCACCTTGCTCTAGAAGCTCAAACAAGTTTAGAAAAAGAAGGTATTTCTACACGCGTTGTTTCCATTCCATGCTGGGAACTGTTTGAACAACAAGATGCCAGTTACAAACAATCGGTTCTACCTGAAGAAGTAACCGCTCGAGTCTCTATCGAAGCAGCCTCTCCACACGGATGGGAAAAATGGGTGGGGCTTAAAGGAAAAGTAATTGGGCTGAACCACTTTGGTGCCTCGGCACCTGCACCTATCTTAATGGAAAAATTTGGTTTTACCGCAGCAAACATTGTTAACAACGCTAAAGAACTTCTCTAATTTGAAGCGCACTTCTTTTTTACTCTGCTTACTTTTTCTTGTAGGCTGCTCTGGCCCCAAGCAAGCACAAATCACAGCTTACGATCAAATCACGCTCCCTAATGAAGAAGCCACTCTTCAAGTCAAAGTAAGATCAAAGGGACTTTTTGGAAAAAACCTAAAAAACAAAAAAGTAAGTTTCTTTGATTCCACTGAAAAAAAAATTGGAGAAGGAATCACTCAAAAGAATGGAACGCTTTCCATTCGATATACACCCACTCAACAAGGTTTTCTTAAAGTAGAGGCTCGTCTCCATTCAGAAAAATATAGCGCGACACCCTCGACACACCTCCTTCGAGTCGCCAAGCCAGACACAAAGTTTTTAGTGGTTGATATTGATAACACGATCTCAGATATTTCCCCGATTTTAATGCTCGTGAATGAAAACATAAATATTCCACCTGTAAAAGGGGCGCCCGAAACATTGCAACAGCTTTCAAAAGAACACACCATTATTTATATGACAGGTCGCGATGATGTGCTCTCACCCAAAACAAAAGCCTGGCTCAAAAGAAATGGTTTTCCAGAAGGCCCTGTTTTTTTCTGGGACTTTATGCGCACTCCTTTATCAAAAAAGAAATACAAAAGTGAATTAATCGAATTGATCGGGAGAAAATTCCAACTCATTCAAATAGGTATAGGCAACTCTGTCGGCGACGCTGCTGCCTACATTGCCAACGGCCTACAAGCGATCATCCTTCTCTCACCAGAAGAAAAAAACCGAGCAAACAGACTTCCCCGCGGTGCCAAAAAAGTAAACTCCTGGCAAGAAATCCAACAACTTCTTTATTAAAACTTGTTCAGCCAGTACCAAAATAAACTCAAGTATGTTTCCCCTTCACCCAGAATTTGCAGCAGACTGCGCAAAAAATGTGAGGGCAAGAATGAACTCACTGCGCCTCTGGTCCCATTAGACTTGATCTGTTGACAAAAGGGTATATAAGTAAAGGAAGATAACCACACACCGAACAAGGACTGAGTAAGTCTATCTCTGGTCTTAGGCTTGAAAGCCTATCATTCGAATCAGACCCAGTCCTTGGTGTGGATAAAGCTAGATAGTATTTTCGCCATTAGGGCTACTAATGGAGCAAGCTCATTCCACAACCTGTTCGGTGCATGACCAAGGAGGCTATATGAAAAAACCTAAATTCTACATCGGTATTGACATTGCTGCTGATACATTTGCAGTCTCTATTTTAACCCAAGAGAACTCTTTAGTCGCCCGAAAAGAGGAGTTTGCTAATAAAAATGGAGGTTTTACCCTACTAATAAAATGGTTAAAGCAGTGTAAAGTTAAGGCTAGTGATACCGTGGTTTGCATGGAACATACCGGTGTTTATATGGAAGCGCTGAGTGCTTTTCTCTATGCAAAAAAATTCGTTATTTGGCAAGAGTCTGCACTTAAGGTAAAGCGAGCATTTAAACTCTCTACCCATAAGACAGATGCGGTAGACTCTGAACAAATCGCCCAATATGCGGTTCGTTTTTTAGACCAATTGCAGCCTTACCAACCAAAATCTTTACGAGTAGAAAGAATAAAAACGCTTCTACAAACAAGAGAGTTTTTTACGACTCAACTCACTGCTAATAAAAATGCTAAGAAGGCATTAGAGAGAAAAGTGGCTAATGTAAATAAAGTGATCTCTTTTTATCGCAGTAATATTGACTCTTTGAGTAAAACGATAAAAGAGATGAATGAAGAGATCAAGCTATTGATAGATGAAGATTCTTTTTTAAAGGATCAGGTGAATCTGTTAATGAGTATTCCTTCAGTGGGGTTATTGCTATCAGCAAATTTGTTGGTTCTCAGCAATGGTTTTACTCAACAGTTAAATGCTAAAAAGCTTTCTGCTCATGCAGGTATTTGTCCTTATCAGCATCAGAGTGGAAGTTCTATTCGTCGTCGAGCTAAATCACGCCAATATGGTCCCAAAATACTTAGAAAATTGATGTATTTGGCCTCAATAAGTTTAAGAATGCATCATGATAAATTCAAAAAGTATTTTTTTCGTAAAGTGGAAGAAGGTAAATGTAAAAAGATCGCATTAAATAATATCGCTAATAAACTCTTAAAAATAATATGTGCTGTTTTAAAAAATCAGCAGGTATATATACTTGGCTATCGGTCTGTATCACCTGTTTTATTAAAAAAGAGTTGATTTGGGTCATAGTATTCGAATGGCTTCGCACATTCGGCGCGAGGCTCCGTTCAAACACCAGTCTTGCTCTTTCCCTCACATTTTTTGCTCCGTCTTTGCGGCAACATTCCTTAAAGGTTCAGGAAAAACATACTTGAGTTTATTTTTACGCGTTAAATATCTTGCATCTATTCGCTGATAAACGGAGTGTCGAAATGTTGTTTCAAAGGGCATCTGAGGAGACAGGGGCCCAGAGAAAGTCACCTTCCGACAGGGGTTCCTGTAGGTGCAGCAAAGCGGAACCGGAAGGAGACCCTGCCTAAGAAGGTGAGTTTTTCTGGGTGTGGATCCGAGTATGAGTGGAGTCAGTGACTTGCCGGGGGCAAGTTACTTACGGAACGGCCCTTTGAAACAACATTTCGACACGCAGTGTGCCCTTGAATAACCAAGAGTTAAAATATCAATACAATTAAAACGGTGAGGGGAAGAGTTCCATTTGGAGTTGGAGGGGTTCTTCTTCTTCTGGAGTGGCAAAGTGAGAGACTCCGAGGCCAATCAAACGAATGGCTCGTTTTGATTCCCATAACTGTTCAAGCAATTCTTGTCCGACAGACTGAATCACTTTAGCTTGGTCTGTGTATTGTTTGCCTGTTCGCTGGCGAGTGTGAGTTTCAAAGTTTTCGTAGCGCAGTTTTAATGTGATGGTCTTGCCTTTAAGATCTTCTTCTTTTAACGACTTAGCCACTTCTACAGCAAGATCTGCCAAGACCCCTTGAAGCACCTCTAGATCCCGCACATCTCGCTCAAATGTGTTTTCCCGACTCATGGACTTGGGTTGTCTGTTTGATTGAACAGGGGAATCATCTTCACCATGAGCTAAATAATAAAGCGACTGGGCTAAACTCCCAATCCGATGCACGAGCTCCTGCTTGCTGCACTCTTGCAAGTCACGAATTGTTTTAAACCCTTTCCCTTTTAAAAACTTTTCTGTCACCGGCCCCACACCCCAAATCCGGCGGATTGGTAGTGGCCGTAAAAACGCTTGTTTAAATTCTTCACGCACGACTAGAAACCCATTTGGTTTTTGTAAGTCTGAAGCGATCTTTGCTAAAAATTTATTCGGGGCCACACCCACAGAACAAGTCAGTTTTGTTTTCTTATAAATATCTTCTTTAATCCGTTGAGCAATATGAATCGCTTGCTCCAAATCAACCGCTTTATGAGTGAGGTCTAAAAAAGCTTCGTCTAAAGAAATCGGTTGCACAAACGGTGTGTTCTTTAAAAAGATTTCTCTAATCTGTGAAGAGACTTCTTCATAACGTTTAAAATTAACAGGAAGAAAAACCGCGTGCGGGCATTTTTGAAACGCTGTGCGAGAAGGCATGGCTGAGCGAATCCCAAATTTACGAGCTTCATAACTTGCTGCAGAGATCACACCTCGGCGATCAGGAGGGGCACCCACTACAACAGGCTTGCCCCGCAGTTCAGGACGATCTCGTTGTTCTACTGCGGCAAAAAAAGCGTCCATGTCGACGTGAATAATAAAGCGCTTCATACTCAAATTTTACCATTCAGAAGGGCTACTGTCCAGAGACCCGCCCTAACCCTCGTCGGTACCGTGGTTATGCTTGCGGTGACGAAGGTGTTCTTCGCGAACTTCTTCTTCCATCAATTCAGGAAGCATGGTGTTCAGGTAAGAATGGTGCTCAGCAATAGAAGGTATCAAGCGATGGCTTTTACGTAAAAAGGGTGTTTGAATCGAGTGATGTATAAAGTCAAACACCACATTGATCTCAGAGCTTTCTAATGACTCCACAATCTTAAGCGACTCTTTATATGAGAGTGTTTCAGGATGACGTATATCCCATTCTAAATGAGACAGATCTTTATCAATCTTATCAACCACTTCTGTTGAAATAGGCTTCACTTCATCCCAAAGCTTTAATCGAGCAACCTCCACTTTCACAATCCGCAAAATCTCAGCATGCCCTTGCTCTTGAATTGAAAGCGTATGAAAAAAAGTGTTTGCCCCATCATGCTCTTTAAACATTGTTCCTAGGCGTGCATAAATATGGGAAGTCCTTAATTCAAAAGAGATAAGCTTATCAAGCAGTAAAGTAATTTGAATTTCTTCAGGGGAAACGGGTTTAGGAATCCCTTCACTAATCACTTCTAAAAAAGTGGCGTGCCCTGGAGCAAAGGCTGTTTTTAAAAAGACTTTGAGCCCAAAACCACGAATCACAGTCCAGGGGTGCAAGAGCACATCTTTTCTTCCAATTAAGCCTTTCATAAAAAACACACTTCCATTGTTGCGATGGTTTTAAGTGGAAGAATTATACTCTTTTTTGCCAAACCATTTAGAAAAATAATAAAGAGGTGTTCCAAAAAGAACGCACTCAGAGAGATAGGTGATTAGATTATGAAGGGAAAAAACACGCGTCCAAGGAGTACGATTAGCATCTAAAAATAGATCAACAGGGCTTTTGAAATAATCTGAGGAAAAAGGCCATAAAAATTGAGCGCCATGGGGAGCCCAGGTGTCGCGCGTAAAAAAATCAATGACAAGGTGAGAACCATACAAACAAAACAAGAAAAGAAAACATTTCCATCCAGAAAAGGAACAGCCCTTTCTTAAAACAAGCCATAATAAAAGGGAAATGATCAGAGTCACTCCAATAGAGTGAGATACACCTCTATGAAATGAGTTGTAATCTCCCATAAAAAGACCTGGGATAAAGTCAAAGTCAGCTAAACTGGCTAAAAGGGGCGCAAATAAAAGCCATTTCCACTCTTTAAGCTGAATCGCTTTTTGAGTAAACAAAACATAAAGGGTGATTCCAAACAAGGAGTGCGCTATCGGAGTTGCCATACTACGCCTAGTGTCCTTTTTTTAATCCTATCGCAATTATAGTGGTGCCTCAAGGGATGTGGATTACTTTACTTTGAAACCGAAAAAAGAGAAATTCTTTTTTAATAAAACAAACCAAAACATTTTTATTTTTTATTTTAACTTTCAATGTAAAATATAAAACAGCGACGGTAAAATTTATTTTTATAAAGTCCTTGCTTTTGTTTTTAATCGCGACTAAACTCTGACCTGTTCAAGCGGCAGCATAAGAAGTGCTTGTGGATAACCTGTTAATAAGTTGTGGATTTCTTTTTGGAGAAAATGTGGAAACATCTGTTTCTGTTTGGCCTGAGGTCATTAAAGAACTAAAATCAAGCTTAAGCGATCAAGCGGTTGAAACCTGGTTTCATCCGATAAAACAAGTCCATGTGGTTGGTAATCGGGTCACAATGGAGCTTCCAAACAAGTTTTTTCAAGAATGGATTCGAGATCATTACGCTTCTTTGATTAAAGAAAAATTTGAAGCGATCATGGGAGAAAAGATTGAGCTTCAGTTTAAAGTTGTCTCTCCTATGGAAAGTGGGCGAGCTGAGCTTAAAGAGCCTGTATCAAAGACCCCTGCTTTAAAAATCGAACCTCATCTTAATCCTAAATACTCTTTTGATAATTTTGTGGTGGGATCAAGTAACCGTTTTGCTCATGCTGCTTCTATAGCCGTGGCTCAAAATCCTGGAAATGCCTACAATCCTCTTTTTATCTATGGGGGAGTCGGACTAGGGAAAACTCACTTAATGCAAGCGATTGGTCAATCTATTCTGACAAAAAACCACGAAGCTAAAGTCTGTTATGTTTCAAGTGAGAAGTTCACTAATGAAATGATCGATTCTATTCAAAATAGAAACACCCTTGCCTTTAGAAACCGCTATCGCAATATGGATGTTCTTTTAATTGATGATATTCAGTTTTTAAGTGGTAAAGAACAAACCCAAGAAGAATTCTTTCATACGTTCAATACACTTTATGACTCCAATAAACAAATTATTCTAACAAGTGATCGTCCTCCTAAAGAGATTTCAAAAATGGAAGCTCGTTTGGTTTCGCGTTTTGAATGGGGATTGGTTACAGATTTACAACCCCCTGACATGGAAACTCGAGCGGCTATTTTAAGAAAAAAGGCTGAGTTATCAGGAGTACAGCTTACAGACGAGTTGACTTTATTTTTAGCAGAAAGAATCAAAACCAATATTCGTAAACTAGAAGGTTGTTTGATTCGCGTTTTATCCTATGCTTCTTTAACCAATCATGAACTTTCTGTTGAATTAGCTGAAGAGGTTTTACAAGATCTTTTATTAGGTGAAGAAGAGACTTCAATCACGATTGAAACAATTCAAAAGAAAGTGGCTGAACATTTTGATATTCGGTTAGCAGACATGACTAGCAAAAAAAGGCCCCGTGCCATTGCTTATCCGCGACAAATTGCCATGTATTTAGCCCGACACCTAACCCGCTATTCTTTACCTGAGATTGGCGAAGCCTTTGGCGGAAGAGATCACACCACTGTGATGCATGCGTGTAAATCGATCGAAAAATTGATTAAAAATGACTATAACGTTAAAGCGATTGTGAACTCTCTTGAAGGCAAAATAAAGCATTAAACAGCTCTATTTTAAAGGTTTAGCGATATCTTTTTAGGTTCTGTGGGAAACAGTTAATTATGTCCCATTTTTAGGGTAAAATGCGGTTGTAGATCATTGATATTAGGGTTGTTAGGTTCATGTTGATAACCTGTGGATAACTTGTTAATATGTGGGCCAACTTAAAGTCCTGTGGATAACATAAGGGTTATTAACAGTTTACTAACAACTAAAACACAGGTTGTTCCTGATAGAGGGCTTCATAGAGGGAAAAAAAATTATCCACAACCCCTATGACTACTACTATTATTTAATAATCTATTAATAATATTAAATAGAGTGTGGATATCTTAAAAGTTTATAGTTTATTTCATTCAGAAAAAATTAGTTAAGGAGGTTGGTATGCGTATTCAATGTCATAAAGAAGAAATTTTAAGTGGGATCCAACAAATTCAAAATGTGGTGAGCACACGAACCACACTACCTATCTTATCGAATGTGTTGATTGAAGCAGATGGAGAAAACATTACACTGACAACAACTGATTTAGAAGTTGGGATGCAATGTAAGTTTCCAGCAAAGGTCTCGCGTCCTGGCACCACTACCATTCCAGCAAAGCGCTTTTCAAGTATCATTCGTGAACTCCCAAAAGACGAACTTGATTTAGAAGTTTCTGATAATCATGTCGCTTCAATCAAATCAGGATCTTCGTTTTTTAGAATTATGGGATTAGCTAAAGACGAATTTCCAAAGTTTCCAGATTTTAAAGGGGCTGCTTCTTTTCAGATTGAACAACCTATTCTTAGAGATATGCTAAGAAAGACAGCTTACTGTGTGTCTCATGATGAAACACGTTATGTTTTAAATGGGGTCTATATGGTGGCTAAAGATAATAAGATTATCTGCGTTGCTACAGATGGGCGCCGTTTAGCCTTAAGTGAGAAAAATGTAGAGTTGCCTAAGGATTTTTCTAAAGAGGTGATTATCCCTTCTAAAGCGGTTAATGAATTAAATCGTATTTTAGAAGATGACGGCACAGTTAAAATTTTAATTGCTGAAAATCAGATTGCTTTTGAATTAAATAATTGTGTGTTAGTTTCTCGTTTGATTGATGGGCATTTTCCTAATTACAAACAAGTGATTCCAGAAAAAGTTCTTCAAAAAGTAAGTATTGATAAAAATGATTTAGAAAAAGCAGTGAAACGAGCTGCTTTGCTCACCACAGAAAAATCTAATTCAGTTAAGTTTAATTTTAAAAAAGGGAAGCTTGTTCTAGATGTAAATACTCCTGACTTAGGTGAATCACGTGAAGAGTTAGATATTGAATTTGATGGGGATGAAGTTTCCGTTGCGTTTAATCCTCAGTTTGTTCAAGATGTTCTGAAAAATTTGAACGAAGATAATGTGATTATAGAATTGATTGATGAATTAAACCCGGGTGTGTTACGTGGTGAGATGGATTTTCTTTGCGTGATTATGCCTATGCGTATGTCATAAGCAAAAGGGTTGGCTTTATGAAATCTCAATCCAAAAAAGATGAAGGTCCAATAGCGATCAGTGGATTGATGAATGGAGTCTTAAAAAAGATAGGGTTACAACGCAGGTTTCAAGAATCCCAAATCAAGAAAGATTGGGAAAAGTGGGTGGGACCTACAATAGCTAAACATGCAACACCTTATCGAGTTATCAACAAAAAGTTAGTGATTTATGTGGATAACTCTGTTTGGTTAGCTGATTTGACTCGGTTTCACCAAAGAACTATTTTAAATCGTTTGCAAAAAGAAGTAGGAAGCAATTTAATTACAGAAATTTTTTTTAAAATTGGGGAAGCCCCAAAAGATTAATTTAGGAGCAAGTTAAATTATGCCAACAGCTGAAAAAGAAAAAGAAAATAAGAAAGCCGCTAAGTACGATGCCGGCAATATTACTGTTTTAGAAGGGATTGAGGCAGTAAGAAAACGGCCCGCCATGTACATTGGGGATACGGGAATTCGCGGTTTACACCATTTGGTTTACGAAGCAGTCGATAATTCCATTGATGAAGCTTTAGCTGGTTATTGCACAAAAATTGAAGTGATTATCCAATTGGATAACAGTATTACAGTCACTGATAATGGCCGGGGTATTCCGGTTGATATGCATAAGAAAGAAAAGAAACCTGCTGTGGAAGTGGTGCTTACCACTTTGCATGCTGGGGGTAAGTTTGACAAAGACACCTACAAAGTTTCAGGTGGTTTGCATGGAGTTGGGGTGAGTTGTGTTAACGCCTTAGCTGAATGGTTTGAAGTTGAAGTGAAACGAGATGGCAAAGTCCATCACATGCGTCTTGAAAAAGGGCTAACTAAATCTAAATTAGAAGTGATTGGGAAAACAAAAGAAACAGGAACAAAAGTTACATTTAAACCAGACACCACTATTTTTGAAGATCTTGTTTATAATTTTGACACGCTTTCAAATCGTTTAAGAGAACTCTCTTTTTTGAATAAAGGGATTGAAATTGTTTTAATTGATAAACGTGATGATAAAGAAGCTATTTTTAAATATGCAGGTGGAATTCTCTCTTTTGTTGAACACTTAAATAAAAATAAAAATGTGGTTCACAAAGATGTTATTTATTTTCACAAAGAGAAAGATGATCTAGAACTAGAAGTAGCCCTCCAATATAACGACAGTTATAGTGAAAATATTTATACCTACGCTAATAATATTAATACCATTGAGGGGGGAACCCACTTAACTGGTTTTAAAACAGCGCTAACACGTGCAGTTAATAGTTATGGGCGTGCCAATAAATTAATTAAAGATACAGAAAAAGCAAAAATGTCTATTACAGGGGATGATTCTCGCGAAGGGATCACCGCTATTATAAGTGTTAAAATTAAAGAACCTCAATTTGAAGGACAAACCAAAACAAAATTAGGAAATAGTGAAGTTGAAGGAATTACTGCTTCAGTTGTCAACGAAGGGCTCTCTACTTTCTTTGAAGAAAATCCTCCAGTGGCTAAAAAGGTCATTGAAAAAGCACTGACTGCAGCCCGCGCCCGCGAAGCAGCTAAAAAAGCTCGTGATTTAACACGCCGTAAAGGGGCTTTAGATGCAGGTTCTTTGCCGGGTAAATTAGCTGACTGTTCTGAAAAAGATCCTGCAATGTGCGAGCTTTACTTAGTCGAAGGGGACTCTGCCGGAGGTTCTGCCAAACAAGGGCGAGACCGTCGTTTTCAAGCTATTTTACCCCTTCGTGGTAAATTGATTAACGTGGAAAAAGCGCGTTTAGACAAGGTATTGTCCAACAACGAAATTAGAACCATTATCACTGCTGTCGGTACTGGAGTGGGAAGTGATGACTTTAACGTGGAAAAAACGCGTTACCACAAAATCGTGATTATGACAGATGCGGACGTGGATGGAAGTCACATTAGAACCTTATTACTTACATTTTTTTACCGTCAAATGCCTCAACTTTTTGAAAAAGGGTATGTCTATTTAGCTCAGCCCCCTCTTTATAAAATTAAACGAAAAAAGACAGAGCGTTATCTTCAAAGTGACGAAGAATTAAATAGAATTTTAGTCGACCTAGGTATTGAAGACATTAAAGTTAATGATGTTAAATCTAAAAAGAGTTTTTCTGGAAAACAACTCAAAGAAGTTGTTCTTATTTTAGAAAAGATTTTTGATTTAGAATTTATGCTTGTGCGTAAGCAAATTAACTTTTTAGATTATTTAGGCTTATATAATAAAAAAGCAAAGTCACTTCCGCTGTATCAAGTAATTGATAATGGAAATGTGAAGTGGCTCTATTCTGATAAAGAATTTGCTGATGAAATGGATAAAATTCAAAAAACGCTTGGGGGACAAGTCGAACTTTTCACAAGTGAAACAGGCGAAGACAAAAAGGCTGCTGAAAAAGCATTACAAGAGAAGGGCATCGAAATTCATGAGTTTCATGAAGGGCATGAATTAAATTCTTTATGGGATCAATTAGAAAAAACAGGCCTTACTTTTGATGTGGCAATAGAAAAAGGGGCTGCTCAAGAAGAAAAAGATGAAAACCCTTTTGAGTTTAAAGACAAGCCAAAGCAAAAAGCAGTTTTTGAAATTGATGATGAAGGAGAGAAGATAGCTCTTTATTCAGCCCGTCAAATTTTAACCCATGTTAAAGAATTGGGTAAAAAAGGAATGAATATTCAGCGTTACAAAGGTTTGGGAGAAATGAACCCTGAGCAGTTGTGGGAAACAACCATGGACCCAGAAAAAAGAACTCTTTTAAAAGTAAACTTAGAAGATGCTATTGAAGTGAATGAAACCTTTACCATTTTGATGGGGGATCAAGTAGAACCCCGTCGTAATTTTATTGAACAAAATGCACTGCATGTGCGTAATTTAGATATCTAATTTATTGGCCTAGATTCTTCGGCCATGCCTCAGAATGACGCAGCTAGGGGCGTCATCCTGAGCAAAGCGAAGGATCTAGATAAAGAAAGAGTTAGAAGGGATAAATTTATGTTTGCTAAAAATGAAAAAGTTCATCCGATTAACATCGAAGATGAAATGAAAAAAAGCTACATCGATTATTCGATGAGCGTGATTGTTGGGCGTGCGTTGCCTGATGCGCGAGATGGTTTAAAACCGGTTCATAGGCGTATTCTTTACGGAATGAAAGACCTTGGTTTGGTTCATAATCGCCCGTATAAAAAATCGGCTCGTGTGGTTGGAGAAGTTTTAGGAAAGTATCATCCACATGGTGATACGGCTGTTTATGACTCGATGGTTCGGATGGTCCAGCCCTTTTCTTTGCGTTACCCGCTTGTTGATGGACAAGGTAACTTTGGTTCTGTTGACGGGGATAATGCGGCTGCGATGCGTTATACAGAAGCCCGTTTCAAACAGATTGCTCAAGAACTTTTAGATGATATTGATAAAGAGACCGTTGATTTTCGTTTGAACTTTGATGAATCACTTAAAGAGCCCACAATTCTTCCTGCTAAAATTCCTAATCTTTTAATGAATGGTTCTTCAGGGATTGCGGTTGGAATGGCGACGAATATTCCTCCTCACAATTTAATTGAAGTGGTGGATGGCATTAAAGCCTTAATTGATGATCCAGAAATCACGATTGATGGATTGATGAAACATGTGAAGGGTCCGGATTTTCCTACAGCAGGAATTATTTATGGCCAAGAAGAAATTAAGAGAATGTATCACACAGGCCGTGGGATTGTTAAGGTGAAGGGTCGTGCTTCTGTTGAGCAGTTAAAAGGGGCAAAAGACTCTATTGTTATAACTGAAATTCCTTATATGGTGAACAAAACCAATCTAATTGAAAAAATTGCTTTTCTTGTGAATGAAAAGAAAATCACCGGTGTTTCAGATGTGCGTGATGAATCTGATAAAGATGGAATGCGTGTGGTGCTTGATTTAAAACGTGGCGAGATTCCACAAGTGACTCTCAACCTTTTATTCAAACACACTCAACTGAGTGACTCTTTTGGCGCCATTATGTTGGCGCTTGATAAAAACCAACCTAAGGTCATGACCTTAAAACAGATGATGACCTGTTTCGTGGACCACCGAATTGAAGTGGTGACCCGCAGAACTCAATATGATTTACGCAGAGCAGAACTTAGAGCCCATATTTTAGAAGGCTTTAAAATCGCCTTAGCCAATATTGAAGAAGTTGTCAAAATTATTCGTGAATCAAAAGACCGCAATATTGCTAAAGAAAAATTAATGAAGAAGTTTAAATTAACTGAAATCCAAACCAATGCAATCTTGGACTTACGTTTGTATCAGCTCACAAACTTGGAAGTAAATAAGCTTGAAGAAGAGTACAAAGAGTTGATCAAAAAGATTGAATACCTACGCGGGTTGTTGGCCAGTCACATTAAGTTAATGGGTGTGATTAAAGACGAACTCGATGAGATTAAAGAAAAATATGGCGATGCACGTCGAACAGAAATTGTCGCTGCAGTTGACGGCGCTTTTAAAATCGAAGACTTAATCGCGGACGAAGCTTGTTTGATTACGATTAGCCATACTGGTTATATCAAACGAACAGCAGTTTCCCTCTATCGAGCTCAAAAACGAGGCGGGCGCGGTGTTGCTGGCATGGAGACTAAAGACGAAGACTTTGTGGAACACCTCTTTGCTGCTTCATCTCACGACTATATCCTCTTTTTTACAGAAGATGGAAAAGTCCATTGGTTGCGCGTGTATGACATTCCTGAAGGGGGCCGTGCCACTAAAGGAAAAGCGATTGTGAACTTGTTAGAAATGCCTTCTGGAACCAAAGTTGCTTCTTTAGTTAAAGTACGTGACTTTACAGAAATTGCAAACTTAGTGATGGCAACCGAAAAAGGAACCATTAAAAAAACCAATATCAAAGAATATGCCAACCCACGCAAAGGGGGTATTATTGCCATTAATATTGATAAAGGTGATCGCCTGATTAATGTGAAAAAGACAACAGGCCATAGCGAAGTGATCTTGGCCACCAAAAAAGGGATGTCGATTCGTTTTCCTGAATCTCAATTAAGAGAACAGGGTCGTGCTACACGAGGCGTGCGTGGTGTGAGCTTGAAAAAGGATGACTTAGTTGTCTCAATGGAAATTGTGGACGAACGTGCCACACTCTTTGTGGTGTGTGAAAACGGTTATGGTAAACGAACCAGTTTTGATGAATACCGTCTCCAATCACGGGGTGGTAAAGGGATTATTACTGTGAAAACCTCAGAACGTAATGGGGATGTGGTTGGAGTGCTCTCAGTCATGGAAGAAGATGAAATCATGCTCATGACTGAAAAGGGTGTGATGGTTCGGACCAAAATTAGTGCCTTCCGTACGATTGGTCGAAACACTCAAGGAGTGCGTGTGATTCGATTGAGTGATAAAGATCAGCTTCAAGGTGTTTGTCGAGTCGAAGAAAAAGCAGATGAAAACCTTGAAGAAGAAATCGCTGAAGTGATTCAAGCTGAAGAACAGGTTCAAGAAGAGACTCTAGAAGAAGTCAAAGATGAGCCTAAAGATAAAAAGAAAAAGTAATCTTGCGCAGCTTAGAACAGATCGAACATCCAAATGATATAGAGTTTCAAGTTGAAGCAAAAGACCTCTTAAAGCTGTTTGTCAGAACAGCTGAAGAGGTCTTTTCTTTAATTACAGGTGGCAAAACCCACAACAAAGCCGGCATGGGTTTTTTGGTTTATAAAAAGGTCAAATACGAATACATTAAAGAGCGTATTGAGTGCGAAGCCCCAGACCAAGAAAGCCTACTCCAATTTTGGCTTACTGACCTTATAGAAGCGTATCAACGCAGAGAAATCTTATTCCAAGACTTTGATATCCAAGAGCTCTCTGACACACAATTAAAAGCAAGCTGTTATGGCCCTTTAGTTGACGAAGTGGGAGAGCCTAAAGTAAAAATCGAAAAAGTTCTTTTTAAACGATGTGCCATTGCTCAAAAAGAAAAGAGTGTAGAAGCAGATCTTTTTTTAGAACTTAAATAGCGGTTTCAAGTTCTATTGGTGGATAGATTTCAGGAAAAGACATTCTCCAGCTTTCAGATTTTTCATTTCCAGCCCAGCCTTCATAAAACAAAGTAATCCGATGTAACATATTAGAAACATCTCTTCTGTAAGAACGCCCTTCTTTTTCTTTATTACCAATTGGTTTTTTTGAAAAAGTTTCTCGGTCAAAAATAACAACAAGCTTTTCTTTTGCACGACTTAAAGCAACGGTGATAAAGGCAGGCCCCTCTTTATCATCATAGAAGCCGATTCGCTTTTCTTTATTTGAGCGCGTGGCACTAAAGATAACAACCTTGCGTTCTCCTCCTTGTATCTTGTGAATCGTTGATGAGGTTGTTGCTTTTTCAATATCATCTAAGCCTGAACTTGTTACGGTCTCTTCTAATAGAGAGGGGTCTGGAAATCGCCACGATGAATCAAATTGATTGAACAGGTTTTGTTTTCCGATTAAATAGTTAAAAATGGTTTCATCTTCGTTTGGAAGCCTGCGTGAAGTAATTTCAGGAGGGAGAGCACGTTTGATTTCATCCATCGCCTTTCTTGGGGATGTGACTGTCATTTTCTTAATACGCCCAGCAGAAAGTGCTTTTATTTTTTTCCAGTCTTTAGGAGCTATGACTTGTTCTGTTTTAATTTTAAAATAATAAGCGATTAAGGCTAGTATTTTGTCATATTCTTTAAGTTGTGCTTGATAAGGTGCAATAAAAATAATGTCATTTAATGTGTAGCGAAAATTTTTATGTTTATCTTTTAAATTATAATTATAAAAAAAAGACTTAATCGCATAGCCAAGCTCTGTTGGATTATAAGCACTGTGTGTTCTATCTTTTTTTTCTGCTCCTCTTTTCGAATCTGTATAACGGTATAGAGTTAAACTGTCATCTTCTGTGGGTTCATAAGAGTTCTTATTGTTGTCTCGAGGCATTAGGTCTTGATAAGAAGGGACAACAGAGCGTAAAAGCGCTGTTAAAAAAGGTGTTCCTCTTCGAGCTGTGGTTAATTTAAAGGAAAGCACTCTTTCCTCAGTTGTGGCTGTTTCCAATAAAGACGTTTGATGGGCATCTAACCGTGTAGGTGAAAAAATAGTCTCTAATTGTTCGCCTTCTACACGTGCCCGTAGAATCTCTTTTATGTGTCTAATTTTATCAGGGCTGGGTCTGTGAGGAGGAAGCTGAGCAGGGTCTCCAGCTATAATCAGTTTTCCTTTCTCGCCAGGAATGCCCCTTTTTCTATTTTTCTTTAAATGGGACATTAGCACGAGAAGCTCTACAAAAGACATTTTTCCTGCTTCATCTACAATAATCAGATCATAGGGGATTTTTTTATGGCCAAACAAAGCTCTGACAAAACGTTCATTAAATCCTGTTCCCGTTCCAGCAACAACAAGTCCTGTCTTAAGTTTTTGTGTTCCTTCATCCTTAACTAAAAGAGAAGGGGCTATTTTCTTTCGATTATTCCAGTTTTGTTCTAAGATTTTTTTTGTTTCTGGATCTTCTATATTTTGTCCAATCCTATCTAGATCTGATCCTGTTCGAATAAAATTAATCGGCGTTTCTGATTCCTGATTCATTTCAATCATTTTTTCAACAATCACATCAACGGCCGCATGAGTTGGAGCGGTTACTAAAACGAGTTGTTTTCTTTTCATTGCTTGTTGGATCAACTCTAAAATAACGCGTGTTTTTCCTGTTCCGCCAGGTCCGATTAATGGAACAACAGGAAATCTATTTAAATCTAGTCCAGCTAAAGTCGCTCTAAATTGTGCGCTATCAGACTCTAGTTTCAAATCAATTAATACTTCAGGACGGGGGTCTTCTTCTTTTGTCTTTTTTAACCCTAGAATTCGATCAAGAAAGAGATCCCCTGTATTTGGAAGAGGCATCTCGCCTAGCCAGGGTTGGGCTGTTCCTTCAGACAGCGAGGGTAGGCCTTCTTCTATCTTGAATAGAACCTCTCTTAACTGTTCGCTTTGTTCTAAATAATAATGTGATGGAATTCTTTCTAAATTCAAGAAAGCGCGGCTGTTTCCTCTATCTAAAGCCTCTTTAATTTGTGTAAAAATGGTTTCCTTTTTATCTTTGGTTAAATAATCTGGAAAACTAAAAACAAGTTCTCGTCCTCCACTATTTGACTTAATGGATTCGATTTTAACAAAGGAATTAATTCTCTTAAACCGATCGCTTTGATCGGTTTTTCGTTCTCTCTTTTTAGGACGAGTGCGAACCACTAGGCGATAGGCGTCTCCTATAATAAAATCATTTTTAGCGTTACTTTCAATAGCCCTTAGCTCCCCTTCTTGGTCGATAACGCCAAGTGAAGAGGCAACAATTGTGTTCCCCTCTCGCTTTCCATTTATGACCACATAGTGTGTTACATGGTTTGATAAAGAAAGGTTTTGTTCATAATCCCAAAAAGATTTTGCGATTAAATATTCTTGTTTGATACGAGTGCGCCAACCTAAGATTTTGGCTAAAGGCTCAAATTTTTTAATTTGCCCATAAGCTAGGTCTAAGAATCCCGAAACAACCGCATTGTTTAAAAGCTCCTTTGATAAGGGTGAACGGCTACGTGCCCGCTCCTTTAACCTATGGTATAGATAGCGAATTTTTGAAAGGTCTTCTTCTTTTTCAATAAAGTATAAGAGTTTCCAAAAAAGATTGGCCCGGCTTTGTTGCCCATTAATTTCAATGGCAAAATCAAGGGCGTATAACTCTTCTAGTGTCTGAGTTGCTTTCTTAAAATCTCGATTTAAAAGTGCCTCTTCTAGCTCCCTCTGTTTTTTTTCTGCTCTTTTTCTTTTTGTTCTAATGAGTTCTTCAATCTCATTTTTTTGTCTGATTAGTTCTTGTCCATTTTTACCTTGAGCAAGGTATTTTGCTTTATCCCATAAAGAAGCTAAGGCTGATTTTAAGGAAGAGAGTGGAATATATTGCGCTTCAGACAGTCTGCTATGAAGTAATCGAATTTCTTCTTCTGCTTCAATGGCCTCAGCTAAATTTGTTGCGACTGTTTCCTCCACTTCATTAATATAGGCTCGAATAACTGGAGGAAGGCTTTTTCCATTTTCAACAAGTGCTTTAAATTCTGTTGATTCTGATATTAAAAGATATTGTCGCATTGCAAAAAGATTTTTAATCTCTTCTAATTGTGGAAGTGTTTCGACTAAATGGGCTAAAATTGATTCAAAGACACCGCCTGTTTTAGAGAAAGGCCCCTTTTTCTTTAGTTTAGCCGCCGCTTTTCCAAAATTTCTTTTTTCTAGATGGTATTTTATTTGTTCAAAAGTTGATTTTAACTTTTTTGCTTTTTCGAGTTCTTTTTTGAGTGGCTCAATCCGTTGTTCTAATAATTGACGGGATGCAAGTGCTTTAATCTGTGAAGGTGTGATTTTATCGAGTTCTTTTTTTGCTTGATCAGGCTCTCCATATTCCAGAAGTTTTTCTGCAAAATAAACTTCTTCCCAAGGGTTTTTAGAGAGTGATGGCCATCTTAAAATGTGCGATAAATAGGAGTGTAGTTCATCCATTCCTTTTCTGTTGGCTGTCTGTTTTAATAGTTCATAAAAAAAAGCTTTTAAACTGGGATGGGGGATTTGTAAAAAACGATTGAGCAGCGTCTTTATTTGTTTGCTGGTTAATTTTTGTGCTTTAATCAGTTTAAGTAGGGGGTCGTATCGCTGTAATGGAGGAACAGACTCTCTCTCCTCAAGGCTGCTGGCTCCAAGAGGCCCGATGCGGTAGAGGAAATCGAGTTGATTGACAAAAAGCCTGCTTAGGGGGCCTTCGGCTTTAGGTGTTTTGAGAACATCGTCTAAAATGAGTTGATAAAAAGGACCGACTCTCTCTTGAAGGATTAAAAGAACACCCATTGCATGTGTCACGCTAATACCTGTATCTTTTTCCTTGGCAAAAAATAAACGCATATAGTTTTTTGCTTTTTTTGTTTCTTCCATACTGATATAAGCTAAGGAGAGAAATAAATAGTCTTCTGGATTTTTTGATAGTCGGAGTTTATCAATCAACATTTCTGTTTCTCCGATCTCTAAATAAATGGCACTTTCAAGAATCCAAAAGTTTCCGTTCTTAAAGTTATTTGGGTTTTTGCTTTTATAATAATCAATTAATTGAGCTGCCTCTGCTAGAAGCCTGAGAGATTCACTGACGTCCTCTTTGTTTTTTGCTGAATATAAATAATGAGCAAGTATGATTTGCATATACCACACATCGACGTATTCGTTTTGGGGAAGGCTGATTGCTGGAAACTCAAAAACAATCCTGTCATTTATATTAAAAATCATTTTTGTGATAAGAGAGCTGACTTCATTAATAATGGTCACATTTGTTCCCATTTGGCTGTCATCTTTGACGCTTTCTTGATCGAGTTTTTTTGCTTTTTCTTTTATTGTCTCTAAAAATGAATCATCTCTTTTTTCTTCTTCAAAAGAATAAATCTTCAGCTTCATTTTGTTGATGTGGTAATGGGTTAAAGCTCCAAGTATGATCGAATCAAAAGGAATTTGATATCGTTTGGAAATAACATCCATTTTTTCTAACATTTCTTTTCCTTCTTCGATCGAGTGATTGTGTAAGCCGATGTTGCCATACATTGCGGTTGTTCTATTAGCAAGAGTGGTGTGTTGGGGCTCGCGTTTGTTTTGAGTTCGTCCGTTTTTTGTTTTGAGCTTTTCATAAAAGAAAAATGCGCTCTGAAATTGTTCTTGAGCCGTTAATCCTGCGACAACAGAGGCAAGAAAAAAACGAAAAATTATTTCTGTGTGTGTTTTTTTAAGAAGAGAAGGGAAATCGCTCTTAATTCTCTCTAGCGCTTCTTCCATGTTTGAGAAGATAAAGGGCTCCAAAGAGTCTTCAGTGATAAGATCAAAGGGTTCTTCAAAGAGACGGTTAAGATCTGAGGCCAGTTCATCTAAGGGGAGGTTGTTTAGGTTAAGCGTCCCTTTATTTGCTGTGACTCTTTCGATTGCCTTGAAAGAGTGCTGATAAAAAGCATCTATGTGTGCAAGCGCAAGCCCTTTTAGATTTTCTCTTTCTAGCCAAGAAACAAAGGTTGGTTTGTCTGGAACGCCAAATCCTTTTAAAATCGCAAAGAGATTGAAGTTTTTTGTTTCATCATATTCATTTAAAAGAGAAATATTAAAGTGTCTTGTTTCGGTTCCTTTGGTTGTGCTCCCTCCTTCTAAAACAACCGCATGTTCTGTTAAGTAATAAAATTGAAGCAAGACAGTTAGAAATAATAAGTCATTTTCTTGTGTCAATTTTAAAAAGGAGTGATTTAAATAGAGTGTTCCTCCCTTTTTAAAAAAAGGAGCTCTTAGTTTGTAATCTTCTTTTGGAGCGCTGTAAATAATAAGCCTTTCAGATCTCTCAATCTCTTCTAATAATCTGTGTGTTCGTTTTAACCAGTCGGTTAAGATGTCCCCTTCTTTGCTTAATAATTGTTGGCTTGTTTTAAGGGCAAGACGAGCTTTTTGAGCGGTCTCTTTTAATTTTGCTAAGAGGTGTTTGGAGGATTGATTTGGACCCCTTCTTCTTTTTAATTGTTTTATAGGGTTTAGCCCTTTAGTCTCTGTTGAAAAGTAATCAGTTAAAAAGTATTTGTGTTCTACTTGGCGGGATCCTTCTTTATAGAGTCTAATGTAAATCGGTTCAGTTGGAGCTTTTTTGAAAATAATGACTAAGGTGATATTGAAATAATGTTGATTCCCTTCATCAACTTCTAGAATGGGCGCTTCTAAATAAGAATAAGGGCTTTTCGCTTTTGTTAAGTCAGCATTCCATTGTTTGATTAAGGGCACAATCTTTTTTTTCCATTGTCTTCGAAAAGCGTTTTCTATTTCTTTTTTTCCTTTTGAAAGAAGTTCTTTTTCTTGAAGAAAAGGTTGTTCTTGGTTGTGAAAAAGGGCTTTGCAAAGCTCAGTGCTATGAATTGAAATTCCTTGTCGAATAAAGGCATCGCCTTCTTTTTTAAACCACAGTGGAAGTCTGAGCAATCCGTTTGAAATTTGAATATTTGGTTTTAACTGGGTGGTTGGCGACAAAAATGAACGCGAGAAGCTGTCTTCTGCTTTAAGCGAGCTAAAAGCAAAAGCAGCTGTAAGAAATAAGATAAATATTTTACGACACATGTGAACTCCTGAAGCATCACCTAAAAACAGTAACACTCTAAAAATAAGCTAGTTACAGTATCAGAGATAGCTGTTTTCGTCAAGGTGTGTTGCGGTGTTTTTAACTCGTTTGTTTTAAGGGACTTACAAGGAGGGTGTTTCTTGTTGCTGAAATGTCACCTCTCTTTCTTTGGGTTGTCACACAGATAGGAGAAGATAAGACTGAAATATCACCTGAAAAGATATATTATTGAGGCTTCTTTTTATAAGGACTGTATGTAATGAAACAAAAGATTTTAGTGGTTGAAGATGACCCAGATATTGTCAATTTGCTGAAGTACCACCTTGAAGAAGAGGGGTATAAAGTAAGTGTGGCAGAAGATGGGCAAAAAGGGTTAAAGAAAGCTCAGGAAGAAATGCCTGACCTTCTTTTGCTTGATTTGATGTTGCCTAAAATGAGTGGGCTGGATATTTGCCGTATTTTAAAAGGGGATAAAGCGACTCGTTCGATTCCGGTTGTGATGTTAACAGCAAAGAGTGAAGAGGTTGATCGCATTGTGGGGTTTGAGTTAGGGGCTGATGATTATGTGGCCAAGCCTTTTAGTCCGCGTGAAGTGTTGTTGCGTGTTAAAGCGATTCTAAAACGTGTGACTGATTCTGGCTTATATGAAAAAGAAGAGCTTATAGAAGACAGCTTAAAAATTAATATTCCTCGTCGTGAAGTCAAAATAAAAAACAAAGAGATTGTGTTAACCAAAACAGAATTTAATTTGTTGCTCTGTTTGGTTCAAGAAAAAGGGCGTGTGCAAACACGTGAAAAATTACTCGACCGTGTTTGGGGGTATGACACAGAGGTCGATACGCGCACAATTGACACACACATGCGCCGACTGCGAGAAAAAATGGGGCCTTTAGCTGAACGTTTTGAAACAATAAGAGGCGTGGGTTACCGCTTTTTAGAGGAGTGAACTTTTGCCATTGTTTGGTTCAAAAAAAGAACAGCTTGAAAAGATAGCCACCTTTGCTGAAGCTTTGGCTCATGGCGAAAACCCCTCTTTTATTTTAGATCAAGACGATCTTCTTTCAACTCGTCTCACCAAAGCATTTAATCAAATCTCTGAAACGATCTCTTCTCGTTCCCTTGAAATAGAGAAAGAGAGCTCTCATCTTACTGGTATTTTAAGCACCATTGCTGAGGGGGTTTTGCTCACTGATACTGAGGGACGAATTGTCTTAGCCAATAAAGCCCTTCGACGTTTTTTTAGCGTGAAGAGCGATCCTATAGAAAAATCGTTAATCGAAATTTTTCATCAAGAAAAAATGCAGGTCGCTTGTGATCAACTTTTAAAAGAACCGGGTCGAATTAGTTTTGAACTTGATTTAGGTATTTTAGAAGAGACCTCTCTTAAAGTGAATTTTTCAACCATAGAAAATGAAGCCGGTGTGATCGGAGTGGTGGGTGTTTTTATTGATATGACCCAAGTAAAAAAACTAGAAAAGATGCGCAAAGAATTTGTGGCTAATATTTCACACGAACTCAAAACCCCTCTCTCTTCGATTAAAGGCTATAGCGAAACTTTATTAGAAAATGTTCCCAGCGACACTGAAAAGGTAAAAGAGTTTGCCGGTATTATTCATCGTAATGCAGAACGACTTCAGCATTTAGTTGAAGATATTATGTCGCTTTCTCGTTTGGAACAAAAACAAGAACAGCTACAAAGAGCATCTGTTTATGTTTCTGAAGTAACTCAAGAAGTGATTCAACAATTAGGTCATTTAGCAGAACTTCACCACGTCGCTATTGAAGAAAAAATTGATAAGGACTTGCCTCCTCTTTTTGTGGATGTGGAGAAAGTAAAAAAAGTTTTTGCTGCGATTCTTGAAAATGCGATTCAATATATTGGTGAAGGAAAAAAAGTTCAAATTAATGCTGTTTTAAAAGAAGATTTAATTCAGATTGAAATTTCAGACAATGGTCCGGGCATCCCTCAAAATGCGATCCCAAACCTCTTTGAACGTTTTTATAGAGTGGAACAATCTCGCTCTAGAGATGTTGGCGGGAGTGGGTTAGGACTTGCCATTGCCAAGCATATTGTCTTAGCTCATGGGGGTGGCATTTGGGCTGAGAGTCCTCAGAGTCGAGGCGCTTCCTTTTATTTTACCTTGCCAGCTGTCACTAAAAAGTAACATTAACATCCTTGATTTGAAACATCCCTCCTATAGTCTTTTATCATTAAATTATTGAGGAGGAATGAAATGTTAAAGAAATTAGGTGTTGTTTTACTAGCGATGGTTTTGGTTTTAGGTGCTGGAGCACAAGATGTGCGATCAGATCAATCAGCATCGGTGATAGTGAATTTAATGTTAAAGAAGGGGCTCATCACTTCTGAAGAAGCTGTTGAAGTATTGGCTGAACTTGAAGCATTGGAAGAAGCTCCAACAGGAACAGAAATAGATAAAAAACTAGCCATGTTGCCTAAAAAGGGAATAGTGGTTGGTGCGAAACAAGGAAAGAAAATTAATGTTTCAGGTCGTGTTCAAGCTGATGCGCGATTTGGAGATAAGGTTTTAAGAACATCAGACACATTTGATATTCGTCGTGCTCGTATTGCTGTTTCTGGCCGTATCGTTGATGACTTAAAATATAAAGTCCAAATTGATGCTGCTGATAATAGTGATATCTTAAGAGACGCTAAAATCACATATGATCGATTTGACGAAGTCAATGCTACAGTCGGTCAATTTAAAATCCCTTTTGGTCAAGAAGAACTCACCTCTTCAACAAAAATCCATACAATCGAACGTTCTAATGTAACAAGTGCCATTGCACCCAGCCGTGATCGTGGAGCGATGCTACATGGAAAACTTTTTGATGGTTTTTTAGCTTATTCTGGTGGGGTTTTTAACGGCAATGGAATTAACTCGAGTAATGACAATGATGATTATCTTTATGGTGGTCGAGTGGTTTTAACTCCTGTTAAAACTGAAATAGCAGGTAAAAAAACGAAAATCCAAATAGGTGGATCGATTGCTTATTCTGAAGATAGTGATGCCGGCTTAAAAAACTTAGGGTTTAGTGATTTTGTCGGAGATAGAGAGATTTATGGTCTTGACGGTAAAGTGACTTGGGGACCTTTAACATTACGAGGAGAATACCTCAAAGCAGATCTTGAGTTTGATGGAATTGCGCCAACAATGACATCAATGGGAGATCCTGCACGTGATTCAGATGCTGATGGTTATTATTTAATTGGTTCTTATTTTTTCCATCCAAAGTGGGAAGCTGTGGCTAAGTGGGAAGAGTTAGAAGGGGATGACATCAAAGACTTTGATGCTTTGACTCTTGGTTTGAACTACTACTTTAAAGAGTGGACCAACAAAAAGCTCATGCCAACCCGTTTGATGGTGAACTACATTCATGGAGATCTAGAAGGAAGTTCTGAAGAAGATCAAGTGATTCTCCGTTTACAAGTTGGTTTCTAATTTAGTTTTTAAATAAATATAAAAAAGAGGTTTAAATGATGAGAAAGAGAACATTAAAAGTGGTTCAAGGTCTGTTTGTTGCGACTTTAATTGGGGTGACTTCAACTGCTTTTTCCCAAACGGTTCAAGTTGATCAAGACCTGTCTCGCTATAGTAAGGTGAGTGGTGTTTCTGGAAACTTAAACAGTATTGGTTCAGATACGTTGAATAATTTAATGACTTTTTGGTCTGAGTCTTTTCGGACAAAATACCCAAATGTGAATGTTCAAATCGAAGGAAAAGGTTCTTCTACGGCGCCTCCAGCTTTGATTGAAGGAACATCGCAATTAGGTCCGATGAGTCGTAAAATGAAAGCAAAAGAGATTGATGCTTTTGAAAAGAAGTTTGGTTACAAGCCTATTCCTGTGCGTGTGGCCATTGATGCGTTGGCTGTTTTTGTGCACAAAGACAATCCTGTTGAAGGGTTGACTCTAGAGCAAGTCGATAGCATTTTTTCAAGTACATTAAAGCGGGGTGGTCAACCAGTGGATCAATGGGGTCAAGCTGGCTTAAATGGTTCTTGGATGAAAAAACGGATCTCTCTTTATGGTCGAAACAGTGCGTCAGGAACCTATGGTTTCTTTAAGAAAGTGGCTTTGAAAAAGGGAGATTACAAATCAACGGTTAAAGAACAACCTGGTTCTTCCTCTGTGGTTCAAGGGGTGGCCAGCGATATTGGCGGGGTTGGTTATTCAGGAATTGGGTATAAAACCTCTGGTGTGCGTGCGCTTCCTTTAGGAGGTCGTGCTGGAAGTTTTTACGAGCCTAGCATGGACAATTGCTTAACCGGAGATTATCCACTTTCTCGATTCTTATATGTTTACGTAAATAAGAAACCGGGAGAGCCTTTAGATAAGTTAACTAAAGAGTTTTTAACCTTTGTTCTTTCTAAAGAAGGGCAAGAAATTGTGGTTAAAGATGGGTACTTTCCTTTACCAAGTGAAGTGGCAGATGAAACATTAACAGAGATATAATCTCTTTTTAGTAAAAATAGTTAGGTCGGGCGGGGTTTATTTCCCCGTCCCATTTCTTTTTTATGGCTGAATTAAAAACTGAATCTAATTTTATCTCAAACCGGTTTCAACCAGCGAAGTCGACTCTTTTAGTCGATCGCTTGATGAATCGTTTTATTAAAATCGGCGGCGGCCTTGTGATTGCGGCTGTGATGGGTATTTTTATTTTTATTCTTTGTCAGCTTCTTCCCCTTTTTCAGCAAGCAAAAGTCTCCCCTATTAAAACCTTCCCTGTTCCAGATAAGGAGATAGTCGCTTTAGGAACCGACGAATGGGCAGAACTCCCTTTTCTCCTCGATAAAAAAGGTGTCTTTTATTTTGTTGATTTAGCGGGTGATCGCGGAGTGACTTCTGTGACCCCTTCTTTTCAAGAAGAAAAAAAGAAGTCTTCATTTAAATATCGGCCACAATCTCAAACTGTTATTTTTGGAACAGAAGACGGTTATCTTTCTCAAGCAAAAATTAAGTACACACCCGCTTTTATTAATGGACGCCGTGTGGTTCAGCAAAAAATAACCACCTCACCTTTTTTTCCTTTGGTTGAAAAAGGGGGCGTGGTTGTGGCTGTTGATTATGCTGATGCCGAGTCTGAAAAAATGGGGGCCGGTATTGTCCTGCGGAGAGGGCAGAAAGAGGTTTATGCTGTTTTACTAACTCAAAAAAGATCTCTTATTGGAAAAGGGAAAGTTAAGATTGCTGAGACATATGAATTAACCGATCAAATTGAGGGAGAGCCTAAAGATGTACTTCTTAATTCTCAGGCAAATAACCTGATTATTGCGACCTCTAAAAAGATTTATTATTTTTATCGTAATGAGGATGAGCTTTTTTTAAAGCAGACGTTTGAGCCTTTTCAAGACTTGCCAAACGAAACCATTGCTTCGATTGATTATTTGTTGGGAGATGTTTCGTTGGTTTTGACTGGTTTTTCTGGTGCGAATCGAGTCTTTAGTTTGTTTATCCCTAAAGGAAAAACAACGCGTCTGTTTGGTCAGACAAAAGAGTTCCCCTCTATTCCTTTGGGAGCTAATCTTTATAGCAAAAGCTTACGAAACAAAGCCTTTTTGTTGGGTGAGAAAAATTTTGTTTCATTACGTTATGTCACAACAGAAAAAATTCGTTGGCAGGCTGAGTTAGACTTTGATTTAAAGCAGCTTGTTTTGAATGGAAAATATAACCGAATCCTTTTTTTGGATCAAGCCAATCAGCTTCACCTTTACTCTTTAAAAGACCCTCATCCTGAAACTAGTTTTAAGGCACTTTTTGGAAAGCTCTGGTATGAAGGCTATAGTAAGCCAGAGTATTTGTGGCAGTCTACAGGGGGGACAGATGACTTTGAACCCAAGCTTTCTATGGTTCCTTTGATTGTAGGTACATTAAAGGGAACGTTGTATGCGCTTGTTTTTGCAATCCCTATTGCTCTTTTAGCAGCGATCTATACTTCTCAATTTGTGATTCGAGAGCATCGACAAGTGATTAAGCCTGCCATGGAAATCATGGCCTCTTTACCTTCAGTTGTTTTAGGTTTTTTAGCTGCTTTGTGGTTGGCTCCACTGATTGAGACGCGCGTTCCCTCGCTTTTTTTGATTGTTTTAATGATTCCTGCTTCTGCAATCTTGTTTGGCTGGTGGTGGTCCAGCCAGTCGATTCAACTTCGTTCGAAAGTAAAACCAGGGACTGAGTTTCTTGTTTTTTTACCGATTTTGATTGTTGTGACTTATGTGGGTTGGGTTTTAGGTCCTGTTTTGGAAAAGGCTTTGTTTGTTGTGACTGATCCAGGCACAGGTCAAAGTGTGGCAGATTTTAGAATGTGGTGGCCTGAGATAACAGGAACTCCTTTTGAACAAAGAAACTCATTGGTTGTTGGCTTTATGATGGGATTTGCTGTGATTCCTATTCTTTTTACCATTGCAGAAGATGCTTTTTCAAATGTGCCAATTGCTTTAAGTTCTGCTTCATTGGCATGTGGTGCCAGCCGTTGGCAGACAGCGATTCGAGTTGTGCTTCCAACAGCCTCTGCAGGAATTTTTTCTGCGATCATGATTGGTCTCGGGCGTGCTGTGGGTGAAACCATGATTGTGGTTATGGCCACAGGAAACACGCCAATTATGGATTTGAATATTTTTACAGGGATGAGAACCCTCTCTGCCAATATTGCTGTGGAGCTGCCTGAAGCACCGCATCACGGAACGTTATATAGAGGTCTTTTTTTAGGGGCAATGGTGTTGTTTTTAATGACCTTTTTTGTGAACACTTTAGCTGAAATTTTAAGACAATATTTAAGACAGAAATTTAAAACGGCATAAACATGAACTTAACAACAATTAAAAACAAACAGACTTCTAAAACACCAAGTTTTAATAATGTAAAAGCTAAAGGCGAGCCTTATGTTTGGTTAACTGCAATGGGGCTTGGCGTCGGTCTTTTAATGGTTGTCTTGTTGTTAGGGGTAATAGCGATTAACGGTATTTCAGTCTTTTGGCCAAAGAAATTGGTTGAGATTACTTTAACAGAACAAAGCGATATGAAGATCAATGGTTCTAATAAAATAGCGGGCCATATTTCTAAAAAACAGATTCGAAAAAATGGAAAAAAAGAATGGCAACTTTATGTTGGAAACAAAGATGTTTATGGGTTTAGCTTTAAATTTGTGGATAAGGATAAAATAGTTTCTGTTGAAAGACCAAAGAACATTATGAGTATTGAACGTTTAGAATATGGGGATGCAATAGGGGTGCCGCTTTGGTTAAAAGTGAAGAATGTCGGCGAGTTTGCCGCAGGAACCAAAGAGTTTGATCGTCGTCTTAAAACATTAATTAAAGGCTCACATCAGCTTTGGGCTCACATCAAACAGATTGAGAAAAAAGAGATTGGAAAGATTAATCGTCAGATGCAGTCTTTGGCTCTTAAGAAAAAAGTAATTGGATCTAAAAAGGAGTTTGATTTAGTTGAAAAAGATAAGCTCTTCGCCCTTGATAACAAAATAGAATTGCTTCAACGAGATTATCAAATCTTAGCGCAGCAGGCCCAAGATCTACGTGTAAAGGTTAACGAACACACCCTTGGTTATCGATTGGTTACAGGCGAAGAAAAAGTCTTACCAATAGGCCATATTATTCATACTGTTTATCCAAATAAACTGAATGTGTGGCAACAAACAAAACTTTTCTTTTATGACATATGGCACTTTTTAGCTGATGATCCCCGAGAAGCCAATACTGAAGGAGGGGTCTTTCCTGCTATTTTTGGAACGTTTGTGATGACTGTTTTAATGTCTATGGCTGTGACGCCGTTTGGTGTCTTAGCAGCCATTTACCTTCGAGAATATGCCAAGCAAGGCTTGTTTGTTCGGTGTGTTCGAATTTCTGTGAATAATCTGGCAGGAGTTCCTTCCATTGTTTTTGGTGTTTTTGGCTTGGGGTTTTTTATCTATTTTGTTGGTGGAACATTGGATCAAATCTTTTTTAAGAGCTCTTTGCCAACACCTACTTTTGGAACAGGCGGGATTTTTTGGGCTTCGCTCACGCTTGCTCTAATGACTGTTCCGGTTGTGATTGTTTCAACTGAAGAAGCTTTAGCTGCGGTTTCTCAAGGATCACGCGAAGGTTCGTTAGCATGTGGTGCTTCAAAGTGGCAAACGATTCAACGGGTTATCTTGCCTGCTTCAGCTCCTGGTATTTTAACAGGTTTAATTTTAGCTATGGCACGTGGTGCCGGTGAAGTGGCTCCATTAATGTTAGTCGGAGTTGTGAAGTTGGCCCCTAGTTTGCCGCTTGATTCGGTTGCCCCTTTTGTTCACTTAGACCGAAAATTTATGCACCTTGGTTTTCATATTTACGATTTAGGTTTTCAGTCTCCAGACTCAGAAGCAGCCAAACCCATGGTTTTTGCAACGACGTTCCTGCTTATTGTGCTGGTAGTTTTGTTAAATCTAGCAGCGATTATAATTAGGGAACGGTTGCGTCGCCGTTATGCGACATCGGCATTTTAATTGATGTTTTACCGTTAAAGAAAAGAGGATTAGAACATGTTCTTACTTTTAGATGAAAAAAAAACGAATACGAAAAGAGACACAGGCCAGTCAATGACAATTGAGGTAGAAAAAAGAGTGTCTACAAATAAACAAGAATTGAATAAACCCTTTATTCAGTTTAAGGACTTTAATTTTTTCTATGGCGCCAAACAAGCTCTGTTTGATGTGAATTTAAATATTCCTGAAAAAAAGGTGACCGCTTTGATTGGTCCTTCTGGTTGTGGGAAATCGACGCTGCTTAGGAGTGTCAATCGAATGAATGATCTTGTCGATGTGGCGACACACACAGGTGATATTTTAGTTAAAGAACAAAGCTTGTTTGATCCGATGCTTGAGGTGATTTCATTGCGTAAGCGAATTGGAATGGTTTTTCAGAAATCAAATCCTTTTCCAAAATCAATTTATGAAAATGTGATTTATAGTTTGCGAGTAGCTGGTTGTAATAAAAAATCAATCTTAGATGAAGCGGTTGAAACAAGCTTAAAAGCTTCAGCTCTTTGGGATGAGGTTAAAGACCGGCTTCATGAAAGTGCGTTAGGGCTTTCAGGAGGGCAAATGCAACGGCTTTGTATTGCTCGAGCGATTGCGAATAAACCTGAAATACTACTTATGGATGAGCCTTGTTCGGCTTTAGATCCGATTGCTACTGCTAAAATTGAAGAGCTTATTTTTGAACTAAAAAATGAATTTTCGATCGTTATTGTGACTCACAATATGCAACAAGCTGCTCGTGTATCAGATTTGACGGGCTTTTTCTTGTTGGGTAAATTGATTGAATTTGGTCGCACAGAGACCCTTTTTACCAATCCAAACGAAAAAGAGACCCAAGATTATATTACCGGTCGATTTGGTTAAAACCAAGAGCGACACATTCTCTCTTGAATCGCTCTAGCCTCCTTTTACCTTGCCGATTATTACCAAAACATAACAGTTTCTGGCTTGATTTGTCATGTTGTTATAAAATACCCCCATAAAAAATCAAATGGGGTTCTTTAACATTGCGTGGTGAGTATTTGAGAGCCGAACTTGAGTTTGGCGGAGATGAGATCAAAGGCTTTGATGCACGGACTCTTGGTTTGAATTATTTCCTTAAGTATCCGGATAACAACAGGTTGATGTTGGTCTAATTTATGGTTAACTCTGTGCATGGAGACCTTAAACTGAAGCAGCGAAGAGAATTAAGTCTTAATGAGGATGCAGGTAGGTTTCTAATAAAAGATTTGTTTTGTCACAGAAATGTAACTTAACCGATTTAAACTATGATTTATCCTTTAGGAGGTAATATGAAAAAGAAAATTCTTTCCATGATTTTAGGTTGTTTTGTTTTATCGTTTGTTGGATGTGGCGGTGGTAGTTCGCATCAAACCATAACTATTGCTGGATCCACAGCGTTTCAACCCTTTGCTGAAAAATTGGCTGAGATTTTTATGTCAAAAAGAGAAGGGGTTCGTGTCAATGTTCAAGGAGGCGGTTCGATTGTTGGGCTTCAAGCCATTCGAGCTAATGCGGTTGAAATTGCCATGGCTGATTTAGTGACTCTTCCAGATGATATTGTGGATCCAAATGGTGTTTTCTTAAATGCGGCAGTGGCCAAAGATGGAATCGCTGTTGTGGTTCATCCCTCAAATCCGATTCAAAACTTGTCGATCAGTCAGGTCGGAGACATTTTTCAGGGGAATATAAAAAACTGGAAAGAAGTGGGTGGTGATGATCAAGAAATTTCAGTGATCTCTCGTGAAAAAGGATCTGGAACGGGTAAATCTTTTGAAGACTTGGTGTTAAAAGGGGCGCGTTTAACTAAAGATGCGTTGTTCCAAGATTCCAATGGCACGATTCGAGAAACTGTTTCAGTTATTCCTAATTCAATTGGGTATCTCTTTATGGGGTTATTGAATGAAAAGGTAAAAGCTATTTCACTTGATAAGCAAGCCGCCACTGAGAAAAATATTTTAAAAGGGCGTTACAAATTAGTGAACAAAGTTTTCTTTATTTGGAATAAAGAACCAGACGCCTTATCAAAAGAATTTGTTGAGTTTGTTTTAGGCGAAGAAGGACAAAAGATTATTGCCCAAGAAGGATTGCTTCCTGCTAAAGATATAAAAATATAAGTAAGGTTTTTTATACGCAATGAAAGAAAAGCTCATACAGAAGTCGCTATTTTTAATAGCGACTTCTGCTATTTCTATATTAGTGCTGATCACCTTTTTTATTTTTAAAGAGGGAAGTCCTCTCTTTTTAAAGAAGGGGTTTTTCAGTGTTGTGTTTGGCTCTGATTGGTCTCCTATTGAGGGGCATTTTGGAGTTTGGCCTTTTATTGTGGGTTCGATTTGGGTCACGGTAGGGGCTTTGGTTTTAGGGGTTCCCCTTGCTTTAGCTTGTTCTATTTTTTTAGTTGAGTTTGCCCCTAAAAAATTGCGTTTATGGGTAAAACCAGCCATTGAACTTTTAGCTGGTATTCCTTCCGTGGTTTATGGATTTATTGGTGTGGTTATTTTGGTTCCCCTAATCCGTGTTTATTTTGGGGGCACAGGGTTTTCTGTTTTAGCTTCATCCGTTGTTTTAGCCATTATGATTTTGCCCACCATTATTGGTATTTCTATGGATTCTCTTTCAGCTGTTCCTCCAAGTTACCGAGAAGGTTCTTTGGCTTTAGGAGCCACTCCTTGGCAAACCGTTTACCGAGTGGTTTTACCTGCTGCCCGTTCAGGGGTGTTAGCGAGCGTGATTTTAGGAATGGGCCGAGCCATTGGTGAGACCATGGCTGTGATTATGGTTGCGGGTAATGCGGTTCGTATACCGGGCGCATTGACTGATTCGGTTCGAACCTTAACCAGTAATATTGCTTTAGAAATGGGCTATGCCATTGGTGATCACCGCATGGCGCTTTTTGCCACAGGCATTATTTTATTTGGATTTATTATGGTGTTAAATATTTCTGCTAATCTTTTAACGAGAAAAAAATAAATGTTAAAACTGCACCAACCTCTTTTAGTTGATAAAGCGGTGAAAGTCCTTTTTTGGGCGCTTACTTTTTTTACACTGATTATTCTCTTTTTTATTCTCGGTTTTCTGCTTAAAAAAGGTTTGCCTGTTGTGAGCTGGGAATTTTTAACTCAACCGATTCGAGACATGGGTAAAAGCGGCGGTATTTTTCCTTCGATTATAGGAACTATTTATCTCACCTTGCTCGGTGTTGTGTTGGCGACTCCCTTAGGTGTGGGAACAGCGATTTATTTAGTTGAGTACACACGTGAAAGTAGAATGACGCGTGCGATTCGATTTGGGGCTGATTGTTTGGCAGGGATCCCTTCGATTATTTTTGGGATGTTTGGTTTTGTCTTTTTTGTGATTACGTTAAAAATGGGGTGGTCTTTAATCTCTGGGGCTTTGACCATTGCGTTTATGGTTTTGCCAACCATTATTAGAACCGCAGAAGAAGCTTTAAAATCAGTGCCGCAAGGTTATCGTGAGGTTAGCTTTTCATTAGGTTCCGGTAAATGGCAAACTGTGTTACATGCGGTGTTGCCGCGGGCCTTACCAGGTATTTTAACAGGGGTCGTGCTTTCAATCGGTCGCTGTGTGGGTGAAACCGCTGCTGTTATTTTTACAGCAGGTTCAGCGTTGGGACTTCCGCTCTCAATCTTTGATTCCACACGAACATTGTCTGTTCATTTTTATATTTTAGCTCGAGAAGGTATTTCCATGGAAAATGCTTATGGAACGGCTGTGGTGTTAGTGTTGTCGATTTTATTAATTAACATATTTGCTTACACGTTGATGAACCGGTATATTTCTAAAAACTCATGAATAAAAAATTTACAATTCGCGATTTAAATATTCGATATGACCATCAAGTTGCTTTGTCTGATTGCAATATGGATGTCTTCGCCAATGAAATTTTAGGCGTGATTGGCCCCTCTAATAGCGGCAAAACATCTTTTCTAAGAACCTTAAACCGGATGATTGATTTAAACAATCAAGCCGTGGTTGAGGGAGAAGTCTTAATGGATGGCAAAGATGTTTTTATAGATCTTTCTGTAGAAGATTTGCGAAAGCGAGTCGGAATGGTCTTTGCTTCTCCTATTTGTTTGCCGATGTCTATTTATGAAAACATTGTTTATGGTCCACGCCGACATGGTCGCAGAAAAAAAGATGAGCTCGATAGCCTTGTTGAAGAGAGTTTAAAAGCTTCTTTTTTATGGGACGAAGTGAAGAATCGGCTACATACTTCAGCCTTAAGGCTTTCAGGGGGGCAGCAACAACGTTTATGTATTGCTCGTTCTTTAGCTAATGATCCTGAAGTGATTTTATTTGATGAACCTTGTTCAGGTCTTGACCCGATTTCAACAGCAAAAGTAGAAGAAGCTTTGGTTGAACTCAAACAAAAATACACCATTATTTTTGTCACAAACAATGTCAAGCAAGCGGCTCGTATCAGTGATCGAGTGGCATTCTTTTTAATGAGCCAACTGATTGAGTTGGATCAAACACAAACAATTTTTACCTCTCCTAATGACAAGCGAACAGAAGATTATGTTTCAGGACGGTTTGGATGAGCAAACTTGAAGTTAAAAATTTAAATATGCACTATGGTGACTTTCATGTGCTGCAAAGTGTAAACATGCCGATTGCTCAGCATGAGATTACGGCTATGATTGGTCCTTCTGGTTGTGGAAAATCGACGCTGCTTCGCTGTTTTAATCGCATGAATGATTTGATTGAAAGCGCTAAAATACAAGGTGAAATCCTTTTAGATGAAAAAAATATTTTAGTTAAAGAAACCAACTTGATTAAGTTGCGAAAAAAAGTCGGCATGGTTTTTCAACGTCCCAACCCTTTTCCGCTTTCAATCTATGAAAATGTTTCTTATGGTCCAAAGATTCACGGAGAAGGCAAAAAAAGAGTTTTGCTAGAGATTGTGCAAAAAGCCCTTGAAGATGTGTTGCTCTGGGATGAACTTAAAGATCGCCTTAAAGATTCAGCTCTTTCTCTCTCATTAGAACAGCAACAGCGTCTGACTATCGCACGTCTTTTAGCGGTTCAGCCAGAGGTTTTGTTAATGGATGAACCTTGTTCTGCATTAGACCCTATTTCAACCCAACGTGTTGAAGAATTGATGTTTCAACTAAAAGAGAAATACACCATTGTGATTGTCACCCACAACATGCAGCAAGCAGCACGCGTATCAGACAGAACCGGTTATATGTTATTAGGCCGACTAGTTGAGTTTGACGAGACCCAAAAAATATTTACAAACCCAAAACATAAAGAGACTGAAGATTATGTAACGGGACGGTTTGGATAAACTAGTCATAATTAGGAGAAAATAAAAATGGAAAGACATTTTGAAGAAGAATTAAAAGACTTAAGTAAAGAACTCCTTTTAATGGGGAGCTTAGTTGAAGGCATGATTTTAAAAGCTGTTCAAGCTTTGGTCAGCCGCGATGATAAAATGGCCCGAGAAGTAAGAGAAGATGATCTTAAAGTAGATCAACTTCAATTAAAGATAGATGAAATGTGTCTCACATTTTTAGCTCTGCGCCAACCCACAGCCGTTGACTTGCGTACCATTACCTCTGCGATGAAAATTATCACAGACTTAGAACGAATGGGTGACCAGGCTGTCAACATTTCTGAGAGCGCCATTCAAGAAAACAAAGAAGCTCCATTAAGCCCGTTTCCAGACCTTCCTAAGCTAGCTGGCGCGGTTCAAAAAATGGTGCGTGGTTCACTCGATGCCTTTGTGAACAAAAATGCGGAGTCGGCAAAAGCGGTTTGTCAAAGCGATGACAATGTGGACGATCTCTATCACAAAATCTTCAAAGAACTTCTAACATTAATGAAGGCCGACATAGAAAATGTCTCACGTGGCTTACACCTCATACTTGTAGCCCGCAACCTAGAACGCATCGGCGACCACGCGACCAACATCGCCGAAGATGTCATCTACCTAGTAGAAGGCAAAGACGTTCGTCATCATGTAGAAAAAGTCTGATAGAAGAAAAGCTGATGAAGACAAAAGCTGTGTTTTTTGAAATAGAAGGTTGGGAAAAGAGACTTATCCGCAAAGCGTTGTCAAAATGTGACGTGGTTTTCTTTAAGGAAAAATTCAATTCTGATATGATTCCAGAGATAAAGGGGGCGCATATTTTGTCCCCTTTTATCTATTCTAATTTTGATAAAAATGTTCTGTCAAAATTCCCTAAATTAAAACTCATCACAACTCGTTCAACTGGTTTTGACCATGTTGATATTGATTATTGTCGCCGCAAAAAAGTAGCTGTGACTAATGTTCCTTATTATGGTGAAAACACGGTTGCAGAGCATACGTTTGCCTTGATTTTAAGCCTCTCTAGAAACATTCATAAAGCTTATGTGCGTACAACCCGACAAGATTTTTCTTTAAAAGGGTTGCGCGGTGTTGATCTTAAAGGGAGAACCCTTGGCGTGGTGGGAACGGGCCGCATTGGGCATCATGTCATTAAGATGGCAAAAGGATTTGACATGGATGTGTTGGCTTACGATGTGGTTCAAGATAAATTTTTAAGTGAATTTCTCGGTTTTCAATATGCTTCTTTAGAAAAAGTTTTACGTCATTCAGATATTGTGACGTTGCATGTCCCTTATAACAAAAAAACGCACCACCTTATTAATAAGAAGAACATTAAATTTTTTAAAAAAGGTTCTCTCTTAATTAATACTGCTCGTGGAGGGGTGCTTGATACCGATGCGATTATTTATGCTTTAGATAACAAAATTCTTTCTGGATTGGGCCTTGATGTTTTAGAAGGAGAGATGCTTTTCTTAGATGAAGAACAAGTCGCTTTTAGCGAAACTTCTCGAGCAAAACTGTCCATGCTCTTAAAAAATCACATCTTATTGCATCGAGAAAATGTGGTGATTACTCCACATATCGCCTTTGACAGTCACGAAGCAGTAGACCGCATCCTTGACACCACACTCGATAACATCAAAGCTTTCCTCGATGGTCTCCCAAAAAACAGAGTGAACTAAACTGGCGGACCCGGTCGTTACCAAATCGCACCGCAGCCGATATTACTGCTACTATTAAAATTCTCCCAGCGGAAGAGCCTCCATTATACCTTAAACATGCCCAGAAAGTAGCAGAATTGAAATTGCTGGAAATGACCTATCGACAGATAGCAAATAGCTTGGGGTTGGGGCTTACTACGGTTAAGAAGGCATATAAATATTATAAAAAGATAAATTAAATTTACTTTTAGAGCAAGGACAAGCTTGTTCTTCAATGAACGGTTGGTGCAGGTGTTCCTTATGACAAACAAATTCCGTGACGAACCGCAATACGGAAAT
>JAJCYG010000055.1 GCA_029263055.1 Actinomycetes bacterium
GGATTGAATTCGACCCGACCAACCAACATTCCCTTTATCACCTGTGTCCATGCTTTATTCTTGTCCAGGTTTTTGATCTCCAGTCGAAATACACCTGTATTCGTCGCAACAAGTAGAACCTTTCCATCCTTGCTAAAGTCGATGCGGTTAACAAAGAAAAAATCCGGGGTGTCAGTTCCTTTGACCTGCCTCCAGCTCCACCCACCATCCTTGGAAATGAATATTCCGACACCGCGTTTGGTTCCATCAAATGAGGTCGGTCCTTCACCGGTGCCTGCATACAGGGTTTTGGAATCGGTTGGATCCATAGCCAGAGCACAGACATCCAGACTGCCATGTTTCTTGGCTTCATTGCCCATAAGATCGTCCATAGGCTGCCAGTTCACACCGCTGTTTTCGGAAAACCAGACACCGCCGCTGACGCTGCCTACCCATATCTTATTTTTTTTCTTACTTTTGTGAAGCAAGATCGAACGTATACGACCACCGATGTTTCCAGGTCCAATCTGCGACCAGCCGCCATTGTCAGGATGCAGCATGGGTGGTGCTATGGGGATTTGGTGCCTGGCTGCTTTTGCAACACCAAATGGAATTCCGGCAATTTCAGGCACTATTGGGGTTTTGACATGCAGCTCTTGCAGCCGAACCTGGGCGGCTTCCACCGCGTCATCAGCAACTTCACCCTGATCATCGCGCAATCGTTGTGCATAATATTCAACGCGCAGTTTCGGTCGATTTTGGGAGGGATCTTTGGAAGGCTTGAAGGGAACTTGCGTATCATTGGTCATAGTAACGGTTCCTTGGAACAGGATATTTCCTGCAAACTGGCGGTAGCTTTTCTATGCAACCGTTTTGGTCGACATGATGGATAGGCTCGGCAAATGAGAATTCAAACAAATCGCATTATGGGTTGCTCGATTTTGTTGCTGTCATTTGCCCACGTGTCCAGGCAGCAATTGCGCTCAACATAAACCAGGTTACCAAAAAACCGATGCACTCCAGTGCGAAGCTGTGAAATTTGTAAAAAAATTCAGCAATCAAAAACGCGACAATTAAATAAGGTGCTTCGCTGTTGAAACTGCGTTTTATTCCGATCTCTTTGATTAAAGTAAACATTTATTCAATAATCCTAGTTGTTTGAGGTAACTCCAAATAATATATAACTAATTCATAATAAATGGAAATCAATTATTTATTTTACAATTAATTATATTTGATATCTGTGATAATAGATTATCAATAACTGATAGTATATCATGAAAATAAAACTAATTGAGGGAATATTTTTTGTGGAGATTGTAAGAATTAATGTTGTCTGATCAATTCCAGACACAAAGCGTCCTGGTGAATGGTTCTAGTTTTCATTGTCAAACCCGAAGGGTATTTCTTGCAGATTTTGGCAGCTAAAAAAATCAAAAATGATTTGTAAATTGGATGGGCAGCCGTTGTTCAATGGGTTGCTGATATTTGAAATCAGTGGACCCGGAGGTGGCTGATAAAACAGGCTTGTCACCACGCAAATCTCATCTTTGCTTTGGCGGAAACTTTATTGACCAGTGGATATTGTCAGCGCGGTGTTCTAACCTTAATCACAAACCGGCTACAGAAATTCAATAACTGAATTACGATGACAGGATCCGCCGATGTCGATCAGTGACGAAATCGCACCCATAATAAATGCGCCGATTACTGATCCGCTTCTCTGGTTGCTGCTAATACTTGCGAGCCGGCTTTGAATTGCTGACGGCATTTGCATGTCGTACATGCCGAACATGCCAGCAGCGAGAATGACGAACATGCCGGAGAAAACGGCGAGTACCCAGGGTTGATTGAAGGTTGCCTGGAGTTGCAGGCCGGCAGCGGCAGCGGCGACACCGGCAGCGGTGTAGATGAGCGCCATGCCCATGACATAGCTAAGTGCTAACGAGAAGCCGCGTGCAGCGCTTACGTCTTTACCTTCACCGGCGATGATGCCCGACAGGATCGGAACCATCGGCAACACGCAAGGTGTGAATGCGAGCAGCAGGCCTGCGCCGAAAAACGTGCCAATGACTACCAGCAGGCTGGATCCGGAAATGATTTGTGCGAGTTTTGCCTGCTCGGAAACCATCGGTGCAGCCGCTGCGGTTGTGTTAACAGCGGAAAGTGCTGATACGGCAGTCGCCGCGGGCAGCGAAACGCTCAGCGTCCTTTTGACCGGCGGATAGCAGATGCCGTCTTCGGCGCAACCTTGGTATCCGAGTTCGATGTCGAGGTCCATCGCTTCGGGCGTCGCCCGGGCAATGGACAGTTTGCCGAACACGTCCCCGTAATAGACCTCTTGCTCACCGAAATACTGGTCGGTCTTCAACTTCCCGGCTGGCAAATCGAGGATGCCCGCCTGTGCAATATCGGAATCAGCTCGCGCGGTAATCTTGTCTTTGTATAGGTAGTAGCCGTCGGCGACGCGAAACGCGACCTCGACCGCATTGCCGTCAAGGGCTGTCAGGATGGGTTCGAAGGCTTCGTCGACCGGCAGAAAGTCCGCATTGGCTCCTCCGCCGAAGCTGCCGAAGGTATCGCCCAGCGTGATTTTGCCGGGGTCGTCATTGCGGGCAACCAGGCGAATAGTTTCCGTCCAGGTTTGCGGGGGATGGCAAAAGCCGAATGCTTCGGAGCAGCCCTGGGACTTAATAATGAGATCGACAGTTTCTGGCAGATCACCGGCGACCGAATAAGGGATGCTGACGTAGAATGCGTCGCGATAGATTTCCTGGACGCCGAAGAACTCGTCTTCGTGCGGCTCGCCGGTGGGCAGGGCATATTCGCCCAGCACGATGGCATCACTTCCGCTTTCATAGGACATCTTGCCGCGGTACAGGTAGTACCCCGGCTCCACGAACCAGTCGATCTCGATCGTGGATCCCGTGTCCGCCGCCGCATACCGATAGGCGTCTTCCGCCCGTAATTTTTCGGGCTCCTGGGCGAAGGCGTGCGTCGCTGCAAGCAGCAGCGGGGCAATAGCCAGGGCTAATTTCAGGAAGTTGTTTCTCACGCTTATCAAACCTTTACGGGCAGCAATCAATTGACCGCGAATGCGCCGGATTTGTTTCTCATTATGTGAACAAATATGGCGATTCGGATGCTGAGCATACCGGCCGGTGGGCCTCAAGTCATGGAATCACGCCGCACTTTAACCGCTGAAATGCTTGAAATTCTGGTCGCGGTCCCTATCATTGGCACTCCCCGCGGCCGAGTGCTAACAAGCTTCGGCCGAGAATCAATAAAACTGATTATTAATCAATAGTTTATAGGAGAACTAATCGATGAAGATTCGTCCGCTTCATGATCGAG
>JAJCYG010000056.1 GCA_029263055.1 Actinomycetes bacterium
GCATCGACAATCGCTTGAAAATTAGATCCGTTCCCAGACCCTAAAACACCAATTCGCACAAACACAACCCTTTCATTAAGAAACAAGATTTTACCTCAGCCCCGAACCAGAGTCAATCAAACCTCAAAGACCCTCTTAAATAATAGCAGTCACTCCCTTTACAAGATTCTTTACAAAAACTTAACATAAACCCTTTCCTCTTGTTAAATATGTGATAAGCTTTATATGAAAGGTCTTTACATAAATTTAATATAATATGAAAAAAGAACCGATTTACCGCATCACAAATGAATTTTTAAAGTGGTCGAGCCGAGCAAGAGAGCTTAAGGCTTGGATTGAGCAATCGGTTGTCGATGTGGCATGGCTCCCCTCTTTACAAACTGAAGTGCTCACCCAGATTGCTCACTCCTCTACTGCTATTGAAGGAAATGAGCTCAATTTAACAGAGGTCAACTCGCTAGAACATGGAGAGACTATTCAAGCACCGATCAGAGACAAACAAGAAGTTCTTAATTATTTTGAAGCGATGCGCTGGATATGGAAAAGAAAAAAACAGACTGCTATTTCAGAAAAAGAATTACTTTATTGTCATAAGCTAATAACAAAAAAAACATTACCTCTAGAACAGAGTGGCAAATATAAAAAAAAACCAAATCGGATTATCGATCATAAAAAAATCACGATTTATACCCCTCCCTCTCCTAAAGAAGCCAAACCATTAACCAAAAACCTTTTGAGTTGGATTAACCAGAATAAAGATTTAGACCCTATTCTTATTAGCGCCATTGCACACCATCAACTAGTTTCAATTCACCCTTTTTCAGATGGGAATGGAAGAATTTCTCGTACTTTAGGAACATGGCTTCTTTACACAAGAGAATTTGACTCACATCATTTATTTGCACTAGATGAATATTTTGAGCAAGATCGAAAACTTTATTATTTAAAGATTCAACAAGCACGAGATTTAGATAATGATTTAACCTATTGGTTGGAATATGTAGCTAAAGGAATCACAAAAACTTTAGAACAGACAAAAAAACGGATCGAATCACTACAAATTGCCTCAAAAAAAGGGAAAAAGATCAACCTCACTAAACGACAAGAAGATTTACTTCGTTTTCTCCGAGATAAAGGACGGGTCAAATCACCTGACATTGAAAAAGCGTTTCAGATCAGCCGTGCCCGAGTGAACCAGATTATCAAACCACTTGTCGCTGCAGGCCTAATCAACCGAAAAGGCCAAACCCGCGCCACCACCTACCACCTCAAGTAAAAACAGACAAATAGAGAGTCCAATTGACAATTTGTCCAATATCATGCAAATACAATTCTTTACAATTTCATAGTTCAATTGACATTTTGTAATATATAGGGCAAGCTAAGGGTATGATTAAGCGCGCTTTTTCTGAGAAGATTTTATCTTATGCAAAGCAATATCCTGTGGTAACAATTACTGGACCCAGGCAATCTGGAAAGACAACTTTGTGTCAAATGTTGTTTCCCGATAAAGAATACTTCTCTTTAGAAGATCTCGACATTCGCAATGAAGCCCGCTCTGATCCAAGGAATTTTTTAGAAAATTGCGTCAAAAAAGGGGGAGCTATATTAGATGAAATTCAACGGGTTCCAGAGCTTCTTTCTTATATTCAAACCATTGTCGACCGAGAAAAAAAAGAAGGCCTTTTTATTTTAACAGGGAGCCAGCACTTTGGGCTCATTCAGTTTGTGGCCCAAACCCTAGCAGGTAGAACTGCTTTAGCGACCTTACTTCCCTTTTCATATGAAGAAGTGGCCCCTTCTGTTAAGAGATCACTTTCTATAAGTGACTGGCTTTATACGGGATTTTATCCACGCATTTACGACAAAAAACTAAACCCAACAGAAGCACTTTCTTTTTATGTGAACACATATGTAGAAAGAGATATTCGTTCTTTAATCAATATTAAAGATCTCTCAAAATTTGAACAATTTTTAAAGTTATGCGCCTCAAGAACAGGGCAAATCTTAAATGTTGCCAGTTTAGGAAATGATTGCGGCATCAACCACAATACAGCAAAGAGTTGGCTCACGGTTCTTGAAGCCAGTTACATACTCCAGTTTGTTCGACCTCATCACAAAAATTTTAAAAAACGCCTGATCAAATCACCCAAGTTATATTTTATAGATACAGGACTTGCTGCCTATTTGCTCGACATTGAAAACTCAAGCCATATTGAAAACCATCCGTTAAAAGGGGCTCTATTTGAAACCTTTGTTGTGAGTGAAATACTAAAGTTTCGATACCACCATGGCAAGAAGAGCAATCTTTATTACTTTAGAGATAATATAGGGCATGAAGTCGACCTTATTTTAGACTATGGCACAACAGTGCTCCCTATTGAAATCAAACTAGGCCAAACCCTCAATAACGATTTCTTCAAAGGGCTGAACTATTACAAAAAATTAAATCCTCAAAACAGTCTTAAAAGCCACCTTATTTATGGAGGAGAGAGAAATACTTCTTTTCAAAATAACGAATGCGTGAGCTACAAAAACATTGCATCGATTAAACACTTATAAATAAGGTTAAACAATTCAACACCCTGTGGATAAGTGTGCCTGACCCGGTTATCCACAGGCTAGAGGTTTGTTAGGCTTAAGTTAAAAGGTACGGTAGCGGCCGGAGCCTTTGATTTGCGGAGTGATGGTGTAGCCTTTGTTCTTATAGCTCTCTTCCTCTTCATCAGCTACCTCAGGAGTGGGATCGGATTCAACCGGTTTCACCGCTTTTTTGGATTTGGGATCGGGCTTGGCTTTGGATTTAGGTTGGAGAGTAGGTTCTGTGATTGGCTCTGTTTTTTCTGCAGGTGGTTTAACAGGCGCTTCTGCTTTTGTTTCTTCTAATGTGGCTTCTTGTTTCTTTAATTCTAGTTCTCGGCGGCGCAGTTCTAGCTCTCTCTTTTTTAGGTCGAGTTCTTTTTCTCTAAAGTCGAGGTCTTGTTTTTGCTTTTGTAATACAGGCGTTTCAATTGTAGAAATGCTTTGTTTCACTTTCTTTTTATACTTATCAGGGCGTTTCCGAGGAGCTAACCGTCTTTGTTTTTCGTTTTTTTGTTTTGTTGGAAAAGGGAGCGCCTCTTCTTCAAAAGACTCAAATCCAGGTTGAGTTGATTTTCGAATAGTGGCGATTTCACTCCGTTTAAATTTAATCATCCCTATTTCCATTTTTAGATGAACTTTTTCTTCACCTTCAAAAACAATCTCACCTTGATAACTATCGCCATCAATCAACACAATGGTATCGGCAAGAGAGGGATTAAAACTTAAAAAAAGAAATAAGAGAATCAGCGCAATTGTTTTCATCTAATATCTATTTTATCAAAATTAGAGGGAAAGAGGGAAACGAGGTTAATCAACCATGACAGAGTCAACATAGCCTGTTGAGTCTTCAATTTTAGCATCTTCAAATGATTTTTTTCGCTCGGCACATTTGTTACAAGCACCGCAGTGGTAGTATTCAACAGGATTGATACATGAAAAAGTGTGGCCTAGCGGGATTGACTTGGCTGCTTTTTTGAGCAGTTCCACTTTTGTCTTATTAAGATAAGGGACAGCTACTTTTAATTTAGAGTGAAGCGCCTCATCTACCACATGTGTTAATTCTTTAAAAAAGTTAGGCGAAGCATCTGGAAAAGGATTTCCTTTTAAAATAGCCAGCTCCAAGACATCAATCTTTTGCTGCACACAAAAAACTGAAGCTTTACTAATCAGCAACAAATTACGACCCGGCAAATAGACTTCTGCTGATTCTGAATCTGACTCAGGCACATCATCCCCAGTCATAGACCAATGCCTTACATGCAAGTCTCTCATAGGAAGATCTAAGATAATAAGAGGGGTTAAGACATGGGCATCAAATTCTTCAATAAATTTTTCAAGCCAATGAAGCTCAGCACTTTCCCAGCGGTAGCCACAACGAATATAAACAGGAAAGACCTCATCTGCATTCTTGCATGCATCTGCTAGAAGCAAACTAGAATCAACTCCACCACTCACTAAAACTGCGACTGATTTTTTCTTTTTAGCCATGAAAGTATTGTAGATCGATTGGAGAAAAATGCCAACCTTTTATATAGCTTGGTCAAATAAAACGTCAGAGGAAAGCGCTGCTAAGGAGGACTCTGTTCTAAAATAATTAATACTGATTGTGGCCAACTCTTCTCTAGGCTGGTAAATCTTAACACCTGGCATTGAGACCTGCACCAATCCTGCTTCTTTAGCCGCAGCCAACCAAACTGTAAGCTCAACCAAATACTGATCAGAAAAACCATGGGTGGCATCATAAGCCATAGCCAAGACTCTTTCTAAGTTTTTGACTGTGATCTCAGATGGCAAAGTATGTAACTCTAAACTAACCAACCCAAACCGCTCCACAAATGGAGCCCATGCTTTTAAATGACGGACTAAATTTTCTTCTAAAGCATCAGGTGTCACTTCTCTGCCTCTTTGAGCAAAAGAGCCTGTGGTTTTAGCTTTTCGAGAACCTTCGGCATAATCTTGAAGCCGATCAAAAGGACGGTTGTGATCTAAGAAGGAACGGACATGTAGGAAGTTTTTAATATCATAGTTTGAATCTAGTTTTTGCATTTCAACTTGTAGCTTTTCTGGATAACGAATGTCTCCATGCACCACTTTAAAGTGAGCAGGATCAATTCCAACTGCCTCAAGTGTTTCTGCTGTTTTTTGGCGGGCATCTTCATTAAAATCTGCACCAAAAATTAAAATTGGTTTTTGCTCTAAGCGTGCTTTAATAAAAGCAAATTCGGGTTCTTGGCTTTTCTTAGTTAATAATGCATGAAGATGTGCGAGAAACGTTCCATCTCCACTTCCCATATCAATAATACCTTCTGGCTGCTCTTCTATCGGACGATTAAAAATGTCTAAAATAATTTGATCAACCACTTTAAAATAATTTTTGTGTGACCCTCCACTCCCCCTCACATTCATAGGCCGATCAACTAAAAGCTCGTTTCCTTTTGAATCACGGTATTGAATTGAATCTGGGTCACCAAATAAAAGAGTTTGTAAGTGAGCAAAAGTAGGTAAATAAGAGACTGTCACTCCATAAGCATGGGCAATACGGGAAATATAACTCCCCTTTTTGGTCAGTGTCACAATATTGCCCTCTCTCTTTGCCCATCCCTGAACTTCTAATAAATCAAAAGCCCATTCTAATCGTTCTTGATTTCCTTCTATCTGAGTGAGGTCTAATTTATTGTCCACAAATTGAGAAAAGACTGTTTTTTCTCCTTCTGACATTGCTAATCCTAAAGCAACCATAATAGGGCCGATCAATGTTCCATTTAAATGCTGCTTCATATGTTTGCGCAAATCAAAAAGATCATCAGATCGATCCTTAGAACCATTCCAAAGACCCCAATCGTTTTGTGCTAAATTCAAAAGTGGAGCAAGTACTTTAGACGAAGGTCCTGACATTTCATCTGTAAGTAAAAAACTTTTCATCTTTGTGGCTGTTGGAATAAAATCAAATAACTGATCATAGACCTCTTGATTGGTTTTGATTAAAGGAAAAGCAAGGCGGCCTTTCTCTGTAATGGAATAATAAGGTTCTCCAACAATCTCTTCTTGTTTGAGCAAACCAAAGGAAACCAGCAACCGCAAAGCAACACGCATATAACCTGGGTTTCTCCATCCACCCATCTCTTCTAAAATATCACCCATTGAAATAGGTCTTTTCTCATTTAGAAAAATGTCAAAAATGCCGCCATCAAGAAGAACTTTTAATGTCGGCGTGAAACCAACACCAGCTAATTGCAAAAAGAGATCAGCTAAGACTTCTTTTTTATAGGTATTATCTTTTTTAGGTTTTTTAAATGAAGCTTTCGGGGCCAGGCAGGTGGTTGAAAGAGACCCCTCTTTAGGATACCCAGCAAATGGGCTCACAACAAGAGACAAACAAACAGACAGCACAACAAGTAATTTCATAAACACCACTAATTAAAAGTGAGCCAAGTATACAAGAAACCACCTGATTGATCAAGTCTGGTGTCACTCCGTTCAGGAATATCTCTCAAAAGGACGCTCCCTAGGCGCGTTTGCCTGTGAGAACCTTGGTGATGCCTTCCATGAGTTCTGGGGAGACGGCGTGAATGGAATTGATGACTTTGGCGCGGGCGCCGATCACTACTTCGCGTTTTTTGGATTGGAGTGATTTGAAGATTTCTTGGGCCACTTCTTGGGGTTGAAGTAAGTCTAATTGTTGGTGTGTTTCGCGGAAATCGTGGTAACCCGCATTGTCAAAGAATGGAGTGTCAATGGCTGGTGGGCAAATTGTAATCACTCTTAAACCTTTATCAACCACTTCAAAGTGAAGCGCTTCAGAAAAACCAACTAAGGCAAACTTGCTTGCGCAATAAGCTGTCATTCTTTCAAAAGCACGTTTACCGGCTACAGAAGCGACGTTAATAATCACCCCATCTTTTTGGTCCAGCATAATAGGAAGGGCTGCCTTTGTAGCAAAGACCACACCATAAAAGTTTACTTCCATAATACGGCGGTAATCCTCAATACTTGTTTCAGTTGTGAAATCAAAAAAACCTTGGCCGGCATTATTAATTAAGATGTCGATCTTTTTATATGTCTGAGCCGTTTGTTGAATCAAGTTTTTGACTTCTTCTTCACGTGAGACGTCAGTTGGCACAACTGAACAGTTACCGCCTTTATCTTCGATTTCTTTTTTAAGTGCCACAAGTTTGTCTCGAGAACGAGCCGCGGCCACAACTTTTGCGCCATGTTGAGCAAACAGCAAGGCGGTTTCTTTACCAATTCCTGTCGAAGCCCCAGTAATAATCACTACTTTATCTTTTAATGATGTTCCATTTCCGTTTTTCATTTCTTGCTCCTTAAAAGTGTCACTTAAAACTACTCCCTATTATTCAGGGACAGCTGTGAGGTTAAAGACCACTCTAACTTTATTTTTAACTTTAAACATTTTCGCAAAAGAAGGAATCGCAATATCATAATCAATCATTTCAAGAGGGACATAACCTTCTATCGTTAAATTATCTTTTCGTTTGTAATCAAGAGTCGCAATAAATTGAATATTTCTTCGAACCCCATGAAGCTCTAGCTCACCTGTCAAAATATAGTCTGCTTTTTTTTGTTCAGGGTCATTAAATTCAAGCTTAGATTTTACAATCACAAAACGAATAAGTGGAAACGTTGTTGTTTCAAGATGTTGCTTGCGCATAATTTTGTCGCGCTTGCGGTTTTTAGTGTTTAATGTTTTGGTCTGAATTTCAATCACACCACGTCCAGGCTTGTCCAAATTTTCAAGGTCTAATTCAAATAGCCCTGTCACAACTTCAGTTTCGCCGTTGATATCATGTAGAGTCCCTTTAGCTTTAAAACCAACCGTACTAGGCCGATCAAAAACATACTTTGTTCGAGTTGTTTTAGTTTCAGCCAAAAGAGAGACTGGAATCAAAACAAGACTAAGGGTTAAAGCTAAAAATAGTTTTTTCATTTTAAGGATTCCATTTCTTTAACACAATGGAGGCATTTTTAGAACCAAAGGCAATCGTGTTTGTCATTGCCACATCCACCCGTTTTTTTCGTGGTTGGTTTGGCACGTAATCCAAATCACATTCTGGATCAGGATGCTCGTAGTTAATTGTAGGATGAATAAAATCTTCTTGCAAAGCTAATAGTGAGGCGCCCACACCACAGGCTCCGCTTGCTCCTTGGGGATGGCCCACGAGCGATTTAGTGGCACTCATTGGAATACGGGTCGAATTGCCGTTCAAGGCCTGTTTTAAAGCAAGTGTTTCTGTTTTGTCATTTAGAAGAGTGGAGGTTCCGTGCAAATTAATATAGTCCACATCGCTTGCGCCTAGACCGGCATCTTCTAAAGCTAATGTCATGGCACGCCCTGATTCAATACCATCGGGTTCAATTTGAACACGGTGATAGGCGTCGCAGGTGGAACCATAACCAACGACTTCAGCTAAGATCGGCGCGCCTCGTTCTAAAGCAGCCTCTTTTTCTTCAAACAAATAGTGCCACGCTCCCTCTCCAATCACAAAACCATCGCGGTTTTTGTCAAAAGGGCGCGATGCTTTTTCAGGGGTCTCATTATAATTTGTGCTCACCACTTTCATGAGACTGTAACTCAGCATAATGGCTGGCGTAATACAAGCATCTGCCCCACCTGTTAGAATACGTTTCATTTTTCCGTAACGGATTTGCTGAAACGCATAGCCCATGGCATCGGTAGAAGAAGTGCAGCCTGTAGAAAGAACATGGCTCATTCCTTTTAGCCCAAGCGCGATTGAAATCTCACTTGAAAGCATTCCCACAAAAGAAGAAGAGACCGTAAAAGGATGAAACGAACCGCCGTTATAATAAAGTTTATATTGATGTTCAGCATAATCAATTCCACCCGCGCCGGTGCCCACGATAACAGCCGCTTCTCTTCGATCAGCTTCATTAAAAGTTTCAACATCTAAACCGGCATTTTTAAACGCTTCTTTTGCCGCAACAATAGACATAACGGCCACACGCGAAAGACGTCTGGTTTCTTTCACAGAGACATGATCAGCTAAATTAAAATTGGGAACTTCTGCAGCTACTTTAGAGGGGAGATCTACAGGATCAAATTGTGTGATACGGCCTATTGTGTTTTCAGCTTGTTTGAGACCCGACCAAAATCGATTTGCGCCTAAACCATATGGAGAAACAATCCCCACACCTGTAATCACAACTTTTTTTTCAGTCATTAAAATTTCTCAAAGTGAACAATCTCTTCAAAGGGACGACGGTAGTTTCGAGGAAGAGCTGCTTTGCTTTCATAGCCCATGGCAATAATCATGATCGGCAACACATCTTTTGGAATGCCAAATTCTTTGGCTGTCATTTCAGGGTTAAACCCTTCCATTGGGCAGGTTCCAATCCCCATGTCTTCAGCGGCAATCATCAATTGCATGGCTGCCAAGCAAGTACTACGCATGGTCCACATTTTACAAAAGTTTTCATCTTCTTTTAACTTGTTGAGCTGCGCCATGGTCTTTTCCACATCAATTTCAGAAAAATAACCGTGCTTCACCCAATCATTAAAATTTTTCTCTGCATACTTTGTCGGATCCATGTTGCCACAAACAATCACAGAAGTAGACGATTCTTCAACGTGGTGTTGATTAAACGCACACTTTCTTAACTTCTTTTTATTCTCAGGATCTCGAACTAAAATAAATTCCCATGGTTGCAGGTTATAACCTGAGGGTGCCAACTTAACCAAATCAAAGAGTTCTCGAATTTGCTCTTCTGAAATTTCTTTTGACGAATCAAAATAATGAACTGAACGTCTTTGGGATAATACATCGCGGGTTTCCATGAACCAAAACTCCTCTTAATCTAAGTCTTTATCTAAAACTTTAAAAAAATCGTCATTGCTTTCAGTTGCTTCCATTTTTTTGAGCAGCAGTTCCATAGCATCAACTGGCTTGAGTCCATTTAAAGCTCGACGAACAAGTATGGCTTTGTCATAGGCTTCTTTTGAAAGAATCAATTCTTCACGACGCGTCCCTGATTTATTAATATCAATAGCAGGCCAAACACGGCGCTCTGCAATAGAACGATCAAGCACCAACTCCATATTTCCTGTTCCCTTAAATTCTTCAAAAATAACTTGGTCCATTCGAGAACCAGTATCAATCAGCGCCGTTGCCAAAATAGTCAAACTTCCCCCATCTTCACATTGACGCGCCGAACCAAATAACCGACGCGGAAATTCCATGGCTCGAGAATCCAAACCACCTGAAAGGGTTCTCCCTGTATCGCTGGCATGATTAAATGCTCGGCCTAAACGTGTGATTGAATCAAGCAACACCACCACATCTTTACCTTGCTCAACCAATCGCTTAGCACGCTCTCCCATTAATTGAGCAATGGCCACATGATCTTTAACTTGCCTATCTGAAGAAGAAGCAACGACTTCACCTTGAATCATTCGTTTCATTTCAGTCACTTCTTCGGGACGTTCATCAATTAACAACACAATCAAATGGGCTTCTGGAAAATTTTTAGTGATCCCATCAGCAATGTGTTGTAATAAAATTGTTTTACCTGTTCGAGGTGGAGCCACAATCAAACCACGTTGCCCTTTACCGATCGGAGCCACTAAATCCAAAACCCGAGTGGTCATTCGGTCTCCAACTGTTTCCATTTTAAATTGATCTTTTGGATTTAAAGGAGTGAGGTCTTCAAACCGAGGAAAGTCTTTAAACTTTTCAGGTTTGATTCCATCAATTTCACTGATCTGATCCACTTGTATCTGGCCAGGCTTACGCCCTGCTTTAGTGGTACCGGTGACTAACACCCCTTCACGCAAATTAAATTCACGCACTAATTCAGGCACAACAAACGGATCTCCATTTGCTGGCATATAATGATTGTTTTGTTGGCGCAGAAAGCCAAAGCCTTTGCCTGGCATTAACTGCAACAAACCGGTTACGGTCTCTGTTGTCATAGGACTCCTCTACAAATTAAGCGGATAGTATACAATCTTGAGGTCTATTTCTCTAGAAGGTTATTCAGTTTTAAAAGAGGGAACAAACTCGTTTTTCATCTGGTAAAGTGGCACTTTTTACCATACCATTATCCTTTTAAAGAAGGAATAGTATACCACATGAAAATTGCTTTAGCTCAAATCAATGTTGAAACAGCCCACCCTATGGCCAATCTCAAAAAAGCGGCTGAATGGATCGAGCAAGCAGCCAAGCAAAAGGCTGATTTAATCGTCTTTCCAGAGATGTGGACCACAGGCTTTCATTGGAATGAAAACAAGCAGATTGCTCCAGCCCATGAAGAGGTTTTACATCAAATTGCTGATTTGGCACAAAAACATAGAATTTGGGTGACAGGCTCGACTCTTTATTTAAGCGAAGAGAAAAAGATTACCAACACCGCTATTTTGTTTGATGACAAAGGCGATGAAATTTCTCAATACAGCAAAACCCATCTTTTTAGCTTGCTGGGCGAAAACCAACACATGGATTCAGGCAACTGTTTTACTGCGGTTGACACTCCCTGGGGCAAAATTGGTTTTGCCATCTGTTATGATTTGCGCTTTCCCGAAATGTTTCGCCATTACGCATTAAACGAAGTAAAAATGGTGATTCTTCCTGCTGCGTTTCCACACCCTCGATTAGATCACTGGAAAACATTGATTCGTGCGCGCGCCATTGAAAACCAATTTTTTATGGTAGGCGTCAATCAAGTGGGATCAGAAAAAGTAGGCGGCGAAGAAGAAGTTAACTTTTTTGGGCACTCGTGCGTGATTGACCCATGGGGAGCCACTCTTGCTGAAGCTGAGGAAGAAGAGACCTTGCTCATCACAGACATTAATCTCTCTTTAGTTGAACAGACTCGCAACAAAATCCAAGTTTTTAAAGATCGACGAACCGACCTCTACTCATAAAGAAGCTTCAAACAAAGGAATCGCTCTTACTTTTCTCAAAGCAAAGCGAGTTTTTTTCTTCCCTTTAACAACAGCACGACCATTTGTATCTGCATTGTGTTGCCATAAAACCAAAAAGAGTCCAGTCACAAACATCCCTAAGGCTAAAACCAGATAGCCAAAAGGCTGAGGCATTTGTTGATTAAAAACCCAAAGCCAAATTAACGTAAAGAGTGGAGAGGTTGAAATAAAGCATCGCACCAATGTTGCTTCTAAATACTGAAAAGCATAAAGCTTGGCAAACCAGCCATAAAGATTCACAAGAGCTAAAGCAACAACAAACCAACTAAACACCAACCCCGAACCAGAATTAAGAAAGGACGCTGAAATATAGAATGTGATAAATCCAACTCCGTACGCCAGCAATAAAAACGTTCGCTTTTCCATCACATCTAACTCCATCAACGTTTTATTAAAAATATCTGATATCAGGTAAGCTATTGTAGCCAAAATAGCAATGATCACACCAAAACTGGTTGTCTCCCCCATCACACCTGTTTTCTTGATGCTTATTAAAACAAACACTCCTAATGTGACAAGCACCACTCCAACCACTTTTTTGAATGTTAGTTTTTCATTCAGTGAAAGAAATTTAAAAAAACCACTTAATGAAAGGCTTGAAAAGAGAACCAATAAAATAGGAGCTGTTCTCACAATAGAATCAGGAGTAATTGCATCGCTCCCCTGCAAAGCAAGATACTTTAACGGGATAGAAAACACATGCCCTGAGACAATGGCTCCACCGATTAAAACTACTTTTTGATAAAAAGAAAGCCTAAGTTTTGTCTTATTCGACTGAACATCATCCTCTTTACCACTCTTTCTAAAATTAAAATAAAAACTAATCAGTAAAATCAAACTTGTATTTAAAAGATAGTCTGTTGCCAATATATTTGAAAGATTGTAGTTTTCAGCAAACAACTTTTTCATAAAATAAGGGGACATCCCCACCATGGCTGGAATAGTTGCAGCCGCAGCAATTCCTTTAGCAACATCATATGGATCTACTTGAATATTTTTTTGGAGTGCTAATGGACTTTCTGGAGCTAAATAAGCAGGATCTTGAACCGGTCCAAAAACAGGATGCACAACAAACAAAAGAAAGCTAAGAACAATCGATACAGATTTAAGCATAAGAGGCTGGAGTATAACTAATTAAAGTATATTAATCAAGGAAGAGAGGCGGTTAATCTGTTTTCCCTTCTAAGCGCTGAATAGCCGCGTCGAGTTGAACATGGCTACCCACAATGATAAGCACATCCCCTTGTTCTAAAACCATTTCTTTTGAAGGATTAGCTGTTGACGCCACATTACGCACAACAGAAATAATAAATGTCCCTGTTGTCTCTTTTAGGTTAAGCTCACCCACGGTTTTTCCTAACCAAGGCGAGCCATCTAAAAGCACATATGTTTCAACAACAGTCTTAGCCAACACGTCAGGAAGATTTGCCATGGTTTCAGGTGAAAGAGAAAGACCACGCAACATACTGTATCGATCCTGACGAACTAACTCCACTTGCATCTGAGTGATATTTCGAGGAATATGATATTCTTCAAGCACTCGAGAAAAGATTTCAACAGAGGTTTCAAACTCCTCAGAGATCACTTGATTGGCACCAAATTTATAGTATTGGTCAAAATTAACTTCTTGACGAGAACGAACAATAATTGTGATATTTTTATTAAGTGTGCGAGCCATACTTAAAGCATGACGTGTTGCCAGCGGATCAGATATAGCAATCACTAAAACACGGGCTGTTTCAACTCCTGCGCGTAAGAGAATATCTCTTTTTGACACATCTCCAAAAATCACATCATAGTTCATATCTTTTGCTTCACGAATTAGATCAGGAAGAAGTTCGACAATCACAAAAGGAGTATGTGTTTCTGTTAACACACGACCCAAGTTATGTCCCGTCACTCCAAAGCCAAGAATAATCGTATGGCCCTTTTTTTCTGCGGTTGTTTTAGGATCAAATGAAAGAGTTTCTTTTTGGTGTTGGCCAAACCACATAGCAACTTTTGGCGCCACTTTAATGCTCAATGGCGTGAGCAACATGGTTAAAAGCGTGGTTGCTAAAAAGCCTTGGTAATCAACATTACTTAAAATGTCGTATTCACGAGCCAGCTGAGCAAGTACAAAAGAAAACTCCCCTACTTGAGCAAGCAACATCGCCACTAAAACAGAAAGACGAATTGAACGGGTCATCACCAGAACAATCACACCAATAATCAAGGCTTTACCCACTATGGCTGTCAGAGTAAAACCAGCCACTCCTTGCCAGTTTTCGAGAACAAAAGAGAGATCCAGCAACATTCCAATAGAAATAAAGAAAAGACTAAAAAGAAGGTTTCGGATTGGGGTAATTTCAGCCATTACTTCGTGACTGTAATCAGATTCAGCTAACAAAATCCCCACAATAAAAGCGCCTAAAGCATAAGAGAGGCCAAGCCAATCTGTCAGCCAAGCCACACCAATCACAAGTAAAACAGTGAAGATTAAAAAGAGCTCTCGGTTTTGAAGTCGAGAAATTTCTGCAAAAATAGGGACCAGTAAAAGACGCAGTAAAAACCAAAGTCCAATTAAAATGGCAAGCGCACGGACAATATTCCAAGCAGCAGCCATAACAGAAACATCAGCTTCTCCTCCCATTGCCTGGACAACCAACACCATTGGGACCACACATAAATCTTGGAATAAAAGAATCGCTGTGGCAAACATGCCATGCGGCGCTCTAATTTCTCCACGATCCCAAAGAAGTTTGAACACAATAGCCGTACTACTTAATGCGATTAAAAAGCCAATAACCAAAGCTTCTTTTAAACCCCAACCAAAATAATGAGTCACAACAAAAACAGAACCTGCTGTTAATAAAACCTGAAGCGAACCCCCAATCAACATCTGTTTTCTAAGTTGTTTTAGATTAGAAAACGAAAATTGCAAACCAATACTAAATAAAAGGAGCACCACTCCAATCTCAGCAAAAATTTCAATGTCTTCTTTATTACTAATCCAGTTTGTTAAGGAGGGACCTAGAATAATACCAGCAACCAAAAAACCGATCATGGCAGGGAGTTTGATTTTTTGACAAATAAAAACGACAGGAGCTGTCACCAACAATATGATCAACAGTTCTGTTAAGATTTGAGAATGTTCCATATTTAGTCAAAAACTCTCCGGTACCAACCGATCACAAAGTAGAGGGCTATCAAATGACAGGGCACAAGTAGAATCCGCATGTCCCAAATACGTTTAAACAAAATACCTAAAACGATAAAGACAACAAAGATAACAAAGTAAATCCAGCCGATTTTCTTTTTTTGTTCCATATAACTAGCCTTTTGTTCCATATAGTCTGCTTTTTTGTTTCATGCTATCATAACCGCCATGAAAGAAAAAGAATACAGCTTAAAAGGTAAAGTAGCTCTGATCACTGGAGGCGCTAAACGAGTAGGCAAAGAGACCGCTCTTACTTTAGCTGCCAAAGGGTGCCACATTGCGCTTCATTATAATAGCTCGCGTGCTGAAGCGTTGAAAACCGCAAGGCAAATTGAGAAGCTTGGCGTAGAGGTGACTCTATTTAAGGCTGATGTACGTTCTAGCGCCCAAGTCAAAAAAGGGGTGCAGACTGTTTTAAAAAAGATGAAGCAGATCAATATCTTAGTTAATAACGCAGCTGTATTTAAGCGAACCCCCTTTCCTAAGGTTTCTGAAAAAGATTGGGACTTACATTTAGACACTAATTTAAAAGGTCCCTTTCTTTTTGCTAATGAGATTGCCCCACACATGCTCAAACGAAAATCAGGAAAGATAGTGAACATTACTGATTGGGCTGGTGCACGGCCTTTTAAAAATTATCTACCTTATACTGTTTCAAAAGCAGGTTTGATTGGCATGACCGAAGCGCTCGCAAAAACATTAGCCCCAAACATACAGGTAAATGCTGTGGCGCCTGGCCCCGTACTTCCACCCACAGGCATGTCTCAAAAAGAAAAGAACACTATTATTAAAAACACCCCTTTAAAAAAGATGGGGACACCACAAGATGTGGCTCAAGCTATTCTCTTTTTAATTGAACACTCTAGTTTTATTACAGGACACACTCTAATGGTTGAAGGAGGCCGTTTAATCGGATGAAAGAATATCGAGTGATGAAAGAAGTTCATTTTTGTTATGGCCACCGCCTTTTAAACTATGATGGCAAATGCCAATTTCTACATGGCCACAATGCACGTGTTCAAATTATTTTAAGTGGAAAAAAATGTGACAAGCGAGGAATGGTAGTTGATTTTGGTGATATTGAACGACTCATCAAAACATGGCTTGAAGAAAACTTAGATCACAAGACTTTGTTGTCCAAAGATGATTCTTTAATCAAAGAGTTCAAAAAATGGAAACAACCCGTTTTTGTCATGGATGAAAATCCAACAGCTGAGGCAATTGCCAAATTGATTTACCAAATAGCCGCAAAAAACAAACTCCCAATCAAAGAAATCTGCCTCTGGGAAACCCCAACCTCCTACGCCAGCTACAGCCAATAAAAAAGGTAAACACCGGTATCCGGTACCGGCGTTTACCTTTTTTATTGGTAGAGGGTGATTTCGATGTCGCCGAAGATTCGGCTGGAGCAGGCCATGCGGACATTTTCAGGGTAACGGGTGTATTTTAGGTTGTCGGCTTCATCGCCAAAAGCAGGAGAGAGATTTTCTTGGCCTTTGACCACCACAATCGCATCAGTACCGCAGTAACCTTGTTCACAATCATGAGGCAAATCAATCCCCTGACCAGCTAAAGCATGAAGCAGAGTTACCCCTTTTGCCACTTCAAATGTCTGATTGTTATACGTTAGTTTTGGCATGATTCTTTATGAATTAAGGGTTTTGCATGAGTTGGCCTGCAAGTTCATTTAAGTTAGTGACGATTTTATCTGGTTGAGGTAAATTAGCGGGAAAATCTTTGTTGTGACGATTTAACCAATAAGCTTGCATGCCAACTTGTTTGGCTCCGGCAATATCTTGCACAGGAGAATCACCCACATGAACAACATCTTCAATCTGAGTGTCAATAAAACTAAGAGCGGCATCAAATATTTTTTTGCTTGGTTTGTAGGCTTGCACAATTTCTGATGTGACAATCGCATCAAACTGGAGTTTGTTATTAAACAACACTTTGTGCAATTCTTGATTGTCAACATTACTCAGCACACAAATTTTATACGGGCCATGCACTTTTTCTAAGAAGGCTTCTACATCAGGATAAGGCTTTACTTCTCTAATCAAAGAGAGGTTAATATTGACGCCCTTTTCAACTTTACCGTGATGATTAAAATGTTCAAATGTAGTTTGCAAACTTTCTGCAAACCAATCAGATAACTTTTTATATGGATCAGAATTCCACTCTTGAGCGCGGCTATTTTCACGCCAGGTAGTATAAAACTCTTCTGGATCAACCTCTAAACCTTCTCGGTCAACAACGCGTTCTGCAGCTTCACGCAAAACATGCCTGAAATCAAATAGGGTCCCAAAAGCATCTAAAGTGATCCACTTGGCCCGTTTATGTCGACTCATTTTTCTAACCTCTTTTATTTAAATACCCAGATACTATATACTATTCTCTCTTATGAACATACTGAAACCCCTGAAAACGAAAATTTCGACTCAATTGCTCTCATGGTATAAAGAAGAGAAGCGAGAAATGCCTTGGCGGAAGACCAAAGATCCATATGCGATTTGGGTTTCTGAGATTATGCTCCAGCAGACTCAGGTTGATACGGTCATTCCTTATTTCAACCGATGGATGCACACTTTTCCCACCATTAAAAAATTAGCTCAAGCCAAAGATGAAAAAGTTCTGAAAATGTGGGAAGGGCTTGGGTATTATTCACGAGCTCGAAACTTACAAAAAGCAGCTCAAATGGTTGCTAAAGAACATGGCGGTAAACTACCAAAAGACTCTGCACAACTTTCTAGCCTACCTGGCATTGGGCCCTATTCACTAGGAGCCATTTCGAGCATTGCATTTGAGCTACCAATAGCAGCAGTAGATGGAAATGTTTTACGGGTTGTCTCACGTCTTTTTGAAATTCATAAAAATATAAAAGATAAAAAAACTGTTGATGAAGTACGAGAGATTGTAACAGCTCTCTTTTCTGATAAAGATCGAGGAGATATGACTCAAGCATGGATGGAGCTCGGCGCAACAGTCTGCTTACCCACAAATCCAAAATGTTTGATTTGTCCGCTTCAAAAACTATGTGCCGCTAAGAAAAAAAATTTAACAGACAAACTCCCCATTGTAAGCAAACGCCCTAAAACAAAAAAAGTTGTGACAGCAGCAATCATCTTAAAAAGAGAAAATACTTTTCTTCTAGAGAAAAGGCCTTTAGGAAAGATCATGGGAGGATTATGGCTTTTTCCAACTGTAGAACTTCCGGGTCCAGTCAATAAACACAAGCAAGAAATCTCAGCCTTGTTTGAAAAAGAGTTTGGCATTAAAGTAAAACCAGCAAACCAACTCCTAACACTCTCTCATTCTTACACTGTGCACAGAGCTCAACTCAATGTTTTTTTAGCTCAGGGAACCACACCCAAAAAACTGCATCCTGATCTTAATTGGATAAATGAGAGCAGACTAAAAGAAACACCCTTCCCTGCGGTTCATGCAAAGATAATCGACCAGATTTTAAACTAACTCACAGATGAAACTTGTATTTCTCCAGAGAAACTATTCTTTTGAGAAACTACTTTTTTTTACAGGTATAGATAAAGGCAGGCGGAAAATTACGCATAACAAATTCCACTTTTACCTCAGGAAAGAAACGTTTAAAAAAATAGTACGCATTTGGAAAATAAGAATACGCAATAAAAACACCTTCAGGTGCTAAATAGTTTTCAACAATCTCTAAAATTGCTTCACTCACTTTTTTAGGTAAAGATAAAAAAGGAAGTCCGGAAACAAAACAATCAACTTCTTTAAAACCATGTTCGTCTAAATAACGATGCATATTTTGAGCTTCAGTAATCCAAACATGACTTCCATCAAACTTATGTTTCAATAACTGAGCAAACTCTTTATCTCGCTCAACAATCACCAAATCACAGTTCTGAGGTATCTGGCGCACAATTTCCTGAGTCAACACACCGGTCCCACCCCCTAATTCCACCACAAGTTTAGCCTCTTCCAGATGCGCACTTTTGCATGCCGCTTGAGCCAAATAGCGAGAACTAGGTACCCAGGCGCCAATATGGCGACCCTGTTGCAAGAATTTCTTAAAGAAAAGCAGTTTCTCTTTCATAATGAAGCAGTTATTTTAACCTAAAATAAAGATTTTTCCTTTAACTTCTTCATAAAAACAACTAGAATTCGGCCCAAATTAAGAGATTGAAGGAGTTTATATGTTTCTGGAAACAGCCATCAAGGCAGCCCAAAAGGCTGGCGACATTCTTGTAGAGAGCTACGGCCAACTTAAAAAAGACCAAGTCTCTTTAAAAGGGGCTCGAGACTTTGTCACTGAAATCGACAAAAAATCTGAAAAAGAAATTCTCAACATCATCCAATCTCAGTTCCCAGATCACTCTATTTTAGCTGAAGAATCAGGCATTCAAGAAAACAACAGTGATTATCAATGGATCATCGACCCGTTAGATGGAACGGTTAATTATATTCACGAATTCCCCATTTTTTGTGTTTCGATTGGAATGGAATATCAAGGAAAACGAAAAATCGGTGTGGTTTACGATCCGCTTCGCCAAGAACTTTTTAGTGCAGAACAAGGACAAGGAGCTCACCTGAACGGAAAAAAGATTTCAGTCACTCCCATCACTGAGCTGAGTGAAGCAATTTTAGCAACAGGTTTTCCTTTTCGAATTCACGACCGTTTAGACAATTACTTACAAATGTTTAAATCTGTTTTCCAAAATGTCTCAGGTATTCGACGAGGAGGATCTGCAGCCATTGATTTAGCTTATACAGCATGTGGCCGCTTTGATGGCTTTTGGGAAATGGGACTTTCGCCTTGGGACATTTCTGCAGGTCTTCTTTTAATTGAAGAAGCCGGAGGTCTTACAAGTGGTTTTGATGGAAATTATGTCGGACTTAAAACAGAAGATATTATTTGTGGAGCGCCTAAAGTTCAAACTCAACTTTTAAATCTGATTAAACCACTCAATCGATAATCCAAAAATCTAACATGGGTCGCGATAATACCGGTAAGAATGACGACCGCGATAGTGATTACGGTAATGCCGATAAGATTTGCGGTAACCAAAGCCATAACCATAGTCATAGGGATCGTAACGCCCGTACCAAGGATCATAATCGTAGTAACGATAGTAATTGTAATAAGGATCTCGGTCGTAATCGTACTCGTAGTTACCTCCACCAAAGATCGCTCCAATCACTTGAAAAGGAGCCAACAAAACAGCACCAATCGGATCTTGAGGACCTTTATCAACTTCTGGTTTTTCTTCTTCGGCAAATAGAGGCATTGAAACAGACAACATAAAAAACAGAGTAAAAATTAACAATTTCATTTTGCTCACCTACTATAATTTTACCATGAAATAGAGAATCTTTCTGAAGGCAATTCTACTAGTTCTAACTGTGTGCCCTAACACAAGATGTAATCACCTTAAAGAGAGTGTTCAAAGAATCTCTTTCCTCTAAAAGAAGTTCCTCGAATAACTTCTGGCTTACGCCGACGAGAAGAAAGGGGATACCGAGCTGAGACAGGTCGAGAATGCGAAACATGACGATTAAAAAGATGGTGTAATTCAGAACGCTCTTTAAAAAAAGACCACGGCACATCAAAATAAGCTGAAATCTCACTTGAAATTTTAAATGAACTTTGACTGTTAATGACAGTATTAAATCGTCTCTTTGAATCAAGTCGAGCTTCATCATAATACTTAAATAAATGGCGACGAACAATCCGGCTCGCTTGATCAGCCCATTTAGAGTCCCGACTTCTCATCATCACACCAATGCCGATTAATATCTCACGCTCAACAATGATCTTAAGCATAGGATAACTTTTTGTTTTCACATCTGCCTTTAGATATTTTTGGTAATAAGAAAAAATCACATTTAACTGATTTAAAGCTTCATTTTCTAAAATCCTATTCTTAGACACAGATGTTATTTGACGCAATTTTGCTTGAATTCGCCAAATGTGCAATGTTTGGCTATTGGGAAACATCTTTAAAGTTTCTGTTAATATCTCTTCAGCCTCAACATAATTTGGCCACTTTAAGAATTCAATAGCTTGATCTACATAGATTTTTCGAATGTCTCCAGCTAATGAATTAGCAGATTCTAATAAAGAGCGAAATCGCTGTTGTCGTCGAATCCATTCAGATTTTCTTGATCTATATTTGGGATTTTTAATACGCTCAGTAATACTTGGAATCACAACATTTAAATCTTCTATTCCTTGGTTTAACCACTGAATAGAAAGATCATATTTTTTATCTCGGTAATAGGCTTTAGCTAAAAAGTAGACCACCCTTAAAACTTCTTCTCTATCTTTAATAGTCGTTGTTGAATCAACCGGATTAAGCTCTAAACATTTTTCAAGATCTCTCTGAACTAAAGCATAATTAGAAGCATCAAGAACACCCGATTTAATGCATTCATATTTTAGAGCCGCCCGTTCATAATAAGCTGTTTCATGCCTTCCATTGTGCTGAAGCACACGCGTATAAAGGCCTTCAGCCTCTCCAAACCGAACAAATCGAATCCGACCATGTAAAAAATCCTTGTAGTATTGATAGCTCAAGTCAATCTGCTTATATAGACCCGCTAAAGCAATATACCCTTCATTATTTTCAGGATAATTCAAAATAGATCGTCGATAAATAAACTCTGCTTTTTGAAAATCAATTTTAGCAGACTCTTTTTCGCCTTTAACCCATTTTAGTATCCCAAGTTTGTGACAAACATTTCCCAATGTAATAAAAAATCCAGGGCCCTGAAACCCTTCTTTATCAAGGGAATCGAGTTCAATTAAAAACACTCTTAAAGCATCTTCTTTGCCTCTAGGTTCAGCTTCTGTATATTTTTCTTTGGCGGCTTGAAATATTTTATTTTGACTTTGAACCTTCTTTTGATCTGCACCGTTGTTCCAAGATAAAAGCTTGCTAAGAGAACCTAATAAACGACGTGTTGTCTTTTTAGCTGTAAATGTATATGCTTTCAAATCATCAATAAAAAGATCTATATTTGAATATCGACCTTGAATATCAAAGGCCATAGATTTTCTTAAGAGGTTTTTCTCTTTTATAGAGAGGCTGTCAACAAGCTCTTTATCTCCATAATCTGAGCTTGTTACAGAAATATCCGAACTAAGCTCATTTAGCAGAGCATTGACGTTACTCGCATATTTATAAGGAAGACGTCCGACAAATATAAAATAAAGAATCGCCCCTATAGAATAATAATCTGTTCTTTCATCTATTTTACCGGGATCAAACAACGTTTCTGGAGCCATAAAATAAGGACTGAATTCAACAGCTGAAGACCCTTGAGAACTATTTGAACCAGAGCTTTGAGCCGAACCAAAATCAATCAACATCGGCTCACCTTCTTTTGTAATCAATAGATTCGCAGGCTTTAAATCTCGGTGTAAAACTCCTTGTCCGTGCACATACTTCAATGCCTTTAAAACTTTTACAACAACTTCGACCAACTCTTTTTTGCTCTCTTCGTTTCTATTCTGAATATACTCACGCAACTTACTTTCAAAACTGACACCCCGGACATCTTCCATCACAATGTACCAGACTTTTTGTCCTTCTTTGTTTAAGAAAGAATTGACCTCATAAACCCGAATCACATTAGGATGGCTTAAACCAGCCAAGACTCTTGCTTCAGAAATAAAGCGCTCTACATTTTCTTTATTTCCATCTTTTTGAAGCATAAACTTGACCACCACAGATCGGCTCGTCCCCTTCATTAAAGCGCGCCACACCTCTCCATTCGCACCTTGCCCCAGTTTTCCAATTAATTGATAACGGTCATTTGCCACAACTTGACCCTGCGTCAATATTGATTGAGGTTTTTTATTCGCTTGAGTGAGCGGGGCTAGAGTAGCTGAAGACAAAACCGGTCTGGGACTTAAAGATGGATTAAGACTGTGGGGCAGAAGAATTAAAACTAAAAATATGCGTATCAAGATGTTCAAACAAGACAACTCCCATTCATATAAAGGCTACTAAAATACCTTATATTACACTGTTTGTCAATAGAAAGAGGCGGCTAGAATGAATCGTAGAGGAGTTTTTGTTTTACTTCGCCGATAGCTTTGGTGATTTCGATATTGCGCGGACA
>JAJCYG010000057.1 GCA_029263055.1 Actinomycetes bacterium
GCGAGACCCGATTGAAACCTATATGAACACGCTTGTGCCCATGGTGGTCGAGCAAACCAACCGGGGTGAGCGGGCATATGACATTTTTTCCCGGCTGCTCAAGGAGCGGATCATCTTCGTCACCGGCGTGATCGAGGACCAGATGGCCTCTCTGGTCACCGCGCAGTTGTTGTTTCTTGAGGCGGAAAACCCCAAGAAGGAAATCGCCATGTACATCAACTCGCCGGGCGGTGTGGTCACCTCCGGCATGGCGATGTACGATACGATTCAGTTTATTCGCCCGCCGGTGTCGACATTATGCACCGGCCAGGCGGCCTCAATGGGCTCGCTGCTCCTGACGGCTGGAGCCAAGGATATGCGATTTGCGCTTCCCAACGCCCGCGTCATGCTGCACCAGCCGTCCGGCGGTTTTCAGGGCCAGGCGAGCGATATCGAGCGTCATGCGGAGGACATAATAAAGACCAAACGCCGTCTTAATGAGATTTATGTCCATCACACCGGGCAGGAGTACGAAAAAATCGAACAGACGCTCGACCGCGATTATTTCATGACCGCGGAGGAGGCCAAGGAATTCGGCATCGTCGACGATGTCATCACCAAACGCACGATACCGGATGAGAGTGACGAAAAACCTGAGAAAAAGGGCGATTCCGAATAATCCATACGGAACGAATGCCAATTTGGCCTGGGTCTTGCTACATTGCGTTCTGTTATATGATGCATATCTGCAATGCGACGAAAGAGTGCTGAAAAGTAACCTGCCGGCGTATCAAAACGGACCATTTTGGGATTCACAATGCCGGTCGCCAAATGCGATCACGCAGATGGCCCCTTAATGACACAACTATCTGGAGGTTTAGCAAGGCGGATTAATCAATTCTTGATCAATGCGCGAATAGCATGTTCAGTTCGTGGCTAGGGGCTTTTCCCATTTTAACCGGACCGCACGCATCCATACTGGATTTAAGGTGTCGGAATGGTTGGACAGGCGGCAGACCCTATCAGTAGCTGGGCATCCAACCGGAACCTGGGTGAGTAGAATGAGCAAATCGAGCGGAAACGATACTAAGAACACACTCTATTGTTCCTTCTGCGGGAAGAGTCAGCACGAAGTCCGGAAACTGATTGCCGGGCCGACGGTGTTCATCTGCGATGAATGCGTCGAGTTGTGCATGGACATCATCCGCGAGGAGAACAAGAGCTCGCTCGTCAAATCGAGTGACGGCGTTCCCACGCCTCAGGAAATTTGCACTGTCCTTGATGACTATGTCATTGGCCAGCCACATGCCAAACGCGTGCTATCGGTTGCCGTTCACAATCACTACAAACGCCTCAACCACACCGGGAAAAATTCCGACGTGGAATTGGCCAAGTCCAACATCCTGCTGATCGGCCCGACCGGTTGCGGCAAGACGCTTCTGGCGCAGACTTTGGCGCGCATCCTGGATGTGCCCTTCACCATGGCTGACGCCACGACGCTTACCGAGGCGGGTTATGTTGGCGAGGACGTCGAAAACATCATACTGAAACTGCTGCAGTCCGCCGACTACAATGTCGAGCGCGCCCAGCGCGGCATCGTCTATATCGACGAGGTCGATAAAATTTCCCGCAAATCCGACAACCCGTCCATCACGCGGGATGTGTCGGGCGAGGGCGTCCAGCAGGCGCTGCTCAAGATCATGGAAGGCACGGTGGCTTCCGTTCCTCCGCAGGGCGGGCGCAAGCACCCGCAGCAGGAATTCCTGCAGGTGGACACTACCAACATCTTGTTCATTTGCGGCGGCGCCTTCTCGGGACTTGAGAAAATCATCTCCCAACGCGGCAGGACCGCGTCAATTGGCTTCGGCGCGACGGTTGAATCCGATGACGAGCGCAAAATGGGCGAATTGCTCAAAAGCGTGGAACCGGAAGACTTGCTCAAGTTTGGCCTGATTCCTGAATTCATCGGCCGCGTGCCGGTGCTCGCCACGCTCGAGGATCTCGATGAAGATACTCTCGTCAAGATTCTGACCGAGCCGAAGAATGCGCTGGTCAAGCAATATCAGCGCCTGTTCGAGATGGAAGACGTGCAACTCACCTTCTCCGAAGAAGCCCTGTCCGGCATCGCGCGCAGAGCCATCGAGCGCAAAACCGGCGCTCGGGGATTGCGCTCCATCATGGAAGGCATTTTGCTGGAAACCATGTTTGATCTGCCCGGTTTCAAAGGCATCGAGGAAATCGTGATCAGCCCTGAAGTTGTCGAGGGGAGTGCGCGGCCACTGCGTATCTACTCCGAGCGCGCGGAAGAAATAGAGTCCAGCGCTTGACCCGCAGGGTGTGGCTTCCTACATCTCTTCTTGCTTAAGCCGCCGAATCTCATTCATCATGAACCGTGCACTGGTTTTAACGCTAGTGGCGCGGTTGCTTGACTTCAGGTGCAGGCGGCGTCCACCTATACGAAACAAGCGTGGTTGTGGCATTGTGTCCAAAACCGTGTTCGTTGTGCGCTATAGAGTGTCTTGCTTGGGCTTCATCCGATTCTCTCTGGAACCGGAATGCAGGATATAAACCGTCATAGTGTTGTGTGTGGGCGGCGATACGACACTTTCAGCTAGGACAAAAACATGAGCGACGAACAAGAAAAAAAGCCTAAAAAATCCAGCAAAGGTGACTCTTTTCCGGTGTTGCCACTGCGGGATATTGTCGTTTTCCCGCATATGATCGTGCCGCTTTTTGTGGGCCGCGAAAAATCCATTAACGCCCTGGAAGAGGTCACCGAGAGCGAAAAGCAGATTCTTCTGGTCGCCCAGAAGAACGCCGGTGACGATGAGCCGTCGAGCGAAAACATCTATAAAATGGGCACACTCGCCTCGGTTTTGCAGCTGCTGAAGCTGCCGGACGGAACGGTGAAAGTGCTTGTTGAAGGCACCGAGCGGGTTGAAATCTCCAGCTATGTGGAGAATGAGGACTATTTCGAAGCCGTCACCGAACCGGTAGCCGAGAATTTGGGTTCGGCTGACGAAATCGAGGCGCTGGCACGCTCCTCGGTGGGCCAGTTCGAAAGCTATGTCCGGCTGAACAAGAAAATATCGCCTGAGGTGCTCGGCACCGTTACGCAGATTGAGGATTATTCCAAACTGGCCGACACGATTGCGTCGCATCTTGCGATCAAGATCGCCGACAAACAGGAAATTCTGGAAATAGTCTCGGTCACGGCCCGGCTTGAGCGCGTTTACACGCTGATGGAGAGCGAAATTTCCGTCCTCCAGGTGGAGAAGAAAATCCGCTCACGCGTGAAGCGGCAAATGGAGAAAACCCAGCGCGAGTACTATCTGAATGAGCAGATGAAGGCCATTCAGAAGGAACTCGGCGATGCGGAGGATGGCCGCGACGACCTCTCGGAACTGGAAGAGAAGATCGAGTCTACGCGCCTCTCCAAGGAAGCCAAGGAGAAGGCCAACGCTGAGCTGAAGAAGCTCAAGCAGATGAGCCCCATGTCGGCGGAAGCCACCGTGGTGCGCAATTATCTTGATTGGCTGCTCAGCATCCCATGGGGCGTTAAAGGCAAGATCAAGAAAGATTTGGACGAAGCGCAAAATATCCTCGACGAGGACCATTACGGTCTCGAGAAGGTCAAGGAGCGTATCGTCGAATATCTTGCGGTACAGACGCGCACCAATAAACTCAAGGGGCCCATTTTGTGCCTCGTCGGACCTCCCGGCGTTGGCAAAACCTCGCTTGGCAAATCCATTGCCCGGGCCACGGGACGCGAATTTGTCCGCATGTCATTGGGCGGCGTGCGCGACGAAGCGGAGATTCGCGGTCACCGGCGTACCTATATCGGCTCAATGCCCGGTAAGGTCATTCAGTCCATGAAGAAGGCGAAAAAGACCAATCCGCTGTTTCTGCTCGACGAGATAGACAAAATGGGCGCTGATTTTCGCGGCGACCCGGCCTCGGCGCTACTTGAAGTTCTGGACCCGGAGCAGAATCACACATTCAACGATCACTATCTGGAGGTCGACTATGATCTCTCCAACGTGTTGTTTGTCACCACGGCCAACACGCTGAATATTCCGCACGCGCTCATGGACAGGATGGAAATCATCCGCATCGCCGGTTACACGGAGAATGAGAAGGTCCAGATCGCACGGCGTCATCTCATCCCGGAAATACTGAAATCCCACGGGCTGACCGAGGATGAATGGATCCTTGATGATAAGGCCCTTGAGGATGTCATCCAGCGTTATACCCGCGAAGCGGGCGTACGTAACCTGGAGCGTGAACTCGCCAAGATTGCCCGTAAATCGGTCAAGGAGTTGCTCACGTCGGACAAGAAGGTCATCAAGATCAAGAAGGATAATCTGGAAGATTTCCTGTCCATCCCGAAATATCGCTATGGCATGACGGAAGGCGAAGATCTGGTGGGCGTTGTCACGGGTCTCGCATGGACGGAGAACGGCGGCGAACTCCTCACCATCGAAGGCGTCATGATGCCCGGTAAAGGCAAAATGACGGTCACCGGCAATCTGCGTGACGTCATGAAGGAATCCATTCAGGCCGCCAACGCCTATGTGAAGTCGCGGTCGGTGGCTTTTGGAATCGAGCCGCCG
>JAJCYG010000058.1 GCA_029263055.1 Actinomycetes bacterium
GTGCGTAAGATTTCTTCAAAAGTGACATCCAATTCATCTAATGCTGTACCTAATGCTTCACGCAAGGCAGATGAGGCCATCCAAGTATTCCACTCAGAATCCCCTTTGTTTACAAACACACGGTAGTTAAAACTATCGAGCCATTGCCATTTATTGCTGCTATCTTCAACCGTTACCACAAAGGCTTGAGTGAAAGCTGCTTTAGGTTGAGCCACATTGGCTTGGTTAACCGCTGCGGTTTCTAATGAAATATCTTGAGCATCCCGTTCAAACGAAACAGCAAATCCTTTATTTTTAAATTCACGCACGATTGGATCTTGTTCATCTTCTCGCATAACTGTAATCGCCACAGTAGAACGGTAACTGTCTAACAAGCTCATCACTTTTTCATCCGCATTTAAACTCTTTAATAATGAAGAATCAAAAATAACTAATTCTGGAACCGGTTTAGCTTGGTTTTCATTTAATAATGTTTCAACGCGTGCTAAGACATTTTCTTGACGGCTTAGTTGAGCCGCAACCTGCTCTTCTAATTGAGTTAAGTAGCGGGTCACTGGTTCAGACTCTGTAGCAGAGGATGTTCGACTTAAAATAGATTGATACCCTTCAACGGTTAAAGCATTGGCAGTAAATAGGCCGCTCACTAATTCAACAAAAAGAGCCTGTTTACTTGTATCAGCTAAAACTGTTTCGAGTTGGCTTGCTTTTGTGCTAGCTGCTTCAACAGGAAGTGTTAATGCTGTTACAACCGCATCGGCTTCTACATCTCCTGCTTCAGCTGCCACAAGAAGATTAGATAAAACTGTTTTAGCTAATGGTACTTGAACCACAGCTTCAACCGACAAGGCTGATGAGACAGTTGGCGCATCAACCCCTTCACCCACATGCAAACTATTTCGAGCAAAATTGCGGAGCGCGGTTTTTGTTTCGTTTTCAGATAAATTTAACGCACCCAAACGGCCTAAGAAGTTAAAGAAGAAACCAGGAAAAAGATCACCAAGTTTATTGTCTGTAATAAATGAAGAGATCGCATCTTGTAAGGAACCGCCATCGACTTGGATTTGACGGGTCAATTGGTTAAAAGCTAAATCTTGTTGGATAAGAGCGGCCTCTTCTTCAAAACGAGCTTCAGCTGATTTTTCTTGATTGGTGTGGCCTAATTCATGAAAAAGACGTTCGGCTAAAATCGAACTCACAACTTGAGGGTTTGCTGAATAAAGATGAGTTAATGTCTTCACAAACTTTTCGCTAAAGACTAAGTCGACTTGAGTGACTCTACCATCGCGCGAATAAGCACGGCGTATTGAGGCGGTTTTATCATCTAAGGCAGCGCTCACATGAAGTGTGATTGGAGGCGCTCTATTGTCGTCGCGGCTGAGCACCTCTTGAAAATATTTTTTCAGTGAGTCGTCTTGTTCTAATCGTTCAATCAATAAACGAATAGCTTGTTGAAAAGGAACGATCCATTCAGGAGCAACACCTGTTTTAGGGGCTTTGACAACTATATTTAAGTCTGCTTGAACCTGCACTTGCACCGACTCAGCTAAGGCAGCTTTTTCAACAGCTCGGTCAAAACTCTGGCCACGACGCAACACAAAGGTATCCTCTTCAGGAGGATCTAACTTATCAAGAACATTCATTATATCGTCATAATCAGTACTTTTAGGTTTGGAATCAGCAGGTTTACCTATTCCATCAACCATGCCTAGCAACTCATCTAAAGCGGCATCGGCTTGAGACTCACTCACATCAGGTGTTAAACCTTGATCTGGTGACACCTCTGCTCCAAGCGCATCAATAGTGTTAAAACCAAAAGGGTCGTCTTCTGTCATGCCTGCTTGAAAAATTTCAACAGCTGCTTGAGAAACAGGTAGCGCTTGAACAGGAGCAACAGCCGGAACGGTTGCATCAACCACAGGTTCTAGCTCTGCTTCTGTAGGCACTTCAACTGCTGAAGAAGATGGCTCTGCTTTTGCAGGTGGAATCGTTTCAGCTGTTGGAGAAGTCGGCTCTATTTGTGCAGGTTGAGTCGCGGCAGCAGCTGGAGAAAGTGACTCTGCTGCAGGCTCATCATCTGAAACAGCATCTACCCAAGAAGACTGCCTCTCACCCTCAAAATCAATAAATTGGCTTGCTGCAGGTGTAGACACTGCTGCTTTAGGTGGAAGAGGCACTCCAGAAAAAAGCGACTCTATTTCATCGAGGTCAAGAACAAAAGGATCTGCAGCTGCTTGTAACCCAGACTCAATGTGAGATAGATCTTGATTCACACTTCCTGATCCACTTGAAACAAATAGTTCCCCTTGATCTGGTAAGTTCTCTTGTTGAAAACCAAACAATGGCTGCGCATCAATAGGAATAATAGAAAATGCAAAATCAGTCCCTTCAACTTCATAGCCAGCCTCTTTTAGCGCTTTTAAAAGAGCAACAAAAGTATCAAAGTCAATAGGAACAAAGCTTAAGTCTTCAAGAACAAGCTCTTCATCTTCATCAACAAACCCTTCTTCTAATAATGTAGAGGCCATGGCATCGGCATCATAAGAAGTGTTGTTCTTTGCATTAAACGCATCAACATCAGAAACAAACCGTCCATAAAGCAACCCATAACGTGTTGGTTCTGAATCAGCAGCAGGTGGCTCTGTTACCGCAGGAGCATCGGCTTGTTCTGGTGCTGCTTGTGTCGAAACCGAAGTATCCACAGCTGGCACGGTTTGTGGTGCAGGTGGAGTTTGAGGTGCAGGTGATGCAGAATCTGGTTGCGATGGATCTGCAGGTGGCGGCGCTTGTTGGCTACCCGAAGCAGGAAAATCACGTAATGGTTTTAAAGAATCTAAATATTCTTGTTCTTGATTACGGAAGACCTCTTTATACCAATCATCAATAAATCCATTTAAACGACTGCGAGAGTTTTTTCGAACACTTAGAACAATAAAAACAAACAAATTTGCTATTGCCTGGACTTTAGAACCGGCAGATAATACGGTCCTACTTAAGGCATAAAGAAAAACAGCTGGGAGCGTAATAGGAAAAAAGAGTATTGCCTCAAAAACAAAAACAGTCAGCCCCTTTAAGGGTCTCAAGAAATAATAAACCATTCTAGATTTGCTAATTTTTTCCCATCTTTCTTTTTGTGCTTTTTCTTGTTTTTCAAATTTTTTCTCTTCGCCTTTATCTAAAGGATCACGTTGATAAGTACCCGTAAACATATCTTTAAGATCAGCCCAGAAAGATTTGTCTTTTCGATAAAGGCTTTGTGCTTTTAGCGTCCCCTCTGCAGGGTCTTTTAAGAAATCGCTGACTTCGGCATAAAACAGAATCAAATAGCTTGCTGCATCAGTCCTGTTTAAATTTCTTTTTTCGCTTTCAGTTAAAAGAGACTCTAACTGTTGAACAACCAAAGAAACATCTGGAGTTTCTGCATCAAGCAAATCAGTCAGTTTTTTTACATGATAAAGTTCTACTAGTCGCTCAAGTTTATCTTTTTCTGCACTGAAGGCTGTCCCAACCTTTTGTAAAGTAGGATTTTTATTTTCTAATTTTGCAATCGCCTGATAAAGCGGCACATTCAATCGAAGGGCATTTGGATTAAAAGTAAAGGGGCTCACAACAAAACTCATAATTACATAGAGGTAGAACATTGAAGACAAAACAACTCCTCCACCCGTATTAAAGAACATCAAACTCAACACCGTTGGAACAGCCCATATCAGCACAGCTATAACTTCAAAAGGAACTTTCCTTCCGGTAACGTGCCAGAGAAATACTGACAAAAGCACAAGAGCTGGAGCAATTAACAAATAAGGTGACAGTGGGGCAAGAGGAAGCAAGGCAAATAACGGCAGAGAAACAAGTAGCCCTAAACCAAAAATCCCTGTTAATGTCTCCCACGTATAAGACTCTGTTCCTTGATCTTTAGCGGCTGTAACCCAAGCACCAGCCTCTTTTAATCCTTTTCTTAATCCTTCAGATTGATTCGCAATTAGAGTGGTCCAATAAAAGAAGCCCCCTTCTAAGAAAAGAAACTTTAACCATTTTAAGGTTCCATCAAAATAACCATTCCTCTCCCAAAATTGAGCCAGTGAGAAGATACCAATCGCTTGAGACATACCCCAACCCGCAATAATCATATAAGAAGGAAGCACAGTAAAAGGGTTGGCTCCAATAACCAAAGCACCAACAATAAACGTTATAATGGCAGGAATACTAAAGTAATGAACAATCCCATAAAAAGCTAAGTTAAAGAGAAGGTCAAACTTATAGGCAAATGAGACATGAGGACTCGCCATTAAGAGTTCAAAAGCACGACTCGCTTGAAGTTCTCCACGAGCAGCTCCTTGTGCCCATTTTGCAGGTGGCGTTGCATACATTGAGAGTAAGGTCTCTTCCCCTTCTCCAAATTGAAGGCGATCTTCATAGCCTCCATGGCCCCCATTAGCAATAATAGTGGCATAGCCTAATAAGTCTTCTGAAATATGAGAAGGTTGAATTCCATCATAATCCATCAAAAGTTTAGTGCGGAAAATTCCGTTATGCCCATAAAAACCAACCGCACCTACTTTACTTTTTAAGCGAAGCAAACCACCCCAAAAACTATTAACCGCTTCAGTCGCCACACGAGTTTGACGGTTATATGGTTCATTAAAAATATACTGACGAAATTGCAACACACCCAATTTAGGATCTTTATTAAAACGATCTAAAACTTGAAGCAGCTTACGGCCATCTTCTAAACGAATCTCAGTATCTCCATCAAAGAACATCACCGTGTCCCCACGCACATATGGCATGGCAACAGCTAAAGCCTTTGCTTTAACACTTCCTCCACGCTTACCAGCTCCTTCACCTAAGTCCATACTTCCATAAACCCAAGCAAAGTTAATATCATGAACCAGAACATGGCCTAATTGAGCACGAGTTATATGCTGTTCAAATCTATTTAAAGCTTCCTCATCTATTTGTTTCTCAAGTTTTTTAATAAGAGAATCCCAAACATCACGCAAACGGATTTCAATTGCTTCGGCTTGAATTTCTTTGTTAAAAGCAGAGCCAGCAAAACCATCCTCTGTAAGAATGCCATTTTCAACCCACTGCTGCTTCACTTCATCAATCAGTTCTGACTTGCCAATCAAATTTAGCGCCTCTTGCATATTTGTCCAAAGATCTGCGGCGAAATCCCATTGCCTCCCTCCATGTGGATTTGGCAGATTCGGATCTTGATCCAAAGGTTTTTTAAAGAAGGAGTTTAAACTGGCCCCACCCACAGACCATAAGATTTGAAATTTTTCTTTAGCTTTTGCTTCGACCATCTTTTTCTGTTCTCGAGTCAACTGATCTAAAGAAGTTTCTCCCGGTAAAAAATCAAACATAGCTGCTTCCATATACGCTTGTTTCACGCGTAAGAAACCAGTATAGGTTGTCTCTAACATTTGCAAACGATCGTTAGCCCAATCTTCAATCTTTCGAGTTAGAATAAGAGCTTGCGCTTTTTCTTCTTCAGACTCTCCTTCAAACGGAGGCAAACTCACACCATAAGGTCGCTCCATATAACCGTTAAGAAGACTCATTTGAGCAGGTGTAGCCCAGCCATTTTCTTCAGCCTGATCTAATAAGTTAGAAAACTCTCCCCGATACCCCCCTGTCACTAATTTAAAGAGGCGGCTCTCACCCGAAGAACCATCTATCATGTTTAAAGCCGTCCAACTATGGCGAAAATTATCAATACTTGGAATCAAAAGAGTTAGCGATGGAAGGTTTTCCCACTTGGGTCTATCAGGAAGTTTGTTTTTTCTTAAATGGGCATTGGCCCAGAATTTTATTCGATCACGGGCTTCTTTATTTACAATGTCAACCAAGGCTTGAGCTTTAATCGCATCATCTGAGTTCAGTAATTTATCTTTTTCCTCAGAGGTCAACTTATAAGAGGTATACATATCTTTAATTAAAGAGTTATATTCCCACTCAACACGTTTAAGCTTATCAGGGTCATCACTAAACTCTTCTTTTAACATTGACCACATCTCGTTTAACGCACCTGCTTTGGTAAAACGATTTAGAGCAAACCCACCAAACAATATGGCTCCATAAGCATATAACGTATATTGGCCATATTGCCAAACTAAGCCTAAAATTCCTGATGTTGTTAGACTTTGCGAAAGACCCCAAATAGTTGAAACATATGCCAATCCAACGACAACTAAAGACAAAGCTAAAAATGTAACACCTATTTTTAAAATGGAAGGCCGCTCTGTTGTTTTTATTCGAGCTTGACGCTCTGAAAGATCCATAATACCAAAGGCCGAAACCAAACCACCCAAAGTCCAAGTTGAAGCAAAATAACTTAAGATTAAAAAGAAATAAGCGAGTAAAGCAGAAACACCAAATAAAATAGCACCAGAAATAACAGAAACCATACTGTCCTGATAGATTAATTCTAAATAAGGAACGACTCCAGCTAACCAAACCGGCATAGCCACTCCAAAGTTCCAAAGGACCCAAATAGCAATCGAGCTAATCCAGAAAAGAAGGCCGGCTGCAGAAGTCTCACCTTTAACTCGAGCGGAAAGAGCTAAACGAACCAGCAAATTCAAACCTAAACCAGCAACCATACCTAAAAGGAGGGAAGAAATAACAGGAAAAGCAAACACCCCAAGCGCAATAACGGCAGCAACACTTCCTAGAGCAACAATGAAAAAGTTTCCTGTTTTTGAAAGAGGGAGAAGCGTTTTATTAAAATCAAGTAAAATGGTTCGAGTATAGACAATCCAATTAGCAAGAGGAACTCGTTCACCAATAAACTTAAGCCCTTTGATCAACTGAGGGAAGCGAGCACTTGCTTTGACTGTTCTTGGTTTTAAATTAGGATTAAAGGCAACGTCTGCTTTACCTAAAGCGGCTTGAATAGAGTGAACCAGTTCATTTACTATCGCATAACGAGGAAGTTTACTTCCTTTTGCAATTGCTCCTTCAATCTCTTTTTGAATTCCTTTTACGGCATCCTCGTTCATATCAGGATTAAGACTTTTAATTTCTCCGATCATTTTTTTAATCCTTTTAGAATCAAGATTAGGACGACGGATTTCAAAGATTAATTCAACAATTCCCCTCACATCAGGATGAGCAATTTGTATCGGTTCAATAAGAACAGCTATTTCTTCAGCAAGGTTCCTATCTAATCTAAGGGAATATTGCTCAATACTGTTTGGATCAAGATTGAGGTCCTTTGGATCAATGCCAATATCTGAAACTAACTCTTTAATTTTATCTGGATCTAGTCCTTGTTCTTCTAACTCAAGTTGTTTTTTATTTCTATCTCGAAAATACCGAAAAAGAATAGAGACATCTTCAGGCATGAACACATTTCTACGAAGCAAAGAAGCGGCTTTATCGCCTGCCATGACCTTTGGAATAATTGATTGAGTCTGCATCATCATATAAAAAACATTACGGTAAGCTAAAAGTTTTTTGGCAAAGACAGCACTCTTATCTGCAAAAGCCAGTATTTCTTCATTGGTTAAGGCAGCGCGCTCACCTAAAAGAACCCGCTTTTCTTCATCAATGGCTGCAGTAAAAAGCATAGCTTCATCAGTTAAGTATTCAGCCATTTGAGTTGATCCAAAATGGCCTAAGAAACGCATAATGGCAAAACGCACTACATAACGCTGTAAGAGAACAGGTTTTTGCCCTCCTAAGATATCAATTAAAACTTTTTTCTCTCCATTTTCTTCATATCCATTCCGATTCCAACGGACCCAGGCATCATTTTTAAAGAAGAGGGTCATACCTTCTACTTCATTATCTCCTAAACCAATTTCGCGAACCCACCGTTCCATTTCAGGTATCAAGGTTGCTTTAGTTACATCCTCCGGACGAATTCTCTCATCAGGAATGACACGTTGTGCTGGCTCTTCTTTTGGCTTGGATGTTTTTGCGAGCAAGCTAAATAAAGCTCCAAGCGCAGCAATCACACCCGCAATCAAATAACCGATCCAATCTAAAATAGAGGTTTCCTGTTTTGGTGAAATTGATTGGTCCCAAGGACGGTCGTATTTTTCCCAATTGTCGGCTAATTCATCGAGATCATTTTGAACTGAAGCTTGATACTCATCCCAAGGAATAGGTAAAGGATAACTGTCTAAACTATATTCACTTGAAGTTCCATCCGCATTAAAACGAAACACTCGCTCTGTTCCATCTTCCATATCTTTTTCCCAAAGAATCAACCCCCCATCTTCTTGGCGAACCCCTTGATACAAACGGCGCACTTGACCGCCTTTATGACCCAATTCAGGATTGTCATTTTCATAAACTAAAAAGCGCGGAATATTTAATGAATTAAAATAGGTCCGTCCTTTCCAAGTTGTTTGAAATTTATCTGAAGAGACGTCGGCAAAAACATAAACACGGTAACGTTGTCCATCAGATCTAATCGCTTCATCATAGTTAATATGTTCTCCACCTTGAAAGCGCCACACTCTAAAATGCTTGGTTCCATAGGCATCTTCAAATAAAAAGTCAGTTGTTCCAACAATGGCACCACGAGAATCTTTTAAATAACTAAAACGCCCTTCACGGCCTGCTACTTCAGGCGGCAACGTCTCTTCAGTAAAAAAGTTACCCACCTCATATCCATCCGTTAAATGAGATTGAACTAATTCATAGTCACCCGCTCCACTAAACTCTCCACTAATTGCGATCACAGGAAGGCTTGATGTCGCACCTTGCAACATCACGTTTGAAAAACGGACTTCGTCTCCTGTCGCATTCCCAACGCCATTACCATATCGAATTCCTATTTGAATCAAATGAGAGGTATCAACATTGTGGTTGGCAGCAAGATCTGATAAGGAGACTGTTACTCGGTGCCAAGCACGTCCTTCGCTATCGCGACCTGCTTCTGGAAGCTCTGAAATAGTATACGGATCTGTAATGTGGGTGGCTCGATTAACATGACCACTTTTATCTGTAAAGGTAATAGCAAAGCGTTCATTTCCAGTATTGCCACGAACAAAGAAAGACAATGTTTCATAACCTGAGACATCATAGTGGGTGATATCTTGAGCTGGTTTCAAAGGACGTACATAAGAATAAGTTTGACCCAAGTTCATTCTAAACCAAGCATAGTCGTCTGAAAGCTCTAAACTTCTGACCATAGGTTGTAATAATTTAGTTGCTGGGCGCCCTCCAACAAACTGATAGACACCCTGATTCCTTAAACGAAAGACTCGGTCTCCAAGCTCATTATGGACCGTCGATCCATTTTGCATTTCTAAAACAGGTGAATCAAAATTTTGTTGCAAATCATAAAATAAAACGCGACGCGTGTTACTCTGCGCATCAGTCACTTCTTGGCGTACTTGTGTCGTTGACTCTGTCTGACCTGCTGTTGTAACGGCCGTTGAAATAATCCCATCAGGATGAGCTTTCAAATAAGCTGGATCGTCTGTTGTTGTGACTGCATTTGTTATTTGAAAAGGGTTCTCAGTATTTCCATATTGGTTCACTGTGGTTCTAGTTTCAATTAAAGTGTATTGATTCTGTTGATTAGGCAAAGAAGAATAGGTCTTTGACTGCACTTGAATCAAACGACCATAAGCATCATACACTGAAATTTTCAGTGGCAATCCGCGCAAATCCCTGCTTTGCACTTCAGACTGAATCACTTGAATACGCCCATTAGGTAAGTAGCTCTGCGCAAAAACTGAAACCACATTATTAACGGTTGTGGCACCCGATGTATTACCTTGGTATTGAATTTGACCTTGAGCATTGACTCGAATACGAGTTCCATCCATTTGCATAGGGAAAAGACGGTTTAAACCATTTTGCTGAGTGAGTAAAATAGAATGGCCTTGGGCACCTGTCTCGTAAAGAGGACGTTCTGCAGGAGAACCATCATAATGTACCACCACTTCATTTCGATAAACACGTTGGAGCAACATCCCTCGAGTACGCACTTCAATTTTTGTTGCCCTACCTACCGTAGAACGTTCTGTAATTTCAATACTTCCATCAGACAAAACGCGATGACTGTATGTGGCGATCACATTATCAACACCATTAACTCTTGTTCCACGCGCTCTTAATCGATCTTGTTTATAAACTGGAAGGGAAATACCTAATTGAGAATTATATTCATAAACTAAAGTTGTATAAGTATCGCTTTCTTCTATTAAACGGCCTAAAGAGTTTAGTTTTCGGGTTGATTGTTTTTGAGTTAATACATTTCTAATCTGAAGAACCATCTCTCCGTTTGGAAGAAAGGTTGCTGTACTGGTTTCAAAACGGATACCCCCTGATGCATTCGCAGGATCAACATCAATAAAAGTGGTTCGGCCTGTCTCCCGACCTTGTGTATTATAAGTAACCGCTGTACGGGATTGATAACGAATCACATCTGAAGCGTTAATACTACCTGTATTAACCTCAACTACGCGGTCTAATCGGGTGTCACGAATGTCAGTTTTAGCGGTACGATTCAATTCATTTATTTCTGTAACAGAAAGGCGATGATTGGCTGCATCATAATTAAAACGGTAAGTACTCACCACTCTATTCAATTGAGCACTACGTGTCTCTTCAGGAATCTCAAATCCATTTCGAATCACATATGTTGTGGTAAGATCACCCACTTGACGGCTTTTTAAATAGCCTAAGCTATTACGTACTTCAACAACCGTTAAACCGGCATTATCTAAACCTGTAGAAGTAATGTTCCCATTTGTGGCAACAGTTGTTCCACTGTAAACGATTAAAACATGATCATGACCATTTCGTGTGGTGCCTCTTCTTCCTGTTCGGTCAATGACTATTGTTGGACGACTCAATTGTAACGCTGAATCATAAACATAAATTGTTTCTGTTTCTCTAGAGTATTCACGCACCACATGCCCTAATGCATCTAAAAGCTGCAAGCTTTTAGCTCCTGTAATGCTCGTTACTTCAATAGCGCTCCAACCTTGTCGGCTATTCAAATCCCAAGTGTTCATATCAACACCCCAACGAAAAAGCTGATCGCGGTCTGTCACAACTTCTGTGCGCATTTTAACCTGAGAGGTTGCTGTGCGAGCACCGGTAGTTGAATCAACATTGATATAAACAACACCTCCTGTTGACACTCTTACAGTACGACTATTAAGTGTTAGATCGATATATTGCAATTCTTCGCGTTCTTGAATCTCAACTTGTAATGCTGTTTGAACAGCAGCTTGGGAGTAATCAAAATTTTGAGTCGTATCAAAACCAGAACGGTTAAATGTTCCTGTTAGTCGAACTAAAACATCTCCCTCTGCGTTCAATGTCTCTTGAGTCACACGACCTGTCATCCAATCAAAGGTCCATTTTGTGTTGCCATTGTTAGTGACATAAAATGTTTGAGTCACATTATCAACTGAGGAATAAACAAGTGCTCCGTTACGATCAACACCCGTTGGAACAATCAATGTGCGGCCTTGAGGAGTTGCTGTATCGTTTGAGCGCACATATAAAGGATGGGTCAAGCCATGTGAAGGGTGATAATAAATATCGATTTTCTTATTTGTGTCAACTTGACGAACCACGCGATTATCGCGAAGGTATTCTTGAGTGACTAAGGTTGGATTAAAAATATTAGCTTTATTAACAATCACATCGCCTGTAGCGGCATCCCGTCGATTTGCTGGATTAGCGTCCAACCAATAACGGTTCATTCTTTCTGAATGCCAGTAAGGAGGACCTCTTCTTAAGTTAGCTTCCACAAATTCTAAGTCACGGTTAAATTGATTGAGCTCTTCTAAACGTTGTTCAAGACGCGTTCTATATTGCTGAGCCATTCCATCACCAAAAACTAAGGTGACATAAACAGTGGTTCCATTCGACTGAACATATTCAATGTTGGCATATTGATTGCGAATCGCTTCTGCCATCTTTAAAGGATCGGTGCGCAACCAATTCATCACTTCAGTCACTTTCATTTCTCCCAAATTAAGACCAAAGAGCTCTCCGACAACTAATCCATTTGGAACCAACTTTCCATTTTGATCTGTCATAATCACCCCTGAAAGGTGATGCATTTGCTGAAGTCTTAGAATATTAGATAAAGTTCCTGCATCAGCTCTTTCTAACGCTACCTGCTCTAACGCTCCACTCAAACCATGCTCAATAATGATGCGTGTTCTCACATTATGAACCGTTCCATCTTGTTGGACAAACGGAACGTCTGTTTCAAACCAACCACGCGCTAAAATACGATGCTGCTCATGCGCACTAAAGACAGGGTTCCCATTTGCATCGACTCGTTCAAACTGAGCCACTAAAAAGTCGAGCATGGCATTGGCGCCACTCATATCAGGAATTTTAGTTCCAGGGTTTGCAGGATCATCTATTAAAGGACGCCCTAAAATCACATGCTGCATTGATGTACTCGTTGAATTAAGAGCATTTCCTCGTATGTCTAAAGGTTGACCCGTAGAGCTCACAAATCGAATCGCCCCTCGCTCAGCCACTTGTGCTTCCACAGCAGCACGCTGACCTTGCAAACGATAACTCGCAACACTTTGATCAATTTCGTCATAACTTGAAATCAAGGTCCACGTGTAAACTTGTCCACCCTGCTCATATGAAAAAGCATTAATTCGTTGGTCATAGAATAAAAATGTTTTGCCTTGAGCCAACGCAACCTCAGCGGTTGTAGGACGCAAGTGTTGATTTTGTGGAAGAGCTTGTTGAGCTGGCGTCATTCCATTCCAACCTGTTACTCTAGTTAACGCGGTTAAAATCGCTTGCACATCTTCGCTTGGACGATCACTTGTTTCATTAACAAAGATTTTGCCTTTACCCATTTCCACTTCAACAGCTGCTCTAGAACCAAGAGAAACTTGATTGGTTTGGGACCAAGACGGAACTTCTCGCACAGCTGCTGGATAACCATTATAAAGAGTAGAAGGATTCCCACTTGTAAGACGTGAGGTATACCAAAACTGGCCATCAATTTGATAAGGATTATAATGACGTTGAGCCATTCCAAACATCGCAGTTGATGCCACTGAAGCAGGCGCATCTAAAACTCGTTTGTCTGAAAAAGAGTAATACCGAATACCGGTTGTTGTCGCAATTGGCATCGCCATTCCACCACTTGAAGAGCGAACCGCTAAACGCTGTATCGATGCTTCTAAAGTATCTGCACTCCTTCTCCAAGAAGAAGACCAAGAGTCCCTTGCTGCTGCACGATCAGAAGCACTAAGCCGAGTGTCATTAGCCACGACATTCATCAAATAACCTTCATAAGCACGCATCGCTAATAAAACATAAGAAGAAGATTCCACAAAAACCGCCCGTGTCCGTTCCGTGCCATTACCAATCGCCACACGCCCTTCTCGATTTGTTGAATCAAAACCGGTCACAGATTGTCCATTATGAAGAACTGAAACAAAAGCGCCGGTGGCAGGATCCATTAAACGTCTTAATATCTTCGCTCCAAGATAAGGGCCACCACCAAAAAAGAGCTTATTCTCATTTTTTGAATCTCTCATATGTTCTAAAATTTCAGGGCCAATCGCAGTTAGAGCAATGGCTTGAACATCTGTGGCATAACCCTCGTTGGCAACAATAATTCCATTTCTCTTATTTGTACCTGCATAAAAATAATGTTCATCCGCATCCCACATTTTATTTGATAAAAAACGTAATACTGAAAGAGCCGCATCACGATACTTACTCTCTTCAGTGACTGTATGCATATTTGAAAAGAGGCGAAAAGCTCCCATCATCTCTTCTGTGGAACTGACTCCATTTGCTTTATCTTGCCAAATCACCCCTTGCCAATTTTCATCCTCTGTTTCCATACGTTGAATCAAGCCATCAGCAATATTGCGCATTTCACTTAATGCATGCGCAGCATTTGTATTTGTCATTAAATCATCTAAATTTCCATTTTCAGCATCCCATAAAAGACGGTTTCGCTCATCCCTAACATCTTCTAAATCATTAATCCAGTCAGGGCCTAATTGATCCATATAATCGTCAATATCGCCGCTATAAATATTACTTCGGAGATTTGCTAGATTATCACCACTCTGATAGTTTTCTTGATAAGAACGCAATATATTAGGATGGCGCTGAAACATTGATTGCATATAAGCTAATCCAATAAACGCATTCGGCCCCACATGAAATTGTCTCTCTGCAATATCATTGGTTCCTACGTTGATCGCATTTGCATATAAAGGATTACTTGTTTCATCTGTAGAGACTTCATTTCGTTTGAGTCCACCTCTCAACCGATAGATTGACTCCATCACACGATTCCCCATATGCCCATCATTTAAAGATTGAAAAAACATAGAACGAATCGCTTGGTCATACGTTGAACCCCATGCTTGCCAATTAGCGGTTTGAGGTCCAGCTTGATTCGGAGCAAACATAAAACTAGGAACCAAGTCATTCGCCCCATTGCGTGTTGCCCGCAAAAAAGTTCCCATTTGAAGCGGATTGACTCCGACGCCATTTGTTGGATCAAAGCGATAATAGCGACCTGGAGTGACTTGTAAAATAGCTCCTCCGTTACGCCCCATTAAACGGTGATAAGCATCATAGTTATCAATCTTTTCTTGAATGTCGTGCAGGTTTTCTTGTAATGCTTTAAGCCCTGGCACCCAAATAAATTCAATGCCATTGTCCCCCATAATTCCATATACAGGAACCATGGAATGACTTTCTGTTTGTTGACGTGCATCACGGTCTGATTCTGGAATCGGAATGTGCGCATACCCTAAAAGAACTTTTTGTCGATCTAAAACATTTGCCTGTTGTTTTGTTCTAATAGAGACAACATTGCCTCCGACAAAAGTACGGCCCAATTGCTCAAACAAACCTTGACTACTGTCAGTGCGAGCCAACACACCATAGTTTCGTAACCCCTCGACATAAGTTGTGTTGTCTCGAATCGATCCAAAAATTTGTAATGGAAAACCAAACAAGTTAACAACCCAAGCTCCAGCTTGCCAAACATCTGGGGCTTCACGGTAAACAGGGCGATCTAAGCCTGGCACCAATCGACTTGCTGATTTAATGATCGAAGCCAAACTAGGACCAATTCCAATAGGTAAAGGCATACTTTCAAAAACACCTTTTGTGGTACTCACTTCACGAAAGACCCGGGCAAAACTTGTTAAATAAAGAAATCCGGCTGTGGTAGGTGTTGGCATCACAGAATCCCCACCAATATCTCCCACAAAAAACTTTGAAATTAAATCTGAAAAAGAAGAAGTATCTCTCGCAAATTCTCCAGCTTGGCCGCCACTTCCATCTGGTCGCAAACGAGCTAATTTAAAGTTAGAGTCATTACTTGTATTTGAAAGAAGAACTAAGTTCACCATTAAAGAAGAGAAAAAATCAATACGTGCTGTCACTTCACGGTGACGGTGCCAATCAGTATGAAACAAGGTCACAACAACTTGATCTAATTCATCTTGAGTCACGGTTGTTCTTGGATTGTTATTACTGTCATAACCTGTAAATTCTTTTTCATAGACCGCAGCAGCCATGGCATAAATAAACTGATGAATCTCTTGAGCATCGGTTGGTGTCATACTTAAATTAATTGTAGAAAGAACTCTATCTGGGATTCCTGAAATACCGGTTGCTCCACGTGTTTCATTAATTTTATCTAAAAGCGTTCTAGCTTCAGTTCGAACACGCGTTTCAGCTTCTTCCATGGTTTCATCATCTTGTTTGTTCACATTAATGACAGGCAATGGGGTTGGTAAATTCTGACTTTGAACAAAAATTTGATAGGCTGCTCGAATTCCTGTTGGAATGGCACGGTTGATATACAAACCACTTCCAGTTGGATCAACAAAAAGAGTCACATTAAAAACAGTTGAAATAGTAGAGACCACTAATTCGCCATAAAGGTTTTCTAAATTCTTTTCAGCATCCATGAGTTCAACTAAAGTGCGAAAAGCTCCTACTCGGTTTTCAACCAATTCTCGGCGCAAAATATTACGACCAAAAATAATTTGATTACCAAGCTCAGCTTCAGTAAAAAGCCCACGATCCCCACTATAACTAGCATCACTCACTTTAGAGTTAGCGGTCGCAACCGTTGTATTAATAATACGCATCACTCGTTGAGGATTGGAATTGACTTCATTTGATTTTAAACGGCGCCAACTGCTCCCTTCTCGTACAAAAAAACCAACCAATTGTTTTTCAGGAACTTCAACGGTATCTCCATTTTCATTCACTTGGCTCAACATATTGAGCTGACCACTTGAATTACGCACATTCATATAAATTTCAGGATAACCATATTGGTCCACAACCGGTTCATACATAGGATCACGATCTGAAGCATCACGCATTGAATTTGGTAACCATGACTCAGGGTCGGGTTGAATCTGACGGGTCTCTGTTCGAAGATCACGCTCTTCATGCACATTGGCCAAGCCACTCATCCGGCCATTTGTCATGGTCACTTCAGCAAAGGCATAGTAATTATGATTTTTTTGAAAATTAGGAACCAGTGTGGCCATATCCCCTGTTCGAACTCGTTCTTGAAGTTGAGACAAGGACATGCTGCGGGGAATTCCACGGCTAAGGACTTCACGAATATTAAACTCTGACATCCGCTCGGCTCTGTATGCTTGAGCATTACGCAGATTAGCTTGAATCGCATAATCGCCTGACATCACAAGAATTTCTTCATTTAAAACAGGATCGTTATACCAGACTTGAAAAGGAATATTGTTTTGACTCATATGCCTCAACTCAGCTGGGTTTGTGATCTGCTCTCCTGCTGCTTCTCGATTAGGCCGCTCCACCTCAGGATAACGACGATAAACAAATCGGTTTTGAGGAATGCTTGCCATTAAATCAGAGGTTTCTTGAAAACTGTTTGTAATTTGGCGACCACCCGGAAGGTTGATGTGGGTCACAGGCTCATAGCGATGTCCCTCTCCCATGCGAACAAGTCGATGAGCCACACGTGATAAATCAGTACGCAATGTTTGACGGCGTAACGCCACTTGATAATCTTCTACAGCCAAACGCGCACGATCTTGACGGGCCTTCACACCAAATTCAAAAATAAGACTTTGGTCACTTCCTCTCCAATCTGTTCTTGCAAAGAAAGCAGGACGGGCTTGTTCTCCCATCACAAAGGTTAATTTTTCTCCTGAGGCAGCTCGGTTTATGGCACCACCAAAACCAAGTAAATCAAAAATAACATTCCCCTCATTATCATAAACATTTACCTGGCCAGGATTCGTTTGATACCAATTTTGAAAGTCTTGAGGCGAGCTAAAAACCAACGTCTCAAATTTATTTGTGACAGTATTAAAACGATAAACCGTACTTTGATACGTTTGCGGAAGAACAGCTGTGGTGATTGGTTGACCATTACGAATATGCGTCGCAATTTCAGCACGATTGGTAATCACATTACCACGCGCATCTCGAACTTCTAAAATTTCAGCATGATCAAAAAGCCAATCTTCTAGATTGGCCAACGTGGCAAAAGCCATTGTTTCATATGTGTTGGTTGAAGGATTATAAAAGGTAACCGCGTCTCCATGGGTCCGAGTAGGAACAACCACTGTTTCAGCACCAGCCATCACACTTGATTGAGAACGATCCATTAACACACCAAAGTAAGTTGTATTAAGTTGATTAAAGGTCGCACGCATTCGCGTCGAAGCATCCATGGATTGGCCTAAAAGATCGATTTTTAAACGCTCGGCTGCTTGTAAATCTCCAAGTCCTTCCCGCGTTTCTGTAATCTGCCGAAGCTGATCTCTAACAATGTTATCAATATCAGCTTGAACCGTTGCCGCAATAGGAGGAGCCGTTGTTGGACCCACTTGAGGTTGAACCGGTTGCTGTGGTTGAGCAGGCTGTTGCCCTGGTGGAGTCTGCTTTGGTCCCACTTCAGGTTTGTCACCAGGTTTATCATCAGGCGCATCTTGCCCCATAGCCATTGGCGCAAAAATACCAACTAAAGCCAAACCTAATAAGGCTGTACTTAAAACACGAGAGTGAACACTAAAGTAACGAAACATGCCAAAAACGCCACCACTCACACGCCCTTTAGCCATTCCAAAAAAGAATTCTTTAATACTTCCTAAGAAACCCCACTGCCTCTTTTGAACTTCATGAGAAATTAATGATTTTAAATGACCGTCAAAAAGAGGGTTCTCTTCAACCAGCTTGTTTAATCGAACCTTTAAGATTTGTTGTTTCGCAGATAACCCGCGAGCAATCGCTCGATCATATTCTTTAAAAATAGTGATGACTTCAGCTTCTAACTTATTAGCACGCGCTTGTTTTTCTTTTAAATACTCTCCCGCCAAACGAATTACTTTTTCATTCAACGTTTCAAGATCAAAGTTTTCTGCTCGAATAAAAAGAGTTCCGCCCCATTCGCCCACTCCATTCTCACCAAAACTTAACGTTTCTGCACGTGGGTCTGAGCTTGAAATAATTTGTAATTTGAGCTCTGGATCTTCTGGCAGATAAGGCGATTCCATTGCCCAAAAAGGATAGGTTGTCACCATGTCTTGAAGAGATTGCTCACGTACTTCTTTGGCTCGTCTATTAATCTTACGTGTTGCTTTTCTCACACGACTTGAAAAACCAGTCACACCTTCTAAGATCGCCATCGGAAACAACACTTGATCTGCAGGTAAAATCGTCTTTTCATCAATTTCAATCGACTGCATCAAGTAAGCAAATAACGTTCTTTGTATTTCAACTTCTGAAGCATTTTTTCGAACCAAATCTCTAAGCAGATCCACAAACTCCAAACGCAATGTTTGAAAATGTTTTTCAATTTTAGCCGCATTAGAATTTTCGGGCGAAACCACAGGGCGCATATAAGCACGCCAAAACTTTTCAATCCCTTCAAAATCACCCACACCCTGAGAGAGTTGAATAACCATAATCGCTTCAACACGTTTGTCGGTAAGCTCTTTTCCGGCAATATTATTCTTAATGCGAATTTGATTTAATTGATAGACAGCCACAACGCGTTGTAAAAAGAGCTTTGCTTCTTGGGCATTTTCTTGATCTGTTTCGTATTGTAGATTGCGCACATAATAGTCGAGAAGGTCTGAAGCATTTTCTTCACCAAATGGGAGCGTCACATCAAACCAAGGATAAGCTGTTTGCACTTCTTCTACTAAACCTGGATCAACTAAAGAAAGAAGTGTTCGAATCGTATCTAAATCATCCAGCTTCTCTGATTCAACAGCTTCATTGTATGTCTTTAAAAAATTGTCTGATTCAAAGATCTCAATATTTTTTCTGGCCTCTTGGAACATTCCATAAAGAACACCCGCAATATATTGAGCCCGGCTCACAGCTTTACCACGATCACTCTGTGACAAGGTCAAAGCACGCTCTTGGCGCCAACGAATAAAACGAATAAATAATCCTGAAAGTCCTACAGCTAAAAGAGCTGAATAATAGATCAAACCAAAATCAGGGGTACCGGTAGCACCCAATGTAAAAGGGAGCAGGACAAACGCTAATAACGTAGAGGCAAGCTGAACCACAGCAGGCGTCTTCAACGGAGGAAGCTTAGGCAAAGAAGTGCTTCTTGCTCGGCGCAAATCACGTTGCGTTTCTGCCACTTCAGTCACTAAGCGCTGAAAAGTGTCATCCCCCTCTTCTCTACCCGACTGAGAAAGACTAATCACATCCCAGTCAATACCACGTAAAAAATCGTGAGCAGGCTCTAAATCATTCAGTCCAAATCCATTGACAGAAGCATTCCTTGCTTTTGGCAAATCTGTTTCAATTTTTGATAATGCATTATTCCAATCAACCTCTTCTATTGGAGTTAATTTGGGTGCTTCAGGTTGTTTAAATACTTTGGCTATTTTAGCCTGCTTTGCATCTTCTATTCTTTTAACAAAGTCAGCTTGATCTGCCAGACGTTGCTCTTCGCGTTCTTTAGCCTGTTCAGCTCGAACATCTTCAGCAATGGCTTCTTTCTTTGCCGTTAATGCTGCAGCATTTTCTCGACGGGTACGTGCCAATCGGGCCCGGTTTTTTGCTTCCCACTTTAGCTGAGCTAAATTACGCGCCACACTTGCTTCTTCTTTAAGGTCACGCTCATTACCGTAAACAAATTGCAAGCCATCAATGGAACGGCTGGCAACCGCACTCTTAAAGGCTTGTTTTCCTTTTGCCACTAAAAGAGCCACTCGTTTCTCATCTGCAGTTGTAGATTTTGAATGTAGTAGAAAGCCTGCAGGATAGTGAGTGGCTGAGATTTTTCTAAAATAAGCGTCCCAATAACGACGCACTTTGTAAGGAAGGTTCACACCGGCCTCGTTAATGACGGCGTCTATTTCTAATTGAAGAGCCAGTTCAATGGCTGAAGCATCTTTGCCTTTTTCTTGAAGCAAATAAGCTTGATAACCTAAATATTCTAAGATCAATCGCACGGTGTCTGCTTCACGTATCTGTGCACGCACTTCAGGGTTATTTCCTAAGATCACATCTGAAAAAAGATATGAAGGGGTGGCTAAACGGTTTCCGGTTCCAACTAAGTAGCGTTCTAAAGGAGATAAGCTTGGGGTCATTAACGAAGCATACAAATCTTCGTCCATGGCTTCGGTTAAGCGAGGGGCAATCACAAGGTGTGAGGTTTCAATTGCTTCAAGTTGTTGTCTTAAACCATCAGTATGAAAACCACCTGTAATTAAAACCGCAATTTTTTTGTTCTGATCTTTTAAAGCTTGTAAGGTATTTTCAATTAAAGCCACATCTCGTTTTTGAGCCACTTCATAAAACCGGTTAGCAGCCTTAAGAGAACGTGCAATTGATTTATCTTTAATAAACTTGAGAATAGCTGTTTTTTGCTGATTAAACTCTTCGAGTTGGGAGCGGGTCACTTCTAATTGGCTCATGGCGTGAACCAGTGCCAACCATTCTGACTCTTGTTGTACTTGCTTTTGCTCATCGGTTATTAAAGTAGCGGCCTTTACTTCTTCAGATAAGGCTTTTAATTCAATCATGGCCACTTCAGTACGCAGTTCTTTTTGTAATTCTAAAAATTGAACTAATGTTTCAAGGTGCTGAAAACGGCCATTGATTTTATAAAGATGAGAGAGACTTAAAAGACGTGAATGATATTCTAATGATTCAATCTTACCCAAACGAAACTCTAACGACATTTTAATAAGCTGCCCAAGGTCTTCTTTAACCAAACGTTTCTGTAGCTTTTCTAATAAAACATCTCGTTCTCGGGCCACTCCTTTAGGACTAATGGTTTTTTGCATTTCTAAGGCTCTGGCTAAAACATTCAGTTCAGGATACGCTTGCGCATCTAAAGAGACTTCTAACTCAAGCCACTCTAAGTATTGAACCAAGGAAAGCTCTTGCTCGTAAAGGCGATGTGTTTGGCGATCAAAAGCTAAAAACGCTTCAGGCAGCACCATCTCTTTAAGCATTTTATTATCTGCAATCTTTTTGTCTAATACAGGAGCGGACCGTTTACGGGCTTGAGCCATTTTAAGATGAGCTTGAATATTTTGGTTATACAGGCCCGCTGTTTCCACACCATAAAGCACAGTTGCAGTTGTTCGGTTCATGGCAAAAAACTCAGCGGCGTTTACTTTCCCCTCTTTTAAATAAGATAGGGAGACTACTTCTTTAGCTTTCGCATCTGAAAATTGACGAAAGTAACTTGGGTCAACCTTGCCTTGTGCCCCTTCTAAACAAAGCAACACATCATTGGCATGACCATTAAAGCCCATATCAAAAAGACGATTTAAAATTTTATCAATGTTTTGTTGTGCCGCAAAGTTGGCATGGGAATCTTGGATATGAATGACATAAGGTTTTGATTGATTTTGATCAGTGCTCGTCGATAAATAAGCTTGCTTGAGTTGACCTAGTTCAGGTGGAAGGTCAAATCCTTTGAGAGGTTCAAAAAGAGAAATTTCGTTTGTTATAGGGGTTTTGATTGAAGGGCTGAATTGAGTGATTCCTTGTGCTTGGACTGCTTCTGCATAAAGAAAAGAGAGAGAAATAGCAACGGCTACAACTCGCACCCCAAACCTTTGTCTTCGAACTTCATGAAACATCTGTACACCCTCCAAAGTCTCTCGGATTTCTCAAGTTGCACCTGCTCTGATGAAAAAACCGAACTGCTGTAGGCAGCTCGGCTATCCTAAAAACCTTAACAAGGATCCGTTGCTTTGCGTCCCAGAGTTACCTCTGGTTTGCCACTTTCTACTTACACTATTATGATAACAGGAAAAGCTGGCTTTGTCAAGGTGAGCAGGGCATTTTAGTGCTTAAAAAGAGTCGGTTTGCTCTTTCTAACTCATTCAAAATGCTGAGGTTAGATGGATATACCTATATTTAGGAACGGTCTTATTCTAACTATATAGCGGTGTCAAAGGCTCTATCTGATTGAACCTGAGTGAGTTGTGAGAAGCCTTCTTCTTCTACTAGAGTGGCAAAACGATCTCTCATGGAAGAAATTTGACCTTGAGTCACAGAGCTAAGAATCAACATAGGCAAAACAAAGTCATTCTTAGGTTTAATCTCATCTGGAAGTTTGATTGCAGCCACACCCGCACCGACATCACTTAATTCAGACCGGTAAAGCACATGAATCAAGTGGTGGTAAAGAGCAGGATCTTGACGGGAAAGCTGTTTTAATAGTGTTTCAGCCCGAGGCATGGTATCAAGCAACTCTTGATAACCCCGCACAAAGCGTTCAAATAGAGGCTGATAACGGGTAAATTGAAGCAGTTCTCGATATTGCTGACGTAATTTTTTCAACTCTTCTCTTTTAAATTCATCTGACAAAATCTCAACAACTCTAGAAGCCCCTTTTGAATAAGAAATGTCATCTTTGCCAATGCCAAAATCTGAATAAGCATGATGAATCACAATTTCTTCTCCCTTTTTAGGAATACGCGCCCCTAATTCACGGTCTAAATAAATACCGGTTAAATTATAAATTTTCTCAACTAATCGAAGGCGCTCAGTTTCAAGTTTGGTGTAGATTTTAGCAGGATCAAAAATTTCACGCGAAGAAACCTCTTCTAAGAATGCAGCCACACCACCAAGAGAGCCTTCTTCTTTACCTGCCATCAGAGCTCGTAGCACTTTTGCTGCTTCTTTCATACTACTTGAGTCTGTTTTAAAGCCTAACTTGTCATCAATCTCTTTCTTCACACCTAAATCATGAGCCACACGGTTAAAACGTTCTAATTCACTTTCTCGTTCCAACATCGAAGTTAAAACATAAAAGAGTTCGTTATAATTTAAGCGTCCTGTCTCTTTATATAATTTAAGCTCTCGCTTCCATTTCTCTGCTTTCTCTAACAAATCTCTACGAGAAATTTCAAGTTCTGAGTTAACCGCTAATTCAACTTGAATGGTTTCTGACTTGGCCTCAATATTTCCGTTATAGACTAAAAAGAAATCGCCACCTGACATAAACTTATCATCGCCAAGTGATTTAAAATCAACGTCACTAAAGCTTGGATCAATTTCCGTTAACTGGCCTTGAAACTCTGAAACCAACTGTTTTCGAATTCTAGCCAATGTTTCCGGACGTGTGTTTTTAGCCGCGCCCCCTTTTTTGCGCCAAACATGATCGAGTTTATCTGCATTTTGTTTGATCACACTCTCCATTAACACGCGGTAGGCGCGCTCCATGTTTTCGAAAAGCTTTCCTGCCTTGCGCTCATCTCCACGTGGGATCATTTTTCTTTGATCTGAATCTTTAACAGATAAAACCGAAGTTAAAAAATTTAGTTTGATTCGTGGGTCAAGTTGACCACGTATAGGCTCTTCATTAGCCCCTTTTTCTCGCACGTCTGTAGAACGAAACACTTTACCTCTCACGTTAGCAAGGATAGAGCGAACCGCTCCTTTTAACACCTTAATCTCTTCAGACTCATTTAAACCATTCCCTGTTTCTACAGGCATCCAAAGATAAATAGAATCTGGGGGCCCTCTAAAAGTAAAAATCGGGGCGTTCCAACCATGAAAAAATTCGTCTCCTCTTTGACGTTCGGCTAATTCTCTGTTTAATTTTTCAACTTGCTCCCACACATAAGTTAAAATCGCAGAAATCACATCATCGGTTCCGCCATGAGTTAAAACTTCATTAAGAAACTTTGTGTTCACTCCCATCAATTGTGGACTAATCACACGAAACTTCTTAAACATCTCTTCTCGTACTTTTTGACGAATAAAAGTCGCATCTTCTTCATCTTCTTCATCTAAGTCATAATTGTCTTTAAGAATTTGCCCACGCATTTCTTCTTCGTATTTAAGAACTTCAGCTTTAATCGTATCACTTATATAGCCAATATCAATTTGAACCAAATAACCTGAAGTTCTTACATTGGTAATCGTATTCTGAATCGCCGACTTTTTATTGGGCATACGAAAAAAACGACCATCTTGCTGACCAAAAACAAGGCTAGAGCCTCTTGTTTGTGCTTGGGCCAGTATATAGTCTTCGTTATTTAAGACTTCTAACTTTTCGTCATTACGATGTCTGTTTTGATTTAAGGGATCGGCATCTGGATGAAGTAAGGCCACAGCATCTTTACCACTTTCAGATAAAGTTTGCGAAGCAATTTCATTACGCAAGACCCACTGCTCTAAAATATTTGGCGCGGTTCGTTTTACACTCCCATTCATATCTCTTAAGGTTTCTTTAAAAGAAGAGGCCACACCAGTCAATGTTGAAGAATCTAAAACACCGGCATAATAAGCATGAGGTTTAAAGTCAACAAAGTGTTCTGGATATTCTTGCTGTACCTCAAAAAAAGTTTGATCTAAGTCATCTTCATTTTCATAAACCAAGAAATATTGCTCTGAGTGTTGAACCACGTTCACTCCTTTTTCTCGAAGCAACCGTAATATTCCGGGGTTATTATTTTGAACTTCTTCTTCATAATACTCTCCTTCAAAAAGGAGACGGCGCACTTCATCATCTTTAGGGTTTTCTTTACCCATTGTTTTAATACGAGAATCCCCATCTAACTGCAAAACACCTAATTGATATTTTCCTTTGATTAGACGGCGCAGATAAGTTTGAATTTGAAACATGACTTGTTCAACCACTTCAGGATCAGATGTGGGTAAAACAACAACTCTCTCATCGCCACCATTCACATAACTAAATCCGCTATAAGCTTTATTTCCTATTTGGCGAACCACATTATTTAAAATACGTTGCATGGCATTGTCAAAATCAGCTAAAAAAACATCCATAATTTCATTGGTATAAATCCAATTACGAAGTTTTAAATTGTTCACATCAATAAAGATCAAATAAAAATCATCTAATTCGCCAGAAGGATCCATTCCAAGACGAATCAACTCACGCGCTTTTTCTTCTCCTGTCGTAATATCATATGCTGTTCGAACCGATTTTCCTTTTAAGAGATCATCGTAAAAACTGTCAGGAACAGATAATTGATCGGCAAGCGAAGGAAGAAACATATCTTGTAAAGATTCTTGTTGGGCAACAGCAGGCAAATCAGAAAAGGGCGCAAGAAAGCTGTTTTGCTTAATAGAACTTGCTGGCAAGCTCCAAGAAAGTAAAACAGCTAAACATAGGCTAAAAAGCCTATATAAAGAGATGTGTTTTGTTGAGTCCCGTTTCATTAAAACCTCTAAATCCCGTCATAAAAATTAAATACAAATATACATGATTTTCAGGATTTGTCAAGGGACACTATATCTTGTATGTCCTAAATAGCGTGGTCAAAAGGGTCTACAAGAGGAATTAAAGGTAGATTAGTTTCAGCGTCGGGGCTATTTTTATCGACGATAAAAAGAACTTTTGGGGCGATTGAAAAGACCTGTAATTGGCGCACTGCAGGATGTTCCCAGTTTCTATCCAAATATTGCCTTAGTCGAAGGGGTGAAACAGAATCAGCCACAACCACGTAATTGGCCAAATCTTTTTGATAAGCTGAAAGCTGGGCCCACTTTGAAAGAGGAATCCAAATCAGAGACGCCTCTTCTTTTTCAGACAACAAGCGGGCAAAATCTGTTGTCACATCTGCGATTTGAGCACTTCCATCAAAAGCGTCTCTCAATATCTCTTCAAGATCGGAATCAAAAATCACGTTCCATTCAGGTGAAGGAACAAGAGACTGGTAATTACGCTGAGTTTGACGCATTTCAAGTTCTAACTCAATAGCGTACGGAATGAGTGCCACTCTTGCTTGATATTCTTTCCAGTCAATATTCAGTAAATAGTTCATGCCATGTTCAGGATCAGAATCCCATACAACCATAAACTGTCCCCATTTCTCTCTTATTCTTCCCCATTGCGTGGCCTCTTCTGAAACAAAAAAGTCGAGTGATGAACCTAAGATGGAAGTAACTTGATTCACTTGATCTGGATCTTGAACTAATTGATCAAGCTGCTCCACCACTTCTTTTAAAAATTCAGAAAAACGTTCTTGAGGCACCCAATCTTTCCAATCTTGAGGAGGAACAATCGATTTTTTAACTTGATTGAGTCTAGACTCAAAGCGGAACATTTCTTTTAAATACTCATTAGTCCCGGTTTGGCGGTATTGCTCCCAGGCCTCGTCATCTTTGCGCGAAAGTGCGGACTTCAATTGTTGGAGCGCGACTTTCATGGCAGTTAAAACCATATCTCGGTCATTCCTTGAATCATTCAAAAGTTTTTCTACTGAATCAACGTAAGGAAAGCGAGTGTCTGGAAAATAACGTGTGATCAAAAATTGAATTTTGCTCCATTCTAAATGGAGAAGAAAGTGGTCAAGAAAATCAGCATCTTGGTAAAGAAACTGATACTGAATACGGAAAAGAACTTCTTGGGCTTGCACCCAATCCTTATCTTGTAGTTGAAAACTCTGGCGCAAACCATTTTTAGCAGACACAGCTTCTAGGTCGAGAGAATCGTCTAGATCAGATTGAGCCAAAACCGAAGTCCACTGTAACAATTCTATTTGGTCTAATTGAGTGGGAACCCACAAAACATCCATATTCAAATCAAGAGTGGGTTCGGGCAAAGAGACCACACCCAAACTTAAGGAACCATCATCAGGGGCTGCTTGGGTTAGCAACCTCTCTTGCTCACTTAACTGCCCAAACAGCGGGGAATCTATATCAACAGGTGATCGAATACCATCGCGATTATTAGCTTGAATAACCCAACTGACAAGGGTTTTAGCGCGGCTCACATCCGCTGCTTCAAAAAGAGACCCTTCAATCGTTTGATGCTCTTGAAAATAAAGCAACAACTCATGTGCTTTTTTCAAGGCTAAGAACTCGGTATAATGCGTGCTAATTTGTTTCATTATACCCATAGTCGAACTATCTAGGTGACGCTTACGAACCAGCTTTGGAACCACACTCGTCAAAAACTCATAAATAGAAGCAATGCTTTGTCCATCTTCTTGGAGCAAGTTAATACCACTACGAAAAAGTTCTAACTGATTAAGGAAAAGCCCTTTTTGGCCCAACTCATTAGCCAGTTGCCCTGAAAATTCATCAAACGCATTACGGATGGTAAAAAAATCTAACGGAACAAGTAGCTCCCTCTGATCCAGTTTCTTTTGAAGGGCTCGAATGCGACGAACCTCCCCTGTTATTTCCATGCGACGCTCATATCTTGCTTCATAAGTATAGACCAAATAGTTTAAGAGATTTTTTTGTTCGACAATTAAGCCCTCTCTTTCAGTCATCTCTCCTCTAGAGTTATCTTGAACATAACTCTCAACAGCAGCAACCAAGGGAACACTTATTTGAGTTTGAATGCCTTCTCTTAATTTTAATTCTCTCTTAACAATCATCATTTCAGAAAGAATCGCAATTTGTTCACCAAGAACAGTCTCACTTATAGGCTCAAACTCGAGCAAGATCAACTTTAGTTCTAATAAAACCTCTCTTGAAACATCTTCTGTTAAACTCTGGTTTAACACATCCTTAAAAAGAGTCTCTTCATCCCAATCCCAATTAGGTTCAAAAGGGTCTTCGGCTAAATCAATATAAGGCAGAGAAAAATCATCAAGAAGAGTGGGTGAGTTTGGATCGCCATTTAATCGACTCTGGACCAAAGATAACAGTTGGCCCACTAAAGGCTCTATCTTTCTTTTTTGAGTCCGCTCTTTATGCTTTGCACTGATTCTTTGCTCAAATTCAAGAAAATAAGCTTCCATTTCAGGCACATCTAAAAAGCCAAGTTCTCGCACAGCTTTAGCTGCTATCTGGGCCTCTGTCGCATCATCAGCAAGCTCTTTACGCCCTTTTTCTCTCTCTTTTTTAATTAAGGCATCTACCTCTGCCCGTTTATCGATAAAAGTTACCTCAGAAGCATTAACGTCCCACTCGTCCATTATAGCGGCAAACTTGGCTTCAAACTTTTTAGACGGATAAGAATTAAGCACTTCTTTTTCATAAAGCGACTCAGCTAACTGGGCCCGATCATAAAGCTCAATAAATTCACGTCTTAACTCAACAAAACGCTCTGCTCGCTTCGAATAGTCCTGAATTTCATCCAGTTTTGATAACTGCTGCAGTAAAAGAAGTATCTTCCAATCAAAGAGAGAAACTTTTTCTTCTAAATCTTGTTCTTGATTCATTGTTAAACTATCAAACGCATCATCAAATGAGGCATCAGAATCACTACTTAATGTTGTCACCTCTAGTTTAAGACGACTGAGTCGACCCGTATCTTGGTGCATTTTTCCCTTACCCGAAAGACCCCTTAAAATAAGTCGCGCTTTTTCTTCAACCGTTTCAGCCGTTGCTTCTTGATCAAAAAGACTATTTAGTTCATCACTATACTGCGACCAATTTCCTTGAGTCTGTTGCGACAAAACCAAATCAAAGTAATCTAGTCGAGCTTGAGGAAACTGTTTTCGTTTTCCTTTTGATTGAATATTGGCTAATCGAGCTTGAATAAAATCTTCGCTAATCGCCTTTTTATCTTCATATTGCGCTTCTAACCAAACTCTTTTTTGTTCTAATTCTTCTTGGGTTAAAGAAACCGTAACCCCATAAGTCTCTGCAGCTTCTCTATACTCTCTTTTTAAGGCGGCTACTTTTTCTCGAAGGACTTTGACCTGATCAGGCTCAATTGCTGGAGTCAATTCATCAACAATATGCTGAAACCGAGTGGCTGTCAGAACGGGTTCCCACACAAAATCAAAAAAGCTCGTTGTTGCAAGTGTCTTTTGGTGAAAAGCAACATCGCCTGTTTCCTCTAGATAAGCTTCTTGTACTTCTTCCATTTGCTTAATAATTTGTTGAATACGCGCTTCTTTTGAAGGGCGACCTAATCGAACCCGCAAAACACCTAAGCTGGTCACTTCTGTTTCGTAGTCGAGAAGAGAGCGGTAATATTTATAACCTTCTGGTATTTGACTTAAAATATGGGGGATACTAAATGCGGTAAAATTTAATTCTGGATCACGGATATTTTCTGTTGAAGGCTTGGAACTTTTAAGTAACGCATAATAAAGATAACCGGTAATCACTCGAGAAAAACCAAATTCTTTTCTTCTCACACCGGCCATTCCATTCTGAATACCAAATCGACCAAACTCCCGATCAATCATAAATGGAACAATATTAAAAAGAGCTTTCATTAGTTTTTCTAAAACATCTTGCTCTTGTTCAGCATCTAACTCATCTAAAGTGAGTCCTGAAAAAGCAACACTGTTGTCATGAATAATGGCTGCTAAATCAATTAGTTTTTCTCCTCGAGCCAAACCATCTTCATGTGTTTGGGTCCATTCATCATAAATTTTGTTCCAAATTAAACTCACATGATGTTCCCATTTGGCATATGAAATGCGATCTGCTTCTGGAACATTTTCATCAAAGAAAAGTCTGTCCATTTCTGCCACTTCATTGATTAATTCTTTTAAGTTTTTTTCTGTAGAATCGCCTTCCTGAGAAGAAAAAGTGAGTGTTTGTTCTTTTAAGACATCTTGTAAGGCAGATTCAAAACGGCCTAGAAGCGCTGTTAACAAAAGAGGATCTATCTCATGGGCCAAAGAGACCAATCTTTTTTCTGTTTCAGCATCAAACTTATCTTCTGGTTTCACTTTTGGATGAGACTGATTCCCTAACACCTGAGAAAGAGCACTCATTAGAGACCCATATTCATCAAGTAGACCCTCTTCTTCTAACCACATTAAAAGAGGCGCACCAGAGGCTTCTGCAATCTTCTCAGATAAACGCTTTTTTAAAAATGTAAGATCAGACTCTAAATCAGAAGATTGTTTGACCACATTTTCAAAAAGGCCTGACCACACTCCAGAAAGCTCTTGTTCTTCTTGCTCGATCCACGGATACGCACGACTCCTTAATTCATAAAAAGAATTTCGAACGAGAATCGCTTCGCTATATTTAATACCAGAAACCAATGTTGCTTTTTTCTTTTGCCATTGAAACCAAGCTTTTCGCTCATCAATTTTGATCTTAAGTTTATTTAAGAACGAAAGGTAATTGGCTTGAAGGGTTAATTCATTTGACTCCCCTTTTGTTAGTCGAGCATGTTTTTCAATCCAAGCCGTAAGACCCTTTACCCTCTTTTCAACTTCATGAAGTTCTGTTTCAACTTCAATCTTTTCAATGCCTTTACCTAATCGGTCAATTTGAGGAACTGTTTTTGGCAAATAATGACGTAAGGCTAAATATAAAGTACTACGTAACATGATATAAAAGTCTTTGTACGGAGCCTTCTTTTTTTCAGTTAAGTTTGACAATAATTCAACAAATTCACCTAATTCTTGAACCTCTTGTCGAGAAACTCTCCCTTTTTCCTTATCATCAAGAAACTTTTTCTGAAGAGCTTCTAAATCAAACGTTCCAGCAAACGCTTCCCACTTCACTAAAATAGTAGAGGCTGAAGTTACGTCATCATTTAGAAAATCTTCTAAATCACGAATTAAAAGACCCAGTCCTTCGTACTCGGGATTTTGTTCTGAGAGGGTTGAATAAATTTTTTGAGCAAGAGTAAGAGCCTCTTGATATTCGAGCAATATTATTTTGTGTGTGACCACACTCAATGAAGAGGTAAGGTCAAGAACGTCTTCAGGTTCAAACTGATCTTGCAACCGAACCGCATCTTCTTCTGCAGCACGAAAACGCTTAGCAAAGTCTCGCTCTAAAGTACGAGTACGCCCATGATCAGGCGCTGTTTCATTTTTTCTTTGACGGCGAGCGATAATTTCTTGAAGGTCTGTATTTGAATCACTAGTACTGGCTGATACTGTTGGAGGTGGATCAGCAATAGCCTCTAAGAGCGGCGCCTGATCAACAGGCTTATCAGCCACAGCATCAGGAAGTGGAGAGGCTTCAGCAGGAGCAATCGTTTCAGCGATAACAGGCTCAACAAAAGCCTCTGACTCAGCGCTAACGGGTTCAGAAAGTACAGGCTCTTCTGTTGGGAGTAATAAAAAGGGTTGAGAGGTTGCAGGCTCAGCCGTTGGAGTAGAACCAAAATAAGGGACCCAGCTTGGCACCCAGCTCCGATCAGAAACCACTAAATGGGGTGCGACTTTAAATGAGACGCCCGTTTTATCATCATCAGGAAGCTTTCGTCGAACGTGATCCGCATCTTGTTGGCGGGCTTGGGCTTGTTGTAAAACAAATTCTAAAGAACCGGTTGCAATTCCCGCTTCAATTTCAGCGTGAGTTAAGGGATCATGAATTCCATCACTCGAAAGAAAAAGAGTCGATCCAGCAGGAGCACTAGTCACGGTAAAAATAGGTTTTGAACGATGGTAAGGCTCTTTAGGATTAAACACAGTCATCGCATTGTTGACGGTATTTCGAAATTTAAATAGCCAGCCCACTCCAGCTTCTTCAATGACCTCAGCCGTGTCTACTTCTGAGAGAATTTTTTGACTATTATTACCATCCCCTTTTAAAGAAGCTTTAACTTCCTTTAAAGTAAAAACCTTTTCGGTTTCCTCTTTTTTAGGCAAAAGATTATCAAGTGTTAAAAACTGTAATTGGTTTTTTCTAGATTTTGGGTTGTAAAGATAAGCACGGCTATCAGCAATACTGAGCACAAAAACACGCGCTTCTCGTTTTTTAGGATCAGGAATGGAAACAGCGACAGTTAATGTTGTGCCTCCCGCACTCAGCTCTTCATCTATTTGTTTTTGAGCCGCATAAAATGCTTCTCTCAGCAGAGCTAACACTTGGCCATCTATCATCTCTAAACTAAAGAAAGGAGCCACAGCCTGAAATTGATCGCGTGCTATTTTAGACGCAGCAGCCCCATTGGCAACGCCCCCCATTCCATCAAAGAGACCGGTGTATTGAATTCCGTCAGAAAGTTCTTCAACAAAAACAGTATCCTCATTCACGCCACCTTGGTCACGGTGATAATCGCCTATTACAGTAAAAGCTGAAATCGTTTGAGGTGTTGAAGCAGGCTCGAGTACTGCAGGTGGAACAAATTCTAGCTGAGCAACAGCAACAGGTTCTTGTTGTACAGGTGCAGCTGCAGGTTCAAGTGATGGAGCAGGTATTGGCTCTGGTTTTGGGAGCTCAACAGCAGGAGCAACTATTTCAACATGATAAACAATACCACCCTTTGCCTTATGTTCTGGAGTAATCGTCACTCCATTTTCGGTAAGAGGCTCATCCCTGTCTGGCAACAAGAGAGTCTGTTCTGACCATTGGGTGTCTCTTCGATCAGAACGGATCCTCTTAAGCAGCCCCTCTTGATCTGGTTTTAAATCTGTAAGAGCAACTAAACGTTGTTCTTTTAAGCGTTCTGTTATATCCGTTAATGAAGCACCTAATCCAGAAGGAGAAAAAACAAAACGAGCTTTATCTGGCCCGATCCTTGGAGCAGCCACAACACCTCGCTCTGAAGAAGCAGCTGAAATCAACCTGACAGCAAAAGGAAGCCTGGAAAAGAACCTGGCTAAAAGCTTAGATTTTTGATCTCGAGGAACACCTTTTTTAGCCATTTCTATAAACTCAGGCAGCGCCGCAGAAGATAGATTTTTATGTTTTGAATCCATGAACCCTGCCATTTCTTTGTTGCCTCGAAGCACAAAGACCTGGCTAGGGAAAAGTAGCTGTAATTTCAAAATTTGGTAAAGAAGTCTTTGATCTAAATAAACCGTTTTTGTGGTCTTATCCTCTCGGTCGACCAAGTCTAGTCCTAAATACGTTTCAACACCCTCAGGAAGATCGCTTCCCTCTTTATAAGCGGCTCCTGTTGACTTTTTCTTAATAACAGAGCCATTCATTGAATCGCCTAAAAAGACAAGCCGCACCGTTCTATCTTTAAGTCGTTGAATCAGTTCATCGGTAATAAAAGAATTCATAAAATCAGAGCTCGATTCAGAAACAAAAAGAGTCTCAACATCATCTTTAAATTCAAGATACTTTGGTTTCACCTTATTACTGATCTTAAATTCTTTAGAAAAAGGAGATTCTTTAAGCAGAGATAACGTTGCTTCTAAAGAAAGAGGTTCATCTCTTTTATAAAGGATATAAGCTCGAAGTGAACCCACCTTATCTTTACCGGTACGTGCTTTTATAATAGTAGGAATAAAACGTTTGAGTTCTTTATCTGAAATTTTTTCTAATGTCTCTTCAGGAAAAACAGACAGCATTTCCAGCTGCTCATATAAAGAGAGACCTTGAAGCCATAAGGCCACATCCCCAGGTTGCGAAGTAGGGTTCACTCGAGATTCTAATCTCCAAAAAACTTGTTTTCTTTCTTCGACGGGGAGTAAATCTAAGTAACTCTGTTTAAATGAAAAGTTCTTTTCAGCAAATAAGTCAACCAATTCATCTAACTCAAACAAAGCTTCTTCTTCAAAATGATACAGTAGTAAAGCCCTTAATATTTTTCTTGAATAAGCCGCTTCAGAAAGAATGGTTGTTCCACTTGTTTTAAGATTATCATGTCCATTTACACGCACCAAATAACGGTGATGCCAGAAAAAGAGATAACGCAAAAACCCAGTGGTTCCCTCTTTTTGTAAAACCGATCGCTGCCTTCCCGTGTAAGAAGTGGGTGCTTCATTCTCAGACTCTTTACCTGCATAAGCCAATAACTTATCCACAAATTTTTTCAGTTTTTTAGGATCCACTGGTTTGTCAGAACCTATTTTGCTCCAAAAGGGGATTGAATTAATCAAAAGTTTTCTAAAGTCGTAAAGATCGACGCCCTCTTTTTCTAAAGTCTTAAAAAGATCTTCTCGATCATCACCCAAAAGGGCTTTATGATAAAAACGTATTTTTTCAAAATCAGTCAACACCTCTTCAAAGGCAAGGTCCTCATCTGGACTAGAAAACCAAGACTGGTCGTTATTGTCGCGATCCCACTCCATCATAAAGTGAAAAAGTTCTTCAAATAATTCTATTTGGGCTAATCCCGTGCTCTCTAAAAGGGATGTGTCAAAAACAATCTCTAAAGTATCCCTATTGATATAGGCAAAACGACTCTCTCCATCTGTTTCAATAAAACGAAGTGGAGCAGGGTCCCCTTCACCCAATTCAATATCAGCAAACCACGGAAAACGTTCTTTTAAACGCTTTTCAGCTCCAACATATGCCCCTTCAAATCGATCGGCAATGTCAGGATCCCGCGTCTTTAAAAATTCCAGCATTTCAGAAAAAGATCGTGCAACCCCATCAGGTCTATTCGAATATTTTTTAAGTCTTGAGAAAAAGCCCTTCTTTTGTTCGGGAAGGGTAACCGGTGTTTTAACAATCCCACTTCCTAATGCCGGAGCAATTGAAACATTTAGACCCGCAAAAGTAGTGGTTCCCTCTGTATACGGAACACTCTCTTTACCAATAGAGATCACATACTGATCTTGACCCAGGTGAAGAATAAAATTGTATCGGTTGTTTTTTAAGTGAGTCACCACTTCAGCACGTACAGGAGCAAAAACATCTTCAAAGCGAGCCGCACCCACCTGAGGGACTTCGCTTTGCCAACGCAAAACCAAAGTAGCAAATTCTGTTTTTGCTTTGCCGGCCATCTCCCCAAAATAATCCTCAATCGTTGCCATTAACTCGTCAACCTCATTAGGAAACACGGTACTTTGAGCTAAAGGTTGAGCGTTTTTTTGAATCCAGCTAGCAACAATAGAAACAAACGTGAGTGAATAAATCTCAGCTGAGAACTGTTGGTTTATTGGCAGGCTATTATTTAATTCAAATAGAGTCGCAATAGCCAATCGATTGCCTTGACTCTCATTTAATCGTTTTAAATAAAGCGCCTGATCAGGAGCCATATTAAATTGAGGTGTGAGCAATAAATGCGATTGCTTTTGTTTCTTTAAATTTTGAATCAAGCCTTCTGCATGAAAACCACCCGAAATCAACACCACTTGGTAGTTTGGCTTATCTTTCATTAAAGAAAGCGTGTTCTTTAATAACTCTTTGTCCCGTTTCAGAGCCAATCCATAAAACTGTTTTGCCCAATCAAGACGCTCTTTAGAAAAAGAAGCTTGATGCTCCCAATAAAAACGGAGCTCTTTTCGGCTACATTCTAGTTGAACCATTTTTTGAGTGATTTGAGACACTTTGGTTTCAAACAATAAGGCGCGAACAGCTTCAGAAGAAGAAAAACGTTGCTCAATTGTCTCTTCCATTTGGTTCAACACTTTATCTAACTCTAAAGGAGAGACCTGTTCATGGTCTTTAAGCAACGCAATATACTGCTTTAAATGAGGAAACTTATTCAGGTCAGAAACCGATTCAGACAATGAGAGATAATACTCTAGCGGAGTTGTAAGACCCTTTTGAAAAGCAATCTGAGAACGCAACAATTTAGAAAAAAGCTCAACATCTTTTTGAGCACTCTTTAGTAAAGAAGAAACCTCTTTTTTAAGGGATGTGGCATGCACTTGAGCAGCGAGTTGTTCCACACGCCATGCTTGTTCAAACAAAGAAGGCAAGCTCTGCTTTAAATCATGACGAAACGTGTCAGAAAGAAACGGCGCATAAGAAATAAATGAAAGCGTTCCTTTGTGAAATGCTTCTTTCTTTAAAACAAACTGATAGTGGTTTTTTGAAAAAAGTTTGGCCCGTTTTTGATCAAGCCTCTTCCACTCTTTGTCTAACTGAGGAAGCAGAACTTTAGCTTTTTCTTTAGCTTGCAGATAAGCTTCTCTATTTTTTTCATAAAGTTTTTTTGATTCCACTCCATAAAGCAACGTCTTATTTTCAGAAAAAAGAGAAAAATATTCTCCGGCACTGAGACGGGCTTCTTTTAAATAATGGTCTGCCACTTGTTGTTTGTCTTGCTCATTTGGGATGGCATTGATCAGCACAGGAGAAACCGGGCCTTGAGCCCCTTCAAGAGCAATTAAAAGCGGTTTGTTAGATTGACGCTCCACTTCATTTAAAATAGAGACTATTTTCTGTTGAGCAGCAATATTGGCATGAGAGTCAGAAATCAACACAAGAGAGGGGTTACCATACTGATGGGCGGTTTGTACCAGTCCCATCTGAGAAGAAAGGTCAAATTGCTCCACCCAGTTTTCAGATAAAACTCCGGCTCGAGGCAATAAAATCTGAGCCGAAACAGCATCTGTCCAAACAAAGACAGAAAGCATGATCAAAGCAATTATTTTTTTAAATCGTTTATTCATATTCACGTCCACATCACACAAAAAAGTAAAAAAGGGGGCCACGGCACACTTGGCGGGACCGGGACTCTAATTGCTCCACAACCAAAGTGAAAGCCAATGACCCTCTTTTTTTAAAGAGTACTACTAAGCTGCTACCCCAAAGTTTTGTTCAGATTGTTGTTCTTGCTGCGCACCTTCTAACATTTCTTCCAACTCAGAAGGAGCTTGTTCAGGAACCAAGTGTCGAAGCACTTCTTCAATCACCATTTGGTTCATCAACTGATCACCAAAATCACTGTTTGAATATTGCGTCACTTCAAAAACCATCCAAGCACTTTCTCTAAGAGCTGTTAAGGTTCTTGTTGTTCCTGCATAGATGTTTTCTGTATCTTCTAACTGAGCACTTAAACGATCTGCATCATTTTCTGAGCCCACAATAATCGCAACCAATAAGTTTGGCACATCAGCCAATTGATTTTGAATTTGTTCAATCTGCGAAGATTCAAGACCTTCAAGATTTAACACCAATAAAGCCTTAGAATTTTTCATTGTCTCTTTAACTAATTCTAATTCTCTATCCAAACGTTGTTCTGTCTTTGCTTTTTCTTCTAAGAAAGAGCGGACTAAAGCATGCTCACGCTCATCAAGCGACAGCTCCGCTGAAAGAGTCTTAGAATAAGTTTGGTACATTTCATAAAAGCGTTCAAGCTCAGACTGAGACAAGGTGGTTAAGGTTAATTCGGTATACTCCCCACCCATCAACTTATTAAGGTGACTCAACTTCCATATAAAATTTTTCACTTCAGCTTCTGCAGGCATTCTTTCATACGCTGGAGTGAGCTGTTGAACTAAGCGAGGATTTTTTCCCTCTTTTTGAGAACCGACTAAAACACCCTGCAACATTTTCTTAAGTGCTGCCTTTGGATCGCCTGATTCATAAGCCAACATCGCTTTTAAGTCTAGACCTAAACCTGACTTCATACTGCGTTGGCCTGATTTTTCCGCTTTTTCAGTTTCTGATTTTTTAATTATTGCTTGCGCACGTTTTAATTGTTTTTGAAGCTCATCATTTTTCTTTTGGTGCAGCTCTTTACTAAATGTGTTGAGCAAAAACTTAATGGTTGATACGACTGCTCGAGCCGCATTTACTTGAGCTTCTCCAGTGGTCTTATCCATAGCCTGTAACTGTCTCACTCGTTTGACAGAAGCTAAGGCAAAAATTTCAATTCGCATGTCTGGATTTTCTTGGACCAATGTTTTCAAACCTTCTGAGCTTTCACTGTTCATGGCTTCGCCAAACTGATTTTGGAAAATTCTTGCTGCTTCTTTAGAATCTGTTGCCACTTTTGAAAAACCATCTTTCAAAGCAGTCCGCTCTTGACCCCGTTTGTTGGGCTGAGGTTTTGCTGCTGGTTTAGTTGTTGGAGGTTCAACTCGATCCACCTTTGCAGGAACATCTTTTTTCGGTTTACCCACTGGTTTAGTTGTTGGTTTTGTGCCTGGTTTTGGATCTGCTGCAGATTTTTTCTCAGCCTGAGCTGGTTTACCTGCCCCTTTATTTCCTGAAGGCGGATCTGCTTGCTTATCTAAAGCAGCTAATTCAGCTTCAACTTGAGCAGGTGTCAACACAATGGTCACCCGACGCAAGTCAGAAAGATTATCCACAACCACATCTCTTGAATGAGTCGATGAGACAATCAAAACAATTCGATTTCTTCCACTTCTATTAACGGTATCAGCTAATGCACGAAAGCGTGGAACCAAACGCTCGATTTTTGCCATTAAACCAGCAGCTTGTAAACGTTGAAGCTCTGCCTCAGGCACATTCGTACGAAGCTCAATTCCACGTGGCGCTGTGGCTGAACCTGCACCCCGTTGATGTTGGTAACGTTCATTAAAGGCTTCAACAGAATTAACTGATTGAACAGCTGGTAATGCAGCCACTTGTTCTTGAACCCAACCATCTGTCACATCAATATAAGTACGAACTATATCTGCGACCGCACGCACATTTGGAGTCACTGTCGCGTCCCCTTTGATCACACGAACAATAACCACACTATTTGGATGCAGTGAATTTTGAGCAGCCAATTCTCGTAAACGAGGAACCAAACGCTGAAGGCCATCGACAAAATTATTTGGTCCAACCATTTGATGGGCCACAGCCACATCTCGATCAACCCGTAAGTTAATGCCCCGTTCTCCAACAACTTGTCTTGAAGCATCTCGTTGATGACGGTTACGCTGATTAAAGGCTGCGATCGTATCTCGACCGAGTTGAATTCGGCTTAATGACATCAAATGATCCACAGGTAAAACCATTTCAATACGGCCACTTGGAGCCACACGAAACTCAACAGGATCATCTGCATTGCCTGGGACAATGCGAATTTGGATTGGATTATTTTCATCGATTTGTTGTAATCGGAACCACTCTCTTGTTTCTTCTAATAGCCGTTCTTTTGTGATTTCTATTTGATTGACAACACCTGAATCACTTGAAATGTCATATTGATCCACCACATCTGGCTCAACTAAAAGAGTAAAATTAGGATCTATTTGATTAAACAGTTGAACAGCCATTAAATCACTCACTAGGCTTTGAGCATCTTCGACAAAACGGGTCACGCTTTGTTGAAAAGCAAGGTGAGTCACTTGAGCCATTAATATTTCACGGCCATTTTGTTCTAAACGTGGCAGCAACTGCTCTTCTCCTCGAGGAACCACTAAGCCTGTTACATTGCGAGCCTCGAAATCTTCGATCAATCGAATCAAGCCAGCTAAAACAGAGTGCTCTCTTTTTTGATCGAGCGAATCTAATTCAATCAACCGCTCAACTAGTTCAGAGTCATCTAAATGAAGCGTTCCTGTAAGCTCTCCAGGATAACGGCTTGAAATTTCTTGAGCCACTTCTAATAAAATAGTGTGGTTCATAAATTCTCTTAAAGAAAGTTTTGGATATCCCACCACAAAACTTGCTTCTTGAAAAAGGCGCATGGCTTCAGCAAACTGTTGGTCAAAAGTAGCAGCTGGATTCGCTGTTGACCATTCTCGGTAAAGAGGCGCAATCATGCTTTCCAAGCTAGGTGAAGCTTGGCCATCAACCCGTTCTGTTTTCAATTCTTGCAACTGAGGCACCAAGCCCATTCGCAATATTTCAGTATAGCGAGTGGCAAACTGTTGTGCGGCTTCCGGAGTGGTACCACGGCCGTGCAAACGACGTGCAGAATCAAGCTGCGTGGTTCCAATCAAATCATTGAGTAAAACCACTTTTGGAAAAGCAGTTGGATGGGTTCTCATTAATTGAGCCATCTGACTTGCATCTGTTAAGACAATCAAGTGTGCGTTTTCAATTGAGGCACTGGAAACAGCAATACCTGCTGGATTTTGCGCTGCCACACCAAGTCGGCCCATCAAAGCCGTTTCATCTGCACTATGACTTAAGCTACGACCCGTAAGTGTTATTCCATTTACAGTCACCCAATCATTCAAATGACTGCGCGTTAATTCCTGTTCTAATAACCCTTCAGTAAGCGTTCCTGTAATCGACTTGTCGCCGTAAACAACGACAACATTGACCCCGTTTTGGATATCTGTTGGAACCAAACTCCATAATTTTTGAAGAGGTAAAGCACGCAAATGTTCTTGAGTGAGATCAAGTTGTAATCGAATTAAAGCATCTTCTGCTTCAACCATATTTTGCATTACATGAGGAGCTAATGTTTCATTGCTTTGACGATAACGGCTATAAGCATCGACTAATTCAGCCAACGAGGTATTGCTTGTGGTAAAACCAAGTCGTTGTAATAAGTTGCGCAAAGTAGTCAAACTACCCAAACGACGTTGGCGATAAGACTCCATGTCACGCACCAATCTCAAGTTTAGAGTAAGTGGATCGCGTGTGGTGACACCTGCACTCAAAAAGACTTTAACTCGGTTTAAGGCATGTTCCACATCACGGTTTTGACTGCTTGGATTTTGTCTGACAGCCTCAATATAAGCTGTGGTGGCACGAATCAAAGCCTCATCTAAAGGATAGTCTACCGGCGTGGCATCTGCAGCCAAATTCCCATTAGCAATTAAAGCTGTTCTTAAATGTTGAAAGCGTGTTTGCATTAAACCGGTTCTTAAAATACGCAACACATTGGCTGAACGAGCCATTCTATTGGCTTCTGAATCAACGTTAGCCAAGACAGCCCATCTTGCCAAGCTTAACCCTTGGATCTGAACACCATTTAAACGAGTTTGCAAAGAACTCAATGCTGGCTCAAGCTCTGCGCGAATAGCTGCATCAATATTTGCAGGTAAATTCACTTCCACACCTGTTACTGCGTGAGTCACAGGATCAACAGTCAAACGAAGACTCAACTGAATTTGGACTAAGCCATCAGAAAGAGACATCCAATTAGGGATGTTTCCTGTTTGATCACGCAAGTCACGCGCATATTGAAAAATATTTTCTTGAAATTGTGAGCTTGCAAATTGATCGATACTTGGTGCTTTAGTTAGATTCAGCACTAATTCAACCTGAGTTACCTCACCTGCAGTATTAGCAGTCATTGGTTTCAATTCTAATTGAGTGTTGGCTGTACTAAAAGAAGTGTTGGCAAAAACATGGTTCACATTTTCTCGAACCACTTGAGTCACCTCTGCACGACCCCGGTTTGTTTGAACCGAAGGCAATGGAGCGGTTGCTGAAGTAGCAAGGTTAACTCCATTTAAAAATAAAGAAGCTAATGCCGAAGAACCAATGTGCAAACGACGCGCGCTACGGTGTGTTAATGGGTCTTCAGCCAACACTTCAGGAATCCCTTGTCCACCCAAAGAAGCTTGTCGTGAAGCAGCGGTTAAAAACTCTTGAGCTTCTGCTGCTTTTTCAGGAGTCAACAATTGATAAGCACGTAAGAAAAAGTAATAATTCAAAGTGTCTTGAGTTGAAACCACACGCGTTCCATACCCAGCCACATTCCAATGAATCAACCCAGCTTCATCAAGCCTTTCTAAATAAGCTGTTTTATCCCCTTGAACATCAGCCAACAATCGGGTCACCACTTCTCGGTCACCTGCATAAGAACCAAGGCTACGTAAGCGCCCTTCTTCTAAAGACAACCCTTCAAAACGAGCATCATATTGAGAAACCAAACGACGTGTTTCAATAATACGACGCGCTTGTTGCACCATTCGAGTTAAATCAGCTTCTGTTAAACTAGATCCCCAAGCCGCGTTCACTTGTCTTAATCCAAGCGTACGAATCAACATAAAGGTATGGGTAATGGTTTCAATAGAAGCAGTGCTTTTGATTTGAAAATTATTTTCAAAAACAGCATTCTTTAAATTAACTAAGGCAATATTTGAAGCAGGTAATGCTTGAGCTCCCACAGTTCCTGGAGCCCCTCTAAACCAAGTCATCATTTCAACCAATTTAGTCCGCACAGCAGGATTGGTTGAAACCGCTTCAGTCACCATGAGTCGTTCTAAAGAAGCCATAAAATCAGTCATTGGCAATCTTTGAATACGAGGCTGTCCTAACAATTGATGTGCAGATCTTAATGCTTGAATACGAGCCGCCTCTGAAGCAGCGTCTACAGTCGCTCCAGAAGTGACTTGGCTCAATTGATGCGTTAAATAATAAATATAAGGAAGGGAACGTGTATCTCCTATTTGGCTCACCATAAAGACAAGAGCTTCCAATAACTCACTGTTTGATTTTACACTTTGAACATATTGGCCATTCAAACGAATCGCATCTGTACTTTGCAAATCATACACAGAGTTAAAGAGATTAAACTCACCTGTCTCTTTGACATCCATTAAAAAGCGATAGGCTAAAAAGTTTGAATAAGAACGAGCATGTTCAAATTGACCTTCACGCACTTTCCACTGAATCATTTGAGCCACATCAGATAAGTAAACATATGGATCACCCTCAAAAGAACGTGGCAAGGCAATTTGTTGTCCATTAAATTCCCGACGAATATAAGGGTCATTTAAAACAACATAGTTTAAAGGAACATGTTTATTGTTTAAAAAACGATCATAATCAGCTTCAACAACTGGACGATTCGGTTGATCCAACCGTTCATTAACCTGATTCATTTTTCCTAATAAGTTTCGATAATTTCGAATAGCTCGATAAGCAGGATTTCCTGGCAATGTTTCTTTGCCTCCTTGTGTGGAACCTGTTAAAGCAAAGAAGAAAGCCTCTTCATGGCCATAAGAAAGTGTTTCTGTGATCTTTAAACGATCAATATAAGATTGCCATTGCGCCCGTGCTTGAAGATTAGCCCCTTCTGAATCTAGATGGAGCATGTAACGACGGCCCATGTCTCGCTCAATAATAAGACTGTTTCGAACCCCTTCAGCTCGCTCAACAAAACCCCATAATTGCAAGCCTGCGTGATCGCGTAAGCCTTGCATGATCTGCGCAAAGTTCTCAACCACACCGAGTCTTTCAACACGTTGTTCCATCTCTTGAATCAATGTATTTAAAAATGGAGTCTTACGCATTTTTTCAGCTAAGATCGCAAAACGGGCTTCAAATTCTCCAATTAAGGTTGCGGCGCGGCTTTCATATTGTTGTTGCTGACGACGGACAGCAGGATCATTTGCATCCAACTCACCTCGACGTAATTGCTCACGAAATTCATCAAATTGTACCTGAGTAATGGTCCAGTCACGAAAGACACGCATGATTCCATGCTCCCCTTGCATTAATGCAAGTGCTTCGGTAGCTTGTTTACGCGCCACACCATCTAAAGAAGTGTCATTTTGTTTTTCACGCAATAATTCTTGTAAAATCCACAGGATAGAAGTTTGGCTATCTGCTTGAGGCACCAGACCTTGAACAAATCCTGGCATTAAGTTTCTAAAAGCACTTGATGGATTTAAAACCAAGGCGGTTTTTTGTTCTTCAATGGCAGCAATACGAGTGTCATAACTCAGATACTTTGTATAAACTTGTCTTAGAACTTGCATGGCTTGAAAAGATTGCACAGGGATGAAACCATTTCCACCTAATGCATCGACAATCGTTGCTTGACGCAAACGAGTCAATAATTGATAACGGTTACGTCTTTCTTCATCGCCCACATAACCCCCATTACGATCTCCCTCAGCAATAAAATCACGGTTCTGAGTAAAGATTTGCTGTAAATCTTGTCTAAAGAAGACTAAGGCTTGACCAATCAATCGTTGAGCCCCAACAGGATGTTGTTGCAACCTAGTTCGAGCAGCTGCATCAGCTGGAAAAATCAAGCGTAATGCTTGATCATAAATCCGTGCGTGACGTGCCATTGGAATTGCATTTACAAAGCGAGCCTTCTCTTGTGTTAAATCACGAATCTGCTGATCTAAAAACTCAAAAGTGACTAATATGTCCGGGCGGTTAGGTTCTGCATTACGCTGAGTACGAAAACGCTGTGATAAAATTAAAGCCCGGTCGCGAGCCACGTTCATATAAAAAGGTGCCAAGACTTGTTCAAAAAAGTAATCGTCATGGATCGATTGGATTTCTGCTTGGGCTTGAGTGCCACTGTGGGTCCGAGCCAAAATCTCGGTCACATCAATTCCAGCTCCAGAGCTTGGGTTCTTCACATCCTCGTGTGTCACTAAACTAATAATTTCAGCCCCTTTAGCATTTAAAGTCGCGCGAATCGATTGAATTTCTCGGGATGTGGCTAAGGCTTGAGCCATACTACGGTGAAGCTTCATTGCGTCTGTGTATGAAAGAACCCGACTTTGAGCTCGGCGCGAAATATTAAACTGTAAGTTCACATAGTATTGAACCAAAAGCTCTTTGTAAGTCGCAACAGATGCTGTGTATTCTCGAAGGCGTTCGCGCGCCTGATTCAGTAATTCAATTTGTCTGGAACGAGTCGCTAAAGAAGTAGGATCTTGCTCCGCGTTCAAGCGTGCAATTTCAGTTGTGATCACCGTATTTAAACTTGCCATGATCTGTTCTTGTGGAAACGATAATGTGGCTGCAAATGCCGAGACATCTTCAACTCCATTAGCTCGGAAAAAAGCTTGAGCTTCACGTTGGAATTGATTTGGATCCACACCTGAAGTTCTAAAAAGTTGTTGTTCTAATTCAGACAAACGAAGCAAAGAACGATTAAACATTTCATTTGAAGTGACTTGAGCATCTGGCGAAGCATTGTTTAATCGGTTTGATGCAGCCGCCACTTCACGACGAGCTAAATCAACTGAAGAAGCCAATGAGTTGGGTTCGACTGAAGAAAAATCTCCTTCTAAAGCCCGTTCTAATTGAAGATCAACTAGCTGACGTTGCAAATCACCACGGATAGCCGTCAAACCACGATACGTTGTGGCTCCGTCTTGAAATCCTTGGTTTAAATCTTGTTGAAATTGTTGCACTAAAGGCCAAGTGTGATCATTATCGATTAATCGATTAAAAAGCTCAGCATATTGGCGTTGTAATGCAGCCATTTGAGCATTGATATCACTTTGAGACAAGGTGTTTGCCACTTCACGTGAAGAACGGTTTTGAGTTTGATAAGCAAGTTGATATTTTAAACGAAGAATGGTTTGTCGTTGTTGATAAAAAGCAGCCAAATCATCACTTAGTTCAACCACTCTTGGTCGAGTCAAAGGAGCCAGAAAGCCACGTGTTAAACCATTCAAAGATTGAGACAAGCGTTGTAACGAAAGATCAAAAAGAGTCGCTTCTTCTTTAGGTTGATCAAGACGCAAGAGCTGACTTTGCCCTTGTTGCGCTTGAATTCGAGCAATATTACGTTGAATGCGTGTTATTTCATTTCGTTGGCGCGTAATATAGGCCCCTTCTTCAGAAGGATTGTCTTCATTGGCTTCAATCACAGCAGCCATTTCATCATGTGTGGCTAAATGGATAAAAGAACCCATGGCTCGATGCATTATTGCTTGAATACGCTCCATTCGCTGAACGGTTCTAAAATAGTGAACCACTCGGTCTTCATTCATACGACGGATTAAGTCAGTATAAGTTGATTGTTGTGCTAAACGCGTTGCGTTTTCCTGACTCAAATCAAAGAGGTTGGTTAAAAAAGCACGACGACCCCCAACAGTATTCATATTCATTGGCGATGTTTTGGCATAACGCTCGTAACGCAAAATAAAAGCACGTGCATTTTCAGTTGTGAAGCCATATGTGTTTATTAATTCATTCCAAATAGGGCTTTGGGTCAACTCTGTAGGCGCTTGTTGAAACTGATTACGGACCGCTGCAGCTTGATGGTAGGCATCAATAAACCGAACCAATCGTGTTAAAGCTGTACGAGGCGCATTTCCTTTTCCTCCACGTGTGCCATATGTAGAATCAGCTAATAAAGATTCCACTAAACTTTTATCAGAAAGAATCGAAATAAAACGATCACGTAGTGCATCTGTCCAGATCAAATCCATTTGAGTAAATCGAGGACGAAAACTATTCCATTGTTGCACACGAAATCGACCTTGAACCACTTGGTCAGCTTGTTCAATTTCAGGTGTGGAGCCTGGCAACAGAGAATCTTCATTTAATGTACGCAAGCTTCGAACATTTCTCATTTCGCCAGCCACCGCAAGAGCACGTTGAGATTCAGAAGGGTTGTCATCAGAATGTCTGTCAATAAATTGATAAAAACGATTGTACAATGCTGCGGCTTCAGTATTAATCACTCCTTGGATTCGCTCTCTTAGTTCTTCATCTGCATCAGACTCATTTTCCGGTGCTTCTGTTGCGGCTAAACGAGCTTCATCTAAACGTAAAGCACGGTTGTAGTCTCTAAACTCTCTATCTAATGTTCTATTATTGTTAAAAGAGGTTCTTCGAGCACGTAACAATGTTTCAAACTCGGTTATTTTTTCATTCACCAATTCTTGTAAAATATTTGCCTGCAAAGGATCGCGTTGACGTAAAGCATCAATGGCAGGTTGAACAGATGTGCGCAATCGTCTGGACCAACCTTCGCCTGTTCGAGGATGTCTAAATAAATTATTGAATGCAGTATCTGTAATTTCAAAAGAACCACTTCTACTTCCGGTTAAACGATAAAGTTCTTCTTGACTCCTTGTGTCTTGAGCATCATAAAGAGCCACTAATTCGTGAGCCATGTTATGAGAGCGAGTGTTGATGCTGCTCATAATCCCATCATGCCAATCTTCAACAGCAGGAGTTGTTGCCACTAAAGCAACGCGACGGGCTAATTTGTTCCAATGAAGCTGACGATGCAGCGCTATCGGACGACGCATTAAGATTCTCATTTCTCCTTCTATGTGGCCCATGGTGCGACGTAAATCGCGAATCGTTAGGTTGAATTGATTACGAATTTCAACCGATGGACGCGCTGTAAAATAAGCCATCAACTGTTGAGCAGAAGCGATGTTAGCTTCATACCCTTCAATTTCACGACGGCCTAACTCAATTTGATAAGTGGCTGTTTGGGTTCCTGAAATATCAAAGTAACCTGAACGCATTCCAAGCTCAAATAAAGAACTTCCCATTGGAGAGGCTTGCAACCGCTCACTCAAACTTTCTGAACCCGGTTCAGCGCTTCTTCTTGAACTGCGCTGTAAAAAATCAGCAATATTCACACCATAGTTTTCCAACACACCGGCTGCAACTGTAAAGCGCATAAACGCATTAATTTGAGCACGACGAGCATTGGCTAACGCTTGAACAGCCCGTTGACGATCTTGAAGTGAGCCAATCCCATTTCGGTGTTCAGCATTTAAAGCGTTAAGCAATGCTTGGTTGGTTGTGATTAAGTTTTTGTTTGCATGAAATTCCATATTCGCACGAACTAAATCACGAAAGACTTGTTGTAAGTGAGCGCGAATATCGTTCATGGATGTTCCAATTCGCGTCGCCTCTTGAGCTAAATAAGTTCGCTCAATCGCATCATCAATTTCAGAAATAAAGAGGTAGTCAAGCCCAATTTCTAAGAACGCTTGTAATGTAGGATTACCATCAGAATTAGAAAAGTTAAAATTGTTCACACCCGCACCGCCACCTAAGCGCATGTTGCGTAAAAAGATATATTCAAACGTATTATTACCCCATGGCTGAAGATTCAAACGCTCTATTTCTTGACGTGCGGCATCTGTGGTTGGGTCTTGCCCCGTTAAAACAAACTGCATCACTTCAGAATGAGTTCCCAATGTGGTTAAAAGGTCACTGGTACGCAACAAATTGGCTTCGGCTTCATTTAAAGCCTCTATATCTAAATTAGATGAGCTCAACAAAGCTTGAAACTCAGTGGGTAACACGCGACGACCATTGTAACGATGTAATCCCAAACGCTCGATGCCTGTCACAGTTAAAGTGTCTTGACTATTAAGACCCACATTTAATTTTAAAAGATTGAGTCCATCTTGATTGCGTTGACGCAACTGATTAAGTTGTTGTTCTTTAATACTAAAGATATTAAGACTTTCTTGAACTTCTGCATTCTCTTGCACAAAATTGTTTAAATTTTCAAGCAATGTTTGCGCTGCTACTCGACGAGCAGGTTCAGCAAACTCACCAAATCCACCTAAATTAACCATTGAAGTAATATGAGCAGGATTGGTTGTGTTTAAAAACCTGTGAATTTGGAGACTACTTAACTTTGTTAAAGCTAAAGTCAAGTAAGGAGCCGGAGTTTGAGGCCCATTAAATGCAGTGGCAATCATATCCATAATACGACGTTTTTCATCGCGATTAAACTCTGGAGCAGCTTGCCCATGTACAAATTGATTAACCTGATCAAGAATAGCTTGGTTGGTCGCATCTCCACCTGCAGAAAGACGACTAAAGTTACGCGCTGCAAGCATCAATTCTAATGTGCCATCATATTCAATCTCTAGAATATCTCTTAAAATGCTCAAGTCATCATCAGCTAAAATACGATTTCCTCGTCCTGCAAGACCAGCCCATGCAGAGACAATGCCTCGAGTGGAACCGACTCGAACAACCGTGTCAGTTAAAGAATTGTGATACCCTTTTAATGTTTCAGTTAAAACATAAAGTTGATCCCCACTCACTGCCACACCCATTAGATCTTGCATAATACGAAGCCGCTCTTGAGCTTCAGTGCGAGCCTTTAATTCTAACGCGCGAACATAATCCAAGTAAGCTTGCAACACAGTTGCGCGAACCGAAGCAGAAGGATTAAGGTGAAAAAGAACACGCGCCATTCCTTCATGGGTAACAATGTTGCTGCCATTATTCGGACGATTTTCAAATTGACGACCCGTATATTCTAATTGATATCCATCAAAACGAATTAAACGATTTAAAATACCAGCACTATCTAATGCTGTTTGCAAAGCAGTTTGCTTTTGTTGCAAATTACTTTGAGCTGATTGCATAATGCTCGAATGAGTCATGGCTGCTTCAAGATAAGTTTGATTTGACGAATAATTACGTACTTGAGCCGGTGTGGTTGAATGTGTTGCCGAAGTGACATTAGGCACCTCGTGATACAACGCTGTGATTTGAGCCAAGCCCAAATTCATTAAGGCTTCTCTGTCTGCGCTTACAGCTCTTAAATAACGACGACGTGCGTCAAAAAACAAACGCTGGTTGGTCACACTTGTATCACCACGAACTCGAGTCCAAGCTTGTTCAGCTTGTAGTAATTCTTGACCCGTGGTTCGTTTACGCTCTGTAGCTCTTCGTAGTGCCGCAGCAGCTTCTGTACGACTACGAATAGCACGCGCGCTATCTTGACCCGGAGTCACACTTAAACGTGAACTTGAAGAATAAAAACGGTCTCTAGATCGACGGCGGCTTGATTCATCTCGGCTAAAAAGAGCAGCTAAATCAATTCCAGCAATAAGTTGATGCTCATCTCCATTTCCATTAAAGGAGCGTGCGTAAGTGTATTCAGCAAAAAGAACACCATTGTTTAAAAAAGTCCCTGAAATAGAATTACGTTCTTCACGCAAACGACGTTCAGCCGCTATACGCGCTTCTTGAGCTCGACGCAACTCTGTTTGAGCACTTCTTCCAGCTCGAACCAAATCAGCAAACTGAGCCACCAATGTGTTCATGTTTGATTCATTAAGCGTCATATTAATATTTAATTGCAAAGCCCGAGGATTCATCCCAAGTTCAATCGCTAATTGGCGTGTGAGGCGTTCTAAAGTAAAAAGAGTTTCATTTCGGTTTTGAGTTGCAGCCAATAGGTCTGCTTGAATACGGGCTCTCATCCCTGGAAGGGACTGAAACTGATTTAACAGTTGAAGCAATTCAGTTGTTGCTTGAGTAGGATTGTCTTGATTCACACGAAATTGGCGATTTGTTCCACCAGTTGTTGGCACCACCAAGGCTTGGTTTAAAACAATAATGCGAATCAAAGTCTCAATTCCACGCTTGCGAAGATTAAACTGAGCCACTGCTTTTTGAGCGGTATGCTCTCTGATTTCTGCAGTGTGAAGCGCTTGTTGCTCATCAATTAAGGTGTTAATTCTCACTTCAGCACGAGCACCCACATACCACTGTCCATTGCTAAAACGACCTGGCACATTGTTAGAGTTGCCTGTAAAGTTTTGGTAACGCGCTCCAGCAAGACCTTGCAAACTAAAGCGATCAAAAACCCAAAGCCCCCCAGTTGTATCAAGCATGGTTTGGGCTAATTGTATTTCTGAGTCTCTAAATAAGATTTCAGGATGGTTTTGAATCATCCGGTTTGGTATATCTCGAAACACATCAGTTAAATTTTGAACCTGGCCATTCCATGTATCAGGAACTAAGTTTTGCCCTCTTTGAGCCCCTAATGTTTCTCGCATCCAACGTTGACGCACACTCGCAGAATCCATGGCATTAGCTTGCAATCTTAAAGCAGCCATTAACTCACGCAGGTTTTCTGTTGTTGGATGGTTTTGATAAGCACGGCGCAATGCAGGAATATCAACGGTTCGCATTCTACCTGCTGCATCACCTAAATGTTGCAACAATGTGGCGAAACGTTGTTGGGTTTCAACTTGGGCACGATAAACTTGTTCGGTTCGCAATTTTTCATCATGTAAAATGCGAAGTTGTTCGCGCGAATTCAAGTCACTTAAGGCAACTTGACGGCGAATATTACGACCGGTTTGAGTGTCAAAAATAGTCCAAATCAAGCGGGCATCAGCAGTTAATGTGTTGGTTGAATCAACAAAATCATGCGCATAAGAAAAATTAACCAACACGCGTGGAACCAATGACAATGCAGACCAATGCTCTCCCATTTCTGTATGAAAAATAGAAGTGGAAGCGGCTGAACGAAGTCCTGCTTGAATTTGTTCTCCGCGATTTTGAGCTCGAAGTAAGTCAAGGTTTTGTCCGCGGGAAGCAGTAAGAGTTTCGCGACTAATACCGGCATGCTCCAACATTCTGGTTAACGCCCCATTTTGAAGTTGAGCCACAGTAGAACGGATTTGATCGATTTCAATTCCGAGATCATTAAATCTAAGAGATTGATTTGAAGGTATATTTAAAATACGCCGTAATGTTGCTTCTGCTTGAAACACTTCACTGCGAAAAACAATTAGATTTAATTCTTCTCGTGAAATCTCTGTACGAACAAGTGCCACATCAGAAGCACTGGCTCGGCCTTCTCTATATTTAGTTTCTGTTTCACTCAACACCAAGCGAAGCCCTTCAATATGTGCTCGACCCAATTCTACCTTTTGACGAGAAAAAAGAACATCTGATGCCGCAATAAAACGTTCCATTAAAACTTGTTGAGCTGCTTGGTGAACAGCATGTTCTTGTTCTTGAACAGCACGGTTAACTTGAGAAGCTTCGATTAAATCTTGAACCGATAAACTTACCGAAGCACGTGCTCCAACCGTTAAATCTGTTTCGCGTGGGCTAGAGTCTGTTGCTGTCCCCTCTGTGGCAAAATCACTGGCACCTAAAACAGCAGCCACTCTTGGTGCAAATCGACGGTAACGACTTGTTCGTTGCAAACGTGCCCGTTCCAAACCTGCTTGAGCTGCCACAACACGACTATCTTGCATCACCCCTGTAGCTAAATTATCTGTTGTCACTAAAAAGGATGTTCCTGAAACAGCGGGCACCACACCCCCACTTGTTCGGCCTGAACCAGGAAGCGGAACCACACGTCGTGTGGAATGCGAATCCAATCCAGCTAACACAGCATCAATGGTGCCAATGCGGTCACGCAATCCAATCTCACGCACATCACGAAAATAAGAGGTTTGAGAAGCCGCTCGAACATTAAGAATGTCTGAAATCGCAACAGGCAAACGGCGTAACAAACGATTGACTAAATAATCTTGAAAGTTAAAACTTGCTGCTCGAGTATCTCTCTCTGTTCGAATCCACTCAGCTAAAGTTGATTGGTCGAGACCAGCTAATGTTTGTAAATCTGTTCTAATCGTTTCTCCTAAAGTATTTAACGTGGTCTCTTTTTGCCTGTGAAGAGTACGGAGGTTTGCCAAACGACTTAATCCATCAGCCCGGCGTTCTGTTAAAGTAAAACGAATCAATTCAGAAACATAACGCTCTCGAGCCAAGTCAGCTTCTCCAACAACCTGTTCGTAACGTTCTAATTGCACTAACAAACGATCAACCACTACTCGGATCGGCGCGCCTGAAGCATGGCGGTGAGACAGGCGCTGCAAATATTCTCTTAAGCGACTTAATTGACGAAACCATGTTTGATCTGCTTGAATCGCCCGTTGGGTCAAACGATGGACTAATTGACGTTGTTGCAAACGGCGACCCTGTAACATACTGATTTCTTCATCATACTTATCACCTGCGCTCAAACGTAATCGAGCTAAAATTTGTGGCTGAGTAGCACGCACTTTTTCTTGCGCACGGGCCACACCCTCTTCAGCCAAACGAAGTTCATCAAGTTCATCTAACGTTGCTCGTAAATAAGCTAAATAGTTTTGCGCTCTGGCTAAACGAGTTGATCCTTGTACAAAAGCAGGGATCACAAGTTCTGATAAAGGAATCCGTAAAATGTCTTCTGAACCTCCGCTTGACAAATCTGCAATCAATTGTGCGATCCCTCGAATGCGAATTTCAATATCATCCTCTTCACGCTGGCGAATAATACGAGCAAACCCTGAAACGCCATCATAGCCATGAATGTTTCCTAAACGAACTGAAAGACGCAATTGAACTTGAGTCCTCTCATTAAGAGCAGCTGGTAATTCACTTCGAATTTGTGTAGATAGAGCTTGATATCCTTGTCGAGCCAACACTCCCTCAGCCAACACTTCATCAAGCATGCGTTGATTTAAAACAGATTCTTGTAAAAAGTTAGCAGGAAGCTTAATGGTTTGCCCTTCACCATTTACAACCCCAGTATCTTTAAGCTGCTGCAAAAGTGCTAAAGCTCGTGTACGAGAAAGTACAGGGCGACGGCTAATTTCAGAAACCAAATCAGCATTACTTACTTCACCTCGAATGTTTAAAACAGCAAGCACTCGATTAACAGTGGCTTGATCACGGTTAAGGTATTGAATTTCATTTCTAAAGAGTCGATACACTTGGCTACGAATACCAGCAAATTCTACTGCGCGGTGATTGCCAAATTCTCGGCGTAGCACTTGTTCAAAAAGAGACCAATCAATTCGGTCTTGGCTCAAATCAGAGATAACTTCAGCGCGACGATTGGTTTGAAATTGAGCACGTGGTGCTTGACGATTTGGTGCATAAATTAAAGAGTGAGCATAAGACAAATCAAGATCATGAGTCATTTCAGTATAATAACGGGCCGTGTAATCTGTTGAAAGAGTGCCTGCTTGAAGTTGACGAATAAAAGGAAGTCCTTGAACTAAATGACGTTTAACCTCAGCCCATGAAAGGGAGGATCCAGCTTCGAGGCGTTCCACAACCGCTTTTAAATTGTCTAAAGAGGCGGTTCCATTTCCTGTCCATATTGTTCTCCCAAGAGGATTGTTGCGAGCTGATTGAATCGCTGTGAGCAAACGCTCTTTATTGGCATCGGCATCAACTTGGCTTCCTGAAACAGAGGTATACTGAGTTAAGATTTGCGTGTAAAGATCTTCTGCTTCCATTATCTGTTCAATCCAAATTGGATTGTATGAGAATGAATAAGCTAAACCAGAGACATCTCCCAAACCAGCAAGAAGCTCGCTTGCGTTATACTGACGCGCCCGTTCACTTGCTGCGTTCATACGAATATGAAGCAAGTTATAGTGCTGAGCTAATTCACGAATTTGAAGTTCATTTGAATCTTTGACTTGAGTCAAGTGGGCTAACCAACGTTGTGCTTCTGTTAGTAAACGTTGCTCACGTCTTAATGCTGTATCAGCACGGGCAATTTCTCGATCAACTTGTTGAGTAAAGAGATCAGCATCATCAGAAGCAAGGCGTTCAATTTGGGCTAATTGCAAACCTCCTTGAATGGCACCAATCACAGGTTTATCTTGCACGCCCTGAGAGACTAATTCTCCTTGACTAGCCAAATATGATTCGAGTTGAACCCAACTGCCACGATTTTGAACAGCTAAATCTCTTAATCGATTAACCAAACGAGTAACCGCCTCTAAAGAAGGATCATTTAAACTTAACCCTTGATTGCGAAGTTGTGTTTCAAACAAACCAATCACATTGCTCACTTCATCGTAATCAACTTTTAACTGACCAATTTGTTGAATAAAGGCTTGAAAAGAACGGGCATTAAATGAGGTGCTGCTATTCACATTTGTGGCCAGTTGCTCATAAGCCAGAATCGCTTGAATCTCTTTTTGACGGAGCTGATTTAAATGATTGATCAAACGAGTCACATCCACATTACGTGTACTAGCAAACTGCATGGCTGTTAAGGCCTCAACTTTGCTTAGTTGCAAAGTACGTCTTCGAGCTTCAATAATGCTCGTACGCCCTTGTCGGTCTTGCACCATTAAACCTGCTTCATGAATAGCTTGATTCAAACGGGCTGTAGACCCTCTCAATCCAATCAAGCGAATACTGGTTTGTTGTAAATCATTAAGAGACTGATTGGCAAGTTGAAGTTCTAATTGGCGTAGATCAGCATCTTCATCTGATTTTCGAATCGGGTTCACACGGTTCAGCTGAGCCACTAAAGCACGCAAGCGTTGTGGCAACCAACTAGGTCCTTGATTGCTTAAAAGACCTGACCAAAATAAGGATGATGACAAAAATAAAAATGCCGAAAACACCAATCGACGTAGCCAAGGCTGAATATGTTTTTCTTCAAAACGCTTGAATCGTTCTCCTGCTGTTCTAAAAGCAGGGGTTTTAACCGATGAATCAAAAAAGAAAATGCTGATTCCCAAAAGAACCGCTCCTGCACCTAAAGCAATCAAGCCTGGCAAACCAATTTGCGGAATAAAAGGCCCTACCGCTCCAATCAAAAGTAAAAGGACAGGAACCACAGGGTTTAAAAAGACCCTTTTAACCGCGTTATATATCAAGAGCTTGAAACTTCCCACCATTGAAGAGGTCTTTGCCACAATTTCACGGGAGAAAATAATCGGCGAAACAATCATCCCTAAACCAATAAAAAGGTTCATTCCCAAAACAGCCCATAACACTAAATTGTTCATTGGAATGGTTCCAATCAAAACCCCATAGCCAATCGAACCAATCAGCCCTAATCCCATAAGCTGTGTGTAAATAATGCTTTTGGAGTAGATTGAAACAAGAATCTCTCTAAAGGTTTTACTCTCAACATTGACATTTGCTTTCACTCCAGTATGACTAGCTCGCTTAACCGAACCAAACATTTGTCCTGTAGCCCCAAACATTTGCGAAGGCATTTGAGCTGTGTAATACCAAGTTAAAAAGAGATAGGCCAAAGGCATTAAAATAGGTGCGAGCAAAATAACGCCTAAAATAACCACATAACGAAGCTGCTTATGAGCCAAATATTTTTTCAAAAATTTAGCCGGCGCATATTCGCCACGCTTGTCATCTGGACTGATTCTAAAAAAAGATGTCATGCGACTCACTTTTTCATTAGCAAATGATTCTAAGTTAATTGCATTTGGCGCTAATGAAGCAATGATTCCAAACGGAAGCAACATAAGCGGCATGGCTGTGTAAACATTAGAAATACCTAAATTCCAAATCCAAATATTGGCAAATGTTAAAATCATTAAAGGAAGCAAAATCACAAAACCAAATAAATTTGAGGCAAATTGAACTTTAGCTGTCCAAGGAACCCGTGGGTTTTTAAAGAAAGAAAGCATGTCTTCAGTAAAAAGACCGCGTGCTTTAGACGCCCCAACTAAAACTCGGTGAAATGTTCTTATACCAGGCCATGTTTTAACAGCATTTTTAACTTTTTGCGGGATCACCCCACCTAATGAAAAATAAACAATGCCACCGATCACAAAAGTAAAACCAAAGAAAAGAGCAAGCTCTACAGGAAAAGCCCCTAACCCGGCTAAAAAACCATTCCAAAAAGGTTCAAATAAAGTGACACCGGCAATTTTAGGACTCCAACCTGTTGCGGCAATTGTAATAGCAGTGAGAGGCAACAAGTAGCGAACTTTAAAAACACCCAGCAAACGAGATGGATTTTTCAAGGTTTCAATGGTTTGAGAAAAACCAACATAAAAAATAATGTAAATAGGAACAGCAACCACTAAGGCCAACAAGAGTAACTGCACAACTTCCAAACCAAAGACTGAAGTCAAAGCAGGGTTGCTAATAATCTCCCATGAAGGGAGCCAATCTAAAGCATTGGTGATCACAGCACCCATATTTGTCAGGACTTGTTCCATTCCTGGAAAGGGACCAAATAAATCCACTACCACTGAACGAAACCCAGAGATCACATTTTCTGAGATCAACGAAGAATAATTATTAGAAACAAGAATTAAAGCTGCAGAAGCTGTTAAAAAGAATCCATTCCAAAAACGTCCACCCCATGTTTTAAACCCTTGATAAGAACTTGCTCGCACAGCTTCTAAGGCTTCAATCAAAACCTGCCAGCGGACAACCTTTGCCCCAGCACTCACTAAGTTTGTAAATGTTCCTTGAGTTCCAACAGCTGCTTTAAGTACTTTTTTCGAAGGATCAATCTTATCTTCTAATGTATAACTATTAAAGAGAGCGGCAATCACAACTAATGGAACAGCCGATCCCAGAGCAACAGCTGGTCCCACAGCACCTAAGTATTGAGCCACCAGTAGAGACACAATGCCTGCTTTAGCCAAACTCGCAAAAAAGTTTCCTTCAGCCACTTCACGTGTTGAGTAATAACGAATCCATTCCCCAACAAAAGGAAGCTTAGATAAAACTTCGCTTACTTCACCACGCAACATCACAAAACGAACTGTTTTTAAACCCGCATAAACAACCAGAGCAAACTTAACTAATCCGTAAAGAGTCGGACCTAATAACTCGCGGACCAGACCAACAAACTCAAGATTAAAAAGAGCTTGGCCTAAGGATAAGGCAACTTGGTGCAGACCTAAGTTATAAAACAGCAATCCAAAACCAACAGCAATCCCAGTCAACAGCACAGAAGCAACAACCATTTGAAAAGCTTTCCACTTGCTTCCAGTATGACGTTTTTCCCAAATTTGTTTGGCTGTTTGCCACAACAGATTCATCACTAAAAGAGAGCCGACAAAAAGAAGCAAACCAAAAGGGCTGATTCCAAATTGTTGAAAATAGATTGAGATGGTACTGATTCCATAAGAAAGATCAGGAAAAGGAAAAGGCAATCCAAAGACAGTCCAGCCACGAATACCTGCTTGCATTAATAAAAAAGCAACCGTTCCAAAGACAGGCCACGAATAAAGACGAGGCGCATTTTTAAATACTTCTGTTACTGTGTTTCCTAAAAGCTCCCAAGCCCCTTTAGCAAACTTCCATGTTCGAACAGAAGAGGTCACGTTAAAGTCAGGCACCACTCCTTCACTTGTTCCTTCATAACCAGTGGTGACAGTAATTGAATCAAACTTATGCCCGGTTACAGGATTAATCAACTCAGTTGACATCATTTGTTGCTGAGCATCTTCAGCAATAAAGGTACGACCTGAACGAGAATGCATCACATTGGTTAATGGACGCACTCCAAAACCTTGAGACCAAATTTTTTCTGAACCTGGAGAACCAATTCTCTTCTTCACATTACGGCGGTAATCCTTACCCCGTATGTGTGGATCAAAAGCTAAAGAAGCACGCAATGAAACACGGCTCACTAACTGGTTATGCCCATAAGCAAACGTCATGTCATTGGTTGGAACAATCTCTTTAGAAAAGATGCCGACTAAAGGCCCCACATTTCGAGTAACCATGTTCTCATCGCTGTTATTTGCTTCAGTGGTACTTTGAACAATGGCTAAGTTTGGATTTTCAAACATAAACTTAGCCATTTCCCAGGTCCCTTGTGTAGCAGCCCATGAAGATTTGTCATCAAACTGAAGGATTTTATTTAAACCCATATAATGCTCAGCAGGTTCGCCATTGACTTTGTTTGAAATCAAATCACCCCAGCCCAACTCTTCATGCATAGTGTCATGAACTTGATCCCCTAAAAATCCGCGAATCCCTTGAGCATATAAAACTTCTCTAAAACGAGCGGTTACTTCTGACTCGGTTGGAGCACGGCGGAGAAAACTTGCATCGGTCCACACGTCATAATAAAGCTCCCATTCACGCACAGAAACGTTACTAGGAAACTGAGCTTTAAGAGGATCTGATTCAGCTAAATGTTGAGTTATAATCCGAATCAATTCTTTATGACGCGGACTTAAAGGAATCACAGAAAGATTTCCATCTGCTTGAGCCACTTCATTAACACGTTTGTTCAAGACATCTTCTTGATAGCGCAACACTGAAGCCATCTTTATTTCATTTAAGGATTGTTTATACTCTAAAACCAATTCAAGAATCTCTATTCCATCAGTCAGCTCTTCTTCACCAAGGAGTTGCACCTCAACTTCCCAGTCAGGATTAACAGATGGATCTGAGTCAATACCATTACTCTCTGCCACTAAAAGATTAAGCGCAAATTTTCTTGCCTCTTCCTTTTCATTCTCTGTTAGCTTATTTTCTATTTCAAAAATCTTTTCAACAGTGCTATAAGAAATAGAAAGGGCGCTCGCGATCGTTTTCATTATTTCTTCAGATCGAGTTAATGCCCGACCTTCTTCATCACGAATTTCTTCAGCAAACTCTTTTAAATTGTTTTCAACTCTATCAGTCATTTGAACAGATAAACCTAAGACCTCAGCTGCTGACATAAACGCCCATTTTTGTAGAGCTTGGCTACGTCCTAAAGCAAGGTCAATCAGGTCGTCTGCTTTTGCTTTAATCGCTTTAGAAAGATTTTCAACCTGCTCTTCCCAAACAGGGTGATCTGGAGCAAGAGGATCTATTGGCACCAAAGAACCAACAAAAGGAACAGAAGGAACACCACGGATCTCTGCTAATAAAGTCTCATTATCAGCATCATTACTAATCCCATTGATCTCTGCTAACAAATAAAACAATGCTTTTTTACGTGCTTTTTTATTTTCATTAGCACTAGAAGAGTCTTCACTTTGAACGATTAATCTAGCGGTTCTATAACTAACAGAAAGAGAGGTTGCAACAGTTTGAATAACCTTCTCTTCTTTTGTTAAACTTCGAGCATGGTGATGTTGAACCACTTTTTCTTGTAAAGCCAAGTCTTCTTCAATTTTTTGGCTCGCTTCAACAGACGTATTTAAAATTTCAGCCATGAAACGATGGCCTGCTTTTTGCTCCATCCAAGCAAAGACTATAGGGTGTATTTGGTTTTGATCTAAAAGCTCTTTCTTTACTTCACGGTAGGCATCGGTATAAGAGAGCCCCCCGTTTTTAGGGTCTATCTTCTTTAATATTTTTGTTTGGATTGTCCACACAGGTTCTGTTTTTAAGATCATCCACGCTTTATGACGATTTAAAACAGGGGCAAACGTATCGCCGAGCCTTTTAGAAAGCTTAACAACTTCTTCAAGCGCAAAATCAATTTGAAATGGGACTGATTGGTTACTCGCTTTAGGAAACAAACCATGACGGCGATAAACCTTACCTTTATCTAAAACTTCACCATGCTTAGGACGAGACGTGTATTGAATTTTTTGTGTTTCATAAAAAGCAGTTCGCACATAAAGTTGTTGTAGATTTTCAAAATTCTCTTCAGTCACGCCTAATCGATACAGCGCTTCTCCAAAAAAATTATCATTAGTATTATCTTCATTATCCTTAGACATAAACTGAGTCACCCATTTGAATGAATTAAGAACAAGGGCGCTGTCAGCCATCTCTAAGTTCATCCTACTAAGCTCACTCACCGCATCCGCATCAGCAACAGGCTCTAAATTTGATTCAATTTTGTTTCGATACGCTTTTACCAAAATAAGGTCCAGAACTTTATCTGTTAAGTCTCCTGTCCCTCTAAGACGATCTGTTTGCACCACATGCAAACGCTTTAAGGCTTCATCCATCACTTCATGGCGTGTCCATGCCTTATTATGGCTTTGGTCTGCTTTCCATTTTTTTTCAGCATCAGCCACATCAAAAACTTTATTCACTTCAATCACTTCTTTTAAACTACGCAGACGATCGCGGTATGGATTAAGGTCATCTAGTAAACCTTCCACCATTTCTAAAGCAGCTTCATAAGCAGATTGAAAACTCATTTTTGGATCTTTATATCTTAATTCTTGAATCACAAAAGTAATAACATCTTGATAATCTAAAAGATCTTCCATAGGGCGAGGATCTGATAAAGGATTCACAGCATTGTGTCTAAGCACATCTTCTCTTAGTTCATTAAAGTAAGCTCCTGTCTTTTCTGCTTTAGGCTTTACTTTATCAGCCAACAAATACAAGTAGTCATCAGCACGCGCGATATTCACTCGATGATCTAAACCACGGGTTGCCAGTTGTTCTTTATAATACCCAGCAGAACGTTGGTGCATTCGCAATCCCTTAATAATAATATGAATATCTTCATTATGGACTGGGGTGAAAAGAGTCATGCCTTCAACCGTGGCATTATCAACTTTATTTTCTTCAACGCGGGTCACTTTTTGATTACGGCGATCAGAAGAGGTTCCACGTGTTCTAGGACGAAACGTCCAAACAGAATGAATCCCTTTAGCAATGGCAAAGAAAGCTCCTACCACAACAGCCTGAGTTAAAGCAGTAGGCTCGGCAGCAAAGAAGCTGGCCCAATAAGAAATAAAATGGGTTCCATTAGCTAAAGTACTTAAAATTCCGAAAGAATCTGCGCCAAAACCATTAATCAACAACTGAGCGATTTGAGGATAAAACCAGAACAGAGCAAGAGCAACAACCACAAAAGCTCCCCCTACATAAGCATTTCCCCAACGTTGTGCTTTTTCATCATTTCCACGAGTCGCCCAAACAGCTCGAATAAAAGGAAAAGCGATTATAAAAGATCCAATGATAAAGAGAAAATTTTGAGAGGCCAATGCCTGAGCAAGTGAAGCTAAAGCATCTACGTGAGCATAAAAAGCGGTTCCAACGCCCCCTTGAACTAAAGGCTGAGCCACAACTCGAATCAAATCAGGCAATAATAAAAGGGCTGTTGAAAACCCAATCAACTTAGCCCAAAATTCACCTTTGTTACGGCTTGGCATTTTATTAAAGACACGAATCACTCCACCCACCACAACAGCCAAAGTCAAACCTAATAACATATAAAGGAAAGAACCAGGAAAAACAGTGGCTAAGACCACTCCAACAGCAAATGCTTCTGCTGTTAAATAAATGGAGGTTAAATTTGAACGAAGAATATTATTTTTAATCAAACGAGTTTCTGAAAAAAGTGGGAGCACAAAAATGAGTAGTGCGAAAAAAACCACAGGAAAAAAGAATGGCGAAGCAGCAACAGCAATGCCTCCCATTAGCGCTAATTGATTAATAGTATAAGCTGAAACACCTACTCCGATTAGCGGAGAAAAAGCATCAATTATTTTTCGAACAACCTGTCTAAATCGTGAGGCATCCCCCTCAGCTTCTCTTTTTAAACGTTGGCGTTCGGTTTCTAATTTACGGCCATCATTGATCACAATGGCTGTCACAATCCACATTGCAGCAAAGAAGAAAAGTGCTGAAGAAAGGTAAAACGACACACCATTAAAACTAGCTGTGACCATGGCTCCACTTTCAAAAAAACCTTCAACTAAGGGTGAACCAATGGCGATGAGTCCAGCAATCACACGCCACAACAAACGAAGTGTATTTGGAATCACACCTGAATATTCTTCCTCGTCATCTTTATCTTTACCTGCTTGGTTTGCCGCTAATTGACGATCAGGTGTTTGCGGCCCAACTGGAGCAGCGGGTTGTGTCACTGCAGGAAGAGGTGTTGCTGGAGTCACTGCTTCCGCTGTAACAGTAGGTTCTTCAGGGCGTTGCCGCACTCTCTGAACAGGCTGAACACGAGCAGCAACAGGAGCACCACCCAAACCTTGCACAGCATCTAAATCAATATCTGTAGGATCTGCTGATGGAACCGTTGAACCCTCTGGTGGAGCCTCAGCAATACCCATCTCTAAATCCCCATATTGAACAGCAGGAACTTGAGGCTTTTTAGTCAACAAATAAGGAGCTAAAAAAGCTGTTACAGGGTAAAGAGCGATTGTCTTTGAAATGGGGTTAGCAAAAAAGATCTCATAAAGTTCTAGTTGTGAATATGAACTATCTTCACCATTGATTTGGTTTAAATAATGCATCAAACTTTCTGCTAAAGGAAATTCTTGAAGAAAAGAGTCTGAAGAAAAAGTAAAATTTTCTTCAATGAGACTAAATTGATTCTCATTTGAAATACGCCACTGCTCGTTTATGTCTTTGATGTGTCTTAAAACAGTATGAATCTCAATAATGGAAGGTCTGTTCTCTCCTGTTAATTGAGCCAATAAAAGGTCAACCTGTTTGACAAAAGCATCTGCTTGTATTTGGCGCAACTGCTCTTGATTAAATCTTAAACTAGGATCTGTAATATCACCCGACTCCACTCGAGCCGCATAATCTCTGTCAACAAATTGAGTTTTAGTTAGAGAGAGTTTCATCCGTTCTAAAAGAGGGCGTAACATTTCAACAGCAACAGGCTTCACTTGAGGCAACGTTTGAATCGATTCCTTTGCCTGGCCATTAACCCAATCAGAAACATTATATTCTTCGCTTAAAGCTTCAGCCAATCGATCGGTTTGACGTGAAATAAAAACGTCATAGCCATATTGAGCACCGTAATGAGAAAACACAAGACTAAAAACTCGGTCAAGCCCTTCACGCACTTTAGCTTGTTCTTCAGTTTCTAGATCACTGATTTTAGATTCCAGTGTTTCAAAATAAAGAACGGTTTGTTCAGTATTAAAGGATTGCAGAAAAGAAGATAAGTTTTTTATTTTAGTTCTCAATCCAGAAACATCTTCTAAATTATTTCGAGCCAAAACCAAGCTACTTTGTACTAATTGGTTTTCTATGACTTGATCCGCTGCTTCAGACCAACGCTGTAAACGAAATTGAAGCGTTGCTTGAATCAAAAGATCCACTCGATCAGCGGTTGAATCAACTAAAGCTAAGGCAGCTTCTTGAACTGGTTTAGGTGCTTGGCTAATAAGGGCTAATGCTTTTCTTAAATCTTTTTTATAAAGAATAGGGTTGGGTGCTGAAGCAAGCGAAATAAAATAAGACCGCAACTCAGAGAGCAATACTTCTTCCTCAGAAGGAGCTGTAGGAGCCACATCTCCTCCAAGCATTCCAACCACTTCAGCATCTTCTACTTTTTCAACTTCAGCAGCTTGAGTTTCATCTTCTTCATATTCATCTTCTTGAGTCAGACCAAGAGCTAGCGGGTAAAAACCTAAAACAAGGTTGGCGCGCTGAACAAATGTCTCTAGGGTATCTTCTCTTTCAATAAGATCAAAAATCCCAACTTGCTCTTGAGATTGAAACTTATCTTTAAAACGCTGAATCATCCCAAAATATTCTTCAGTTGATTTATCTGCGGCGACTTCATCCTTTATACGAGCTGCAATCGTAAGAGGCCCTCCTTTTCCATCCCCTGGATCTGTTTCTCCAGCAAAGTCTGTTTCAAGACGATGCGCAAAAGCATCTAATAGGGCAATAACCACACCTTTAATAATTTTATCGTCAGAAAGCACCTTCTTTGAATCAGCAACTACCAACTCATTCAAAGAGAGGGATTCGGTTGCTCCTGACACTGTCACAGGAAGAATCCAAGATTGTTGCTCAACAGTAAGTGAAGAGTTTTGGTCAGTAATAATTTGAATAAAACGATCGGTTTGCAAATCTAAAAATTGATCTAGATCGCTCTTGTTTAAAAGTGCTCCAAGTAAAAAGTCAATCTGGCCAAAAAAGGTGGGAGCATCCTCTTCACTCAACCTGTATAAATTTTTATCGACAAAATGCTTTGCTTCACTCGTAGGATAAAACCTTAATTTAAGTAACGCCAGCTTAACCGCAGATATTTGTCCCGCATCAAAATGAGGAGTCAAACTATCAAAAAGAGGTTCAGGATCATCAGCATTCCATAAGTCGCTATTCTCATCGGACAAGACAGCAACCATCAGACGTTTGACAATATTCAAATTAGAGTAGACACCTGATCCAGAATACTTTTCATTGATAGAATTTTTTAACTCTGAATCTAAAAGAAAAGAATAAGCTAATGCTTTCTTTAAAACAGCGCGTTCAACTCTAGATGTTGGCTCATTTTCTTCAACACCTGGATTTAAAATTTTCTCGAGATCTCGGATAACCTTACTTTCTTCTGCTGTCAACAGGATTGCAACATGCGGTGGCTCAGAAGGTTCAACCTCTACAGCTGGTTGTTTACCCCGTTGGCTGTGAAGACTACGCTCTCTAAAAAGTTCTAGCGTTGTTTGAGGAACCTCATTTAAGCTCACTCCTTGTTGAAAAACCAATGTTTTGCCTAAAGCATCAAGCTCATACCGTTCTTCTCTATCCCCTAAAAGCATTGCATGATCTTTTGCCTTTTCAGCATCCACCACAAGCACTAAAAACGGAGTTCCATTTATATCTAAAACCGCACGAAAGCTTTCAGAACCCATATCTGAAAAAGCTTGAGCTTTAACAATTCCTACAGGCCCTTTCATTTGAATTGAACCAGAATCAAGAGCTTGATTTAATTCGTTTAAGTCTGAAAGAGTCACTCCGGTTAAAGCAGCCTTAACAATCGGTCCTAAAAAAGTAAGCTGCGTTCTAACCAAAGCAGCACTTAACATTGTTTGTTGTTGCATTGGGTTTGCTGCACTGGCTAATTCAATTCCCAAACGGTTCCCAGAACGAAGCAAATCACGCTCAAATGGAGTGCGTACATTAAGCATGCGCTTTAAATAAGAAGATTCATCATAATGAACCATACGCGGGGCCACCACAGCATACGACAAATCTTTACCCGCAAAAATTTCCTTAACCCCATCCGTGTGAAAACCACCTGCGATCATCACCACTAAAGCAGCATTTTCTTCATCCATTTTAGCCAACAAATTTTCAGCCATGGCTTGATCACGTTTAATCGCAATCTCATAAAAAGACTCTAATAAAGGCGTCTGCTCAAAAAGCAGATCTAACTTCATTAATGCTTCTTTTAAAGCTTCTACTTCAGCGGCCACATTGGGGCGTTCCCAAATAATGAGATTCAAGCTTTGAAGCAGGCTATTTAAACTAAGTTCTTCTTTTTGCGTTGCCCAAACAGCTAAATTTTCGCGGCTCATTTCAAGTTGAACTAATTTTTCAAGCAAGCTTAATTGCGACTCCAAACGATCGAGTTCTACTTGTGCCATATCTTGCAACCAAAGCTCTTGAATGTCGCGAGTCGCTTTTTCAATCTCAACATAAAGAACCGGGCCATCCATGTTGGCATGCATTTTAATGGAATCAACATAAAGAAAAAGATTAGGATAACGCTCACGTACAGCTTCTGGCGCCATGTAATTTTCTTCAACAAACTGTTCAAGCAGTGTGTAAAAACTTAAAGCCGACACATGGTTTAATTGAAACTTCAAACTCTCTTGAACAAAAATAGCCAACTCTTCTTGAGTTAACTTTGCTTGAAGTTCCTTCATTAAATAACGACGTTCTTTTTCAATCCGTTTGAAATCAATCTTATCTTCAAGGTGGAGCACAGCTAAAGCAGCTTCAATCATAGGAAAATTAGTGTTTAGAGTGGCGCTCACTCCAGAAGCAATAGCAGCTTCTTCTAATTGAAAAAGGTATTTTTTAAATGTAAGGGTTCCGTCTTCATACTGACGGTAACTATGAGTTAGATCTAAAAGCTCTTGTGGATAGACTTTCTTTTGAATGGAATAAAGTGACTCTTTAACACTCTTTAACGTGATTAAATTTTCAGTTTTAATGAATTGAACTTTTTTGAAAATATCTAAATTTTTAAGATAAAGCTCTGGGGTTTCAATTCCGTAAATCTCAAACGGTTGTTCAGACTCTAAAGCAAAAGCTTCTGCACCAGAAAGATAAGACTTACGCATAAAAAGATCTGAAACAATTTTTTGAACTTGAGGATCAGCATAACCAAACACAGATTGTGGATTAACCTCTCCATGAGCCGCTTCAACTGCGATCAGAACTTTTCCAGGTAAGTTCTCTTTATCAGACAAGACTTGTTCTAGAATTTTAGCAATGTGGGATTGAGCTTCAAAATTAGCATGCGAATCTTGAATTTGAATAATGGCTGGATTGGCTACTTTCCCTTTTTTGAGGTTAGCCACCACATCAACATCTTCATTAGAAAGATAAACCTCTTTTAACGAACCAAACTGCTCTGGAATACGAAGTGATTCAAGAAACTCATTGGCACTTGAAGAAATGGTTTTGACAGATTGATTCAGAGAGATGTTAGGTGCTGTTACAGGAACAGACCCAATCCCTTGAGCGCGGCCTGTGTCATTGCAAATAAACGTGAACGCAATCACGCTAGCAATCGACCGAACCACATTCTTATATTTTTTGTTTCGAGTTAGTTTTAACATTTTTTTATCAACCTTACCCCTTAATCGAATTTGAACAAAAAAATAGCCAAGTTGCATGCTTGATTAAAACTGCAACTCGGCCAACTCTCACAAAAACAATTTCAGTCATACTCACATCACAACTAGTGGGAGTTCTCCCACTACAACAATATAAGTACAACTGGTGACACCGAAGTGTCGATTTTAAGAGTCCCGTAGCTTTGCGCCCCACAATTGCTTGAGGTTTGCCCTGTCTTAAAGCTAGCTGTCACTGATAGAGGAAATCCTGTGGATATACCTATATACAAGTGACGGGGTAAGAGTAGCAGTTTTCAATGGTTTTGTCAAGGCCCAAGCCAATTAAATAAACTTAAATACGTAAGCCATTCAAAATAAAAGCTTTAAGAATGAAGAAAGTTCAACTTCTCCTCTCCTCAACCCTTCTCCCAAAACCCAAATCGTGCCAATTCTTATGAAATAACCCACCCAAACAAAGTTATCCACAACCCGGGGTCAGGTACCAGCCTGTGGATAACTTTTGGCACAAAAAAACCGCTGACCATGGATTAGACTCCATAGTCAGCGGTTTGAATAAACTCCGATATAGGTATCGGTGGTTACTTTTTATTGGTCATATGCGTGATAAGGGCACTTAAAATCGTGGAATAAATCTAAGTACTCTTCTAAGAGACGAGTTTGCAAAAAGCGTTGGCGAACCGACTCTTGAGCCAGTTTTCCCATTTTTCGGCGTAATTTCTCATCTTTAACTAAGGTGACAATGCACTCTGCGGTTTCTTGAATGGTTGAAACCAAAAAGCCATTGACCCGATCGTCAATTTGATAAGGGATCCCACCGGTACGGCCCCCAATCACAGGGGTTCCCTTCCACATGGCCTCAGTCACAGTAAGACCAAAACCTTCTTTAAGGGACTTTTGCAGCACCACATCAGCCTTATGTTGCAACGCATTGACAAGCTCAGTGTCTTCCACCGACATGATCATGATTTCATCATTCTGCTCATGCAAAATAGATTCAAAGACTTCCATCCCTTCAGGATCATCTGTGGCCACATTCCCTAAAAGAATCAAACGGGCTTTCACCTCTTTTTGCGCAATCTTAAATGCTTTGATTACTCCTTCAGGATCTTTCCACTTATCAAAACGAGAGACCTGAACCACTAAAGGCAAATCGGTTGGGATTTTGTATTCATCCAGCTTTGCTTGAATCTCTTTATCAGACATTTTTCTGTTTTTAGAAGAAAACGGATTAATGGCTGGCATAAAAAAGTATTGAGGGATTTTTAATTTCTTCCCATATTCCCGAACCGAAACAATGGCCGCATCATACTGTTCAACAAACGGTTTGAGGTAAGCCCACAGTTTAGGATTTGGATTAGAAAACTCAATGTGACAACGCCAAAACCAATTCTTTTTATTTTTATAATGGCGAATCATAGGAAGCGGTTGCGGATCGTGGACAATCACCATATCTTGATCCAGATGATTTCGGACCGTGTTTTCATAAACCATTGCTTCGTACATATCGAGTTTTTTCTTTGAAAAAGTAACATCGCCCCCTTGCAACGCATTGTGCATTCCTTTAGTGATACTAAAGAAATCAGGGTTTCCTGTAATGGTTCTCCAACCGGTTCGAAGGCCGACACTGTTCATCATCAGTGTCATGGAACCGAGCAGCTCAGCCACGCCCCCACCATAATAAGTCGAGTTCACATTTGTGACGCTCAAATGGTTGAGTGCTTTTCCTTTTTTAAGGAGTCGGTCAATGGTTTCTGCTCCAACCAATTTTTCATAATCTGTGACACTGAGAACCTTGTAGTCTTTATCCATTTTATCCTCGAAGCTCCTTTAATTTTTCTTTCACTTCTGCCACATGCCCTTTGACACTGACCTTGGGCCAAACATGGGCAATCTTTCCTTTTGGATCAATGATAAAAGTGGTTCGAACAATCCCCATGTACTCTTTACCCAGAAACTTTTTCAACTGCCAAATGCCATAAGGTTTAAGGATCTTATGATCAGGATCACTGAGTAAGGTAATTTTTAATTTTTGTTTGTCTGTAAATTTTTGATGGCTTTGGCAAGAATCAGCACTCACACCTAAAATCGTGGCATCTAGTTTTTCAAATGCGTTGATCTCTTTAGTGAATTCATTGGCTTCAATCGTGCAACCAGGCGTGGAATCTTTTGGGTAAGAATAAAGAACCACCCACTCACCTGCAAAATCTTTTAGCGATACCTTCTCTTCATATGAATCCACCACATTAAAATCAGGGGCTTTATCCCCTATACTTAAAGCTTTACTCGTTGTTGCTGGCATCGCACTCTCCTAGTATTGAATCCATGCTTGGTCTTTATGACCAAAATCAAACAGTTCAGGATGAAATATTTCCGCTAAAATTTCAAGAGATTCCACAAGTCTAGGGCCAGGACGGTTAAAATACTGGTTCCCATCGGTTAAAAAGACCTTATTTTCCCGGACTGCCTTCAGATCATTCCAACCCTCTAGACGTGTCAAAGCCCCCATCTCTTCCTTTGTCTTCTCAATATTATAACCACAGGGCAAAATCAATAAAATATCCGGATTGCTTTGTATAAGGGTTTCCCACTCCATCCAAGGGGAATGTTTGCCTGCTTCTCCAAACAGATTCACCCCACCCGCCATCTCAACTAAAGTAGGCATCCAATTTCCACCAGACATCAGCGGATCGATCCATTCAATTGTGGCCACTCTTGGCAGCTTTTCTTTTGGCTTATACTTCTTGGCAATGCGATCAAGGCGATCTTTTAGTTGCGCCACCAGCGCCTTGCCTTTGTCAGCCGCATCTAATGCCTGAGCTACTTTGCATATATCATTCCACACATCATCTAAACTATTCGGTGAGAGAGAAACAATCTCAGGTTTGGAATCTATTATTTGGCTCACTGCATCTTTAACATCATTTAAACTCACCGCGCACACATCACACTGATCTTGAGTAATAATGTGAGTTGGTTTTAATTGATTGAGCAAATCAGCATCGACATGGTAAACAGCAAGTGCTTCACTTAAAATTGCCTTCACCTCTTTATCAATTTGCGCACTTGTTCCTTCAGGATTAAATTTAGGCTCAGTACAAAACGGAAGCGCCTCCACCCCTTTAGGAAAATCACACTCATGCGATCGACCGACTAGCTCATCTTTAAAACCTAAAGCAGCCACAATTTCGGTCGCACTCGGAATTAGCGAAACAATTCTTTTTTCACTCATCTTAACTTTTCCACTCCATTAAAATAGCGTAACCTAAAGACTCTTTATCTAACGGAAAATAGTTTGGCAAAACTTTGATCGGTTGGAAACCATTTCTCATCTGAGGAGTGATAACAGGATCGGCTTGATCACCTGCAGCCACCTTATCCATATAGGTTTCTGGTGTCATTTGCGAGGCAATCTTGCCATAACCAGGCATACGCCCTGCAATGACAATGCGCTTCAAACCCTTTTTTCGAACCAATTCTTTGCGGGCTTCATAAAGCTTTGTGGCCAGACCTTGCTTTTGATAGTCAGGATCAACCATGATCTCCATCCCATAAAGCGTGTCGCCTTCAGGATTGTGATTACGAATGTAACCTTGATCAGTCACTTTACCCCAAACATGATCTTCTTTTAAATCAATCGTGGTAATTAAAGAATTAGAGGACGCAATCAGCACCCCTTCAACTTCAATGCAAATTTGCCCTTCAGGAAAGATCTGCATTTGCGATTCAATCTGCTCTTTTTTCCACGGCAACATCTCAGGAAAACATTTTGAATGCAATGCCACGAGTTGATCGTAATCATCTAAAGATAAGATCCGAATGTTTATTTGAGAGGAATTAATCTTTTTCATAAAAGGATAAAAAAAGGGCAGGTCTTTTGGACCCGCCCTTCTCATTAGATTGCTAAAATATTTGATTAAGCAATCGTAATATCATCGTTTAAGTAAACGTCTTGAATAGAACGAAGGATTTGAGCCCCTTCTTCCATAGGTCGTTGGAAAGCTTTACGCCCACTGATCAAGCCCATTCCACCGGCACGTTTATTAATCACAGCTGTTTCAACGGCTTCAGCTAAATCGCTGGCACCACTTGAAGCTCCACCTGAGTTAATCAACCCGGCACGCCCCATGTAACCATTGGCTACTTGGTAACGGCACAAATCAATCGGATGATCTGAAGTCAGTTCAGTGTAAATTTTTTCATCTAATTTACCGTAGCTTGAATCACCTGTATTCAAGGCTTTAAAACCACCATTGTTTGTTGGGAGTTTTTGTTTCAAGATATCAGCTTGAATAGTCGCACCCAAGTGATTGGCTTGACCGGTTAAGTCAGCAGAAGAATGGTAATCAACGCCATCCACTTTAAAGGCATTGTTTCGGATGTAGCACCAAAGAATGGTTCCCATTCCCAAGTCATGCGCCATTTTAAAGGCTTCAGCCACTTCCACAATTTGACGGCTACTTTCAGCTGAACCAAAATAGATGGTTGCACCAACGGCAGCAGCTCCCATGTCTCTAGCTTGCTTCATGTTTCCAAAAAAGATTTGGTCAAATTTGTTTGGGTAGGTCATCAATTCATTATGATTAAATTTCACAATCAAAGGAATTTTGTGGGCATACTTACGAGCCACCATGCCTAAAACACCATAAGTAGAAGCAACCGCATTACAACCCCCTTCGATCGCTAACTTCACAATGTTTTCAGCGTCAAAGTAAGCAGGGTTTTTTGCAAAGGAAGCACCGGCTGAGTGTTCAATTCCTTGGTCCACAGGAAGAATCGAAACATAACCTGTGTTAGCCAATCGACCTGTACCATAAATGGATTGCAAATTACGCATCACATTAATCGAACGATCTGATTGACCAAAAATATCACTCACCCAGTTAGGACCAGGAACGTGAATTTTATCTTTCGAAATAGTTTTACACTCGTGATTCAGAAGACTGTCTGCTTTATCTCCGAGCAAATTTTTGATTTCACTTGTATTCATTTATTCTTCTCCTATTAACGTAAACACATCTAAACTTTGGGCATTGGCGGAATAGTTTAACGATTTCCCCTTAGTTTGGCAAGAAGGAACTAAGTCACATATAAGCAACTGCTGTTCAAGTAGTTATAAAAAGAGGGCGCCATATTAACAAGTAGAGCAGCAGGCTTCGGACTTATCTTCAGGCAATGGGGCTTTTTCTTCTACGGCGCGGATCACAGCTGCTTTTTCGCGAGCTTTGATTCGGGCGACTACTTCATCTCGGGAAAGTTCGCGGGTTTCAGGGAGAATGAACTCGTCTCGAATTGAGTTATGTAAGCACATAGAAATAGCGCCATCTGCGGTGGCTACTTTAAACGAGCAGTGATGAATGCGTTCCATATTAAGATTTTCGGCATCCATAAAGTTTTGGCAAAAGATGGTGAGTTTGCGGACTTGAAAACGGCAACGCAACAATGCACGCCAATGTTGTTTGAATTTACGGAATAAATATTTGGGTAATGCTTTTGCTAATTGACGATTCTTTCGCATCAACTCAAAGGTACGTGCAATAAAAGCAAAAGCAGAACCGCCATCTAAGACACGCAACGTTCCAGTGTCTGCAGCTAACACAAGTTTGATTAATTCAGGATCGTCAAAGAGGTCAATCACTTCGCCATCGGCAATCAATGCATTGGTGATCCTGTGGCATTGTGGATGACCAATCAAGACCGTATCCCAACTCAATTTAGCATCTAAACCTTTTTCTAATTTAGATGTCACATTCTCAAACGTAATCAAATCCTCGACGCGGCCTCCTTTAACCCCACGGCCTGTGTCTGCTTGCATTTGAAAGGAAGCAAAACTCACAACATCACAATTTTCTTTAACAAACGCAATGATGTTTGGAATGTATTTAATGTTTTCATCGCAAACCGTGGTATTAAAAATAATATTAATCCCCACTCCACGTGCGCGTTCTACATAATCACGACGAATACGATCTAAATCTATTTCAGTTTTTCCATCAAAACCTTTACGCTCTTGGGTCACATCAACATGAAACGCAATGTCACGTAATCCTGCTTCTTTTAATTCAATCAGATATTCACGCGTGGCTAAAATACCATTGGTATTAATACTCGCACGCATTTTACTTTTTGTGATGTAACGAATGATTTCTAAAAGTTCTTCTTTTTTACGAAGGGTTGGATCGCCCCCACTGATTTGCACATTGGTGTTAGCCCCAAAATCTTGATAAATGCGATCGACTCGCTTAAAGACTTCTTCTAAAGGGATGTCATGTTTGACGCTTTCAGAATTCTCGCTCAAATAGCATAGCGTGCAATCTAAGTTACAGCGCTGAGTCACCTCTAAAGCCACACACCCAATAGGGGTCCGGCGCCCTAACACCTGGTTGTCAGTCTTAAACTCAGGGTCAAAGCTATCCCACACTTTTTGGCGAATCTGTTCTGAATGTTGCAGTTCGTTCATTTGAAGCCTTTAACTTTAGAAATGATTGCCGTATATTGTAACTTCTCTTATGCGAAAAAAGAAGATCAAAACCTCACTCTATTTAGCGGTCCTCTTTCTATGGACTTTTCCCTGCTTAGCCAATGAGCAAGAAGCTCTTAATCAGTTTAAAGAACGCCTCACTCAAACCACTCCCAATCAAACAGCCATTTTAAAAGAATTTGGAGAGCCTCAAGAAATTTTTGAAGAGAGCAGCACATTAAAAGAAAATCTTAAAAAAGGATTGGCACTAACAAACTCAAACAATCAACCTCTTCTTTTAGATGCGAATTTTAAAAAGACTGTTTCTGAAATTGATTCGGTTTGGACTTATGACTATTTTGGTTTTGGTAAATGGGCTTCGTTTGTTGGGATCTACTTTGACAAAGATAAAAATGTTTTAGGCTGGGATTGGCGTGTACCTAAAACCACGGTTTTTCCCTATGATAAAAACGTCTTCTTCACCACCTCACCTTCCGAAACAGATGGAGAAAAAATAGAAACTATTTTAGCTTGGCCATTCACTTTTTTACGCGGGATCAAACAAATTGGCTGTGAGATTTCTAAAGCACCCATTGTCTTTTTAGAAGTGAGTGCTTACCTCGGCCCTAAAGCAGGTTGGCAAGCAGCGATTCAAAAAACCGAAACATCTAAATCACTGTTTAACTATTTTTTTAAAAACAAATCTAAACAAAACCCAGGAACAGAAATTAAAAACCTTTTTTGTGAATTTCCTTTAGTGGGGAGTTGGTTTGATCACACCTCTGCAACAACCTCTGTAAAAAAAGTGGATGCTTTATTTTTATTAGGAGGTATTCACCAGGTTAATGATCATGCTCAACGCATGGATCCTTTAGAGACTTATTTAAAAGAAGCACTTAATACTGGGGCTGTCTATCAAATTCCGTGGAACTACGGAACAATGTGGGATGTGGGCTACAGCACATTAAATTTATCTTATGGCGACTCACTCGTTTTAGCTCAAAAAATTGTTCAGCGCGGCAACCTTAAACCAGGCGATCACATCGCACTCTTTGCTCACAGTGGTGCTGTTCAACAAATTATTGGAATTGCCCGCATATTACGCGACCACAATATTTACGTGACTCAAGCGTTTGGTGTCGCAGGGGTTTTTGTTGGGGGAAAAGCGCCAATAGAAAAATTTGAAATTGTTTACAATCCAGATTTAGATCGTTTCAAATGGTTGCTCGGATTTCAGTTCCTCACACCAGGAGCAGAGTGGGTAGAAGTCCGCGGCACCGAACCCTCAAAAGGCCACGAAATCTCTGGCTCCATCGACAAACGCAACCGCCTTCTCTATGACGGCTACTTCAAAGAGATCAGCACCTTCTTTAAATCAGATTAACCTTTTTTGGTTGGGTCTAAGGTAGATAAAATGGATGCCAAGTCATCAGCATGCTCTTCTTCCATAGCAAGAATCCCTTCAAGCATACGGCGAGTTGTTGAGTCTTTGTCTCCGATGTAGCGAATCATTTCTGAATAAGAATCAATGGCAATGCGTTCGGCGATGAGGTCTTCTTTTACCATATCAACTAACGATTCCCCTTCAACATATTCCGCATGACTGCGCGAGGTTAATCCTTCAGGACTAAAATTAGGTTCGCCACCGAGCTGAGTAATACGGCTTGCAATTTCATCGGCGTGCACTTGTTCTTCGTTGGCGTGTTGCAAAAATTCTTGCGCTACAGGGTCGGCATGAATTCCTTGAGCCATATAAAAATGACGTTTGTAACGAAGCACGCAAATAATTTCAGTGGCTAATGCTTCATTTAATAATTTAATGACTGTTTCACGATCAGCTTGATAGCCATCAGTAACAGCACCTTGCTCGACATGTTTTCGAGCGCGTTCACGTAACGTTTTAATATCTGTTAAAAAAGTTTTTTCTTGGCTCATTAGAGGATTCCTTAAGTTTTATTCAGGATAAACAAATTCAACAGGCGCATCGACTTCTGGATGCAAACTTTTATGAACCGGGCAAGTCATGGCGGCATTTTCTAAAAGGGATTTTTCTTTATCAGAATAAGTTTGAGGAAAAGTAATCGTCACTGCCAAACGGCTGATGCGACGAATACCTTCTGTGGCCATCTCTTTGGTCACATGGGCTTTGGCACCCTCTACGGCAATATTGTTCTTTTGACCGACAATTCCAATAATAGTGAGCATGCACCCACCCAAGGCTGTTGCCACTAAATCAGTGGGAGAAAAAGCTTCCCCTTTTCCCATATTATCTTTAGGTGCATCTGTCTGAATTTTATTTCCGGAAGGACCATGTGTTGCTTCGCAACGTAGAGAACCGGTGTAGACCACATCAACTTCAACCATTTTAAACCTCGGCTAGTTTTTTCTCATCAATGATTTTATTTAAACGTTCTTTTAACACATCTAAAACTTCTTTATAACCGTAGTGCCCCAGTGTTTCTGATTTCTTTTTCAACGTCACACTATTGGGACCGCACCATAAACCTAAATCAGCATCATCTGTTTCACCCGGACCATTGACCCGGCAACCCATCACAGCGATGGTGAGTTTGTGTTCTTTGGCATATTGAGTCACTTCTTTTACTTGTTGAGCGAGCTCTACAAAGTCATTGTTTTGAACACGCGAACAAGAAGGGCAAGAAATAATGTTTAACCCTTTTCCAAAATCAGGAACCGAAATAAACTTGCCATCTTTCACATCTTGAATAATTTGGCGACCATGTTCGACTTCTTTATATTTTTCATCAAAAGGAAGGGTTAATGAAACACGCAACGTGTCTCCAATTCCTTTAGCAATTAATTTTTCAAAAGCAATTCGAGTTTTAATGGCACCGTCGGGTAGTAACCCTGCTTCGGTCACACCCAAGTGGATTGGCACATCAGGGCGACGCTGCGAAAATTGTTGATTACACTCAATCACTTTGTTGGGGTCTGAATCTTTTAAACTAACCACAAAGTTTTCAAATTTGAGTTTGTCGAGAATATCGCAGTGATACGAGGCTGATTCCACAATCGCTTTCACATGATCATTTTTATATTTTTCTAAAAAAGCAGGGGCCACAGAACCACAGTTGACACCAACGCGAAGGGCTGTGCCATGTTCTTTGGCAATGTTAACAATCCACTCTACTTTTTGTTCGATTGTTTTTTCACGTTCGTGATGATGCAAATGACCTGGGTTGTACCGCATCTTATCGACAAACGGCGCCACGGTTTCTGCTAAACGATAATTTTCTTGAAGGTCGACAACAAGGCGAGCTTGAGTTTGATTCCGCACTTCTTTTAAACAGGCCGCATCTTTATCATTATCAATGGCCACACGCACCAAATCCGCCCCATTATTATGAAGCAGATTGACTTGCCCCACTGTGGCATCAATATCTTGCGTGCGCGTTGCCGCCATACTCTGTACAGAGATAGGGGCCCCACCACCAATTTGCAAACCTTTAATATGAACCGCTCTTGTTTTAGCACTCATAAGATTGGGATTATAACATGAGGTTAACAGAGATAAAAGGATTAAAATAACCACCTATCAGAGAAGTGGTTAAAGAGATGTTTTAATAGAGTCGGGTTTGAAATAAGGTGTTTTTGCTTTTAAGACTAAAATAACCAATTCTATGGCGAGCTCTTTTTGCCTAAAGTCTTTTTCTTTAACCAGATTATAGATCAGTTCTAGGATATGAACTTTTTTATATGAAAAGGTCATTTGTTTTTCAAGGTTTAGAGCCAAGGATAAGAAATCATTAAAATCAATTGCAGTATTTGCTTGTTTTAAGAGATACATAAATTTTGGAAAAACAAGTTGCTGCAAAAAAATCGCAATATCTTCAAATGGCCTTCCTGATTCAGCAGCCACTTCTCCAAAATCTGCAAGATCAATTCTTTTAACAATCCATTTATTATTATCTCTAACCAACAAAAAGTTTTTTGTATTCAAATCATTTAAGTCATACGCTTTATTATTAGGATTATTTTTTCTTAACTCAAGAAGTATGGTTAGCAACTGCGAGACCACCTCTATTAATTCATCCTCAGTCGGTTTGTTGGCTAAAAAGTCTTGTAATGACGTTGGATAACCAACAGGCTTTCGCTGACTCTCACCCCAAGAAACATCAATCAGCTCCACATAAACAAAACGTTTCTCCTCATCAATATCGAGGACATTCATCACATGGTCTTTTAAGTTTGGTTTAGAATCAAAAACCGCTTTGGCTAATTTATAGGTTTCAATTGTTTCTGGAGAATCATATTCATCTTTAAACCGAAGCACACCTATCTTCTTTTGAAACTCCCCAGTTCTAGTATCAACGACTCCATTTAAGATCGCTCCATGGCCAGAACCAATCACCGATCCAATATCAGGGCGAAGATGCTGAAAAAGATCTACAGGATAAAGGTCTTCTTGCTGGGGTTCTTTCAAAATAGCTGCTGTGGTAAAGATGTACATGGCACGAACCAGTTCTTGAATGGGAAAGGGACCATTTACCGGACCTAGATCAGGAGACAAAAGCTCTAGAAACTCTAGGTACATTGCCTCATTCTCTTCTTTTAAGCTCTTTAAAAGAGGGATAATGCTTTGATTATCATAAGGACGAATTAATTTTGTCCAGCCCACAAAATCAGGACCTTGTTTTATTTTATATTTCACACTAAGTCGGCTTAAAACTTTTTCTAAAAAACCTCTGTCAAAGGCACTCCAATAAAGCCCTGTTTTAACATCTGTTTGAATATAACCTCTTGCCTGGGTCATATCTTTAGAAAGATCAACGCGTACTTTTTTACCAAATACTGACTCAGAAAAATTAACGTCAGAGCTCTCTCTACCTTCTTCAAGAAAAGCTAAATATCGATCCCCTTCTGCCATAAAAAGAGCCATTTGACGACTCAAACGAAGCCAATCAACTTGATTTATTAAAAAATCTAATTGGGTTGAATCAAAATTAAGTTGAGAAGAAAATGTTAAAAAGAAATTTTTTAATTCTTCAGCAAGAGGTGCTAATGTTTCGTTTTTTTCCCAATCCCATTGGTTTTTCTGGCGCCAGCGTTCTCCAATAAAAAGTGTGTGAACAAGTAAGAGGTCACCAAGATGACTCATCCAAATTAATTTACGCCGATCTTCCATTTCAAAACGCATTAAATTAATTTCAAAATGACGGCTCGGTACATAATTAGGCCAAGCCATATCATCTAAAAAGGCAAGCTCTGCAAAATCAGCAAGACCACTTAATCGTACATTTGAATATTTAAGCGCATTTAACCAAGCATGCAACCGACCCACGCCTGGACGCTCTTCCATTTTGTTAATCACATCAATCATCCAAAGATGGCGCCCGCCATCAAACCGACGTCCACGAGGACTATCATGCATGGATGAAATTAAAGCGGTATGCAAAATTCCATGCTTAGCAAGGGCAAGGGTATCATGAACAAGTAAATCAAGCCCCTGATTAAACTCTGTTTCTGTTACATCAGAATCATTTAAGTAGCGAAAGTAATCCAATGAATCAACTTCATAAGCCATGACCGTATGCCCTAAACCATCGTTAGTCTTACTTGAATCAATATGAATTGTTTCATTGGTTTTATCCATGGCTGATTTAAAAAATGAAAACAATGCTCCTGGAACAGATTTAAAACGAAGAACTCTTTCGCCATTTAATAACCAGGGTCGAGGATATGTTCCTTTTAAACCCATTTGATCTTTGTACTTTTGAATGAACTCAAACCACTCACTTTCGTAAACTAATTTTCCTGGTTCTTCAAATTCTGTTAAAAATTTAAAGGCTTTATAATTACCTTTGTCATGATCATAAAACACAAGCGTTCGTCCATACCAACCCTGAAAAACCAAACTTCTAAAAAACGGCTCAAAAGATTCTTCCTGAGGAATCAAAGCATGTTTGACAGAACCAAAACGTGGAGGGGGATCTTGAAAAAGATCATCTTCAATTAAAAACTCACCAAAGGATAAAGCAGCATCAATGGCAAACTGATCATAGTTGGTCACAGCTTTTCCATGATCATAAAAATCAACCCGCATCAGTCTGAGTTGTGCAACTTTTCGTTTAAGCCAGTCCGCTCCTGATTCATCGGAATAGGAGTTATTCTCAGACGTCTCACTAAACGGAGCCAGAGCGCTCCCCTTTGGTGGGCAGACCCATAACGCAATTAAAAGAAGTGAAAGCAATTTGACTTTATTCATAATATTTAATAACGTTAATAATATCAAATAGTTACAACTTTGTCAACCTACGAACAACGGGGTCAGGCCCCGTTATCCACAGGCTGGTACCTGACCCTAGTTATCCACAAGGGGTTACGAAAGGGAAGAAACAACATGTTTGCGAAATTATTGTTTTTGTTTATTGCGATGCCAATGCTGGAACTGGCGCTCCTTGTGAAGGTAGGGACCTTGATTGGTTTTTGGCCTACGATGGGGATTGTGATTTGCACCGCTATTTTAGGCGCATCGCTGGCACGCTATCAAGGTTTTGTCACCTATGTGCGGATCCAACAATCATTACAACAAGGAGCCATGCCAGCAGAAGAAATGATTGATGGCGTCTTAATTCTCGTCGGTGGAATTGTTTTGTTAACCCCAGGATTTATCACAGACATTTTTGGATTTATTTTACTCATCCCTTTCACACGCTACTGGCTTAAACGCTGGCTCCGCAAAAAGTTTGACCAAATGATCCAAACCGGTCAAACCGATGTCACCTATATCATCCGCTAAAAGTAAACACCGGTACCGGGTACCGGTGTTTACTTTTTCTAGCCTGTGGTTATCCACAGGTTGCGCTTGGGAGGGAGTTTGGGCTATGATAGGGCACTTTTAGATCTTAAATTGGGAGAAAACCTTTATGTATAAAACACAATTTGCGCAGCAAGATGATGACAAAAATCTGTTAATCACAAAAAAAAATATGACTCCTTTGGTCACAACCTACGCGATTTTACTGGGTGTGTCTGCCTTAGCTGCTTGGCTTCTTTCAGGAATACTTACAGTTAAGTTGTTAGGAAATGTTTCTTTTCTACTTCACATCATTGCAGTTGTTTTGTTTTGGGTGAAGTTTAATAAAACCGGTTCCCCTTTTATTTACTGGCTAGCTGTTTTTGCATCAGCTTTAGCTTTTTATGATTGGCACCCTTTCCATTTTGGAAACGCAATCCTAGCAAACTTAGTTTACATTGCCATCTTAGCTGGAGCAGTTGCCTTTTCCATGCAAAAGAAACGTAAAATCAAAGAAGGGTTTCGCGCCCAAAAGAAAATCTTTAACTACTGGGGCATTGCCACATTTTTTTATGGCACAAGTTTATTAATGGCATTTGGTTTTTGGAAAGTCTTTCTCTTCGGATACATCTACTCTGCTTCAATCACAATTGCTTCAGTCTATGTTCTGCTTTCAGCACTACAAGTTGAAGATGTAAAAAAGGGATAATTCCCTGTCTAGACACTCTTTAGAGCTACCTTGAGAAGCATCAATATAAATGGTAAAATTATACTGTTAAGATGCTTAAAAAATGTTTAGTTATTTTAGTTTTGCTCTGTTATTTAACGACAGACCTATGCCAAAACCAGACTGTTTCTTCTTATACATCATTTAAAGAAACATTAAGCCCAACTTCATTTGTTAATAATCAAAGCAACAAAGAGCCTTTCTTAAAGAAAAAATTTGTTTCAATCAACCCGCTTTTTCCATGGGAGCCCCCTGTTGTTGTTCCCCTCTTTGATCCTCTTTCAGAACCATCAGAGATAAAAGCTTCAGAAGAATTTTCTTTGCCACCTAGAGAAAATTCATTTTTGACAGTGGTTATTTCAGCCTTACTGATACTCTTTTTTTCTTTCGCACCTGTATTAAGTTTAATGATTCCGACAACAAATAAAAACCAATTACGCAAATACGACCCCAAGGCGGCATTAATCACAATCCCTCAAAGCCCTATAGACTATTCAAAACTAGATCCAAAAGAATTAGAAAGACTCGCTCTTAATGGAAGAAACAATAATATTTTAAGCGAATTATTAAAACTAGTACATACTCAAGATGCTTCAAAAACAGCAGGCTATTTTAAAATACTAAAAAAAATTGCTGATAAAAAAGAACCAGGAAACCCTGTGTGGGCTCGTTTATATTTAAAAGAACTTCATGGGTTTAAAATGGCTCTAGCTTTTGACCAAGAACACTATCCTTCAGGCGATTCATTCAAAAAACAGTTTCCAACAAAACTCTATTGGGCATTAACATTATTAGAAAAGAACATGCCAGAAAATTACCGTTTTATTAAAGAATCTGGCTTAAGCATTAAAGTCGAACACTTTTCTCGGTCAAAATCAGTTCCCGAATCATTAGTACATGGTGCCTTTGGTCATATTGATGGAGAGCCAACCATTATTATCAATGATGAATTCTTGAAATTGGAATCGATTATAAAAATAGCCTCTACTCTAGCTCATGAAATCAAACATGCCCAAAGAGAAAAAAAAAGAAAGAACTATTCATTCTTTCAATATTATTCTGACTATCTATCAGAGAGTATCTTTTCACTAAATGAAGAACATGCTGGATGGGAAGAGCAAAAAAAGTTTCTTCGAACATTTGATTCAGAATTTATCGAACAAGAAAACATACATTATGATATTCATAAATATGGTATTTCTGAAAGTGCCATCTTTTTATATGATCTCAGGAGAATGATCACAGGATTCTTGATTTTCTTTCCATTATTTGTTTTTCTCTTTCTACTATTTATTGCCTATACCATATGGCGAGCCGGAAAAGATAAAGCAGCCGACCTAATCACACCTATTAAAACTATAGAAGTTTCCATTTAATTTCTACATCACAGACTAATTAGAAAACATTGAGAAGAGTGGGGCTGGGTAAAACGAGATCCATATGATCAGTAAAAAGCAGGCAATAGCGACAATGCCAGCTGGATAAAGATCTTTTTCTGCAGGGGCTTCTTCTTTAGCTTGTTCCATGAACAAAGTCACAATGATTCGGGTGTAGTAGTAAGCACCGAGAATGGCTGTGGCTAATGCCACACAAACCGAGACATGAAAACCTTGAGCCCACGCTGTTTTAAATAGATTTAACTTGGCGACAAACCCAGCTGTTGGCGGAATTCCAGCAAGAGTAAGCAATCCTAAAGCCATCACACCTGCTAAAAGTGGCGCTTTTTGAAACAAGCCTCTTAAGTCGCTAATCTGTAATCCTTCTTCATGTTTTTTCTCAAGCACTAAGATCACACCAAAGACAGCAAATGTGGCTAAACCGTAAATCACTAAGTAAGAGAGAATGGCTTGGCTCGCTTCTTGAGTCCCTGCAGCAACCGCAATTAAAAGATAACCCGCATGAGAAATACCTGAGTACGCAAAAAACCGACGGAGTTGCGTTTGTTTAAGCGCAACCCAGTTGGCATAAATCAAAGTAGGTATCGCTAAGAGCGCAACCAATTCATACCACACCCAATTAAACTGGGGCAG
>JAJCYG010000059.1 GCA_029263055.1 Actinomycetes bacterium
CAGATCAGCCTGTTGCGTTTCATTAACTTTTATAATACCGTCAAACCCCACAAGGGCATCGACGGCATGACGCCCTATGAAAAGCTATTTGAACACTTTCATGGATCAACAAATGTGTAAACAACGCGATGTTTTCTAACAGCTAAGACATTTAATTTCGTAGAATCAAGTGAATTTCCCATTGAGGCTGTTGAAGTGGTCGGATAAATCAAACAGTTTTTTTGTGTTCGATAAGTGGATTCTTTTTTCATCATGCTGCTTCCTTTAACAGAATGTCTCCGAAATATATTTCTGCTGGGTAGTTGTAATCGAGGGATTGGTGTTCTCTGAGATTGTTGTATCGATCAAAATAGGCGCTCAATCCTTCTCGGCATTCTGAGACATTTCGATATCCTTTCAGATAAACCTCTTCTTGTTTTACGGTTCTCCAAAGCCGCTCGACAAAGACATTGTCCAAGGCCCGCCCTTTTCCATCCATGCTGATCTTGATCTGTTTTGACTTCAGGATTCCTGTGAATTCTTCGCTCGTGTACTGGCTCCCCTGATCCGTATTAAAGATTTCTGGTTGCCCATGTTTCTCCAGGGCTTCATTTAAAGCATCTATGCAAAACCTCCGCTCAAGCGTTGTCGAAAGTCTCCAGGAAAGGACATAGCGGCTGTACCAATCGATAATCGCCGTCAGGTAAACAAATCCCTTTTTCAAGCGCACAAAGGTTATATCCGTGCTCCAAACCTGGTTTGGATGAGTGATCGCCATGCCCCGGAGCAAGTAAGGGTATTTAAGGTGCGATTTGTTTGCGATGGACAAATTCTTCTTTGGGTATATGGCAGCGATCCCCATGATGCGCATTAGACGTCTTACTTTGTCCCGTCCTGCCTCCAGACCAAAGCGCTTCTTCAGGGCCTTACTCAAACGACGTGTCCCGCGCGTGGGATCCTCTGTGAATAGTTCATCCAGCTTCTCCATCAGCTTCAAGTCCATCTCTGTCAATCCGGCAGGACAATAATAGTATGAGCCCCTTGAAACGGATAGCAGATCGCACTGCCGTCTGATCGGTAAAATCGTGTCCTTCTTCACCATAAGCTTCCTTACAGAAGGTTCAGTTTCTTCAAGCTTTTTTTTAGAAAGTCAATGTCCATACTTTGTTGGCCGATCCGCTGGTGCAGGGGATCTCGCTCCTCCTTCAACCGTTTCAGTTCTTCTTTATCATCTTTGTTTTCACTAAAAACAACGGAAGCCTTCTCCAAAAACTCATTCTTCCAGTTCCTGATCTGATTCGTGTGAACATTAAATTCGCTCGCCAATTCAGCCAGGGTTTTTAATTCTTTGATCGCTTCAAGTGCAACGCGAGCTTTGAAGCTGGCGTCGAAATTCCGCCTCTTCCTTTTTGTCATTGTGGTCTCCTTCTTGGTTAGAATACCAATTGGATCCACTTATCTCTTTACTTTTTTTTGCTCGAATTTCCCGGACCACTATATGTTATGCGGCTTTATTCCAAGCTGTTGGTTGTGGTTATTGCCGTTATTTTCAATGCGACCTCTTGTGCTACTAAGAAACCCGTTGTTCCACTAACTCCTATAACTATCAAAGAGATCGCTACTGTTTCAAAGATAGCAGTCGGAACAAATCACGCCTGTGCCCTCCTCCTAAACCAAACCGTGCAGTGCTGGGGGAGAAATGAACTGGGTCAACTTGGCAACGGGACAACGACCTTTTCCGATAACCCTACGGAAGTCAAAGGGCTTGGCTCAGTCAAGAACATCGATGCCAAAGACAACTACACTTGCGCCCTGTTGAACGATAGTCGCGTGAAATGTTGGGGATATGACTGGAGTAATGAAACGCCCAAGGAAGCAGATTCGGTTTTACCGGTGGAGGTTAACGGACTCAAAGATGTATTGGCCGTTTCAGCCGGTTTCGGTAGCACATGTGCTTTCTTATCAGAGGGACAGGTCAAATGCTGGGGGAACTTTAGCGAGCCTAATCGTCCTTTGAAAGGCCGTTCTTCGGTTCCGAAAATCGTGTCGGACCTCCAGTCTGCAACAGCCATTACCCAAACCACCTCCCACAGGTGCATACTAGTGCCGCCAGGTAAGGTGAAATGTTGGGGAAACAGTATATTCGGTTCACTGGGTAACGGAAGTCAGAAGCCCGTAAAATCCCCTTCTCAAGTCGAAGGAATTGATTCAGCAATATCCATTTCATCGGGCGCGTACACGACCTGTGTGCGCCTAACAAGTGGGCAAGTCAAATGCTGGGGGCGGAACAATTATGGGCAATTGGGGGATGGTTCTAAAGCGGATTCTGCCATTCCCGTATTAGTGAAAGGGATAAACACTGCCACAAAAGTTGCCGCAGAAGGAAATCATAGCTGTGCGCTTTTGTTGAGCGGTGAAGTCGCGTGTTGGGGGGAGAATTTCTTTGGTCAACTCGGAAATGGGACCAGACACGATACTTCAACTCCCGTAATGGTAAAAGGGATAACAAATGCCGTCGACATCGTTGTTGGGGGAGTAGGTGGACCAAAATATTCATGCGCACTTCTTTCGAACGGTCAAGTCAAATGCTGGGGAGGGAACCACTTCGGTCAGCTTGGTAGGAAAACCAGGCACCAATCCTCTGCCCATCCTGCCTTCGTTGAAAAAATAAACAGGGCGAAAGCAATCTCAGCCGGAAACGGCCATGTCTGTATACTCGATTCGCGAGGTCAAGTAAACTGTTGGGGAAGAAACGCGAATGGTCAACTTGGAAACGGAACAAAAGACGATTCATTTAGCCCCGTTATTGTCAAAGGCATTTCGTCGGCCACCTCAATTTCCGTCAGCGGCATACACAGCTGTGCTGTTCTGAAGAACAGTAAGGTGTAAGAAATAAGCGCGTTGTTTACAGAATTTCGTGTAATTTAACGAAGAGGAGGTTCTGTAGACATGGTGATGCACAAGCGGATCAGGTTAACGCCCCTAGATCGACAGGAGATCTGGCGTTTGTGGAAAACAGGGCAGT
>JAJCYG010000060.1 GCA_029263055.1 Actinomycetes bacterium
AGGTAGGTTAAAAGAGATTCCAGAACATGCCCAGGCGGGCCCAAATCTCTAGATCGGTTTTCTTGAAAAGACTGTCTTGATTCTAATAGAGCTTCTCTAATTTGAACTAAAGCTAAAGTGCTTCTAAATTCAGTAAGGGTCATTTGAATTTGCTGAGTCCCATTTACAGCTGATTGGATAGAATGTTGACAGCGACAGGAATTATCGTTATCAGATTGGTTCTCTGAAGGAGATTCTGAATGACACGAAGGAACGCTCTCTTTAATTTCCTTATGACATTCTTGAGTATCTGCCATACAAGTTGCCGAGCAAAAGCTCAAAACACCCACACTCAAACAAACACTCAACATTATAAAAAAAGCTCTTTTTAACACCTTCATATAATCATTATACCATTAAATGAAACCATATCACCCTTTTTTAATATAAACGACAAATTACGCCCCAACGGCCAAAGCTCCCCTATACTGGGCGAGTTTCGCAACGGCCTCTCCTTATTTTGTGATCATTCCAATCTTTACTTTCTCTTAAGAAAACTTCAGAATAAGGTATTAATATTGTGCTGGGTAAGCACACATTTTTTCACGACAATACATCATTAAGGAGACGTTATGGGACAACGAGACAAGGGAAAAGATAAAAGTGCACAAAAAAAAGAACCGAAACTCACACTGAAGGAGAAACGCAAAGCCAAACAAGAAAAACGTAAGAACAAGTAAAGGGGACAAACAACTGTTTAATGAAATCGTTGCTGAAGAATCTCTGAGAAGCCATTACATGCATCAATCGTTGTAAAAATTCCAACTAACTTACTATTTTGAACCACTAGCGCAGAACCATAGTGATGTTTTGCCATTTCGTCTAAAACTTCATGCAAAGGTGTTTCAGGGATGACATGATAAGGCTTTTCATGACAAAGATCTTTGACACAGATTAACTCTGGATTGGTATCCATAATACTTAGCGCTGCTTTTATGTCTCTGTCGGACAAAACACCAAACAACTCTTCTTGATGCATCACAGGCAAATGCCGAATACCGAGTTCTTCCATTAAATTCTTAGCTTCTGTAACAGGTTTATACGCTTCAATTGTCTGCGGAGAAGAAGTCATATATTTTTGTATAATTGGTTCAGCCTTACTCATTTTATTTATCCTTTCAAAAGTTAAATTCAGATATTATTATTTTATTAAGCTAGCATTTTTGATTAAAGCCGCACCCAATCTTTAATCTCTTTGTGCTGAAAGATCATACAGTCTTGAATTTTAAGTTGCTGCCCAGCCTTTTCTTTCAGAGCTCTTTCATACATCGCAATAGCAATGGCAACATCAACATAAGCAAGACCCACAGCATTGAAATAGATCCGCTCGTCATCTGATTGTCGACCCTCTTTTTTACCAGAGACAACATCGACCAGATTGGCATAAAGATCACTATCTTTGAGCTCTTTATCTTTGTACATACGGCTCAAAGTTTGAGTGCGATGCTTTACTGTGTCCCAATCATCACAGATGATTTTATCACACTGCTTAGCCACAGCATATTCATCTTCCCAGCCTCCTACATGGCTGTAAAAAGCACCTGGCTTCATCCATTCTGCTTTTAACAAAGGAGTTTGAACACTGGTAGCAGTCACTAAAACATCTGCCCCTGACATGGCTGTAGCCAGATCTGTTTTTGCAGATACAAAACTCATTTGTGGAAAAATGGGTTGAAGCTCTTGAATAAAGATCTTTTCTTCTTCTTCTGTTTTAGCCGCCACACGACATTCTTCTAATGTTGGGAGAACTGTTTTCATGGCGATTAAATGCATTTTAGCCTGTTCCCCTGCACCAATAAAACCAATGCTTTTAGAATCTTTTCGCGCAAAATATTTCGCCGCAATCGCCCCCATTGCGCCAACACGAATATTAGAACAAAGCGTCCCTTCCATAAAAGCGAGGGGAAACCCTTTTTCAATTTCAGACAAAATCATCACAGCAGATAAATTTTGCATGCCAAACAGAGCTGGATTATTTGGAAAAACAGAGACCCATTTCATTCCACAGATCTTTTTTGACTTCACTGTAGCTGGAAGACAATTGATTCTCTCTTGTGTCTCTTGACTGAAAATCTGAACGATCTTTTCAGGGAACAAAATCTCCCCCTTTTCAAAAGCAAGCATCGCTTCTTCAGCCGCTTGAATCGCCATGTTAAAATCTAAACAACCTGATTTTAAAAGGTCTTCTTGTGAAAGATAACTACAAGTTAAAACATTTGAGTCCATGGCCATTCCTTTCAATAAATAACACTAAATAGTCTTATTTATTGAAAATACCATAGTTTACAGAAAGCTCCAACCTCGTTTTCCCCTCCACACCGACTCTTCAAAAAGCATGTATAATTATTATGAAGGCAGAATAAAAGGAGACGACTTAAATGTCAGACATAGAGAGCTTTTTAAATAAAATAGCAGATGATGAAAACTTGAAAGACAAGCTAACCGACATACAGAGCTTCACCGATTTTATCAATCTTGGCAAAAAAGCGGGCTTTAGTTTCACTGTTTACACCCTTAACTGGTGCCCGCAAAACCCTTCCGGGCTCCCTTAATAGAAACAAGGTTAGTCATTACGCCCTTCCAGAAGAAAGAGTCTCATAAAATGCAGTAACTCAAGCTAATCGATTTGTTTTAGAGTATAATGATGCAGGGAAAATCAATTTATATGAAAAAACTAAGCAAAAAAAGTCATAGAGACGAAAAACTTATTATTGGATGGAACGAACTCGTTGACCTGCCTGAATGGGGTATTTTGAAGTTAAAGGCCAAAGTCGATACAGGGGCTCGTTCTAGTGCCATACATGTTGAAGATATCAAGTTTCTGGCTAATGACCGCGTTGGCTTTTATGTTGTGACTAAAGATAGGCTGAAAAAAACCAGAAAACGGGTCATTGCCAAAATTGTCAGAAAAGGAAAAGTCAAACCAAGTCATGGCATTCCAACAAAACGTCTTTTTGTTAAAACAACAATTCGATTAGGCCCTGTTGAACAAGAAATTGAGCTCAACCTTGTTGATCGAGAAAATATGAATTTTCGGATGTTGATTGGAAGAAGCGCTTTCGGAGGACATTTTTTAGTTGATGTCTCCCATTCTAAGGTTCTAAGTAAAGAAAATGTTCACAAAGCAAGAATTATAAGGAAATAAGAATGAAAATCGCTATTTTGTCCCGAGGAAAAAACTTATACAGCACAAAAAGATTAGTTGAAGCGTGTAAAGAAAAGGGGCATCAAGCTTCGGTTTTAAATACACTCGAATTTGAAATTCATGTTGAAAAAAAGAACCCAAATCTTTTTTATCAGAACAAACCTATTAAAAATTTTGATGCAATCATTCCAAGAATCGGAGCTTCGATTACAGCATTTGGTACAGCGGTCGTACGACAATTTGAACAGATGGGGGTCTTTTGTCTAAATACCTCTCAAGCCATCACTGTTTCTCGAGACAAATTACGCGCCGTCCAAATTTTAAGCCGGCACCATGTTGGCATTCCGTTAACAGAATTTGTCAAACAAAGAGGGGGCATCATGCCGGCGATCGAGCGTGTAGGAGAACCCCCAGTAATTATTAAATTACTAGAAGGAACTCAAGGAATCGGCGTTATTTTAGCTGACTCCAAAAAGATGGCTGAAGCAATTGTCGAAACACTACAAAGTACCAAGCAACAAGTCTTAATTCAAAAATTCGTTAAAGAAAGCAAAGGAACCGATATTCGAGCACTGGTTGTTGGAGGCAAAGTAATTGCTGCAATGCGCCGCAGTGCTTCCGGAGATGAATTTAGAAGTAATGTTCACAGAGGGGGTTCTATTCAAGCGGTAGACTTACCTGAAGAGTTTCAAACAACAGCTGTTCACGCTGCTCAAATTTTAGGTTTAAAGGTTGCAGGAGTGGACATGCTTGAAAGTAATGATGGGCCGATGCTCATGGAGGTCAACTCCTCCCCTGGATTAGAAGGGATTGAAAAAGCAACAGGCGTTGATATAGCAGGGGCTATCATAGACTACATGGAAGAAGAGGTCATGTTTCCTGAAATTGACATTCGCCAGCGACTCACACTTAAGAATGGATATGGTGTGGCTGAAATCCCAATAGGACCAAAATCAGAACTTGTCGGAAAAACAATTGTTGATAGTGGTTTAAGAGATCGAGATGTGAATGTTTTAAGCATTATCCGAGAAAGCATCACCATACCTAACCCTAGAAAAGATAGAGAAATCACTTCTGGAGATATTCTTATCTGTTTTGGAAAACTTGAAACCCTTAAAACACTCATCCCTCCTAAAAAAAGAACTCGGACTCGTAAATGAAATCAAAAGCAACTCTAAAAATTGGCTCAGAAAAAATTAAAATAGGTGACACCAAAGACATTCATCTAAAAATCAGCGAAACCTATACAGGGGTGCCGATCCAGATTCCGATTCGAGTCTATAGAGCAAAAGAACCTGGCCCTACAGTTTTTATTACTGCAGCTGTACACGGCGATGAATTAACCGGTGTGGGTATAATTAGAGAACTTTTTTCAAATCCTTTAACATTAATTAAAGGAACGCTTATTTGTATTCCGGTGGTGAATATTTTCGGTTTTGAAAATCATAGTCGCTACCTTCCTGATCGGCGTGATTTGAACCGCTGTTTTCCAGGAACAGAATCAGGAACGTTAGGGAGTCGACTCTCTTATCATCTTTTTGAAGAGGTCATTAAAAAATGTGATTTTGGAATCGACTTACATTCTGCCGCATCTTGTCGAACCAATTTCCCTCAAATTAGAGCTAATTTTAATATCTCCAAGGCTCAAAAATTGGGGTTTGCTTTTGGGTGTGAACTTGTCATTAACAATAAAGGCCATGAAAACTCATTACGCGAAAGAGCTTCTGCTGAAAACTGCCCCACCATACTCTATGAGGCAGGCGAAACATTAAAATTTGAACCAGGTGTGGTTGATTTAGGCATTCGCGGGGTCAAAAACATCTTAAAACACCTTAACATGATCAAAGGAGACCCTCTTCTTCCTTTGTATCAAACAGAAATTAACAAGAGTAAATGGATTCGCTCCAATAATGGAGGCATATTACGTTTTTCTGTTCATCCAGGCGACCTGGTTAAAAAAGATGATGTCATTGCGGAATGTGAAAACCTTTTTTTCCAAAAGGCAGAAACAATCAACGCCCCATTTGATGGCATTGTTCTAGGAATGACCACCCTTCCTGCAGTCAAACCGGGTGAACCAATCTGTCATATAGGCATTCCTTCAGTTTCTATGGAAGAAATACGCCGTAAAATTAAAAAAGAACCTGAAACACTGCACAGAAAAGTTCAAACACAACTAAAGACAAATATAAAGCTCCATAAGAAAAAATAAACATCTCTTTAATTAGTTTTGTTAAACAAGTTAAAAGGTATAAACTACTTACATTCTTATGAAAAAAACATCGACACTTCTCCCTCTTGTTAAAAAATATTTTGAAAAAGACACTCTTTCTGCGGTTCGAAGCCTAGAAGCAATGCCTGAAGAAGAAGCAATATCCGTTCTTCGAGAACTACCGAGTTCATTGGCTGCAAAAGCCTTTCCTCTATTACAAACAACCTATGCAGCCACACTTATTCAAGAACTCTCTACCGGAAAATTTAAAGATATTCTTGAAAAGATAGAGCCTTATCAAGGTGCGGCCATTTTTCTTCAACTTCCTAACGACATTCGCGAAAAAATGATTTCCGAACTGCCAGAAAAACTTCGGCATGAAATTCGCGAATTCTTGACTTATCCTGAAGAAAGCGCTGGCAGGCTCATGACAACTAACTTTATTTCATTTCACTCTGATATTAAAGTTAAAGACGTCATTCAAAAAATCAGAAACATGGCCCAAAGACAAATTCCTGTTTCCTATGCTTATGTCATTGACAGTGAGAATCATCTTGTCGGCGTCATTAATATGCGCGATTTGCTTATTGCCTCACCCGAAGTCACCTTAGAAACCATCATGGTAAAAGATATTTACACTATCAATGCCTTTACTGACCGCGAACAACTTGTTCAAGACTTAGGCAAAAGAAAGTTTTTTGCTGTTCCTGTCGTTGATTTCGAAAATCACTTGCTTGGAATCCTACATGTTGAAAAGTTATTAAAAGGAATTCAAGAAGAAGGCACTGAAGATATTTTAAAAATGTTTGGTGCAGGTGGAGACGAACGAATCAACTCGAGCATGTTTCACTCAATAAAAAAGAGGTTGCCATGGCTTTTTGTCAACCTAGCCACTGCTTTTTTAGCTGCCTCGGTGGTGGCAACATTTGAAAGCATTATTGCCCAAATAACGGTTCTGGCTGTTTTCCTACCAGTGGTTGCAGGACAAGGAGGAAATGCCGGATCACAATCACTTGCTATTGTCATGCGCGGAATAGTGATGCGTGAAATTAAAAAAGGACAAGGGATCAAACTTATTTTTAAAGAAGGGTTCATGGGAATTATTACAGGAATCACAACAGGTGCCGTTACAGGTGCCATTGCATGGGTGTGGTTTAAAAAGCCTTATCTAGGGTTAGTGGTCTTCTTAGGGATGGTGGTCAACTTGATTGCGGCTGGTCTTTTCGGTGCCGCCATACCTCAAATCATGAAAAAGATAGGCCAAGACCCAGCACAATGCTCGACTATTATTCTAACAACCATTACCGATGTTGTAGGTTTTATGGCCTTCCTCGGATTCGCGGTTATCTTTAAAAGCTACCTTATATAAACAGCCTTACAGACTATTTCTCAGTTTGAATTTTAATGGGAAAGGGCTCGGTGACAGAACCTGTATACAAAGAAACAGCTTCGCGCCCTACAGGTATTGTCACCAGACTTTCCGGCCGAATAATAATTGAGCGATCGGGAAAAAGAGGCTCAATAAAAATAACTTTTTCTTCTTTTGAAGCAACCCATCTTTTCCAAACAACTTCATCTTCTAATGACGAGGCAAGATCACAGCCCCAACGGCCTTTGTCGTGATCATTAGAATGATTAACAAGCCACTCATTTTCCATACGGGATATGGTTAAATCAAGCGGTCCAATCTTCCAACAATACGTCTCACCAATATGGAATAGAGGTAAATTAATCCATTTATTTATATCTTCAAGTGTTAACTGTTCCATATCCACCTTTATTAAATAAAGAGTATGTCAAAAATAACTTCTATACAAAACTCCAAACCAGCTACTCGACCAGCTCGATTTGCACAGCCACTTCACGAGGAAAGATGTTTCTGACTTCAGCACCAGCAGGAAGGGTTAAAGAAGAATCAGGTAACCGGACTGTTTTTTCCCTTTTTTCCAATTTGCCGCATCAACCTTAATTTCCATTTTTCTTTTTCTTTTCAGATAAAAGTAACGGCGCGGACCTGATAAACTAACCCTAACATGACTCGGATCTACATTTGACACGTTATATTCTTTTGGTAATTGGGCCCATTCAACAGGTATTGAATACGTTTTATAGATCACTTCTGATCCATGGCCCAAAACAAACCAAAAAAGAGTGGTGGTTAAAACAAGATTAAACTGTTCGGCTATAAGGTAAAATCCAGCCACATAACAAAACATTCTATCACATTGACTTATTTTGGAGACACAAGACTTAATTTCACAACTTCTTTCTTTTAATGATGATATAGTCTCCTTGCACTCACAAGGGCTTGAATACATCAATATAAGCCTGTCAGCACTGGAAACTACAAAGATAAAATGAGATACCTTCAACCTAAAGAAGAACTAACAGAACAAGAAGTTGAACAAGGACTAAAAGCACTTATTAAGGATGGGATTGCCAGTCAAGCAATGTCCACCTTCACAGGCGGGGTCATCTTAGTGGCTCTTGCCGTTGAATTGAATGCTTCTAATCTGGTAATAGGGCTTTTGGCGGCTATTCCAGCTCTTTTACAACTCCTTCAACTTCCCTCTATTTATTTAGTAGAGAAAGTTCAAAATAGACGCTTGATTGTTGTTTTGTCCGCTCTTCTTTGTCGTCTCCCTTGGCTTCTTATTGCAATCATTCCTTTTATTATTTCTAAAACAGCTGCGCTGGGATTGGTCCTGGGTGGGGTTTTTGTCCACTCGGCACTCGCTTCTGTTGCCAATTGCGCTTGGAATTCTTGGATGCGTGATTTTGTCCCTGAAAAAAGTATGGGTACTTTTTTTTCCAAACGGATGCAAATTACAATAGGAGTCGGACTTATCTTAACCCTTCTTGCTGGGGGCTTTATTGATTGGTGGAAACAAAGTTATCCTGAAGAAGTCTTATACGGGTATTCTCTTCTCTTTATTCTTGGCTTTCTTGCTGGAATGATTGGAGTTTACTTTATTTCAAAGATTCCCGAACCCAAAATGAACCCAATCACACCACACCTTTTAAAAACACTTGCCCCTCCTTTCAAAGATGCAAACTTTAGATCTTTGATTCTTTTTACTCTTGCTTGGAGTTTTGCCGTAAATTTAGCGGCCCCCTTTTTTACCGTATATATGCTGCAAAGCTTGGAACTTGGCATGTCTCTTGTTGTTATTTTTAGTGTTTTGAGCCAACTTTTTAGTTTTTATTTTTTAAATGTTTGGGGAAAGTGCGCAGACCGCTTTAGTAATAAATCAGTTCTTGCTGTCAGCGGACCGTTATTTTTATTTTGTATCTTAGGATGGACCTTTACCACCATGCCTGAAAAATACTTTTTAACCATTCCTCTTTTAATTTTAATTCACATTCTGATGGGAATCGCAACATCAGGTGTTGCCATTGCTTCATCTAATATTGGGCTTAAATTAGCTCCAAGAGGAGAAGCCACATCTTATTTGGCCGTTAATACGATTATAAGCTCTATTGGAGCGGGTATAGCTCCTATACTTGGAGGGAAATTTGCTGATTTTTTTGCTTCTTGTAATTTATCCTTAACTTTAAATTGGAAAAGCCCTATAAAAGATTTTAAGCTAGAGACTCTTAACTTTAGTCATTGGGATTTCTTTTTTGTGCTAGCTTTTATTTTAGGTATCTATGCTTTACGTCGTCTTTCATTTATTAAAGAAACGGGAGAAATGGAAGAGCAATTCGTTCGCCAAGAACTTCTTGATTCCATTAATAGGCCTTTAAGAAGTCTTTCTTCTGTTGCTGGTTTATTTCAATTGATCTCTTATCCACTAGTTATTGTCAAATCGATTCGAAAAAAAAATAACAATAAAAATATATAAGTTTTAAAAATCTCCATCCCCCAACAGCCAAAACTCCCCGTGTTGGATGCATTTCAACACCTTAGCCTAGAGATGAGATTGAGAATTAAGACCTTAAATGAAGTTGTATTAACTTCTCTAGCTCCTGAAGAAAATTCGAGCGATCCTCTTTTTTAAAAGGGGCGGGGCCACCAGTCACTTCGCCCGTACCGCGAAGTTGATGCATTAAATTCCTTGTTGCTAAAATGCTTCCTATGTTGTCATCTGAGAGAATTCGTCCCTGAGGCTCGATGACCCTAGCCCCCATTTTAATCGAGCGATCAGCCAAAGGTATGTCGGCGGTAACAACCACATCCTCTTTAGAGACGTGTTCCACAATCCAATCATCTGCTGCGTCAAGTTGATCATCAACCACAACTAATTCGGCATCCCACTCAGGAGGTAAACGCATCCAGCTGTTAGCCACAAAAATCACTTTCAGCTTATGTCGCCGAGCAACTCGCATCACTTCATCTTTGATTGGACAGGCATCTGAGTCCACGTAAATTGTCATCATAAGTAATATTTAGTCATCCCATCTATCGTTCTTGTAAAAGATTCAATAATTAAAAAGTTGGTTTAACTGAAAATCTTTATCTTGCGAAGCTACTTTAAGAGCATTCAGAATTTTTTGTTGTAAGTTTGGTGAAATGCGGCGGCCCTTGCGAGCCTTTTGAATCACCTTAAATGTGAGTTGTTCAGTAGAGGCTTTCACCAAATCTGCATTCGACAACCCAAGGCTTGTCATGACTTGGTCCAGTGGTTGTATCCCTAAGTTATTTTCACTCATAGTTCCCCTACATACAGAAAGCCCTTCGACCTATTGGCCAAAGGGCTCTCTCGTTCAAACTGGCTCCCCGACCTGGATGACTTTCGCAATATCATAAGAGATTAAACTACCGAAGATCAAAACGATCGAGTCTCATTACCTTGACCCAGGCATCAACAAAGTCACGCGCAAACTTTTCTTTAGAATCGTTAAATGCGTAGACTTCTGCAACCGCTCGCAACTCGGCGTTTGAGCCGAAGATGAGATCAACAGAAGTCGCTGTCCATTTAAGCTCACCTGTTTTGCGATCATGCCCTTCATAAAGTCCGCTGGACTGATCTGACTTCTTCCACTTCGTCGACATATCAAGCAGATTTACAAAGAAATCATTACTCAACTTTCCAGGCCGATCGGTAAAAATACCATGCTTGGATTTTTTGGAATTGGCCCCCAACGCACGCATTCCCCCAACCAAAACCGTCATCTCAGGAATGGTTAAGTTTAACAGGCTTGCTTTATCAATGAGCATTTCCGTCGGTGAACGGAAACTATTCTTGCTGTAATAATTCCTAAATCCGTCGGCTGTTAGCTCCAGCACGGAGAAAGAATTAACATCAGTCATCTCTTGCGATGCATCTGTTCGGCCAGGTTCAAAAGGAACCTCTACATTATAACCCGCCTTATTTGCAGCTTGCTCAATGGCAACAGCTCCACCCAAAACAATCACATCCGCAAGCGAAACTTTCTTATTACCAGAAAGTGACTTATTAAAATTTTGTTGAATCTTTTCCAAACGCTCTAACACCAGTTCGAGTTCTTTAGGGTCATTGACTTTCCAGTTTCTTTGCGGCTCAAGACGTAACCGTGCCCCGTTAGCACCCCCACGCATATCGCTACTACGATAACTGGCAGCAGAAGCCCAGGCTGTTTTGACAAGCTCTGAAACAGATAGGCCTGAATCGAAAATCTTAAACTTAAGCTTTGCAATATCCTCTTCATCAATCAACTCATAATCGATTTCAGGTACAGGGTCTTGCCAAATCAATTCTAAGTCCGGCACATCAGGGCCGAGGTAGCGTCCTTGCGGTCCCAAATCACGGTGAATCAGCTTGAACCAAGCTCTGGCAAATGCATTTTCAAATTCTCCCGGGTTATCTTGGAAACGCTTTGCTATCTTTCTATACTCTGGATCATATTTCAGCGCAAGATCAGTGGTAAACATGATCGGAGCATGATACTTACCTTTAATGTGCGCATCAGGAACAGTGTTAGCAGCAGCTCCTTTTTTTGGAATCCACTGAGTGGCACCTGCAGGACTTTTGGTTTGCTCCCATTCGTGAGCAAATAAATTATTTAAAAACATCATTGACCAACGAGTTGGAGCCGCAGTCCAGGCCCCCTCTAATCCACTGGTTACTGTATCGTCGGCATTCCCTTTACCCTTTTTGTTTATCCAGCCGAGTCCCTGGGCTTCAACTCCTTCAGCGGCAGGTTCGGGTCCCACGTTTTTTGCGCTATGAGCGCCGTGTGCTTTACCAAACGTATGCCCCCCTGCAATAAGCGCCACGGTTTCTTCGTCATTCATTGCCATAAGACCAAAAGACTCACGAATACGCTTGCCCGCTTCAAACGGATCATTATTCCCGTTGGGCCCTTCCGGATTGACATAAATTAAACCCATCTGAACAGCCGCAAGAGGTTTTTCCAATTTCCCCTCTTTGTCTCGACGTTGTGCGCCAAGAAACTTAACTTCAGGTCCCCAATAGACTAAGTCAGCCTCCCAATCATCTTCACGACCTCCACCAAAACCAAGCGTTTTAAAACCCATATTTTCCATGGCAACATTGCCGGCCAAAACAATCAGGTCTGCCCACGAAATCTTTTTTCCATATTTCTGTTTGATCGGCCAAAGCAACCGTCGTGCTTTATCAAGATTTGCATTATCAGGCCAGCTATTGAGCGGGTCAAAGCGCTGTTGCCCCCCATCCGCACCCCCTCGTCCATCCATTGTGCGATAGGTCCCTGCAGCGTGCCACGACATACGAATGAACAGAGGCCCATAATTCCCGTAGTCTGAAGGCCACCAGTTCTGAGAGGTCGTCAACAAATCATCAATGTCTTTTTTCAAAGCTTCAAAATCTAGTTTTTTAAATTCTTCTTCGTAGTTAAACGATTCACCAAAGGGATTTGATTTCACGTCATGATCGCGGAGAAGGCTCAGGTCTAGCTGCTCAGGCCACCAGAATTGATTTGGCTTGGCTTCGCCTTTGTCAAAATCAGCATCTGCCATTACTGCAGTTGACAACAAAATGGCTGTTAAGCCAGCTATCGTCGCTGTTATTAGTAAGTTATGCACTCTCATAAAATTTAGTCCTCCTTGGCTTTAATAGGAAAATTGAAATAAGATTTATATTTTTCATTTTACTTCCTTTCATTTTCTTATACAGATTTCTTTTAACTAAAATCCATAGAAATGTTCCCATAGTTAAATCATATTCTTTCTATAATCCTTTTTTTTGAAACCAAGAGAATAAAGAAAGAATAATAAAAACGACCGCTCCTATGACAACCCAATGCGGTAAATGAAAAATTTCAGGAATGGTGATTTTGCCTAGCTGACCCCATTGCAAAATGGATTCTTTCATCATAGGATAAAGCTCCGCATATATGGCCGCACCAACGAGCATTCCTATAATTACCCAAGCTGCATGAAAACGACCTTCTGCTAAAGCCCCCACAGAAGTACCTGGGCAGTATCCTGCCACAGCCCATCCAACACCAAAAAGAAGCCCACCTATTATTTGAGCTCCAACATAAGTAGCCTTAATCTTTAAAGTGATAATACCCAAATCACTTAAAAGATAAATTCCAATCACACCGACTAAAATAGCAGAAAACATAAATTTTATAATCGTCATGTCTTTTAAAAGGAGAAATCCGACTTGTTTTTCGAAACGAAGCACCTGTGCTTTTTGAAGAAGAAATCCAAAAACAAATCCAGTTAAGAGCCCTAAAAGAAGTTCCATATTTACTCCTTTCCCTTTTGGTAAAGTAAATATGCTGTAATCATTCCACCGATTAAAAAACAAATCATGGCAATCATTCCACTCAAAGCCAATTGCATTATACCGCTTAATCCATGACCACTAGGACAACCTCCAGCAAGCCTAACTCCAAATAGGGCAATAACCCCTCCAATAAATGCTCCTATCGCACGAACAATCCCTCTATTGCCAAACCGTTCTTTCCAAATAGAGGGAACTTTTTCAATCTTAAATGATTTTCCCATTAGGGAAGAAGTCAACGCTCCAAAAAAGAGACCCAGAATAAACAACATCTGCCAATCAACCTTTACTTTCTTGGCTTGAAAATATTCATTTGATGCCACATGTTCAGGAGCAACCCCCTTTTCAATCAAAGCTGCAACTCGAACAAACGTGGTAGAAGCCCCTAAATATTTTGGCTTCTCAATAATGAACGTTGTTAAAACTACAGAAAGAATTGCCAAAAAACCAACCAGAGCACCCGCTACATAAGGACTCCATCTTTCTTTAAAAAAGGTTTGCATTGTTTATCTCTCCTTTTAAGAGTATTTCGAAAGCAATACCAATTATACGATTATAACAAAAAAGTTAAGTTATCAAATTAAAAGACGGGCTAAATAAAAAAGACCGTCAGGACAAGAAATACCTCAATGACCGAAGTTCACCAACCTGGACGAGTTTCGCAACTGGCTGATGTATAATTATAGTAGCAGGAATAAGAAGGGGTTAAACATGATTAAGAAACGCCAAAAAATGAAGTTCTTAGTAAATTCCTGTCTGGGAACAGACAAAAAAGCCATCAAGGTTAAAAACTCTGAACTTTGCAGGTCTCTTTGTTGCTCAAAGGGATCCTCATTTCTACACTAATAGATAATCCATTTCCTTTTAAGGCGAATTATTATAAATTGTTCCTTAATATGAGTTGGAACTGTCTATGGACGATCTTATCCCTTATCTTGTTTATTTCAGGAAGCAGCCCCTTAGAGGCGAATCCAAATAAAGAGTCAAACACAAAAATTCAAGGGTATGTTGAAGGGGAATACGTTTATATTTCTGCGCCCTTGGCTGGAAAGCTGAAAAAACTGCCTGTTCACCGCGGAGAACAAGTAAAAGAAGGAGACCTTCTCTTTGTACAGGAAAATGTGCTGGAAAAAGCAGCATGGGAACAAGCAAAAGTAGCCCTCACTCTGTCAGAGATCGAATTCAACCGCCAAGAAAAATTGATTCGCATTCCTGGAGCCACTTCCCAACAGGAGTATGATCGTTCTCGTTCTGATCGCGATCAAGACCGGCAAAGAGTCACTCAGGCTGAATGGAATTTAAACCAAAAGAGGCAAAATGCTCCAATGGCCGGTTTCATTTTCGACACTCTCTTTAATAAAGGAGAATGGGTTCCAGCAGGAAAATCTGTGGTCACACTGCTACCACCGGAAAATATTAAAGTGCGGGCATTTGTGCCCGAGATAAAAATAGGTCCTCTCCAGCTGGGAGAACCTGTGCGCGTTTTTGTGGATGGAATCAAGAAACCACTGTTAGGAAAAATAAACTTTATTTCTCCCAAGGCAGAATTTACTCCCCCTGTTATTTATAGCCTTGAAACACGTTCCAAACTTGTTTTTATGATCGAAGTGGCATTTGATTCCCAAATAGCGGCCACGTTGCATCCAGGACAACCCGTTGATGTGGAGATTGAGTAATTAATGGAAATGGCTGCAGAAGATTTAGCGATCAACGTAAGCGGCATGGTGAAACACTTTGGCCCAATAACCGCTGTAAATGGAATTGACCTTCAAGTACAAAAAGGGGAAATCTGCGGATTTCTTGGTCCAAATGGGAGTGGCAAAACAACTTTTATTCGCATGCTTTGTGGGTTACTCAGTCCCAATGGTGGAGAAGGAACTTGTCTGGGTTATAACGTCATTCACGAAAGCGAGGCAATTAAACGAAAAGTCGGCTACATGACTCAAAGGTTTAGTTTTTACGAAGACCTAAGCATTATTGAAAATCTTGATTTTGTGGCACGTATGTATGGCATTAAAAACCGCCTTCAGTCTGTTCATGAAAGTCTGGAAAATTTAGGACTGACAAAACGGAAAAATCAACTCGCTGGAACCCTTTCTGGGGGCTGGAAACAACGGCTTTCTTTAGCAGCCTGTTTGATCCATAAACCAGAGCTACTTCTACTTGACGAACCAACAGCAGGGGTCGACCCCAAAGCACGGCGTGAATTTTGGGAAGAAATTCATCGGCTCGCGGAACAAGGTTTGACCTTTCTTATTGCCACCCATTACATGGACGAAGCAGAACGATGTCACAGTTTAGCGTTCCTGTTATATGGCAATCTTATCGCACACGGTACTGTGGATGAAGTGATGAAAAAATCTGGAAAAACAAATCTTGAAGAGGTCTTTATCCATTTCATGAGCAAAGCCGAAAAAGAAAATTTAGATAAATGAAAAAAAAACCTTTTTCATTCCGCCGGTTGGCTGCTGTAACCCTTAAAGAATTCATTCAAATGCGAAGAGATCGACTCACTTTTGCGATGATGGTCGGCATTCCACTCATTCAGCTCATCCTCTTTGGCTTTGCCATTAACTCAGACCCAAAAAATCTTCCTACGGCTTTACTTTTAGCTGACTATGGCCCTCATGAACGAACCCTACTCAAGGCAATGCAAAACAGTGATTATTTTCGGTTTGTCGGAGTCCTGAAAAGTGAAGAAGAGGCAAACCAAGTTTTAGCCCGTGGAGAAGTACAATTTGTTGTCAATATTCCTGAAAATTTTTCGCGGGATCTGATTCGCGGCAAACGCCCTTCCATCCTTGTTCAGGCAGATGCAACAGATCCTGCAACAACAAGCAATGCCTTGAATAACTTGGGACAAATGTTCGAATCAGCTCTTCAAAATGAACCAGGCGGCCCCCTTCCACATCTTAATCAAGGAATCTCCGCCATTGATTTGCGCATCCACCCAATGTACAATCCAGAAGCAATAGCACAATACAATATCGTCCCTGGATTAGTCGGTGTGGTGCTTACCATGACCATGGTTTTTATCACCACTTTGGCAATCACCCGTGAAGTAGAAAGCGGCACCATGGAAAACCTTCTTTCCATGCCCACTCGCCCTCTGGAAGTGATAATCGGTAAAATCATTCCTTACATTTTTGTCGGTTATATTCAGATCGGTTTAATCCTTTTGGCCGCTCGCTTTATTTTTAATGTCCCTATTGTTGGAAGCCTTTTTCTGCTTCTTGCAATCGCTCTGATTTTTATCGCAGCCAATCTCTCGGTGGGGATCACCTTTTCAACGCTGGCACAAAATCAACGCCAGGCAATGCAAATGGGAATGTTTTTTTTCTTACCGTCAATTTTGCTTTCAGGTTTTATGTTTCCATTCCGAGGCATGCCAGGGTGGGCACAAATCGCCGGAGAGATATTCCCTCTGACTCACTTTCTACGAATTATCCGTGGTATCATGTTAAAAGGAAACGGCCTGACAAATGTTTCCTCTGAAATTTGGCCTCTTATTCTTTTTACGATTATTGTTTTATCCATCGGGGTAAAACGTTACCGGAAAACATTGGATTAACGAGATGAAAAAAACGATTTGTTTCACACTCATACTAATTCTTTCTTCCTGTTCTGTCGGCCCTGACCACAAAAAACCAGATGTCACCGAGTTAACCCCAGATGCTTGGCGCTGGGAAATAGAAACGTCTCTAGCAGAACTCCCTAAAGGAGAATGGTGGAAAATTTTCAATGATTCTGTCTTAAATGAATTAGAGAGAGACTCTTTAGAAAAAAATCAAGATCTGCAAGCAGCAATAGCACGAGTGGATCAAGCTCGCGCCGTAGTCAAAATGAGCCGTAGCCGTTTTTTTCCCAATCTTTCAGTCAATCCCTTTGCCAGACGAGAACGAACTTCTGGAAATTTACCCACACCCATTCCTGTAGATGTACCGATTGGCCATATAAACAGCTTTAGCACCCCAATCAACGTCAGTTATGAAGTCGATCTATGGGGACGGGTTCGTCGCTTAAATGAATCGGCAAACGCTCAGGAACAGGCCAGCAAAGCTGACACTGAAAACGTACGACTTATTCTTGCCAGTGAAGTGGCCATTAATTATTTCCTATTCCGTGCACAAGAGAACGAACTCACTGTATTGCGTCGCATTGTTGAAATAAAAAATGAAGCTTTGGAAATTTTAAAGCAACAGTTCAAGGTCGGAACTATTTCAGAAACTAAAGTCCTTCAGGCCAAAACAGAACAAGCTGAAGCCCAGGCCCAATTAGCCAAAGCCGGACAACGCCAAGCCGAAACAATCAATGCTCTAGCACTTTTATGCAGCACCATACCCAACAAACTCAGTATTGCAAAACCCACAGTAACTCATGAACCCAACCCTGTGCCACCAGGACTCCCCGCAGCCCTTCTTAAACGCAGGCCTGATATAGCCCAGGCCGAACAAATTCTTGCCGGTAAAAATGCCGAAATAGGTGTGGCTCGTGCAGATTATTTTCCAGCACTCCAGCTCACAGGCCAAGGAGGTTTCCTCAGCTCAGAAATTGAAGATTTAATTGAAGGAGGCAGTCAAGTTTGGTCCATAATCCCTTCGATCAACTTCTCCCTCTTTAACGCAGGCCGCACAGCTGCTGAAGTTGACCGCGCTACAGCCATTTGGAAAGAAGCTTTGGCACAATACCGCAAAACAGTCCTTATCGCTTTCAAAGAAGTAGAAGACTCCTTAGCTCAAATCCATTTTCTCGATGAACAAACCACAGCTCAAACCAAAGCTTATAAAGCCGCCGCACAAACAGATAAACTAACCCGCATACGTTATCAAGCAGGCTCTGTTAATTTTTTACAAGTCGCCGAGACAGAAAAAAACAAACTCCTACAAGAAATAGAAAAGAACCGCTTGCAAGGAGAACGCTTTGCCGCACGCATCCGACTCATCAAAGCTATAGGTGGAGGCTGGAAAGAAGAACAGATAACGGCAAAGGAGACACTTGTACACGTGTCCACAAACTGCGAATAACTCATAAATAGAAAGAGTTCTAAACCATGGAGATCGCTGTTATCAGGAAGTTATTCATTCTTATAAAATTTAATCTATTGCATTAAAACAAGAGCGACATAAGGCCCAATGTTAAAAACGATGATCAATACTTTAAATAAACCGAGATAACCGTAAACAATTGCAGAAATATTATTTTTATCAATGCCAAACATCTTTCCATGTATTTTTTCAATGACACCTTTAAATGTCATAACCAATATCGAACTAAGCACAAAAATAACAACATTAACAACTGTAATCCACTTGAAAAGCTCTGTTAATTGTTCAATAGTCATTGGCATCTCCTTTTGTCAAACTTGATTGTTTTCAAACAAAGAAATCGCTTCATCATATCAAAATAAAAAAAGCCGTCAGGGCAAATGAATGCCCCAACGGCCAAACGCTCCCCGTGTTGGACGCATTTCGACACCCTAGTTTGGAGTTGAGATTAGCGGTTAAGGCCTTAAATGAAAAATCATTATCAATAGCAAGCCAAGCTATATCTTACACTCGGCTCTTTCTTTAATTGCTTCTTTAAGT
>JAJCYG010000061.1 GCA_029263055.1 Actinomycetes bacterium
AGTTGAAATTGAACTCCGCTTTGAAACAGCTGGAAAATTAGAAATGTTTGATCTATATCCTGGCAAACAAGTTCAAAAAGGAGAGATTTTAGCCCGATTTAATGGCGAAGAAGCTTCTTTAAAGATCCAATATCGGCGCACTAAGTTAGAGGCTCTTAAAGCCCTGTTTGACTCTGCACAAACTAAATTAACTTTATATGAAGATTTATTTAAAACAGGTTATTTGATTCCTGCCAAATTAGAAGAGATTCGTTTGGAAAAAGAAAATAAAGAAAAAGAGTATCAAAGTGCTCATTTAGAACTTTTGTCTGCTGAGAAAGAGTTTGAAAAAGTTTCTTTAAAAGCCGCGGCAAAAGGAGTGGTTGCAAAAGTAGAGAGTGCTAAAGGCGAGTTTGTTCCTTTAGGAACTAAAATAGCTACAATGATTGACCAAGAAAATCTCTTTTTAGAATTAACTATTACAGAAAGCCATGCTCATAAAATTCATCCAGGTCAACAGGTTGTTTTAACGACTCATCCATTAAAAAATAAGAAGTTTTTTGGAGTCGTGGAGGGTGTTGTTCCTTTAATCGACGGAAAATCTCGTACTTTTACTGCAAAGGTAAAATTAGCTGCAACGTCTGAAGAATTAATTCCAGGTATGTTTGTTCGAGCTCAAATCACTTTGTTTGAACAAGCTAATGCTTTGTCTGTTCCTATTACTGCCTTAATAAAAGAAGAAGATAAAATTTATGTGGCTGTTTTAGATGCCCAACACAAAGTGGCTTTTAAATTAGTTCAGCTCGGTTATTTAAAAGAGGAAATTGCAGAAATTACAGAAGGGTTGGAGGAAGGGGATGTGGTTGTTATTGATTCATCTCGTCCAGTGCAAAGGGGAGAGGTTCTGCATGTGGTTTCTGGGTTATGAAACTCATCCGATTTTCAATAGAGCGCCCAGTTACAATCACTATGATTTTGTCGGCCATTGTTCTGTTTGGTTTGCTCTCTTATTCTCGTCTTCCACAAGATCTTTTTCCTAATATCACATCACCTAAGTTAACAATTGTTACCAAATATGCAAAAGCTTCTCCTAAAGAGACTGAAACCCTTTTAACCAAACCAATCGAAGAAGCATTAAAAACAACTCAAAACTTGAAAGCCATTTATTCTCAATCGATTGAAGGAAAGTCTGTTATTTTAGCGCAATTTTATTGGGGAACAGACATGGACCTGGCTTCTCTTGAAATCCGTGAAAAACTCGACTTAGTTAAAACTAAGCTCCCAAAAGAAGCAGAAGTCCCTCTAGTAAAAAAAATGAATCCTTTTGACCTTCCTCTTATGATCTTGAGTATTACTTCAGACAAAAAAAGCCCTTCTGAAATCAAACATTATGTAGAAACCAATATTAAAGAAAAAATCCAAAAAGTAGCCGGGGTTGCAGCTGTTAGTTTGAGTGGGGTTGAAGATAAAGTGGTTTATGTTGATATTGACCCCAATAAACTGCGCCATACCAACGTTAATTTTTCAACCATTATTGCCGCCATTAAAGAAGGCAATATCAATTACCCTGCGGGAAGTACTCGAGAAGATTATTATGAATTAGTGGTGCGCACCCTGGCCAGCGCCAAATCAGTTGAGGATGTGGCGCAAGTTAAAATTCCGCTAACTCAAGGGCAATACCTTGATTTAACAGATGTGGCGACTGTGGCTGAAGGTTATGAAGAGAAAGAATCGCTCTTTCGTTTTAATGGAGAGCCAGCTCTCTCTTGTACTATTTGGTCGCAAAGCCAATCCAATAATGTGCTGACGGCTAAAAAAATAAGAAAAGAGCTCAAACAGATTAACAAAATGTTGGCCCAACATATTCATCTAGAAGTGGTGTATGACAAATCTCAATTTGTTCAAGATTCAATTAATGGGGTTGTTTCAACCGCTGTTGTGGGTGGCGGGCTTGCCTTTGCGGTTTTAATGTTTTTTATCCGTCGCGTTAAAATTGCCTTTATTGTTTTTGTGGCCATCCCTATTTCAGTCGCTGCGACCTTAACTTTAATGTATTTAAATAACCAATCGTTAAACATGATTAGCTTGGCAGGAATGGCTTTGGTCTTAGGGATGTTGCTCGACAACTCCATTGTGATTTTAGAAAACATTATTCGTTATCAAAAAAAGGGCCTCTCCATTAAAGAAGCTGCTTTAAAGGGGACCAAAGAAGTGGCAGCACCATTAACAGCTTCTACCTTAACCAGTATGGTGGTTTTTTTGCCCATCATCTTTTTATCTGGTTTTGAAGCGCAACTCTTTAAAGACTTGGCTTATACTGTTGTGTTTGGTTTGGTTGCTTCACTCTTTGTTTCGCTTGTTTTTATTCCTCGATGGGTGGCTCATTCCAAACAAGACTCATTAACCCTTTCAAATGAAGCGTCTTTATCGGTAAGTAAATTTCTAGAAAAAATTCAAAGCTATTATAAATATTGGTTTCAGTTTTGTTTGGACAATTTTAATAGAATTATTCGAATTGTGGGGATTGGCTTTGGTGTTTCTTTGTGTCTATTTTTCTTACTTCCTAAAACCATTCTTCCGCAGCTTGATCAGGGAGAGTTTTGGTTAAAGCTTCATTTCCCTTCAGGGACTTATTTGGAAGTGATAGAAAATAAACTAAAACCGATTGAAACCTTTCTTTCATCACACCCTAAGGTCCATCGTGTGATTGCTCAAGCTGGAGAAGCAGAAGGAGAGTCTGCGGTTCTTTCTGAGGTAAAGAAAAACCAAGCTCAACTTACTGTTTTTTTAAAGAAAAAGAAAAGAGGCATCCTTAAAAAAGTTCAAAAAGACCTTAAAAATAAATTAGAGTCGCTCGACCTCTCAGGTGTAGTCATTGAGTTTAAAGAACCTCAGCTCTTTAACCAAAATAGCTTGATGGCCGGTTCGGGTTTGCACCTTGAAATATTAGGTGCGGATTGGCAACAAATGAAACAGACAGCTCAGCAGATCAAAACAAAAGGGGAAAAACTTTCTTCAATCAAGCAGATCAATATTTTATTCTCAGAGCTTTCTCCTGAAGTTCAAATAAAAATTAATAAAGAACAAGCTGTGTTATATGGTTTTTCATCAAAAGAAATTGCTCTAGCCTTACAAGTGGCCTTAAAAGGGGTTGTCGCCACACGCCTTTTTCCTACTGGAGATGAAATGGATGTTCAAGTGCGTTTAGACCCTTCTTTTAGAAATCAGTTTGAACAAATTAAAGAAGTAGAAATTTTATCTAAAAGTGGACATAAAATTCCACTAGGTGAGCTCGCCCAAATTAAAAAAGAACAAGGCATTAGCCAAGTAGAGCGTTTAGAAGGCCGCCGTGTTTTAATGGTGGAATGTTTGCCTAAACCAGGCAAGAAAAGAAAAGCAGAAAAAGAGCTCGCCTCTTTAATCCGCGAACTTAAAAAAACAGAAAGTGTTCGCTTTAGTGGCAATCTTCAAGAAAGAAGTCGTTCTTTTAAAAATTTAATCGGGGCCTTACTCCTCTCAATTTTAATGATCTACATGATTTTAGCTGCTCAATTCGAATCTTTGTGGGAGCCTTTCTTAATTTTGTTCACCATCCCGTTTTCTGTGATAGGTGTGGTCTTTGGGTTGGTCATAACGCAAACCCCTGTGAGTGTGATGGTCTTTTTAGGGATGATCTTTTTGGGTGGGATTGTGGTGAACAATGCTATTGTGCTTGTTCAGTTTATTCATGACCTTAAAAAAGAGGGCCTGCCAACAGAAATTGCTGTTTTTCGAGCTGGGCTTGTTCGATTGCGACCTATTTTAATGAATATGCTCACAACGGTTTTTGCCATGATTCCTTTTGTGTTAGGAAAAAGCTTGTCTATTCAGATTCAAGCTCCTTTAGCCATCACCCTTACATTTGGGTTAATCTTTTCAACGATTATCACTCTTTTCTTAATCCCTATTCTTTATTTAAAATTTGAAAAACGATTAGATTCGAGAAAAAATGAATTGGTTTCAACAAATAATTAAACGGCCGATTGCGGTCTGCATGTTTTTTTCAGGAGTGGTTCTTTTAGGGGCTATTTCGTATTGCCACCTTCCTGTAGAGTTGATGCCTAACGTTGATTGGAACCATGTCACGGTTTATACCTCTGTGCGTGGGGCCATGCCGCCTGATTGGATTGAAAAGAAAATCACCACACCGATCGAAGAATCGGTTTCTTCCTTGTCTGGGATTAGCAAAATCGAATCACTCTCTAAAGAAGGCCGCTCTATTGTGGTCGCCTCTTTTTCAGCACAAACAAACATGGACATTATTTTGGTTGAGATTCGAGAAAAGCTTTCCCGACTCTATCCGTTGTTGCCCAGCGAAGTGGAAAAACCTGTGGTGGCTAAATACCGCCATTCTGATGCGCCGGTCATGATTTTGACGTTAACTTCTTATGAGCTTTCAACCGAAGAAATTCGAGAAAAAGTCGATTCACAAATCAAAGAACGTTTTTTGCAACTTCCTGGCGTGGCTAATATTGAAGTGGTTGGCGGCCGAGAGCGCCGGATTTTAGTGGAGGTTGATTTAGAGCGCCTTCAAGCCATGGGGCTCTCACTGCAAAAAGTAATTGAAACTATTAGCTTAAATAATTTCAATGCCGTGATGGGAGACTTAAAAGAAAAAGAGAGTTCTTTTGTTATTCGAGGACTCAGTTCCTTAACAGAAATTGAAGATATTGAAAACTTAATGATTGCGGCCCATTCCTCTGACAAGGAAACTTGGTTTCGATTAAGTGAATTGGCTACAGTTAAAGAAGATTATTTGCAATGGCAGTCTTTATCAAGAATGAACCAGCAAAATGTGGTGACTCTTTATATCCAAAAAGAATCCACCGCAAACACAATGGCTGTGTGTGCCATATTGAAAAATGAATTAAAGAAAATAAAGAGTCAAATTCATATTGAAGTGATTCAAGATCAATCTGAATTTATTCTTAAAGCAATGAATCAGTTAAAAACCTCTTTATTGTTGGGGGGTATTTTTGCGGTGGCCATTCTTTATCTTTTTTTGCGTTCTAAAATGGCCTTATTGATTCTAAGCTTGAGTTTCCCTTTTTCATTAATGATGAGTTTTTTAGGTATGCAGCTCTTTGGGATTTCTTTAAATGTGATGACATTAAGTGGTTTGACGTTAGGGATTGGTTTGTTGATTGACAATGCTATTTTGGTTTTTGAACGTTATTTTAGGGACGGAAATATTTTAAAAATACTTCCCGCTATCATTGCTTCAACATTGACAACCGTAATTGTTTTTTTGCCTTTACTTTATGTGGATCCTCAGTTAAGAAAACTTTATGGTGGATTGGCTTGGACCATTAATTTTTCTCTTTTTGCCTCTTTACTTGTTGCGCTTATTTTTATTCCCACTCTTTCAATTCGTTTTATTAAAAAGAAGCGTGTCGCCCCGCTAAAGTGGGTTAAAAAACTTAATGACTATTATGAACAAGCTTTCAGAAAACTATGTGTGATTAGAAAACCCTTTTTATGGTCGATTTCAATTGCGTTTCTTGTGTCACTTATTTTTATGTCTCAGCTCGAGCAACAGTTTTATCCTGGGGGTGGTAGTGGCCGTTTTACTCTTTTTGTGGAATTGCCTGCAGGGGCTAAGTTAGGTGTTTCTAATAATGTGGTGAGTCAAATAGAAACGTATTTAAAAACCGTTCCTGAAATCGAAAATGTGACGGTTCGTATTGAAGGATGGTCCTCTAAAGTTTATATCCAATTAGCCAAAAAGAGAGACAAGACGGTTCAGGAAGTGATTCAAGAGTTGCGTTTAAATATCAATCAAATCAGCCAACAAGAAGATGCTTTTTGTTATTTTTCTGGAGAGGGCGAGGGTAAAGGAAAAGATATTCGTTTTGAGATTTTTGGCGACAATATTGCTCAGCTAAAAAAAGTATCTGCTCAAGTAGGGGAAATATTAAGTGGCATTTCTGGTATGGTCGACGTTAAGATGCGTTACAAGCCCGGCCGTCCCGAATCGCAATTTCAGTTAGCTCGCCCGCAAGTGGCCATGGCTGGGTTTTCTCCAAAAGAGTTGGCTGATCTGTTGCATGCTAGTTTAAGAGGGGTAGAAGCAACTCGTTTTTATCAAGACGGAAAAGAAAAAGAAGTCTTGGTTCGGTTAAAAATAGAAGACCGCAAAAATTTAAAACAAATTAAGGATTGGTCTGTGGTTAATCAGAAAGGGGATGTGATTCATCTTTCTGAATTAGGTTCTTTTAAGGCTGGAACAAGCCCTAGTGAAGTGTGGCGCAAAAACAAACAACGTGTGATTGAAGTGAGTGCTTTTTCCACAAACTTGTTTCCTCAACAAGCTTTAAAAGAAGCCGTTGAAAAAATAAAAGCCTTAAATTTACCCGATACTGTGGGTGTGGTGGCAGGTGAAGACTTTTTAAACCAGAAAAAAAGATTCATGCAGCTCTTTTTTGCTCTACTTTGCTCGATTGTGTTGATTTATATGTTGCTTGCTTCCATGTTTGAATCATTCACGCAACCCTTTTGGGTCTTGGTGACCATTCCTCTCTCTTTTATTGGGATATTCCCCCTTCTCTTTATTTTGGGTAAGCCAATCACCTTAGGAGTGGTCTTGGGGTCAATTCTTTTAACCGGTATTGTGGTTAATAATGGGATTGTGTTGGTTCATGCGATCAATCAACAGAAAGAACTCTCTTTAGAGAAACTGATTGAGATTGTGCAAGAGCGATTGCAGCCGATATTAATGACTTCGCTCACCACCATTTTTGGGCTCTTGCCATTAGGGTTGTTTGCTTCTCAGGAAGAGGTCTTGTGGTCTCCTTTAGCTTGGACCATTATTG
>JAJCYG010000062.1 GCA_029263055.1 Actinomycetes bacterium
GGTTCACATCCAATGGCAGTGGCTAAATCTTTTTGTGTGAGATGTTTTTCTTTGCGCATGTGGCGGATGTTCTTGCCAACACAATCAGGAATTCGAAAAGAAAGGTCTTTCTCGTTGATGTGTTTCACTTGTGCTAGTGGATTGGAATTTACTTCGTCTGGCATCCCTTCTCCTCTTTCTACTATTAGTATACGTGATATTTTCATATTCCGCAGGTGGGTCAAATAAGCCTTTAGGGAGCTCTTCTAGAACCTCAAAAGCCTTAAAACAGGCAGTGTGACATATAGGGCATTTGTATTGACAGAAAGACCACTTTATGGTATCCTTAAGTAGGAAGTGAGGATTCATGAAGTTGTTAAAGTTGTTCCTCATATTGGTGTTATTTTTTTCCGGGCCAGCAGCCGCTGGGCCAGTGATTAAACCTGATTTAACTCCCGTCAAACCTATTGCTTCAGAATCAACTCATTATTGGACTCAATTTCATCAAGAAGTGTGGTTTCGCTTAGGAGTGAGTTACTTATTTAAAGAGAAGTACTTGGAGTCGTTTAATTCTTTTTCGCTAGCTATTAGTTACAATCCTATGTCTGTTGAGTCGTACCAAAACTTAGCTTTTGTTGCATTTAAGATGGGTGATTTCAAAGAGGCTGCTTTAGCCTTGTCTAAATCAATTGAACTCAATCCAAATAATGCAGAGGCACATCACTTATTGGGCATTATTTACACGATCTATGCGATGTATGACTTTGCCATTGAAGAGTTAGAAACAGCTTCGAGAATTAACCCCCAAGACCCTTTAATTCGTTATGATTTAGGTTTTGCCCAAGAATTTGGGGGGTATTACGTTTTAGCACAACAATCTTATAAAGCTGCATTGTCCATGAATCCAGAGTTTGTTGAAGCAAAGCACCGTTTAGGTGTGGTCGAAGTTAAAGTCCTTCGTCATCAAGAGCTTTTGGAAAAAGAAGGGATGGTGCGTCGTGGTAAGTGAGACCAGTGTTCTAAAACAAGAACCTCAGCTACAAAAGAAAAAAGCCCCTTCTTTATGGCAAAAAATCCGTGGCATACTTGCAGTCAGTCTTCTTTGTTTGCGTATGGTCTTAGGGACTGTACTTGTTTTCTTGAAAATAGTCTTTAAACCAGGAAAACGATCAAGGAAAGGAGGTAGAGAGCTATGAGATTCGACCATCATATATTCATGGGGATGCTATTTGGATCTATCCTCGGGGTTTTCTACGCCTCACATCTTGCCGCATACCTACCACTATTGGTATTGCTGGGCGTTGTTTACCTACTAGGATACCTCGTTCGCGGGAAATAAGCATTGCCAACAAAGACCTATGGTATAAGATTCGTTCATGCATTGGCGTGAACGAATCTTAAAAAGAATAGCAGCTGCTATTTACCACCAATATCCTACGATTATTGTGATTGCTGTTTTGATGACGATAGTTAGCTTGGGAGTTAGTGGTCTTTTCCTAAAAACAAAAACAGGTCGCATTGATCTTATTTCTGAAAGTAATCCTGCCTCAAAACGTTTTCTTCAATTTTTAGAAGATTTTGGTTCTCCTGATGACTTGGTTTTATTGGTGCAGGGGGGCGATTCTTCAGATAGAAAAGAAGCTGTGGATGATTTGGCTCAGAAGTTAAAAGAGAATATCTCTTTAGTTGAGTCTGTTTTTTACCAAATTCCTATCGATTTTTTTAAAGATTATGGACTGCAGTATTTAGATTTGACTGCTTTAGAAAAAATAGATTCTTATTTAAAAGATCCTCAAAAAAATAAAGATAAATTATTTGAAAACAGTTTTCAAACATCGGCATTATCTAAAACGGAGGGTTATCTATCTTCTAAGAGTGAGCAGATCTATTTTATGTTTGTTAAGCCAACTCAAAAGACAAATGACTTTAAATTTATCAAAGGATTTTTAGAAGAGATACAATCTCAAATAGATCTAATTGAAAAGGATTATCCTTCTATACAGATCCAAACAACAGGTGTGCCACCTATCATATATGAAGAGATGGTCACAACCACTCAAGATGTAAAAAAAGCATCCGTTCTTTCTTTTTTGGGAATCGCGCTTTTATTTATGCTTGCGTTTCAAGCTTTTCGAAAACCACTCATGGTGGTCACTGTGATGTTTATGGGGATTGCCTACACCTTTTGCTTTGCCACATTTGCAGTGGGATCGCTTAATTTAATGTCGATTGTTTTTGCTTCAATGCTTTTAGGTTCAGGCAATGATTTTGGGGTTCATATTTTAATGCGTTACCGAGAGGAGCGGTTGAGTGGCCACTCCTGCAAAGTGGCTATAGAAACAGTGGTTGCCCAAACAGGCCAAGGGATTATTAGTGGAGCCATTGCCACGGCACTTGTTTTTTACACATTAATGTTCAGTAATTTTAAAGGGTTTGCTGAATTTGGTTTGATCTCTGGAACAGGAGTGTTGATTTGTTGTGCCGCGATGCTAATTGTGATTCCTGCTTTTTTAGTGTTGTGGGAGAAGTCAGGAAGGGGGACAGCTTATTATGACAAAAAAATATTAAAAGCGAGGCATCAGTTAACTTTGCCACATGTAGCCAAGCTGCTGCATTATCCTAAAAGTGTTATTGCGGGATGTTTGATTTTAACAGGTTTCTTTTTTTATACTGGTTCTCAAGTTCAATTTAATGGCTCTCTTTTAGATATTCAAGCTAAAGGATCCAAAAGTTTCGCTAATGAAAAATTAATGATGCAGGATTCTCCTTTGTCGCCTCGCTTTGCCGCTGTTTTGGCAAAAGATTTTTCAGAATTAAAACAAAAATCTGAAGCATTAAAAAATTTACCGATAGTCAGTCATGTAGAATCGGCCCAAGATTTTTTACCTAAAATGACAGAAGAAAAAAAGAAAAGATTGGGATCAATTCAGAAAAAAGTAGATAAGATTGATTTAGAAATAAAGAAAAGAAATTTGAATAGGGGTCGCCTCTCATCTTCTCAAAAAGAATTGGTAGAAGGACTGACGCGATTGAGTCAGATGAAAATAGTTGACCCACTTCAGGTAGAAGATCTTCCAAAGGAACTGAAAAATCGCTATGTTGGAAAAAATGGGGAGTATCTTATTTATGCTTTTCCTAAAAAATCAGTGTGGAGTGATGAGTCGTTAACTCGTTTTACCGAACAGGTTGCTCGCGTAGATGAATTTGCTACGGGAACTCCTTTCTTGGTTCAAGAGGTGACTCGGCTCATGAAAAATGGGTATAAGCGTTCTGGTTGGATTGCTTTTTTGGTGGTGACTTGTTTGTTGTTAATCGACTTTCGCAGGATTGTTCCTACTTTATTGGCTTTAACCCCGTTAGTCATGGGAGTGATTTGGATGTTTGGATTAATGGGAGTATTAGGTGTTCAGTTTAATCCCGCAAATTTAATAGCGGTTCCATTGATCTTAGGCATTGCTATTGATAATGGGGTGCATTTGGTTCACCGTTTTTATGAGAAGAAAGCGCATCGATTAGATCAGATAATGAAGAGCACGATTAAAGCGGTCTATTTAAATTCAATCACAACCATTGTCTGTTTTGGCTCGTTAATTTTAGCTTCGCATCGAGGGATTTCAAGTCTAGGACTTGTCTTAGTGCTCGGCGTGTTAACTTGCCTGATCACATCAATCACATTCCTACCCGCAGTACTCAGCCTCTTCCGAGACCGAATAAAAAGGTAAACACCGGTACCCGGTACCGGTGTTTACCTTTTTGGATTTGGGCAATAAAAAAGGGGAGCTCTTAGAGCTCCCCTTTTTCGGAGAAAGAATTGAGGTTTGTTAGAACCGCAATTGTGCGTTTAAAGCAACGATGAATTGATCATCATCTTTTCCACCATCGAAGAAGTCTTCGTTAGAGTGGTCATAACGACCTTCTAAACGAACACGAGCATCATCGTTAATGGCGTATTCAATTGTTTTGGTGATTTCAAACAAATCTTGGTCCACTCCGGTACGAGCACCATCATTATCCCAGAAACCTTCAGCACGTGTGATGCAGGCCCATTTATCATTGATTTGGTAACGGATGTAACCAACGATTGAACCCCAGTCAGCATTGCTTTCTGTAGTTACAGAAGTTGTTCCGATTGTTGGGACTGTTACTCCGCCAACCGTGACAGGTACAATAGCTGCTGTAGTTACAGTTGAATCAACATCTTCTTCGTGTCCATAAATACCGTTCAATACAACGGTCAATTTATCTGAAGCAGCATATTCTAGGATAAGGTTAGCGACATAACGCCATTCGCTATCTTCATCATCCTGCTCAGGTCCACCAATACCGTTTGCATAGACAGTTAGTTTGTCACATGGACTCCAGATCAATTGAGCTCCAATTGATTTGCCATCGTTGTTGTCATCGATGTTGTCCCATCCATTGACACCCATTAAAGAAAATTCAGCATTTTCAGAAATGGTATAGGTTGCTTTTAAACCGGTGTGAGTAAAAGGAATTCCGAATCCAAAAGTAATGGAGCGGCTGATGTTGTCATTGACAGCATCATAACCAGGAATTAATTCCCAACCGATATGGGTGATGAATTTACCTAAAGTTAGTTTCACTTCCTTATCAAAGAAAGGAACAATGGCTTCAAGATAGAGTTGTTCGAATTCAAAATCATCAGAGGAATCACTTCCTGATGAAGCAATCGCGTCAGCAATATCTGTTCCGAAGTGAAGGTCTGTACGGAAACCAACATCCCAAAGTTCTTCAACTCCGTTTTCGAAAACTATTTCACCATTGGCTGAGAAATCGTTATCGTCTTTTTGAAGAACGCCGATTGGGTTGGCTTTATCTGAAGTGGTATTAAAAATATAACCACCTTCAGCAAAAGCATGAATTTCGCTTTTGCTAAAAAACTCTTTAGCTCTACTTTGTATATCTTCTGCAGTTGCTGCAAACGTATTTGGTGCCACTAACATGGCTCCCATTAATACGCTAAGTGTTGTTAGACGTTTTTTAAGCCTCATTTCTTTCTCCTTTTTTTGTTTCTTTAACTTATGATTTTTCTAAGTTGTTGTTTAGGTTAATAAATTGCAACAGACTAAGAGCAATTAGAATACCAATATTCTAAAAGGTATAAGACACAAGATCAAGTGGTAAATAACAAATTTGTGACATTTATCCAAAGATTTAGTGATTAAATTAAGGCATAATGCCTGATATTAGTCACTTACTGGTTGCGGTGGAGGAGTTTCCAAAGGATTTTTCGAAATCTAAGGGAGCGGCGGACCCCATCTAAGTCAGGATCTTTTTTAATGTGCTCGTAATCATTGTAACCAAGGTCGACTGATTTTTCTAAGGCGTCGAGTGCGAGTTTCTTTTTTCCTATCATGGCGTAGTTGCAACTTAGATTGTAATAGCCATAAGGGTCTCGAGGAGAAATGCGAATGAGCTTTTTATCGATGGTGAGGCTCTTGTCATAGTTGCCTTTTTTGGCGTAAGAGCTTCCGAGTTGAACTAATGCTTCAATATAAGTAGGGTCTTCTTCAACGACTTTTTCAAAGAAGTCGATTTCAAACTCTAAATCCTCTTCATATAGAGGGTCTGGTTTCATTATGTATTGGTTTGGTTCAATTCTTTTATTCATGACGCTCACCTGTGAAAATTATATCATGAGAAAAGAAGGTTGTCAAGAGTGAGACAGTATTGCTACGTAGCCTTGGCTTGAATATTGATTTGGTAGTCTGAGATCTTTTTGCGGATGGTATTACGGTTCATTCCTATTAACTTGGCTGTTCTCAGCTGGTTGCCGTTGGTCTCTTCAAGTGCTAAAAGGATAAGCTGTTTCTCTAGGTCTTGCCAGATATACTCTGCATCTTTTTGGCCAGCAGACTTCTTTAATAGGTTAAAGAATTGATCGGCTAGTTGATTTACACTTAAATCGCCTTTTATCTCTAGAGATGTTTCTGAAGAAGATGGGGTAAAGAGAAGTTCTTCAGGTTTGAGTTTCTTATTTTGGCTTAAGACTAAAGATCGATGGATGCAGTTTTCAAGTTCGCGCACATTTCCAGGCCAAGAATAGTTTTTGAGTTTTTCTTGAGCTTCTGGTGTGAGTTCTATTTTTTCTTTTTCAAGTTCTTTTCCAAATTTTTTTATAAAGTAACTGGCTAATAATAAAATGTCATCTCCACGTTCTCGAAGTGGTGGGAGATGTATCGTGACCACATTTAATCGGTAGTAGAGATCTTCTCTAAAAGTTTTATCTTGAATCATCTCTTCTAAATCACGGTGTGTGGCAGCAAGCAGTCGAACATTTGATTGAATAACGGCATTGCCTCCAACACGCTGAAACTCTTTTTCCTGAAGCACGCGTAAAATTTTTGCTTGGGTGGAAAGTTCTAAGTCGCCAATCTCATCTAAAAACAGAGTCCCTTCATGGCATTGTTCAAACTTACCGATGCGAGTTTGTTGAGCGTTGGTAAAGGCCCCTTTTTCGTGGCCAAAGAGTTCGCTCTCTAACAGGTTCTCAGGAATGGCCGCACAGTTAACAGGAAGGAAGAGTTTCTCTGATCGTAAGCTGTGTTGGTAAATGGCTCGAGCAACAAGTTCTTTACCGGTACCACTTTCACCTCGAAGAAGAACCGTTACATTGTTTTCAGCGATGCGGCCAATGGTTTTATAGACTTCCTGCATCTTGGGGCTCTTCCCAATAATGAGATCGCCTTCATCTTCCTCTTTTGTCTCTGGCATAATAGAAAGCCGTACTTCTTGTTGCATCATTCGAGAAACATTAAGAGCTTGTTCAATTAGTTGAGTCAGCTCTACAGGGTTGAATGGTTTTAATACATATTCATAAGCGCCGCGTTTGGTTGCTTCAATTGCGTTTTGAGTGGTGCCAAAAGCCGTAAGCATAATGACTGGAATATGCTCATTGATCTTCTTGATTTCGTTGAGTGCTTCAAGCCCGCTTATCCCTTTCATTTGAATATCCATAATGATCAGGGAAAACTTTTGTGCTCCAACTTTTTCTATAGCTTCTTCTCCAGAGGCCGCTTCAACTACAGAGTGATTGGCGTCTAAAAGACGTTTGAGTGAATAGCGAATGCTTTTGTCGTCATCAACAACTAAAATAGGGTCGTTCATACTTCTACCTCTTCTGCTTCATAAGAATGAAAGGTCATTAAAAAACAAGCTCCTTTTGAGCGAGTCTCTTCCAGTTGTATTGAGCCATCAAAACTATCCATCATCCGATGAACAATCGAAAGGCCTAATCCTACTCCGCCTTCTTTAGATGTTGTGAAGGGATCAAAAAGTTGGTCCTTAATTTCATTAGCAATTCCGGGGCCATTATCCTTAATTCTTATTTCAATCAAATCTGCAGGCCGTGTGACGCTCACGCAAATCTCTCCATTTGCTTCAATTGCTTCCATAGCGTTTTTAATAAGGTTGATTAAGATTTGGCAAATCTGTTCTTTGTCAGCAACCAGCCAGATATCTTTATCTGGAAGTTGGATTTCAAAATCAATTTTTCTTTCTTTAAATTCTTGATGTAAGAGATGGGAAATGTGGTCGAGAATGGTCCTGATTTTAATTCCCTCTAACTTTGGAGAGCGAAGTCGACCAAATTCTAGAAAGTCATTGACGATTTTTTCTAAGCGAATGATTTCATGTGTGATGACTTGTGCATCTTCTTGACGTTGCTCTTCCTTTTTTTCAGAAAGAAGAGAGTGGATTAATATTTTTATACTTGTAAGAGGATTGCGAATTTCGTGCGCAACTCCTGCAGCAAGTTGGCCGAGCACAGCGAGTTTTTTAGATTTTTCTAAGCGCACCATAGTATTGTTTAAATCTTGTGAGGTGACTTGAACCTGGTTAGCAAGACGAAAACTGGTGTTTTGTAGTTTCTGATACATCTCTGCATTATCAATGGCTAAACCTGCTTCATGGGCAAACATCATCAGTCCTTCAACTTTTTCTTCAGTCACTTCTTCTTGTGAGTAAAGGTAGTCTGCAGTGATCACTCCTTTGACTTTGTTGTGGCCAATCAAAGGAATGGCCGCAAAAGATTTTAATCGAAAAAGCTGAGTGAGGCCTTGATGCACACGTGGATCATTTTCAGCATCTTTAACTACGATCGGTTTTTTTTGAAGTAGGGATTGGGCGATCACGCTGTCTTCTTGATAAATTGGAATGGCAATATTTTCAATCTCTTCTTTTTTCATGCCGACTGCCATTTTAAGCTCGAGCAGATGTTGGCTCTCATCATATAGGTAGAGTCGGGCACGTTCAAACCCAAGGGTTTTGGTGACCCCTTCTAAAATGAGGTGAAGAAGTTCTTCAATATTAAGTGTGTGCATGGAGCGCGAAATCGTATAAAGCGCTTCCAATAGCTCTAATTTTTTCATAAGGCCCTACATTATAGGGGGGTAAAGCATATTTTTCAAGGAGATAATGGCTTGATAAAAAAGCTATTATCTGTTATGCTATCGTTCTTTATGAATAATAAGTCGTTTTCTTATCCGTTGTTAGTGCTTGTTTTGGCTGTGAGCTTTGTCCCGCAAAGCTTAGCTTTAGCCCCTATTTCTACCCCCGAAGCGCAAAAAGGACCTCGTGCTTTGAGTTTTGAAGAAGCAAAAGCTGCTTTTTCTAATCTTTCGCCTGAAGCAAAAGCGCTTTATGAATCTGCGTTAACCTTTGAGTATGAATCAGACTATGTTGTGTTTGATTTTGAATTGACCTCTCTTGATCCAAAAACAACCAAGCCAACAGAAATTGCTGCTCTAAAATTTCGTGGAACAGAACTGGTCGATGTTTTTTATACTTTAGTTGATCCAGAAGAACCATTGAAAAAAATAACGCGTGATTTTACACATTTAAATGATGGGATGTTAGCGGGTCAGCCAAAAATTCCAGAAGCACTTGGACGGTTCATGGCTTTTATTAAAGGGACTACGTTAGTTGGGCATCATACTTTTGGACTTGATATAGAAATGCTTAAGCGAGAAACAAAGGTTTTAGAAAAACCATTTTTTAAAAAAGATTTTGTTGTGTGGGATACTCGCAATATAGCTTCTAAACTGAACCCTTATTATTATTTAAAGCCAACAAATCTGACGGCTTTAGCTATCAAATTGGGTTCTCCTGTTATGCCGGACCACTCTGCTTATTTTGATGCCATGGCAACAGCATTTGTGTTCCGCGAATTACGGCGTATTAAGAGGATCGGATTTAGAGAGCGTGTTTTTGCAGCAGGAAGCATAAAAACATTTATCGAAAGTTTAAGAACGGTTTCTGTTTATGTGCGTAACCGGTATCAAAAAACAGAATTGTTTGATTTGACTCGTTTTATTCCCAAAAAAACAGACGTTATTTTTTATTTAGGACATACAAAATTACATGGAGTAGAGCAGATTGCTAAAAGTTATTTTTATGGTCGTGTCGATAAAGTTGTGATGATATTAGGGTATAATTCGCCAGATAAAGAACATATTCTTCGTGCACTAAATGCTCAAAAGCAGCCGAATCAACCAGACATGGATGAGGAGGATTTGATTGTTCGAATTGTCTCTGATAAAGAGGCTGAAAGAACCAACGAAATAGTTTCTTTTTTATCTGAGAATAGAGAGTTAACAAATGTTTTAATTGTTGGCGAGTCTGTGCGTGAGCGCCGATTTTCTCTACAGCTTAAAAAACTCATCGATTCAGGAGTGATTCCTGACTCTGTGCAGTTTTCATTTATGTTAGCTCGGCCTGATGGATCAACACGGTTAATGAATGAGGTTCAAGTTAACTGGTACTCTGATATTCCGCGTGAACTTAATTTTCATACGATTGATGTGATGACAGAAATGTTTAAATTAGAACGTGATTACCAAACCCAATTTCCTGAATATGTTATTGAAGCATTTAACAAGCTTAAACAAGTAATGCTACCTCAATTTAGCCCTCAGTTAAAAAATATAGAGGTCTCACTATGACCGGAACAAGAGTGGCTTCTTTTGTTTTTATATTATTGTTTTCCGCAACAGCATTTGCGCTCTCACCTCGTTATCAATTTGACCGTGAAATTCCACGAAAAATATTAGACGAGTTTTTTCATGTTTCTGAAAAGAAGGCAGACGCACTTAACAACGTTTTACCAGATAAACCCTATGTGGTGCTTGATTTTGAGACAACAGGTTTGGACCGAAATGGAGATGGCATTATTGAAATGGCGGCATATAAGTTTCAAGGAACCAAGCTAATAGGTGTTTTTTATAAGATGCTTTATCCGGGGGATGAGCTTTTTGAAAAGTATAAAGCCGATCCAGAAGCACGGGATAAATCGAAAATTGATTGGCGCGACTTAGAAGGGAAGCCAAGCTTTAAAGAAGTTTTGCCAGAGTTTATTGGGTTTATTGTCGGGGCGCAATTAGTGGGGCAAAATATTCGAGGTTATGATTGGCCTGTCTTTAATCAATTAGCTGAGAAGGAAGGTCTTCCTTTTGGCTTGTATTTGCAAAGTTTAGACGACACATTAAAGATGGCCCGTGTCTTGATTCGTCGCCCTGAAGTCCAGCGTTACCAACTAGAATCTTTGATTCAGTATGTTGAAAAGAAAACGCGTCAAACTTTTTCAATTCGTCCCAATCATTCAGCTGCTTACGATGCAGCGGCAACAGTTAAGCTTTATTGGTATTTAAAGTTTATGGAGCACAGAATGCGTGAGTTTTTTATCTCTAGAATTTTTGATAAAGATAAAAAGATTGGGCAAAAACAGGTTGATGAAGTTAAAGCTACGATAAGGCCGCTTCTTGATTTTCTTCAAAAAGATACGCTTAAAGATAAAGAGTTTCCTGAGACAGATGTGGCAATAGTGGTTGTTGATCGAGAGATGGACTCATACGGGGTTCGGAAATTATTTAAAGCGGTCCGAAATGAGAAGATTGCTGAAATTAGAATTTATGCTTATAAACCAAGCCATTTTCTTTCAAAAATGTTGGAGCTCATTTCTGGTGATACAGCCGCAACAGAAGAGAGCTTAGCCCTATTTGTTAAAAAAATAAGGATATTTCAAAAGCCAGGAGGTTATATTTCTCAGCAAATGGAATTAATATTAAAAGACTTAGAAGATAATGATATTTCTTATAAGAATCTTCTTTTTATGGGGGAGGATTTGTTGCACCGAAGACAACTACAATCCTTAAAGAAGTTGCTTGAAGGTAAGGAAGTAACGTTGCATGCTTTTCCTGCTATTCGAAAGCAACTTTCTAGTTATAAAACTTACAAATCAAGTCTAAAAAAGTTTTTTGATTTGGCTTTAGCTATGCTTAAAAATTATGATCAAATTATTTATCAGATGGAAGAGGGGGAGATTGCTACGCCTTGGATTTTGAATGAGGTTAAGAGCTCTTACTCTGAATTAATTGAATTTTTAAACCAACCTAAAAAAGAACCTCTTAAAGAAGTAGAGTCTTCTATCTAGTTTTACAAAAAACGGATTAATGCTTGTTGTAGTTTCTGGAGTAGTTCTTTTTGAGATGTGTATCCTGTTTTATTTTTTGTGATCTTTTCCAAGTCTTCTAATACCACCTCATTTATTTTAAGGGGGTATGCTTTACCTTTTTCTTTTAGTTGTAGTTCGAGCACACGTATTTTTAAATGATTTGAAATCGTGAATAAAACAGAGGTGATCTCTTTGGGGAATGGGTGGAGGCTGCAAAAAGTATCCCATGTTTCGCTGATTGACTGCAGACGTTTTAAGTTTTTTTGTCCTGACATTAATAGGGTCCATTCCGTATTCCATAAAGGGAGGTCCCTCGTTACTTTTTCATTCTTTTTTAGAAGATAGATCAGCTCTCTTTTTAAGCGGCGCTCGTTTAGATTACTTGGTTCTTTTGGGTTTGAAAGGCGAGTGACCTTTGCTCGTTTGGCCACCATGTTTTTAACGGCTAGCATTCCTTTGGCATTTTCTTCAGGAGTGAGTTCTCGTTTTTGAAGAGTGGCTAAACTTAAATTCATTTCATTTGAAAGGTCGAGCAGCTCAGAGTCGACTGCATAATAGGCAATACGTCTTTCTTTTGAGCCAGGATCAAAACTATAAATACCTGCAAAGGGAATAATGCCTTCCAAGTTACCGACAATGTCAATGCTAGAGGGAAGCAGCACAAAATCAAATGTGGCTGCCCACTCAGGGAGTTTGTTTGGAAAACGTGCGAGCCGTTTCCATTGTTGAGGGTAAGGATGGCTGTGAATGATAAAAACATAAGCAATATCTTTTTCTCGTGCTCGAATAAAACTGAGTTGGCGATTAAAATCTTGAGTGAGTCGTGAAGAAGTCTCTGTTGATAAGTGAAACCAAGTCTTTTTTAATGGGAGAGATTCCCCCTCTGTTAATTCAAGGCTCAAATTATCTAAAAAGGTTTCTGAGTCCCATTCTTTCCAATCAACTGAGTTAAAAAAAGAATCAAGAGTCTCTTCTGTAAAAAGGTTTTTGGTTTGTTGTAGGCAAAAAGAGAGGGGGAATATAAGGCTCTCTTGTTCAATCGCCGCCTTGATAAAAAGGTTTGTTCCTTGTGAAATGAGCTCGATCTCACCAAGTGGACTCATTAAAGCATTTTGTATAAAGCTTAAGACAAACATCTCTTTTTGTTCTCTTGTGAATGCTTTCTCATTCCAAAAGTCGATTAGTGTTTGGTTGTCTTTGTTGAGTTCTAGAAAGGGTTCTATTTGAATTGAAAGAGGAAATACCATTGAAGCAGGAGGGCTTACTATTCGAATAATCTCGTCTTGTTGATTCACGAGAGCAACACAAATGATTTCCATTTGGCTTTTAAATTGAGCGTGTACTTGTTGATAGTCTTTAAAATCACGGTCTGCTAAAGGAGTGAAGTAGAGGTTCCACTTGCTTGATTCAATTTGACTGGTATGTTGGGTTAATGACGTTTCTTGTGAGTACGCAGTTGTTGTTAGAAAAAAAAGAAAGAGGAGTATCAGCTGTTTCATTAGTTGTCTCCTCCTTGAGAATAAAGGGAACTCTTTTTCCAGTTGAATCGAACTTTAGCATCAGTAATAGAGTTTTCATTTGAAACCACTACTTTGTAATCTCTAATCTGCATAGGCAATAAGTTGCGTGGTTTTAAATAAACGGTTTCATCATTAACCAGTTTTCGTTCTTTATTATAAAAATCTATATTGGCTCGTGCATCTTTTGCAATGCGAAATCCGATATTAATGGCTGATCCCTGAACAACAAAGTTGCCCTTTTCTTTGTACTGATTTGTTTCTCCAAAACGAACAACTAAAGCTAAGTCCCATTTATGTGGAATTTCACTTATATTGGCTACATCCGCTATTTTTGAAAGGGATCTCACTCCAGGTTCTAAGTCTGTTGCTTTGCGAAGGTTTTCTTGGCATAGACTCCATTTTGATTGGTGATAGCCTGCCAATCCTAAAATGAGATAGTACCGGTAGTCTTCTTTTTCTTTTGAGATTAATCTTTTTAAATAGACTTCAGTCTCTTTCCATTGTTGTCGTTTAAAGTGATCTAGCGAGAGAAAAAAGAGGGTCTCTTCATGAAAGGGATCTTTCTCTATAATTTTATGAAAGATTTCTAATCCTTTCTCTTCATCACCTAATTTCATTTTACTCAAACCAAGTTGATGTAAAATGTGCAGAGAAGACTTTTCAGTCCAATTTCCCAATTGAATGGAGCGCCGCAAATTCTCTTCAGCACTTTTGTACTCACCTCGATTAAAGTGAAGGCGCCCTAATGCTTCATAACCCGCTCCTTCAGCTGGATTGTCATTTAGAATTTGTTGGCCATTTTCTAGAGCTTGGTCCATATCTTTATTTTTATAATAGAGGTTAGAGAGTTTGGACAAAACCCGCGGATCTTTAGGATTGGCTTTTAAAATAATTTTAATTTCGTCAATGGCTTCAACATAGCGTTCTTCTTCTTCAAACTTTTCAACTAATTCAAAGCGGCGTTGCCAATCTTGAGGCGATTTTTTGAGTTCTTGTTGGATTGAAACAATCTCAGCTGAATCTTTTGGCTTATCACTGCATCCCCAAAGTAGAGAGAGGCTTAAAAGAAGGGCAATCGAGGTGCTTTTCATGAAAAAAGCATAGCAAAATGTTTGACATTTTCCTATAAGTGCTTCAGAATTAATGGCCTATGGCAATACACCCTACAGCAATCATTCATGAAACAGCACAAATTGACCCCACAGTTGAAATCGGTCCAAACGTAGTGATTGAAGAAAATGTGGTGATAGGTGCCCATTGTAAGATTTGGCAAAACGCGACAATCTGTAAAGGGACAACCATGGGTGAGTCTAATCAAGTGCACATGGGAGCAGTGATTGGGCATGAGCCTCAAGATTTAGCTTTTGAAGGCAAGCCAAGTTACACGTGCATTGGAAACAACAATGTGTTTCGTGAGTATTCAACGATTCATCGTGGCACGGCTCCTGAATCAGAAACTGTGATTGGAAACAAAAACTTTTTTATGGCGTTGTCTCATGCAGGGCACAACTGTCATATTGGTGATGAAGTGATTGTGGCTAACGGAGCTTTGTTAGCTGGCCATGTGCATGTTGATGATAAAGCATTTGTTTCTGGTAATTGTGTGGTGCATCAGTTTGTGCGCATTGGCAAACTATCGATGATGAGTGGGGGATCGCGTGTGTCAAAAGATATTCCTCCTTTTATGGTTCAAGATGGAACAAATTTAATTGCGGCCATTAATATTGTGGGTTTGAAGCGAGGGGGGTTTACACCTGGCACGCGTAAAGCAATCAAACAAGCGTATGAAATTTTATACCGAAAAGATTTAGCTGTTTCAAATGCAATTGAAGAGATTCAAAAAACTTTATCTGATCCTGAGGTGATATGCCTCATTGATTTTATTCAATCAAGTAAACGGGGAATCTGTCGTCACCGTCGCGTGGGTGATACAGGGAGCCGTTCTAACACAGCTGAAGAGACCGAAGCTGTATTTGAAGCCTAATGGATTGTATTGAAGGAAGCCTAGAGAAAATTGTTTTTGAAAACCATGAGAATGGTTTTATGGTTGCCCGTTTTCGCCAATCCCCAAAAAATAAACTCACCACTGTTGTCGGTAATCTCGGTTCAGTTCATGTGGGCGAAGCTCTTTCTCTTGAAGGAGAATGGGTTGAGAACAAAAAGTTTGGTCCTCAATTTAAAGTCAATACCTACATTGTTAAACCTCCTTCCTCATTAGAAGGCATTGCTAAATATCTTGGAAGTGGTGTGGTCAAAGGGATTGGCCCTGTCATGGCTGAGCGCATTGTTGAGATGTTTGGTTTAGAGGCGCTTGATATTTTAGAAAATCATCCTCTTTTGTTAAGCCGTGTTGAAGGTCTTGGCCGAAAACGAATCAAGCAAATCAAAAAAGAGTGGGACAATCAAAAAGAGAGTCGTGATGTGATGATCTTTCTTCAAGGGCATGGGATCACGCCTGTTTATTCGATGAAGATTTTTAAACGTTATGGAAAAGAGTCGGTGCAAAAAGTTCAAGAAAACCCGTATCGATTGGCTCAAGAAATTTTTGGCATTGGGTTCTTAACGGCAGATAAAATTGCGCGTAATCTTGGTGTGGAAGTCAATTCACCGCTTCGTGCTCGAGCCGGTTTGATTTATGTGATGACTAAATATCAAGGGGATGGCCATGTTTATGTGCCTGAGTTGATGTTGCTTGAGCAAGCTGAAAAGATATTGCAGATTGAGCTCATTGTTTTAGAAGAGGCTCTCAACACACTGTATGAGAAAAAAGAACTCATCGTTGACCGAGATGAGGACAATGAAAAAATTGTTTATCTTAAGGTGCTTTATTTAGCTGAGACAGGCGTGGCTGAACGGATCAAAGAATTGTGTGATGGAAAGAATGGTCTGCCTGAAGTTGATATTGAAGCGGAGATTGCATGGGCTGAAAAAGAAGAACAAATTGAATTAGCTCCTCTACAAAGGGAGGCTGTCTTTAAAGCACTTAAAAATAAAGTAATGGTGATTACTGGGGGCCCGGGTACAGGAAAAACCACGATTTTAAAAACGATTTTGATGATCTTAAAAAAGATGAAGGCATCTTATCGTTTAGCTGCACCAACAGGACGAGCCGCAAAACGAATGCGTGAAGCAACCGGTGGGGATGCTTCAACTTTGCATCGCTTGTTAGAATTTAATCCCAAAGGGGGGAAGTTTCAGCGTGATTTTGAAAATCCACTTGAAGAGCAAGTGGTTATTGTGGATGAAACATCGATGCTTGATATTGTTTTGGCCTTTTACTTTTTTAAAGCAGTTGAAGATAAAGCACATGTGATTTTAGTGGGGGATATAGACCAACTTCCCTCGGTGGGCCCTGGTAGCGTGCTTAAAAACATTATTGATTCAGGTGTGACTGAAGTGGTGAAGCTTTCTGAAATTTTTCGCCAAGCTGAAAAAAGTTTAACCATTGTTAATGCTCACAGAATCAATCAAGGTCAACTCCCTATTATTAAAAAGCCTGAAGGGGATGAGATTCCCGATTTCTTTTTTGTTGAAAAAGATGACCCTAAAGAAGTGGCAAAAACAATCAAACAATTAGTGCTTAAGCGTATCCCTGAAAAATTTAATTTTGATCCTGTGGATGACATCCAAATTTTATCTCCTATGTATAAAGGGGCAGCAGGCGTGGATGAAATCAATAGCTCCCTTCAAACTGAATTAAATGCAGAGGCTAAATTTATTGAAAGAGGGGATCGTATTTTTCGTGAAGGCGATAAGGTGATGCAGATCCGCAATAACTACGACAAAGAAGTTTTTAACGGCGATATTGGCCGTGTGTTTGATATTGATAACGAAGAGCAAGAAGTGGCCGTTGATTTTTTAGGCACCATTGTTCGTTATGATTACCTCTCTTTGGACGAACTCAAATTAGCTTATTCGATTAGTGTGCATAAGTCCCAGGGGAGTGAGTTTCGAGCTGTGATTGTTCCCTTAACCACAGAGCACTACATTATGCTGCAGCGCAATCTCCTCTACACTGCCATTACACGGGGAAAAGAGCTCGTTGTCTTAGTCGGTAGCACAAAAGCACTTAGAGCAGCTGTACGTAATGACCAAATTAAAAACCGCTTCACCAACCTCAAGTCATTCCTCATAAATTAAAAAAAAGTCTCTTTTTTTGTGGTTTTGGCTCTCCTATTTCGTTGTTTTAGATAAGGAAAAGCGATATAATAAGATTATCGTAGGGAGCAAGTAAATGGATCTGTTCCGTCGTGAAAAGTACAATTTTTTAAAGCCTCGAGAGAATCGTATCTCGGGGTTTTTTTATGCCCAAAAAGGCCAGGGGGTTGTTTTAAAATCATTGAACCATAATTTTTGAGGAGGTATACCATGGCACGGTTTCGTTGTGCAGATTGTTCGAACTTCAAAGGGAAATGGGGTGTAAGTGGGTGCGAAAAAGCATGTTCAGCAGATCCCAGAATAGGGTCTTACTTCTATGATGGTTATAAAAGTACTATGGCAGGCTGTGTGATGTTTGAGCGCAAAGAACCTATTAAAATGATTGAACCTGAAAAAGTGACTGTGGCATAGGAGGTTAGAGCAGGCACATTAAAAAATTAGCTAAAAATGAAAAGCCCCTGTAGGTGAAAGTAGCCTGCAGGGGCTTTTTGTTGTTTCTGAATGAATCTGGGCACAAAAAAGGCCACAAATGAAGTGGCTATAACTTTATTTTTTATTTAGTCTTACTTATTACATCGTTATTTCTGGGATAAATTATGAAATAAAAATGAAATAAGGGCGATTTAAATGATAAGTAGCTGAAAACAAAGGATTTAAAACAAATTAAAAGTAAAATCTATAAAATGTGTACAATACTTATATCGTTATTTTATGAACAAATTATGAAATTATTTTTTAAAAAAGGCATTTTGTTTGTAACTTACTTTTTATCAGCATCTTGTGGAGGGTCTTTTTTCTTACTTTTTGGCATTCCCTTCATGAATTCATTGAAATAGTATTCTTGGGCATTGGCTGGTGGAGTTTTCTTCTCTTTTAAACGAGAAGGGGTGTGAGCTAAATCAGCGATTTCTTCATTAATCTTAGATTTGATGATCAATTTAACAATCGCTTTCCATTGGTGTCCTATAGCAGAGTTGTCTTGGTAACCTAGTTTTTCTGCTATTTCAGCATGGGTATAGCCATCAATTTTAAAGCGTAAAATAGATTTTTGTTTAGGTGTCAATTTTTCGTAGACAGCAGATAATTCACGATCAAAAACAATGCTGCGGGTCTCTTCATACTCTTCGATATATTTGTGCAAATCATTTAGACTTCCAACATAGTCAATTTGAATTTTTTTATTCTTTTGCTGACGAACAAATTCCTGAATAAAATAATCCATTTTTCGATTGATCCAAGTCTTTAAGGTAGCGTCTTTTCCAGAATTAAAAGTCCCCATGGCAAGCCAGGCAATAATGAGTAATTCTTGGGTTAAGTCTTGGATGTCGTGCGTGCGGTAGGATTGCCCCCAACGACTGTAGAGAGAAGTTGCTTTGATTTGGGCTGTTTCAATATAGTCAATTATAGATGCCATATGTCGCACTCCTATAGTGATGATAACACATTCACCTAAAGGAAACAACTAACTTGAGACTAGAGACTTTGCTTAGAAACCGATATAATTTCCTCTTTCATATAAAGGAGGAGTTGCAATATGCCTGAGGGTAAAATTGGTGTTATGGGTGGAAGTGGATTGTACCAAATTGAAGGAATTGAAAACATTCGTGAAACAGTGGTTGAGACTCCATTTGGAAAACCTTCAGATGCTTATATTGAAGGGGAGTTAGAAGGAAAGCAGCTTGTCTTTTTGCCGCGTCATGGAAGAGGCCATAAGATTTCTCCGACTGAAATTAATTACCGCGCTAACATTTATGGAATGAAAAAACTTGGAGTGGAATGGATTCTCTCAGCCAGTGCGGTTGGTAGTTTAAAGGAAGAATACAAACCGCTTGATGTGGTGATTCCAGATCAGTTTGTGGACCGAACCAACCGTTCGCGCCAAAGCACTTTTTTTGGAGATGGCGTGGTGGCGCACATTACATTTGCTGACCCGATCTGTTCTGAATTAGCCAATGTGGTAAATCAATCGTGTAAAGAGGTGGGGGTCACCACTCACTTTGGTGGAACTTACCTCAACATGGAAGGCCCTGCTTTTTCAACACGAGCCGAGTCTAATCTGTATCGTTCTTGGGGAATGGATGTGATTGGAATGACAAACCTAATTGAAGCCAAACTCGCGCGTGAAGCAGAAATTTGTTACACCACGATTGCGTTGGTGACTGATTATGATTGTTGGCATGAAGGCCATGATGCTGTGAGTGTGGAACAAGTGATTGAATATTTAATGCAAAATGTTGAGAACGCCAAAAAAATTATTCGAACAACCATTCAACAAATGACCCTTAATAAAAGAGAGTGCAAATGTTTTTCAGCACTTAAGAATGCTGTTCTCACTGATAAAAAGCAGATTGATCCAGAATCAAGAAACAGACTTGATCTTTTAATCGGCAAGTATCTTTAAAGGCAATGTTAGGACGCCGTCTTTTTATCTTAGGGTTTATCTTTACGCTCTGCGTCGTTGGATGGTCGCTTTGGCGCTATTCCTTTCTGCGCAATAAAACGCCTGAAGAATATATTCAAGATCTTTCACACCGTAAAGCTGCCATTCGTGCGATGTCTGCTCATGATATTGGTCGTCTTAAAATTCAAGATGGCGTGTTGTCTTTAATTGAAGCGTTGCAAGACAGTTCTTTTGAAGTGCGTTGGAATGCGGCGGTGGCTTTAGGCAATATTGGCGACGCGCGTGCGATTAAACCTTTGCAGCAAGCACTTAAAGATAAAGATTCTAGCGTGCGCATCTGTTCCGCTCGATCATTAGGCATGTTTCAGAAACCTGAAGTCACAGAACAATTGCTGCCTTATTTAATCGATCCACACCCGGGACTTCGCATTGCTGCTTGTTGGTCAATCGGTCAGTTAAATCAACCAGAATATATGGATCAATTAGAGCCTCTTCTTGAAGATCGAGAAAAAGATGTTCGTTTTGCTGCGGCCATTGAATTAGGCAAATCTCAAAGAGTGAGTGCCCAAGTCATTTTAGAAGAGATGAAAAAGTCTAAAAAACCTTTTTACCGAAAAAAGGCGACACAGCTATTAGAGAGTTATCAACGTGGGGAGTAGTCACTCTTATGACAGATAGGCTCAAGCTTGGTCTCTTGCTTTTATTAGCTTTATGGATTCGTCTTTTTTGGTCTGCTCTCCCTCCATTTGAAGAATTAAATTACGAAGAAAGTTTAGTAGGGTTAATGGCGCGCCATATTTTAGCAGGCGATTTTGTTGCTGTTTGGTGGGGACAGCCTTATGGTGGGACGCTTGAGATTTATATTCTGTCACTATTCACCCTTTTATTTGGTGAATCAGTTACAGTGATGCGGTTGGTTCCGATTATCATTTCCTGCGCTGGTTTGCTCAGTATTTTTTATTTAGGGCGCACACTGTTTAATACAAAAATCGCATTAAGAGCTGTTTTTTTTCTTGCCATCGCCCCTGTTTTTTTACTTCGTCTTAGTATTGTTCCTTACTCTGGATACCTGACAACTCTTGCTTTAGGTCCTTGGATCATTTTGTGGACCTATAACGTTTTATTTCGAAAACAAAGAATCGATCGTATAGGCTGGCACTACTTTGGGATTGGTCTTTTTTCAGGGTTGTTAATCTGGCAGCACTTAGTCGGTGCTTCTTTCTTTATTGCGTCGTTCTTGTTGCTTTTTGTTTGTCAAAGAAGGTTCTTATTCAATCCAGGCTTTTATGTTTTAGCCATTGGTTTTTTTATCGGTCTCTTTCCACTTATTGTTTGGAATCTTTCGCACTATTTTGCTACTTTTCACTCAATGATAGAGGGGCACGGTTCAGGGAATTTACTGCTCCAGTTGCAGGAAATATTTAAAGTTCATCTCCCTTCATTATTTTCTCCTAAGCATCCTTGGTTTAAAATCCCTTTTTTAATTCTTTATATTCCAATTGTTCTCTTTCTCTTTTTTCGAGTTCTTAGAACAATAAAAAGTTTATTCCAAAGAGATCGTGGTGATTGGGAAGGGAGTCGTTTTTTATGTGTCTATTTCATTAGTTCGATATTATTGGTTGCATTAACAGATTATCATTTAGCTCGCTATCTCTTTTCTGTTTATACAACCGTTCCTTTGTTAATTGTTTTCTTTTTAAGTCGAATAGAAAATAAGTTTCCTAAGCTGTCTATTTCCTTTTTTGTCTTGCTCATTTCAATAAATGCATTAGGTAGTTTTTTGTATGCACAGTCTGTTCGTTTAGAAGTAAGAAGGCCTGTTGATCCTGTTATCGAGTTGTTAAAAGAAAAAGAGATTGCTCATGTGGTGGCGCATTATCGTGTTGCGTGGCCAATCCAATTTGAATCAAAAGAAGAAATAATTGCCTCTGATTTTAATTCTTTCAGAGATAATCCTTATTATATGAATGGACTCCCTGTTTATATGGAGCCGTTTTTTGATATGGCTCAGAGCGTACTCACTGCGGATAAAGTGGCTTATCTAACTCACGACGGATTGAGACTTCCTTCAGCAACATTATTTGAATCAACTCTTAAAGCGTTGCAGGCAGAGTTTAAGAAGGAAAAACAAGGGCTCTATACCTTGTTTTACGATGTGAGGCCTAAAGTTGTTTCATATAAAGAAGTGAATTTAAATAAAGTGAATCTTTCTAGTTCTATTTCTGAAAAGAGACTTTCTCTTTTATCTGATGGAAACCTGAGTACTGCTTGGTCAACTAAACGTGCTCAAAGAAAAGGAGACACTCTTACTGTTAAGTTTCAATCACCGGTTGCTTTGAGTAAGGTTGTTTTTGATAGCGGTGAGTTTGTGATGGATACTCCAAATGAGCTTTATATTGAAACAACCCGTAATGGCAGGGATTGGGTTGAAGCGGTTGATTTAAAACAAGGTTGCCTGACTGCGGACTGGATTGGCAATCATTTGTTTTTTAATTTAAAAGGAAACTTATCTATTTATTTTTACGAAGAAAAAATAGAAGGTGTTCGTTTTACAATCGGAGGGAATTCTTCACGTTCTTGGATTGTCTCAGAGTTAAGATTGTTTGAAAAAGATGCTTCAAAGACTGTTTCTCTTAATGAGTATGAATTTGATTTTTCTTCAGTTGATTCTTTTTATGCTGAAGATGAACAATTGATTGCTTTAAAAGATAATGATGCCGCTAAAGGTAAAATTTCGAATCTATTTGAACGAAAGTTTATCCCTTTAGAAAAACAGGGCAAACGAGTCAATTTTAAAAATAAAAATGCTTTTTTAATTCCTGAAAACAAAATCAAATATGTTGAAGCCTTTATTAAAAAAAACCATCTTAGTCTTGAGCCTATTAAAGTTAATGAGTCTTATCGTTTGTTTGTCTTAGAGCCGCATCCTTGGATTGCTTCAATGATTTGGTCTGAAGGGAGGTTATTTGATTATGATTCTCGATCAGAGGCCTTTTCTTTAATGCAAAAAGGGGATGAAGAGCGTGATCAAAAACATTTGGGTGTGGCCAGGGAATATTATGAAAGCTCATTTCGGAAAGCACGGACTAGTTTTGCTTATTTTAAACTGGTTGATACGTTGACCCACCTGAATAATCAAAAAGCATTGACTCAGCTCAAAGAAGAATGGGAAGACTCTTTTGTTCCTGAAGTGGCTCGCAATGAGGTCTTTGATAAGTCGATTCGCCTTATAGGCTTTTCGCCCCCACCAGCAATCTTAAAGCCGGGTGAGACTGTTGATGCAATTTGCCTTTGGAAATGCCTCGAGCCTATAAAAAGTGATTTAACGGTTTTTGTTCATTTTGAAGGCCCTGAAGGGAGCTTTTTTCAAGCAGACCACTTGCCGTTAATGGGTCAGTTGCGCACTGATGAGTGGCAAAAAGGAGAAATTATCGGAGATCGCTTTGAAATTACGGTTCCAGAGAATATAATGCCTGGACGTTATGAGGTTTATCTGGGGCTTTGGGATCCAAAAGAAACTCAAGAGCGGCTCAAAGTTTTTGATCAACAAGGCAACAAAATCGGAAGTCGTATCAAAATAGGGGAAATTATCTGTGAAACCGGTTTATAAAAATGTTGGAGTCTTCTTACTTTTTGTGGTGCTGACATTGGTCTTTACCTTTCCGCTTTGTGAATATGCCACAAAAGGTTTTTCTTATACTTTTAATCCAACAGAAGGAAATGAAGTTGTTCCTTTTCAACGGGGTGATACGGTACAACAGTATTATCATTTTTGGATGGCTTGGGATTATGTGACAGGAGGGCCGGGTCCTTTTTTCCAAGATCCATATGAGTTTGAAATGGATGATGAAAGTGAGCCTATTTTTACAACCCGGCGGCTTTTGATTTCTTTAGTCTTTCTTTTAATGGCTCCGTTTGGAACAGTCTTTGCTTTTAATGCGCTCTTATTACTCACTCTTATTTTAAATTGTTTCTTTGCCTTTTTATTAGCCAAACACTATACAGGGAAATATTTGCCCTCGATTGTTGCCGGCCTTATTTTTGGATTGTGTCCATTTGCTGTGGCGCAATCTGTGGGAGGGCATACTAATGGTTATTTGCTCTTCTGTATTCCTTTTGCTGTGTTGATGTTTGAAAAAGGATTTCAGACAAACAAATCTATTTACTATTTATTAACATCTCTTGTGTTTGGTTGTTTTGCTCTAATTGAGTACCATCTTTTCTATTACGCAGCCCTTTTCTTTCCACCATTCTTTTTATTTCGATTTGCATCAAAGCGTCCTGGTTGGCGTCCTTTTTTTAAAGCGACTATTTGTATGGCTATTGCAGCTGGATTGGGTGGAGCGCTGATGCTTTTTGTGAAGTCTTTTGAAATTGATGGTTCCATTCGTTCGGTTTCCAGAGGCTTTTCAGAAGTGATGCTTTATACGCCTTCAATCTTTCAATTTTTTCACCGCGACTTTGATGAATTGGAAAAAGTAGTTTACATTGGTTATTTTGTTGTGGGAGCAGCATTTCTTTCTTTCTTTAGATTTGGACTCAAGCAGCCTCTCTTTTGGGTTTATATGGGTGTTTTCTTTTTCTTTTTTATTCTTTGTTTGGGACCTCGACAAAATGTGTTTCCTCTTTATCGTTGGTTTCATGATTATTTGCCTTACTTTGCGTTGTCGCGACTCCCCGCACGTATGATGGTGTTGGTTATGTTAGGTGCGGGAATGTTGGTTGGACTCGGCCTTTCACAGTTTAAGAAAAAGACTTGTATTGCGCTTTCACTTATTTGTTTTTTGATTGTGGGGTATGAATATTTTCCAAGAAAAGCAATAGGGATTACGCTTTTACCTAAAGAGAGCCCTGTTTATAGCTACATTGGAAAAAATATTGGAGATAAAAATATTCTCTGTTTGCCTGTTTGGCCGGGGGATAGTTCTTGGTCTTCTCATTATCAGTATCAAATAACCAAACACAAGCTTCATATGGTGAATGGTTATTATCCTGTTGTGCCTAAAAACTATGTGGAGGGAGCCTTTTATCCACTCTATTCAACAAACGTTGGTGAGTTTAATAAGGATCAGTGGGAATTATTAAAATCGTTTAATGTGAAATATGTGGTGCTTCACGAAGAGGCTTATCCACGTAAAGTGGGGCAATTTCCACCACGTGTGGTGCTCGCTCATCTTAAAAACAGTCCTTATTTAAAGTTTGTCATGCATCAAGGACAGCAGGCTCTATTTGAATTGGCAGAAACACCACAACGTGTTCAAACACAAAAAATTGAATCACCGACTGGTACTTTAATGTTGGCGCGTCATTTTGAAGCAAAGGAAAAATTTTTAGTTGATGCAGGTATTCAGATTTTACCTCCTGGGGAATATGTTGCTAAAATTCGAATGAATGGCAAAGATTCTAATGGGTTAAAGGTTCGTTTATTAGGGCGTGATCCTTTAAAAAGAGAAAATCATTCTTATGGGGCTCCAGATCTTTTAACAACCGCTCTTTCAAAAGAGGGGATCACTCGTATTTCGTTTAAATTAGATAAAGGAATGTTAGTCCATTTTGAAGTGGAGCGACCTGAACAAAAAGATGTGCATGTTGAACGGATTATGGTGACTTTGTTAAAAAATAATAAGCTGCCATACGAGCTTGAAGCTGAAAAACTTTTTGCTTGGGGTGATATTATTGAAGATAAAACTGCTTCAGGTGGGCAGGCTGTTGTGGCTAAACCGTTAACTTTATCTCAACAAGAAATGGTTTATGGCCCTTACCGAGAGTACCCTGCAGGAGAATATGAAGCTACTTTTTGGATTAAAGTTCCTAAAGAGGCAAAGAATAATAAAGATGCTTTGGCTGTATTGGATGTGGCTGCCAACTATGGCCAGCAAACATTGAATAAAATGCCTCTTTTCTTATATGATTTTCAAGAAAAAGGGGTTTATGAGCCTGTTATACTTTCTTTTTCGCTTAATAAGCCAGAAGTGTTAGAATTTAGAGCCAGGTATTTAAGAAAAGAACCGCTTTATATTGATAGAATTGAGATCACAAAGAAATGAGTCAAGAATCACATACAGCCTTAGGAAATAAGCTGACAGATAAGTCTGTTTCAGGTTTTAAAAAATATCGTCAATTGGTTGTAGGTGATGCAGGTTGGTGTCTGTTTATTTTTTCTGAACTCTATCATCTTCTTTTAGCTCCGCTTCCTGGAGCATTCGGTCTTTTACTGCGTCAGCTTTTCCTTCCATTACTTTTACAGAGAACAGATGGAAAAGTTGCTGTTGCGCGCAACGTGGTTTTTCGTCATCCTCAAAAAATTATTTTAGGCGATCAAGTGATGATCGATGAAAGCTGTGTGTTAGATGCTAAAGGAGAGGGCAATTTCGGCATTCAATTAGGAAACCAAGTGGTGTTAGGGCGCAATACAGTCTTGAGTTGTAAAGGGCCAAAACCTGGTGGGTATATTCGAATTGGAGATCGAACCAATATTGCTATGAACTCTGTAATCCACTCTGAAGAAAAAGTAGAGATTGGGCGGAATGTGTTAATTGCTGCTTATGGTTATGTGGTGGGTGGCGGCAATCATAATTTTGAACGGGCCGATGTTCCTATTATCGATCAAATCTCCATTAATAAAGGCGGGATTGTGATTGAAGAAGATGTTTGGTTGGGAGCGCGCGTGACAGTTGGCGATGGTGTCACGATTGGTAAAGGTTCTGTTGTGGGTGCTTCGGCATTGGTTAAAGATTCGATTCCTGAGTATTCTGTTGCTGTGGGTGTGCCTGCTAAAGTGGTTAAAAACCGTAAGGAATCCTAAGCTTAGAATGATTAAATTCTTTCTTAAACTGATTTTTAGTCTCTCTCTTCTTGCGTGGGTTTTACACAAGACCGATCTATCCAATGTTGCCGCTGCCTTTCAACAAGAAAAACTCTCTTTTCTCCTGCTTGCTTTTTCACTTCATTTTGTTGGGATTGCTTTAACTGTTGTTCGATGGCGTGTTTTGTTGCAAGCATTAGGACATCCCATTTCATATTTGCGATTAACCAAGTCATTTTGGATAGGCATGTTCTTTAACACATTTTCAATCTCAACTGTTGGCGGAGATGTGAGCCGTGGCCTAGATTTTAAAAAAGAACTTGGGGGAGCTCGCTCATTTGCGGTTGTTTTTGTTGAGCGGTTTTCAGGTTTAGTGGCGCTTATTTTGTTAGCTGCTCTGGTTTTGCCCTTTGCAGGAAATGTGATCCCAAAAGGTTCTTATCTCACTGAAATTATTATTGGGATTTTAGCCTTTTTTGTTCTTTTTATCTTAGGTGTTCTGTTGCCGCAAACAAGCCGTTTGCTTGGAAAAGAGAGTAAGCTTGCTCGTTTTCACGCAGGTCTAGTGGTTTACTCTAATCACTTAAAGCCTTTGGGGTTAGCCTTTGTTTTAGGGTTGCTTTTGCAAGTTAATGTGATTATTCATTATTATCTCTTAGGTTTAGGGTTGGGTCTTGATCTTTCTTTGTTATACTTTTGTATTATTGTTCCGATTCTGAGAGTGGTTTTACTGCTTCCAGTCGCAATTAATGGAGTGGGTTTAAGAGAGAGTGCTTTTACTTATTTCTTTCAAGTTGTTGGTATTGGGAGTGCCTCTGCGTTAGCTATTTCATGGCTTGATTTAGGTATGGTGTTGGTGATTGGATTAATCGGTGGGGTAATCTATGTCTTCAGAAAAAAAGTTTAAGATTCCACGTTCAATAGAGTGGACGCTCTTAATTGCTCTAACAGGTTTTGCCATCTGGTTACGGTTTTATAATTTAGGCAGACTTGGGTTATGGGGGGATGAAGGGTTTACATATCTCTCTGTTGAGGGCATCTTAAAATATGGTTGGCCTATTCTACCTTCAGGAAATCCTTATTTAAAAGATATTCTTTTTTCGTATCTCTCTGCCATTCCTGCTTTTTTCTTTGGGATGAGCGAGTTGACCGTTCGATTTACAAATGCCTTTTGGGGCGTCGCACTGATTCCTGTTTTTTATAGTATTGTAAAAAAATATTTTCCTTTTCCTATAGCCTTATTAGGTGCGCTTATTTTAACGCTCAGCCATTGGGAAATTGAGTTTGCGCGCCATGCCCGTTACTATTGTCAGCTTCAGTTCTTTTATTTAGTGGCACTCTACTTTTTTAATCGTGGTTTTACAGAATCAAAAGTAAAGTATCAGTGGTGGTCACTTCTCTTTTTTGTGTTTGCTTGTCTGACCCATCAGCTTGCTTATACCTTGGTGTTTGGTTTTATTATGTTGTTATGGGTTTTGAGTCTGCGTGTGATCACAAGTTTACGTATTCTTCTTTTTGGAACCTTGTTTGCTTCTGTCGTCGCAGCGCTACAATACTTTGAGCTCTATTTTTGGAAGGTCGGTTCAGTGGCTCATCTTGAACCAAATAAGACCATTTTTGAGACCATCTTTCGTGACTTTCATTGGGGTTACTTCAGACAGTTTCAATGGCTCTTTCCAAGAATGAGTTGGGTTGCTTTAATAGGAGCTCTTTACTACCTTCTCTATAGAAACAGTCGTGTTTCTTTATATTTTGGTGTGGCTATACTCTCTCTTATTTTTATGGGTTTTGGTCATGCGCATTTTCAACCTCGGTATGTTTTTTATCTCCTACCATTTTTTCTTTTAGCTTATTTAGCAGGAATTTATTTGTTTTACACTTCCGCGCAAAAAGTTTTTGAGTTTTTAAAAATAAAATGGGGGCGTTGGATTGGAGTCGGTGTGGCTGTTGTGGTTGTTATGCTTACCGTTGATTCAATCAATCCGCATTACTCTGTTCGTTTAACTAAACATAACTATGGTAAACAGTTGATTAGCAAATTTCAGCCAAGTACTACTTTCAGCCGACGCATTGATTACAAAACAGCGTCTACTTACGTAAAAGAGAATATGAAGCCTGATGATCTTGTGTTAGGTATGCACATGGTTTTTAACCAGATCTATGTCGGTAGGCTAGACTATTGGATGTGGTCTGCAGGGCCAGGGGCTTGGGATGCTTATGCCAAAGAGGGAGATCAGTTTATCGATCGTTATTTGGGTATTCCTCTTATTCGTAACTTAGAAGACTTTCAAGCATTACGTGCTGAAAACCGAGGTAAACGTATTTGGGTGATTACCACTCCTTCTTGGAATGATCGAGGACATGTCAGAGAAGATTTGGCTAACTTTCTTCATGCCCAAGAAGATAATATTCAATATCATAGTCGAGATGGCGCTTCTAAAGCCTTTCTTTTTTAAGATCGACGTGGCAGAATAGAAAAAATTTGGAGAGTTAAAATGTCATTTGCTACAGCAGTTAATTGTATTGATGGAAGAACCCAAGAACCTTTGATTGCTTTTGTGAAAAGTAAATTTAATGTCGACTATGTTGATATGATTACAGAGCCAGGTGTTGATCTGGTTTTAACTGAAAACAAAGGCTCTATGACAGTTGACTCTATTGTGCAAGGAATTAAAGTCTCCATTGAAGCCCATCAATCCGAAGGCATCTGCATTGCTGGCCATGCCAATTGTGCTGCAAATCCAACCAGTGATGAAAAACACCACGAACAAATCAAAAAATCAGTCCAGATACTAAGCAAGTTATTTAAAGACTTAACAGTAGTTGGCGTTTGGATTGATTCAGAAAGAGTTGTTCACCAGCTTTAATCTTATTTTAAAGCCTTCCTTTGCAATAACTTACACAGGCTAAATCTCTTCAAGAGGGTCTTGTCGGGCATTTTTATTATGTAGGTTATTGATAATTAAAGAGTTATAAAAACTTTCTTAAAAGAAAAGAAAGCGTGTTTTTATGTGTTGGCATCTATTTAAATGCCGGTTGAAACAGACCAAGCAATGCCAAGGGTGACAATTAATCAGCTTTATACCGAAGAGGTTGATGCTGAATTTTTGAGCCACTCAGACCTATCTCAATGGTTAGCTGGTTTGATGCGAGAACAAAATCTTTCTCTTAATTTTCCTAAAGGAACCTTGCCTATTATTAACCGAACAGCAATATGGAATCGGCCACAATTTGCTGAGGCTGTTAAGAATTTGCTTCTTCGCTGGGCATTAAAAGAATATTTAGCAGGTACATTAGAAATACCAGGTATACCTAGCGATATTGAAACGTTTTTAGAACGCCCAGAGGTGTATGGCCCAGGTTATGCAAATGAAAACTTAGAAAGCTTTTTAAGTTTTAAAGATGCTGAAGGAAGAACTCTTTGGGAGCGACAAGAAGAGCGCACCAAAGAACGAGAAGCATTACAAGTATTGAGACTAGGTAAAAAGTAATGTTGATTTAAGAAAAATAGATCATCCTTTGTCAAAAGGACTAACGCAATTGTTGGTTCGATTGTATCAAGTGGCATTAGGTGATGATGAAACGGGCCGTCCTTTACAGCTGAGAATGGATCAGCAAGAATTTTTAGCTTATTTAACACTCTTTAAAGAGTACTTAAAAACAGGTAAGCCTATTCATGATTTGTCGCTTTTTATTGTGGAGGATCTTTCAAATGGAAATCAAGAACTCAGGCAACGATTAGATCGTTTGATTCAAAACGACCAGGTTTGGAAAGAACTGCATGCGGAGCTCTCTCTTCGTTTTTCAGATGAAGCGATAGATCTATCTTATTTAGAATGGGAAAAAATTATAGATGACAATTCAAAAACAACATGGTCTTTAAATATTGAATATGCCGATCGTTTTCCAGAAAGTTTTCAAAAAGCCCCTAATCCTACACCGATAGAGCTACAACCTGCCTTAGCAGAATTAGATATCGCCATATAGACTTGTTTTTCAAGGCTCCTTAGCTTGACAGAAATAGCAGATAAGGGTATGGTCTAACTTCTATAATTTATTTTAATTATGAAGTTTACAAAAATAATCTCTTTATTATTAGTTGTTCATTTGCTGGCAATTGGAGTTAAGCCTTTAACTCTTTTGCCCTCTTCTTATTTGGCGCCAAAAACTACCCTTATCAAAACAACACTCTCATTATCGTCTCCGGTTTTTTTAGAGAACGATTCAGGTTTTGATCCGAATGGTTTAATTGCATGGGCAGAGAGGTGGTTACCTTCTTTGCCTTTTTCGTCAGGCACTAGCATGAAGCGAAGAGCTCGTTTGTTGGTTCTTTTGCTGCCCCTCTTTCTTGGAACAGGTTGCTCCGCTTTAAGAATTTTTGAAACAGAGTCAGATCGAATTGAAAATGTTGGAAATGGCTATAGAGAGATTGAGCAATTATTGAGTCAGGATGATGAGGTGAATACTTCTGATGCCTTTCAATCAATGGTTGGATTAAACGAATTTATTGAAGACTATGGTTGGTCGCGAACACGAGTGTCGAGAATTCTTCAATTAAGAGGTTTGACTCGAGATATTTTTATTCAATACGGTACATTGATTATTGGGGCTGGTGAACAAGACCTTATTCAGGTTTTAGATGCGTATGGAAATTTACCTTCAAGACATACTCAGCGTATTAGAATGATGGCATATGGTGTGAATAGCCGTGCAAACGAAGAGACTGCTGTTGCAGGAACTCATCTTAGTTTTGATGACAGGCTTAGTTTTATCTCTTTTTCTCGTGATCATTTAGAAAGAAATAATGGCTATGTTTCTAATGGTGTTTTAGCCCATGAAACAGGCCATTCTGTTCATTACTCAGATTTAATGACAGAGGCTGAATTTAATGTTTTTGTTGGTTATCATGAAGCTTCAACCAATGAAGATGACGATTTTGTTTCTGAATATGCACGCACTAGCCCTTATGAAGATTTTTCTGAAACCTATAGTGAATGGACTGTTGATTCTGCTGATTTAATTGGTGATGTTGTCAGAATCAATTTTAGGGGCGAAATAACCGTTGAATCTCAACCGTTATTGGATAAGGTTTTGTTTATAGCTCGTCTCTTTTTGGAGAAAGAAGGAGATCAAGACTACATTAGAGTTTTTGAACAAATGAATAGTTACTTAATTCCGTTGCCAGACGGAGTGCAATTTCCTGAAGATTTTCAGAGATGGCACCTATCTTTATTAAGTAATATGGTTCGAACCTATAAAGAAGAGACTCCTGTTGAGCCAGCTCCTAGTTACGACTATGTGATTCGAACATTAGAAAAATACCGAAATGATGAAAGAATAGTCGCTCGGATTTTTTATGAGCAAATCAATCAATTTGTTCAGAATGGAAGAAGAGAAGATGCTTACCTGTTGATGTACCGATTATTTAATAGTGAACAAAGTGCTGTTTCAAATATTCTAAGGGAGTTTTTTCTTTTAAACAGAAGGGCGCCTATCTTTGCATTTCGTAGTGAGGAGATTACAGATTTAGATCGGTTAGAAGTGGTCTATTATTTGAGTCCAACAGCTGTTGAAGAATGGCTGTTTACTGAAGGTACAGATGCTTTCAGCCAAATCAGGTCGATCATTCCTTCAAATGAATCTACTGAGAATCCTCGTTCTTGGCCAGTGTTATTAGTGAGTCTAAATGACGCTCTTATTGCAAGTGGTGGAACTTTAGAAATGGAACGACTTCATGAAATACTCTTTGAATATGGAGAAGGGTTGGCTAAGTTGAAGTATCGCTTTGAGTCTATTCAAGAAATTACTTCACCGCTTCCTTTGCGTTTGATTCATTTTAGAAACCCTCAATCAGTAGGTCCTTATTTGCAATTTATGGTTAGAGATTTATCTGATAGACAGAACCGCTTGATGCTAGGGAATGGAGAAGAGGTAAATGAAGAAGCTATTACAAATATTATAAATCAAATGATGAGAATGGGCACAGTTAGAGATTTGTTTTCAAGTCCGTTTTCAGCTCCTCTCTTATATGAATGGCTCGATGATCCTAATTTAGCCAGAGAACATGCTTTTAGAAATCAACTACGAGATAAAGTTACTTCTTCTGACTCATTTTTTCCACAGCTATGGCAGTCAAAAGATCTATCAGTTTTATATGGTCAGCTCCAGGCAGAAATAACAGGTGAAGATCGGTTAAAACAATTGATTCAGGAAAGTGTCTCTGAGACACAATATAATTCTCTTGAAGCTAGAAGTGAAACGTGGCTTAGAATGTTTCAAGTCTTTCCCGAAGAATTTGAAAGAATGCTTTTAACCGAGCCTCAATGGCTTATTAACGTTGAACCTGGGATTGAATTCCATAGGCCGTCACGTTTAACAGCAAGAGTGTTGGCTGTTTCTATGTATATTAGCCAAGCATCAAAATCACCTCGTCTATTAAAGCACTTTATTGATGCAATGACTCCGGAGCAACGGGGTCAATTCTATACTTATTATTTGGGTTGGGAGACTCGAATAAGTCCAGACTTTATTGATTACATAACGCCTGAATTAATGCTTGAAGGAGAAGTCTTGCCTCATCATCACCTTTTAACTCATTTGATTGAAGGGTTGGGCATGGAGACGGTCCTAACTGATATTAGAAACAGTGCGCAGCAAGAAAGGGAAAGCGGGCTTTTTGGACAGGCTTTTGGCAGGTTTAGGAGTCGATTTGATATCTTAAGAATGACTCTTTCAGAAGATGATCCAAATCAAGTTCAGTTTCAGGCTTTGATTCCTGAGTTTGATGCATTGATCAGATCTTATGAAAGAAGATTGCTCCAAGAACGAGCAGCTGAAGAGGCTCAAGAAAGAGAAACAAGAGAGGGGCAGTCAATAGAACAACAGTTTGACCAACATTGGCGAGAACGGGTCGAACAAGAAGAACGCTTTCAAGAAAGGCAACGAGAACGCGAAGAACGTGATCGTGAAAATAGTGGCGCTAAATCCTCTTCTATAAAAGAGCCCAAAGTGGGACATCTTTTCATTCCTGGTTTTCAGCTAGCCGAGATAGCTCTTTAATTTTACTGAATATGCTTTTTACAGTTAGGGCATTCCACATTAATTTTAGGAACAATTTTTTTGCAGTGGGGGCATTGGCGGTATTGTGGGTTTTTTAAAGCTTCTCGGATATCGCTGCTTTCTTTTAATTGCGAGAGGATGATGTAGCCTCCGGCAAGCCCAACTAAAAGCAGCGTTCTCTGTGTGAGAGGTGTAAAAAGATAAGGGACAGGGAAAAGAAGTTGAATGATTTCTAATAAGCCTATAAAGAGACCACACCAAACAAGTTTAAAAAGAATGCTCTCCCATTTAGAAAAGTAAGATGGCCCTTCATTTTTTCTGTAGAAATAGTAGATTAAGCCAATAATAATAAAGAAAAGAAAAAGGGTGTCATAAGTTACATCGAAGAGTTCTTTATTTTCCCAAAAGGCAAATAAAGAAAACCTGGGAATGCTTAAATCTAAATTATCAATCCCTTCTGAAATATTCACATTTCGTTTTAGCAAGAGCTCGCGAACATGAGCCCGCATGAGGCGGATATCTTGTGGCGTGATTAGAATGCCATGTTCGTAAACTGAAGATTCTACGCTCTGTTTTAAAAATCCGAGATAGTATGGGGTTGATTCTATGGTTTTATTTTCAAGTTCAAGTGTGATCGCAACAAGTAAATAAGCAAAAAAGTTATCTTTGTTGATTGAAATGGCCTTGATTAAATGTTTACGCCCCTCTTCATAGTTTTGATCTATCTGAATCAGCTCCATTGCTGTGATAATGTTTTGATTGGCTTCTCTTGGTTTCTTAAAAGGGGAGAGGGGTTTACCTGCTGCGGCACGAATATTGTCTAGAGTGCGAGTAACCGTCTGTTGAAACTCACCATCTAGAATATTTCTGCCACTCTCTTGAGCAAACGCATTCAGAGAAAATAGGCTAAAGACAATAGAAAAAAATAAGGTTTTTAATAGCATGAAACAGTTTAACACTCATCTCTCACAGCTGCTAGGGTTTAAAAGTCTTTCAATTTTGTAAATGCGTGCCCAGGGAAGTTTTGGCTGCTTACAATTTTGTTAATTTTTACTCGTTTTTAATCTTTTCTTCCTCTAATAGATTGGCATCTCTTTTGCATTACTCAAGCTTATATTTCAAGAGGGGAGCAAATGGGTAAAAACTTACCATAGGTTATAAGCTTTACGGTGAATAATAAAGAAAAAGCAATTAAATATTACAATTTGCCGCTTAAGCGGTTAGATAAAAAAGAAGATAAAGAGTTTATTCAGACTAAAATAAAAGAGTTAAAAAGTCAGAAATAGGCTTATATGTGATATATTTTTAGAAACATTTTGGAGAGTTGTGATGCAGGAGCCATCAGAAAAAGAGAGATTTACTATTTTAATGGAAGAGATGAGAGGGCAGTTTAAAGCTGTTCTTGAAAATCAGAGTACTCTGGTAAGCTCTCTTGAATTTAGAATGAATAATCGGTTTGACTTGGTTGAAAAGGATTTGTCTAATGTTAAACTAGCAATCAAATCACTTAGCAAAGATGTCGCAGTCCTCAAGTCAGATGTTAAGGTTCTCAAATCTGATGTCGCAGTCCTCAAGTCAGACGTTAAGGTTCTTAAATCGGATGTCACAGTACTCAAGTCAGATGTAAAGGTGCTCAAATCTGATGTAGGAGTGCTCAAGTCGGATGTGAAAGAGTTGCAAGTCGATTCAAAAGCTTTTAAGTTTGGTTTTAAGCATTTGACGGGAGAAATTGTCGATCTTAAATCTGGGGTTAACCTTACCAATGGTGCTATGCGGCACATCCTTGAAGACCACGAAGCTCGAATTCAAAAAATTGAATCAGCCTAATTATCTAGAAAGAGTTCTATATTCTTGTTGCCGTTATTTAAGAGGACGCTATCTTTTGTGATGCGGATTACTTTAAAGGATTTATCTTCAAGAAAATCACCGACTTTTAAGATCTCGTCATTGATAAGTGCTAAAGGAATGCCTTCGTCCCAGGAGACACCACTTAAAACTAAGGAAGAATGTTCTTTTGTTGGCTGGGACTCCATTAGAAATGGATTTCGTTTCCATCCAGCATCTTCAATTGGTTTTATCTTTCTTTCTTTTAATTCAGGTAAAACAGACAAAACTACATTTTCTACTGTAGTTTCTTCTTCTTGAGGGGTTGATGAGTTATTAAATTTATTAAAACCCCGGTAAAGGCTTATAAGGGATAGAAGTATTAACACAGTACATAGAATTATTTTTTTATAGTCCGGTTTCATTTATAGGCCTTAAAATAAGATTAATAGTGATTAATGCATTAAGTAAAGTTGGATCCTTTTTATTAATTTGAATGTCAAAGGAGTTGATTGATGCGAAACAAGAAGAAAGTTCATCTAAGCTCCCTAAAAAAGTTCCTATTCCTTTATAGGTAGATTCTATTTCTAAGATAACAGACTGTGTTCTCATGGAATCCGTTTCATCTTCGTCTTCATATTCATCCTCAGATGTAGAAATAGTTCCGGGTGTTAAAGAAATAAAATGAACATTAAATAATTTTCCGTTTTTAGTTATTTCATCAAGTGCTATTGATAAATTTTCTTCTTCTAAAAAAGGGGGGTATTTCTTAAGGTTTTCAAAATAGTGTATTTGTCTTTTACCAGAGGAGAGTAGCTCTTCGGCAGATATTTTATTTTTATTTTGAGCTGAGTACTCGATCATTAGTTTTAAAAATAAAAAAGAGAAGGAAAGCAAGGTAAGAACAAGTATTATTATTAGAAGGAGCAATGCTTTTTGTTTTTTAAGCCAGGTTATGTTTGTTATATTTTGCATTTTAGTTCAAATTCACTTTGGTTTTTTTCTGGTGTATTTTTAATTTGTATTAATTGTACATTAGAAAATATGTTGTTTTCTAAATTAGTAATAAAATCATATAAATGTTTTTCTTTTTCATCTGATAAAATAATTCCTTTAAGAGTCAGTTCTTCTTGTGCTAAAGAAAGTGAAGTTAAATAAAAGTCATCTGGAATAGTGGTGCTTAGTTTATGAAAAACATCATCCCAAAAAGGCTCTTTTGCTAAGTGCTCTAGATGAGCAATTTGTTGCTTAATCAGATCTAAATAAGGTTGTTGGGTTATTTGTTCTATTTGGGCGCTTGAAACAGTGCTTTTTATTGTATCTACTTTTGATTTAAAAGAAAAATATTGTGGAATACCTACAAGGTAGCAGCCAATAATTAAACAGGCTATAATCACTTTTATAAAGGTTTCTTTAATCACTGTTTCTGAGGGAAAAAAATTAATAGAAGGATTTTTAATAGTGCTAATATACGTTGTTAGCCTATATTGCAAATCCTTCTTTTTTTCAGATGGTATTAACGTGTCATTGAAAGAATCTTTAAATGGGCTGTTTGTTGTGTAGTTTAGGTTTGAAGCAGAAGTGAGATAGGTTGAAAGCCCTTTTAATTTAGCTCCCCCTCCAATACAAAGAATCTCATTATTAAAAGAGTCTTTATTTTTGTCCTGATAAAAGTCAATACAACGTTTCACCTCGTTATTTAATTGTTCCAATGGAGAACGCAGCATTTCTTGGATATTCTCAGTAGTTAACTCTTTTAGGAAAAGTTTTCTTGCTTCTAATGCAGAAATATCAATATCTCTTTTTAGCTTTTCTGCATCAACATTATTTAATTGAATTTTACCTTGATTTGTTGAAATTAAAGTTGTTAAAGATTGGGTTAGATGAAATCCCCCAATGGGTATTTTATGATTCACAAAACAATAGGGGGTGAAGTTTGTTTTGTAGTCACTGTTTAGGATATATAGCCTTGATGATTTAAAACCGATATCTAAAACACAAATAGTCGATGCGTTCTTTTTGTTTAGCTTTTCTTTCATCCATTGAAAGAGAATGTAGGCAGAGGGCAGAATAAACTGTGGCTGAAATTTAATTTTATCGCAGAATAGCGTTGCTTTATTAATGGATTCTTTAGGTATGGTTGATAAGATGACTCCTTGTTTAAGCACTCTCTTTTCTTTTACTTTATTGACAAAGTCGATAGAGATGATGCGGTCATCAATAGGGTTGTCAAAATAGTCTTTTGGGTTTAATAGAATTCCTTTTTTAATCTCTTCTTTAGAAACAAGAGGCGTTGAAATAAATGAAAAAGAAGAATGAGCATCGGTTAATATAAGAAAGGAACCTTTCTTTTTACAGTCAAGGTTTTCTGGAAACAGACTTGTTGTATTAGGGTTGTCTCCTATCGGGGTTAAGGGGTCTTCAGTTTCTATTAAGTCTAGTTGTGTTATTTTTTGTTTAGAATAAAAACCAGAAAAAAGAGCAAATTTAATAGCAAATTCCCCATAGTCAATAACAGCACGGTAGCTTGTATGTTTCTTGAGAAAATTTTGCATATTTAGCGGTCTAATTCCTTCCAATTCTTTTGAGAGATAACAGAGTGACCTGAAACGTCCCCACTAAAATAAGGGGAAGGACTGGTTTTTAATTTAGAGTCATAGCTGACTGAAATATTTTTGCCGCTTATTGAAATATCTTTATTAGCTATCAAAGAGCCGCTAATTTGAGAGTCTTTAATATTTTTAAATTTAATTTGATCTTCAGTAAAGACCAGTCCGTTGATTTTAGAATTGGTCATTCCTGTTGTTTGAATGGTGCTTTTTGCAATCAAAGCAGGGTAATTGGCTGAAGGGGCTATCGTCACGTTATTTGCGTTTTTGTTAATGGTGATAGAGCCAGAGGCGATAATCGTTCCTGTAATGGTGGTTCCCCCTTGAATTTGTACGTCCCCTTCAATATACCAAATCTTATTGTATGTTTGCCCGCTTTTAAATGTCATATTTCCTGTTATTTTTTGATCTGCAATAGATTTGTAACTACTTAAGCTAGCAGTGATGTCTTTTATTGATGCTTTTTCTTTTGCTGTGCCCAATACAGTTGCTTTTTTTTGATTAAGTATTTTTTTATTAGAAGCAATATCGCCCGTTATAGTTGTTGTTGATTTGTTTAAATTGATCTTTCCGCCTGAACGTATTCCATAATTAAAGGCTTCTGGATAGCCCGATAAATAGGTGACACTCATTTGGAGTGGTTTTTGAAAAGAGGGAGTTGACCCTGTTGAAGATAAGCTATAAATATTTCCATTTTTGGTTGCAGCTACAGAATAGGAGCCTTCTCCTAAAATACCCGTTATGGTTGTTGGGTTTAGGCGGTATTGAGCCTCGTTGTTTATTTTGAAAGAAGCTTGTTGAAAGCCTGCTTCAGCAAGCCAAAAAGACTTTAGTTGTATGGTGGAGTTGCCGCTTGATTTAAGTAAAATGGAGTTTATGCTCATAAATGCAAGAACGAGTGTTGTCATGGTAGTCAAAAGTATAAAAATTAAAATAAGTCCTGTGCCTTCTTTACTTGATAGATTCATATATTTCTTGGCTTTATTTTTGTTTGGTAATTAATCGTGTGTCCTTTTGAGTTTAAAATACTCAAGTCAATGTTTACTATGTTGTTGCTTATCGATAGGTTTGTTGCTGGTGGGGGAGAAACATCATTTAAAATGATTTTCCCTTCACCATAGACGAACGAGCCATTTATTCCGCCGGTTAAAGCTGTTCTTTTAAGCTGATACGTAGAATTCTTAAAAGAAGGAGGAGGAAGGTATGTGTCGCTTTGATTGTATAGGTAATAGATAAAAAAATTAGTATTATCTTCAGAAAAACGAATCTCATTGTAATTTGTTATTGAGTTAATAGACATTGCGTCTTTTAAATCGCGTGCCACTTCGTTAATTCCGCGGCGAACAACTATTTCAGACCCAATCCTTGATTCTTGGTCTACCCATGAGATTGTGTAAGTTCTAAAAAATAGGATCGTTCCAACCATGAGTATCATGAACAAGCTGATGGAAAGAATAATTTCTAGTAAAGTAAAACCCTTTTTATGCATTAAGTATCTGAAAACATTGTCCAAACAGACAGTGTTATTTTGTCAGCCCCCATATTCCATTGGATTTGTACTTCAACTGGTTTTGGATTCATGGCTTCATTTACATCGATCTTGTAAGAATAATTTGGGAATTTACTATCGCCAGTTAAAGGAACGTTTTGTATTAGGGCGTAAGGGGTGTTGCTTAACTCCTCTAATTTGGTGTGAGCAATCCACACTGCTGTTTCATTATTACCAGAAGCTTGAATGCTCAACATTCCTTTGCTAAACGCAAAGGATAATGTTGAGATCACTCCTGCAAAAAGTACTAATGAAATTAAGAGTTCAAGTAAGCTAAACCCCTTATTTCCTATTTTATTCTTTTTCACGTGCCTCTGCCTAACTATGGGGAAACATCATTTCCCCCATTGGAAACATAAATGCAACTCGTCGCATTGGTTTCGCTTACAGTTCCTGAATTAGCGACTGAAGCTTTACCATTTCCTTTAGGTCCTACCGAATAGATCACATAATATTGCTTATTCCCCGAAAGCTTATACACATACGCTTTAGAAGATGCATTAAATGGATCTACTGGCACAGTTTTTACAATATTTGGAGTTGCTGCTTCCAGGGACTTTTTAAAGTTACCTGTTGTAGGATAGACTCCATTATTATGTCCATAATAGCTTTCAATAGCTGCTTGAAGGGTGCGTAATTCAGCTTTAGCTTTAGCAATATTCCCTTCTTGTTGCATTCCACTGAAGCGCGGTAAGATCAGCCCCAAAAGGATCCCTATTACGGCAATTACCATGACGATTTCTATTAGTGTAAACCCTTTTTTCTTTTTCATCTCTTTCGTTATTTCTCCTTTTTAAAGTTAAGTGTAAAGTTAATATAAATATTTTTTCCTTTCTTTTTAGCGTGACATTAATCCAATCAAATCAAAAATTGGAAGCAATAATGAAATTAAAATGAAACAAATAATTGAACCAATAAAAAGCATCAACACAGGTTCAATCAGTGTTGTAATTTTTTTAATTAGAAATTCTGTTTCAATAAGATATAATTCACCAACTTTAAACATTGTTTTATCTATGCTTCCTGATTCTTCGCCAACAGAGAGCATTTCAACCAGATCTCTTGGAAAATAAGCTGAACTTTTTAGGGAGTCTGCAATTTTTTCGCCACTTTCTACACTGTTTCGGCATCGCGTAATGATTTTGGCTAAAATTTTGTTGTCGAGCACTTCTTTTACAATATCTAAGCTCTTTAAAATAGGAACGCCGCTTTCTACCAATGTTCCTATAGTTAAAGAAAAGCGCGTGAATGTCATTTTTTTATATAAGTTACCAATCAGAGGAGTGTGTAATTTAAAATAGTCAAAATAGCCTTTTCCTAATTCTGTTTTTGAAAACAGAATGAGTCCTATGATAAAAGCGCCTAAGCCAGCAAGAAGGAGTAACCAATACGATGTTAAAAAAACACCGACAAAATTCAAAATTTGAGTTGGATAGGGGAGGGTGATTTCTGCTTTTATAAAAATCGTATAAAATTGTGGAATAATCGAACTCACAATAAATAAGATAACGCCAATGGCTGAAATAATTAAGATACAAGGATAAATTAAAGCACCCTGCATTTTCTTTTTTAATTCTTGTTGTTGGTTGGAAAAAACGGTGAATCGTGCTAATGCATTTTCTAATTTTCCACTTGCTTCTCCAGCTTTAACAATGTTGATAAAGAGTTTTGGAAATGTTTTTGGAAAATGAGTTAGTGCTGAAGATAGGTTTTGTCCCCCTTCAACAAGGTGTATGAGTTGTTTAAGAACCATTTTTAATTTTTTATTTTGGGTTTGGTTAACCATTATTTCTAAACTCTTAATAATGCTTAAGCCTGATTGTAGTAGGTTTGTAAACTGAATATAAAAAAGGTTTAAGACATCTGAGGGAAGTTTAATAGAATAAATCTCTGAAGCTGTAGCGACTGAATCTTTAAATTCAGCAATTTCTGTTAAAAGAAGCCCTTCTTTTTTTAGCTTTAAAGATATTTCTTCTTCATTAGCCGCTTGGAGGCTTCCGCGGACTACTTCTCCTTTATCATTCCATGCTTTATAAGTATATGTGCTCATTATATATTCATTGTTACACGCAAAATTTCTTCCTGCGTGGTTATTTTGTTTTTAACTTTATCTTGTCCATCTTCAATTAAACGACGCATTCCATTTTTGATACCTTGCTCGCTTATTTCCTCTGCTGATTTTTTAGCCGTAATTAACGCCCTAATGTTGTCATCGACCTGTAATAATTCAAATATGCCAATTCGTCCAGAAAAGCCAACTTGATTGCATTGTTTACATCCCTTGCCTTTACAAGGCTCGCAGATTTTACGTACAAGTCTTTGGGCTAAAGAACCTACTAATGAAGAACCAATTAAAAAAGGTTCGATTCCCATATCCACTAAGCGTGTAATGCTGCTGGCAGCATCATTGGTATGTATCGTTGATAGAACTAAGTGGCCGGTTAAGGCTGCTTGAATGGCTATTTCTGCTGTTTCCTTATCTCTTATTTCTCCTATCATGATTACATCTGGATCTTGACGAAGAATTGAGCGAAGCCCGTTTGAAAAGGTAAGATCAACTTTAGGGTTTACCTGAATTTGTTGAATGCCTGGTATTCGGTATTCAACAGGGTCTTCAATTGTAATGATGTTTTTCTTTGAATCATTAATTTGAGCTATAGAGCTATATAGAGTTGTTGATTTTCCACTTCCAGTAGGACCTGTTATTAAAATTATTCCGTGTGGCTGTGAAATTAAACTTGAAAATATTTCTAACACATTATCGGGAAAGCCAATTTCTTTAAGCCCAACAAGGCTGGCTGTTGAATCAAGCAGCCTTAAAACAATGGTTTCTCCATGTACTGTGGGAACGGTTGATACACGAATATCAATATCTCTTTTATTAAAGTTATATTGTAGACGGCCGTCTTGTGGAATCCTTTTCTCTGAAATATCTAAATCAGCCATAATTTTTATTCTTGAAATAACTGAATTTTGAAGTTTTTTAGGAATGGCTGGTTGTTTTAGTAAAACCCCATCAATTCTAAATCGAACCTTCATCAAGTCTTCTTGAGGTTCTAAATGGATATCACTTGCTCTTTCCTGAGCCCCTTTTTCAATAATAAGGTTTACCAAGCGAATAGCTGCTGATTGTACTATTTCGCTTTCTTCTTCTTTCTTTTTGGCTGGTATTTCTTCTTCTTCTTCTTTGCGTTGATCTTCTTTTATTTTATTCGTGTACAACTTTTCAATGCATTCCTTTATCTCTTTCTCTAATGCAATAACAGGCTCTATTTGTAGCTGTGTTATATTTCTTAAGCTTTCTAGGGCTAAAATATCTAAAGGGTCTGACATGGCACAAATTAATCTATCTTCAAGAAGAAAAATGGGGATAACTGTGTATTTCAAAGCAATGGAATGGGGAACATAGCGTGTGAGTTCTGGGACCATTTCAAATTCGTTTAATTCTAGAATCGGAAGGCTAAACTCACGGCTTAAAAAACTAATAAAATCTTTTTCTTGAAGATAGCCTAAATCAATTAATATATTTTTTATGTTTTTGTTGGTTTTTACTTTTTCTTCTTTTATGAAGTGAAGTTGCTCTTTGCTTATCAGTTTTTCTTCAATTAATTTATTTTCTAAAGAAACCATTTGGCTCATAGTGGTACGTTTTTCTCTTCTATTTTTAATAAAGATTGAACTTTTTTTAATAAGTCTTCCAGGCAGAAGGGTTTTGTTAAATAATCGGTGGCCCCTGCCTTTTTACTTAGGGCAATATTTTCTTCATTTGCTTGGGCGCTAAGAATTAAAATAGGCGTGTTTGTAAAACGTTGGTCTTTTTTCAGCAGAGCGCATAACTTAATTCCATCAATCCTAGGAATCATGATATCTAGAATAATTAAATCAGGCTTTATTGAGTGGGCTAAATTGTAACCTTCTAATCCATCTGAAGCGATAAGCATTTGATGGCTTAAAGCCTCTAGCTTTGTTTTTATAACTCCAGCAACCCCTGCTTCATCTTCTACTAGCAGTATGGTTTTTTTTGTGCTCACTAGCTTTTCCCCCTTTTATTAAGCCTTAAGCAAAAATAGTCTACAATCTTTACTCATTTAATTATAACATTTGTTTTCATTTTAGGACTTAGAGTCACTATTTCCTTAAATTTGAAGACGGGATAGGGGAGATAAGGTCTTTTTCACACCAAGTTGCGCCATTATGTTCTATATGTCATAATGAGTATGAGTAGGAGATTATGGCAAAAAAAATACTAGTCATTGATGATGAAGAAGGTATCCAGAATTTATTAAGAAACATGTTATCTTCTAAAGGATATGAAGTCGATATTGCTGGTGATGGTGAGCAAGGCTTAGAGATGGCTTTATCTAATCCTTATGATCTTATACTACTTGATTTAAATCTTCCTAAATTAGACGGGCAATCAATTTGTACAGAATTAAAATTTGATCCAAATAAAAAAGATGTTCCTATTATTATGTTAACAGGTCGTTCTGACATTAAAGAAAAGGCCATTGGCGAGGAAGTTGGAGCTAATGAATACATTTCTAAGCCATTTGAAATTAAAGCCTTATTTGACGTTATTAACGGTTATCTCCAATAAAAATCCTACTTAAATAGAATGATTTGTCACTTTTTCTATGACTCAGTTGTTGTTGGGTGACATTAAAGTGGAAGTGATTAAAAAGAAAATTAAAAACCTTCATCTTCGAGTGACTCCTCCGGCAGGCCAAGTGCAGATCTCAGCCCCTATTAAGTTGTATTTTGACATTGTGGATTGGCCGTAAAAGTAAATTGAGTGTTTCGTAAAGTAAAGGAGGCCTTCCAAATAAAATATCTGGTTAAATATCAACATTCTGATACATTATAAAGAAGTCTTATTAGAGATGTTAAAAATGGCCATCCCTATTAATGAGGTTTTCATGAGAAAGAAAGCTCTATTTGTCTGTTTATCCTTTTGGATTTTAGAATTATTCCCTTCTCTTTCTTTTGCCGATGAAATTTCCCAACTTAAAGCGCAAATGAAAACTTTGCAAAACCAAGTCCAGGCCCAAGCAGAAGAAATAGAAAAGCTTAAAGGTCTAGTCTCTTTAAAAGAAGAACATAAATTTAAACGACCCGCTGTTGAAGAAGTTGAGACGGTTGATGTGATAGCTAGCGACGATATGGAATTTGTTCTCTACCAACAAGAAGTCTTTAATCAAAAGTTAGTTCAGATGATTCAATTCGACATTTATGCCACTCTTGAATTTGAAAATTTTCAAAGAACAGACTCTGTTTTTGATGCAAGAAATATAGAGTTGTTAGGAGAAGCTCAATTCAATGAGCGGCTAAAAGGTTTTGTTGAAATTGAATTCGAGAGAACGGCCATAACGAGTTCTGGAAGGCGTCAAGGAGAGGTCGAGGTGGAGCAGGGTTGGGTTGAGTATGCCATCAATGATGCTTTTAAGCCTCGGGCAGGTGTTGTTTTAGTCCCTTTTGGTAAATTCAATCTAGAACATTTTGACCCTTTTCGAGATTTGGTCGACCGCCCTATTGCTATGAGGCGAGTGGTGCCTGTGACATGGGCAGAAGCTGGAGCGGGTTTTACCGGTTTTGCTTCTTCGGGTGAAAATTTAGGAGAGTTCTTTAAAGATTGGGAAATAAACTACCAATTCTTTTTTGTCAATGGACTGACAAATGAAATATCTGACAAAGGCCTACGTAGCGCGCGAGGTTCTTTTGGCAGTGATAATAACAATAATAAAGCTTTTGTGGGGCGATTAGGTGTTCAACCTCTTTCCAACCTAGAGGTGGGTGTGAGTGGTTATTTTGGTGAATATGACAAAAAACGCGAAATTAATGGATTGGATGTTGATTTAGACCTAACAGTAGGGCCTTTCGAGGTGATTGGCGAATGGGCGCTTTTTGATCTTGACGGCGGGGGTTTTCAAGATGATGAAGATACATTAGTTGTTGCTGATCGTTTGCGGGGAGGTTATATCCAAGCAAACTACCATTTTTGGTTTGATTTTCTTGATGAGACTTTCTTAGGTAGAAGTTTTGAGAACCCTGTCTTCACAGCTATTTTTCGGTATGGGCGAGCGCTTATAGATGATGATGGAGATGCTGGTGGCGGAACCAATAAGGAGGAGCGTTACACTATTGGAATGAATTACCGGCCTGTAGAAACATGGGCTATTAAGCTAGAATACCAAATTAATAGTACAGATAATGAAGTGTTAGAAAATGGCGATAGAAATGGTTTTGTCGCTTCAGTCTCAGCGGCGTTTTAACAAAGCGGACCTTTATGGAAAAGAAACTCCTCATTTGTTTTTTTATGCTGATGGTGATTTTTACGCCTGTGCTTCAGGCTGCGGAAAATCAACAGATCGTTATTATTGTCAATACTTCTAATGATATTAAAAAGCTAGATAAACAAGAGTTGGCCCTTATCTACAATGGAAAAAAAGAAAAATGGGCAGATGGGCAAAAAATTGTTGTGCTCAACCACCAAGTAGATTCTAGTATTAGAGAGCAATTTTATAAAAAAGTCTTTAATGTCAAACCGACAAAAAAGTTTTTTGCGCCAGGTTCGCCTATCCCTTTTAAGACCATGGTGCTCAAGTCTGATAAGGCTACACGAATATTTGTTTCGCGGATTCCTAATGCAATTGGGTATATCTATTCAGAGTCTACTGATCCATCAATACAAATAGTTCAAATTGGTGGAGATGAAAATCTCAAATAAATAGATTTCAAAACAAATGGCCAATAAATTAACTTATCAGACAAAACTTCTTCTTCTTTTTTTGGTTCTTTCGATTGTTCCCTTGATTTGTATTCTTAGTCTAAATTTTTATGGTTTCCAAAATGCCCTTAAAGAGAATATTGGTTCTAAGTTTTTAGAAACAGCCTCTCAAACAGTTGAAAAAATTGATACCGACTTAAGAAAAACAGAAATAGATATTCAAGCTTGGGCTCAGAATTCCATTATGCAGGATATCATTGCTGATGATGCGGACGGGCGTATTACAGAATTTGTGAAAAAATTAAAAATGCAGTATGGTCGCTTTGCTGGGATTTTTTGTTTTAATTTAGACGGTACGGTTATTGCTTCTAGTGAAGAAGAAGCGCTAGGGGCCAATGTCGCACAACAAAGCTGGTTTCAAGAAGCCCTTCAAACAGATGAATCCAAAATTTTTCCTCTTGCATTAAGAAAGCTTATCGGAGGCTATTCTGTCCGGTTTTCAATCCCTATTTTCGCGAGCTTTGAAACATCACAAAAGATTGGGTTATTGATTATTGATGTGAATTGGAGCGAATATTTTGATATCACCAATGCGATTCAGGTCAATGACCAAGGACAAAGTGAGTCTGGATTTGTTTTGCTTATAGATGACGATGGGCTCATTATTTCGGGGCCCGCCTTTACGATGGAACAAGAACTTTTGTTTGAAAAAACATTAGATGTCTATGGTTTTCATTTTCAACAGAAAGCTCTTCAAGGGGATAGAGATTATCTTTTGACACCCAGCTCTTCAGGGGAAGAGTGGTTGATTGGTTATGCTGGCTCTCGAGGAGTTCGAGGTCATCCTGGTTCAGGATGGTCGGTCATTATCATGCAGAAAAAAGATCAAGCCTATTCGCCCGTTTACAAGCTTTTGTACAATCTTTTAAGAAAAAGCCTTCTTATTCTTCTTGTCTCTATTTTGATTGTTTTTATTTTGTCTTATTTTGTCGCCAAGGTAGTAACCCACCCCATCCGAGACCTCATGGATGTGACTCAACAAATAGCAAAAGGAAATTTTGATCAAAGAGTGAGCATTAAAAAAAGAGATGAGTTAGGGCGATTGGCTGAGTCTTTTAATGAGATGACAGAAGCTTTGCAACAAACAACTGTTTCAAAAGAATATATGAACAGCATTCTTAAATCAATGGCAGAAACTTTGATTGTTATAGACCGTGATGGAGTGATTATAACGGTAAATCCATCTTTGTTGAGTTTATTGGGTTATACCGAAAAAGAGTTGCTGGACCGTCATTTTAGAGACATTCTTTGGTCTTCAGAAGTGAGTTTGGATAAGGTGATTTGGTTAGAAAAATTGCTAAAAGAAGGCACGTTAAGAAATTACGAAACAAATTATAAAACCAAGTCTAATGAAAAAATTCCTATTAGTTTTTCTGCCTCTGTTTTGAAAGATTCGCATAATGATCAGGGTGTCGGCATTGTGGGTGTTGGCCGAGATATCCGCGATCTAAAACGTTTGATGCAAAGAGAAAAAGAACTCCAAGAAAAAGCGACTCAAATTGAGCATAAAAAAGCAGAAGAATTAGCTGTAATAAATAAAAAACTGGAACAACAAATTAAAGAACGTAAAGAGCTTGAAGAACAACTTTTACAGTCCCAAAAAATGGAAGCTATTGGTCAAATGGCTGGAGGGATTGCCCATGATTTTAACAATCAGCTGACAGTTATTAATGGTTATTGTGAACTTATTTTAAGCAATTTAAAAAAAGGGGATGAAAATCTGCGTAATATTCAAGAAATTCACAAAGCAGGCGAACGTTCTGCAAAATTAACGCAGCAATTATTGGCCTATGGCCGCCGTCAAGTTGCAGTGCCCAAAAAAATGAATTTAAACGACTTTATTTCAAGCATGAGTGATGTTTGGGGTCGGCTTCTTGGAGAAAAAATAGATCTAACGTTTTTGTTTGACAAGTCTTTAGGGCGGGTCAAAATCGATTCAGCTCAAATTGAACAGGTTTTGCTGCATCTTATTATTAACGCCCGGGACGCGATGCCTGATGGGGGCAAACTAACGATTGAGACAAAAAATGTGGAACTTGATGCTGAATATGAAAGGAAACATGTAGAGGTTGTTGCGGGCGAGTATGTGTTGATAACCGTGAGTGATAATGGCATGGGAATGGACAAAGATGTGATAAAGCATATTTTTGAGCCTTTTTTTACCACAAAAGGCAAAGAGAAGCACTCTGGTTTGGGGCTTGCAACAAGTTATGGCGTAATCAAACAAAATAACGGACATATTGGTGTGTACAGCGAACCCGGTATTGGAACAACGTTAAAAGTTTATCTACCTAAGGTAAAAACAGAAGAAAAAACAGAAAAGTCAGATGCGATTAAAAAAGATATTGCTACATCTGGCAAAGAAACCATTCTTGTTGTCGAAGATGAACTCTCTCTTAGAGAGTTAGCGATAACTATATTAAAAAATAAAGGGTATAACATTTTAAGTGCTGAAGATGGGGATGTTGCTCTTCAAATCGCAAAAGATCACAATGGAACTTTGGATCTGCTTTTGACTGATATGATTATGCCTAAAATGGGAGGAAAGGAGCTAAACGATAAAATAGTCACCCTTTTTCCAAATATAAAAGTTCTCTTCATGTCTGGTTATACGGATGAAGCTATTGACCGACACGGCCTTTTAAAAGCCAAAGTTAAATTCATTCAAAAACCTTTTACAATCAAAAGCCTAAGCCAAAAAGTCAGAGAAGTTTTAGATGGCTAAAATAAATGGAAGGGGGCATGTGAACAGTGAGCATCTGTTTAAAAAATAGAGGGTGAGTCATTACTTTTTTAGGTAAAGTATTTTTTTAAAGGAGTGAACCCTAGCAAGGATAGGGCTAAAAGGACCAGGGTGGTTGGTTCTGGCACGGGTGAAGCTTCCTGGAGAGTAAAGGTGAGACCAATATTTAGATTAAGACCATCAGAGCTATCTAAGAGAGTCGTTAAATTATTCCCCTCTAAATCAGATCGTTGAATGTTATCGCTACCAAGGTTGCCCCAAAAAAGAAAACCTGCATAAGCAGGTGTACAAACAATATTAACCTTCATTTATAATTTAATTATAGGCAGATAAATCGTTATTTGTAAAGAATTGACTATTAGTGGTATAGGGGTAAATATGTAGTGTTTGGCTAGAGCTGGTGCATTAAGAAAAGCTTACAGGTTTATTCAAAGAGATAGTAAAAGGACTCCTCTAGCTTTGATTTGGAGCTCTCTTTTATTATTATGTTGTCTTGCCCGTCGGTTTTTCTTAAAATTGATAATATTCCAATTTTATATCAAAGGAGTCATCTGATGTTTAATAAAATTAGTTACCTACTCTGCTTAGCTTTAATTTTGCTAGGGGTTCCTGTTGCTCATGCTGAAGTGAGTTTAAATCAAGAAGATGACTTTGCTTTATTAGTCAATCACCCTGAAGCAGCACAACTCTTAGTTTTAAAAGGTGCGGGTCCTGCAGGTGCTTCGCCTTCACCTTCTGATTTACATGTGCAAAACGAATATCATCCTCCTGTTGCCGCACCAACAGCTCCTGCAACAATGTCTGC
>JAJCYG010000063.1 GCA_029263055.1 Actinomycetes bacterium
CAGAAATGTCTTGAGAACTTCCCACTGGAGAAGTAGCTCCATTTCGATTCAGACCAAATAAGGTTGTTGGCGTCACTTCAGATTCACCATAACTAACCACAAAGAAAGAATCAAAATTACTCGCAGTTGAATCAAAATAAAGATCAATTTGCGCGGTTGCTTCTCGACTGGAAAAGTCAGTCACTTTATAAAAAGTGACAACAGCCCTATCTGCATCAAACCGAACAGCAATGGTTCCTCCATTAACCGTATCCTTTGAATTTAATAAAGAGATTTGTGGAGAGGTATTAGGTGTTGCATCACCAAAAGTAATCAGCCCCTTAGCATGCACATGGAATGAGGTATATTTTTGACCAAAAAAGCTAATCGTCTTTCCACCAGGAATAGCTTGTTCAGAAGTGTCTGTTCCTGAAATAGCTAATGTGGTTCCAAAGTTAGATTGCAACACATTGGCTCTAATGTTAAATGTCTGCACAGTATTGGAGGTTAAAGTCACAACGCCAGTATTAATTCCCTCAATCACAGAAGCATCCGAACCACTATAACGAACATATAAATCTAATAATGTATCTGTGTTTACCGCCACATTGCTCAAGCTACTAAAAAAGTTTGTGCCATCTGTTGAAAAAGTAAGCGAGGTTTTATCTGCCGCAATCGTTGTAAATGTCTTAGTGGTTGCTTCTCGATTTAAAATCCGAATTATTTTTGTTTTTTGTTCATTATCAAGCAAACTTCCATAATCAAGATCAGAACTTGTTGTAGGGCCTCCTGGTGGAGTAAAAAATACTGATCCAAATGAAACAGCAGTATAAGCAGATCCAGCTAAATTATTAGGCAAGTAAGTTAAAGGAAAATTGATTAAATCAAAACTAGGCTCTTTAGGAGATTCATTAGGCTCAAACATCTGTTGAATGGTTGTATTTATTGATGCTGAACTAGGTAAAACACCCGCAGCATTAAAATTCAACTCATTACCACTAAATTGAGCCCCTCCTAATCCAGCAACCACATTAGGCACACTGCCTAAACTATTGTTATCATAAATAATTGAGATAAATGAATCATTCACAGTACTTGAAGTATTGTAATAAATGGTTGCTTGAGCGGTTAAGGTTTCAGCCGATCCAGTCACACGAACATTTTGATATGTAATCACAACCTTGTCTGTATCAACACGAGCCGCAATCGTTCCACCGCTAGCAGGATCTAAATCAGCCCAGAAAAGAGCTAAACGTCTTGGCCCAAAACCAAAAGGAAAATTAGTACCAAAGTTAGGCGTAAAACTATCTGTTGTTCCAAAAGTAATATTTCCATGTCGATTAACTGAAAACTGCGTAAACCGTTGACCATAAATGGTGAAATCTTTACCTGGAGCGGCTCCAGAAATATCAACATTAACCGATGTATTGGCCACTAAATCAAGAACGGTTCCAAGAGTGTTATCAAAATTAAGCAACGTAAACTCATAATCAATCGTGATATTAGGAGGGCCTGTTGAAGGCTGCAACGTAATTTGTCCTGCTGTAACAGGAGTTCCTGCCGAATTAAAATTAAGTTCTAAATCCACCAAATTACCTGAATTAATCGCCACATTATTTAATGTGGCTGCAGGACCTTGACCCACAGCTTCTAAAGTAATGGCTGGATTACCTGCAGAGATTGTTGTAAATGTTTTTGCGCTACTAGTATTGTTAAACATACGAATCGGTCTATTTACTGTATTGCCCTTAACAACCGATGCAACAACAGGCACACTGGTTTGAGGATTAAAATATAGATTGGTTTCAGTTCCATCATCCAAGAAAGCGGCGTAAGACGTTCCTTCTACAGATTGCAAAAAGGTTAAGGTTCTATTTTGTAAATCAATCGTGCCAAACCCAAATGCTTCAAAAATAGGGGCTTGTTCTCCACCAAAAAATGGAGTGGCTTGTAACGCTGTTAAATCTTGACTCGATCCTGTAAAAATATTTCCTGGCGTAATTCCTACAGAAGTAGAACCGGTAGGCATAACTAATTGATCATATTCAATTTGAATCACTGATGTAGGTCGACTTCCATTTGAAAAAAGGATTTCTATTTGTGCCGTTGCTTCATATGGATTATGTGCATCTGGACCAAAGGTATTAAAAGTACGAGCTAGCTTGTAAAATGTAATTTTAACTCGATCGCTCTCAACTCTTTGATAAATAGCTGCAATCCGTGTTCGAAATCTTGGATCAAGGTCTGCTCCAAAAGCAGATATGGTTGGCTTACCACCAGGTCCGCTTGGAAAATTAGCAAATGAAGTGGTTTGTCCAGAATCAAAAGTGACATACCCATTAGAGGTCACAAACAAATCGCTATACTCCACTCCATAAAAATTTATTTTATTCGCGCCTAAATTGAGTTGTATAAATTCATTATCTTGAGTGAAAGCCATCTTAGTTCCAAAATCACGCACATTGGCTGTAAAATTCCATTGGGTGGCACCTATATCAATGGTTCCATTTGTGGTTCCTTCAGCCACACCACTTCCAATTGCCCCTGCATCAAAACGACAGATTAAATGCACATACTCTTTGTCATTTAATGTCAGATTAGCAATCGTTGAAGTAAAGGTTGTATTATCCGTTGAAAAAGTAATATTTCCATTTGAAGAAGAAACATTGCCTAAATTTTGAACCCCACCGGTTCCGTTATATATCACAATCGTTTTCTTTTTAGGTTCTCCCTTAATCACATCGTCAAAATTAAAGGCTCCAGGTGAAGGAGCAAAATAAAGAATACTCTCATTAAAATTAGTCACTGCCATGTAACTTGACGCATCTGGTCTTGTTGGCAAATAACTGACCTGATGCAATCGAAAACCAGTTCGTTCTGCAGTTGTATCTAAAAATTGAATAATTCGGCCTTGTTCCACTTGTTCAAACAAAACATTATTGAGTAAATCAACTTCCCCTTCATCATTTCCTGGACCTGCTCCAGTAATCCCAACAATGGCAGAATCAAATGGACTTGTTTCAGTCGATTGCAAAGCATAAAGCACACCGACTCGACCAGGACTATTGTTATAAACCAATTCCACTTGCATCCGTACAATTCGAGTTCCAAAGGCAAAGTCATCAGAAACCCCATCCCAAGTCACAATCATTCGATCGGTAAAATCAGTTGTGTTGACATGAACCTTACCTGAATTGGTTTCTGTTGGATCTAAGTTCATCCAATAAACCCCAACTTGAGGAAAACCAGGATCATTGTTTCGGCCAAATCGCAATTCTGAAACAAAAGATGAGTTGGTATCAGCCCCACCAAATGTGATTTTTCCATCTGCATGAACATGTGCACTAGAATAAGTGGTTCCCATAAATGAAAGTTGTTTTCCTCCAGGAAAATTAATTTCAATGGACCCATTATTAGTTAATGTTTGCTCCACGCCAAAAGGACGCAACACAATACCTGTAAAAACAACATTAGCATTCACAAAATTAGGGTCATCACTTGATAAAGTTAATGGAGCTTGATTTAAACCAAATGTTCCCACTCCTGTATCTGGATCAGGTTGAAATTTCACGTAAACAGCTGCAGGTTGACCCGGGTAAACAGGAATATTAGTTAACGTTT
>JAJCYG010000064.1 GCA_029263055.1 Actinomycetes bacterium
GGCTCCATTTTAATCGACCCCAATATCCCTTTTAAGGCCATAGCAGCAGCTGTTGTGTTTTTTTGTACTGTTTTATGAAACTCTTTAAGCCGATGTTCAATCCATTCCTTTGGGGGTGTTTTAAAAGCATTCTCTTTTTGAAACTCAAATGACTTGATCTCTTCTTTTAACGTTTCGCCTCTTGTTTCAGCATCTTTTAATGCTTCTGAAACAGCCGTTGAAAGATTCCCTGTTTTAATAAAGTTTAAGTAGTTTTGAATTTCGGCCAATACTTTGTCGCATTGTGATTTCTTTTTCTTTATCTGTTCAGGTACATCGTTCAAACCTTTAAACACAAGTTGTTCAACTTTTCTTAAAACATACTCCACATTTTCTCGAATCAATATTTTTTCTTTTAGATTAGATAAGATAGTTTCCTCAATACGTTTTCTTGGAACCTTTAAATGGTTCTCACACGTTTTGCGTTTAAAGTTATAACAACCATAGTAGCCATTTCCCTTGCCGCTAACGAGCACAATAGCCCCCTCACAGAGAGAACATTTCATTAAGCCTGCAAATAAGTGGTTGGGTGTGCTATGAACATAGCTTCTTTGCTTTTTATGTTTTGTCCCCCTTCTTTTAGGAAAAGTCCCTTCAAGCTCAGTCCATCTTTTATTTGTTTTTTCCCAAGTGTCTTGATCAATAATAATAAGCTCTTTTTTAAATGCAGAGATTTGCTCCTCTTTTGGCCGAGGCACCTTTTTGATTTTTCCTGTCATAGGGTCCCGAACATTCTTCCATTTTCTCCATACCCAAAGCCCTGTGTATTTCTCATTCTTTAGAATATTGCTAACAGTTGAAACATTCCAACCACCAGAATACCCCCGTTTCGTTTGAATTTTATCTTGATTGAGACCTTCTATAATTTTACAGATACTTTTACCACCTACGAATTCTTTAAAAATCCGCTTAACAATATCAGCCTCTTCGACATTAATTTTATGAACACGCCCTTCATATTTAGCGAGCCCTTTTTTGTTTAGTTTGAGTTCACCTACTGGTTGCGTAAAGTAACCATAAACACTTTCACCCGCACTAAAACCCCGGAGCTTCTGACCTTCAAGCCCACGCATTGTTTTCTTTTTTAAGTCATCCAAATAGAGTTCATTCATAAACCCACGAATATGAATCCCCATCTTCGCATTTTCATCATCCGCAACAATCCCATCAGAAACAGAAATTAATTTAACCTGTAAGTAATTAAACTTTAAAACAAGTGTTAACATTTGGTGATTACTTCTCGATAGCCTCGATAAATCATCCACAGCAACCGCATCAATTTCTTTATTTTCAGCAGCTTTCTCCAAAGCTTGCAAACCAGGCCTATTTATAATCGAACCAGAAATCGCTTCATCAATGTAAATATGCTTCTCTTCGTTGAAATACCCTTCCTGCTGAATGTACTTTTTGCAAACACGAACTTGGTCATCAATACTCTTTTCGCTTTGATTTTCAGAACTGTATCTTGCGTAAATTGCTACTCTCATTTTGTGCCTCCATGTTGTTTGAATGTTTCTGGGTGTTGTTTTGCAGTTTCAATAAACTCTTCGGAAAGGGTATTAGCCAATACATCTAATAGCATTTGAATAGATGGGTTCTCTTTCCAGCGATAACTAACTGGCTTTGGATTTTGTATCTTTGGCTGTGTTTCTTTTAGAATTTCCATGACTACCTATAAAACTGCTTGGGTTTATCCCTCTGAAGGTATATATTTGTTCTAGTTAAGAACTAAAAATACCCTATGAGTATAAATTATACCATTTAAGGTATAATCATCAAGGGGTTTTTCACTTTTTTTGGTAAAAAATGGACCCAAAAGCACTAGGCAAGAAAATCAAACTGGCAAGAGTTGAGGCTGAACTTACCCAAGCCCAACTGGCAGAAAAAGTCAAAACACTCCAAAAGAGCATCTCCCGCTACGAATCTGGCAAATCTGTCCCCTCATTGGAAGCCCTAGTTAAAATCGCAAAAGCTCTAAATAAAAAGCCTAGTTACTTCCTAGATGAATCGAGCTAAATAATGCTTGAATACATAAACAAATTAATTGAATACATTAAAAATCATAAGACTTGGAATCAGAGAGACAAAACTCATGTATTAAACAAAATTGAGTCTATCGTTACAGATTTAAATGATTTAAATTTAAAGTATCAATTAACTACCTTTAAAAGTGACTTAAAAACACAAAAAAAAGATTTCAATAAATTAGTTTTACTTTTTTTAAATGAACTCAGACAAAAGCTTATTTGTGGTGGTTATGACCAGGTTTTATATGATCATAAAAATAAAATGCAACTTTTAAAATTAAATCAAGTAGCAAAACACGATTATAATAAACTAAGTTTACAGTCAAAATTTATTATGTTTTCTACGACAGTATCTAGCGGTGCCTTGGTATTGCTTTTAAATTATTATTTAAACAACATTAAACTATTAAATTTTTATCCAAATTTATTACTTCCAATGTCATTAGGTTTCTTATTTTTGTCTGGCCTTGTTGGTATTATTGCTTATTTAATTATAAACCAACAATTAAATTCTACTGAAGAGCAACTAACATATTATTATGATAATGAATGGATAGGCGACAGAGAAATGTTGGAAAGTGCAACAGGCGATTATAAATCATATATTGAGTTAACGTTTAAATTTACAAATATTTGTAAACTTTCTTCAATCTGTTTGCATATAGTCCTGTTCTTTTCTGCTATCGGAATAAATATTAAGTTTCTATTAGACCTGTTAAATAGTTCGTCTGCACAAATACTGGGGCCACAATAATTACCTCTTAATGGCTAAGTAGAAGTAGAAATTTATGAAAGGAAAGAGGCTATTAAATGAGCAGAAGTAAACTTGCTAAATGGCAAAAGATAGTTATTTCTTTGGTCTTTTTTCTTACTCTTGTGACTTATATTGCGAATTTTTCTAGATACAATATGAGTTTAGTTGACCCAATAGCTGGGTTGTCACTAAATACAATAATTATATATGTTATTTTTAAAGCTTCTAATTTAATTTTTAGGCGTAAAAAAGGAAATTCAAATGAATCTAATCACGATAATTTGTCCTGATTGTAAAAAAAAGGGAAGGAAAGTTCCCTTATATTCTTTACCGGAACATGATATCCCTAAAGGCTCCATTTTAGTTCCAGTAGAGGTTGGTGAACCTAGGGCTGATGCTCGAAAATGCAAAGAATGTGGAAAGTCTTGGGAACTTCAAAAACCATAGGTGAATCCAGATTTTGATGACATAGTTCTTAATAGATAGTTTGGTACTATGTCCCCGAAAATAGGGTTTTTTAGAAATGGAAAATAAACATAAACATTTAGAATTTATCCAAACAGTCATTACTAGAATGGGCGGGAACTCTTTTTTCTTAAAAGGTTGGACGGTTACACTGGTCGCGGCACTTTTTGCGTTATCAGTCGAAGATATGAACGACGCTTATATTGTGATGGCGTATTTTCCAACTATAATTTTCTGGATTTTAGATGGGTATTATCTTTCACAAGAAAGACGCTTTCGCAATTTATATGACCATGTCAGAAAACTTGATGACAAGGAAATAGATTTTTCTATGGATATAACCGCAAACATGAAAAAAAGAAAGAATAATTGGTTTTGTTCTATGTTTTCTAGCACAGTTCTTATTTTCTACTTATCACTGGTTGCTGTTATTTCTTTAAGTATATGATTAATGAGGTGAAATTATGGCAAGAAAAGTATTCTTCAGTTTTCATTATGCAAGAGACTCTTGGCGAGTTGGTCAAGTTAGAAATTGTAATGTTGTCTCCGGTTACGACAAAAACCCTTTTTATGATAAGGCGGAGTGGGAAGGAATTAAAAAACAAGGTGACCAGGCAATAATAAATTGGATTAAAAAACAATTAGATGGAACATCCGTAACCGTTGTGCTTATTGGAAATGCAACCTCAAGTCGTCGTTGGGTAAAACATGAAATAAAAAGAAGCATAGAACTTAAAAAAGGGCTTATAGGGATTGATATAAGCAAGATAAAAGACCGGGACGGAAACACAGATGATGCGGGAGTGAATCCGCTTCCTTCAGGGTATCCCGTGTATTTATGGAATAAGAATAACGGACGGGAAAATTTGGGCAAATGGATCGAAGACGCAGCTATAAAAGCTGGAAAATAATATGACAAGAAACTTGTTTTAGGAAGGCTTCCGCAAAGCCTTCCTAAAAGTGTAGGTAGACACTCAACCTTAACGAGTCTATTATTATCTTAAAAACCACTGTTTTTCCCACCACAAATCCTGATATTAAAATCATTAAGAATTACTTGGAAAAGAACAAGACTGTTAAATCAAGTAAAGGGGATATAATGAGATACCCCGGGTTTGACGGA
>JAJCYG010000065.1 GCA_029263055.1 Actinomycetes bacterium
AAGTATGTGATTTTAGGTCACTCTGAGCGACGTGCGCTTTTTGGTGAGACTGATGCCACGATTAATAAAAAGATTCAAGCAGCTTTAAATGCTGGTTTGACTCCGATTGTTTGTGTGGGTGAAGTTTTAGAAGAGCGAGAAGCCAATAAAACATTAGATGTGGTTGAAACCCAAATTAAAGGTTGTTTCAAAGGTTATTTAGCAGATGATATTGCTAAGTGCGTGATTGCTTATGAACCTGTTTGGGCGATTGGAACCGGTAAAGTTGCCACTCCAGAACAAGCACAAGAAGTGCATCAAGCCATTCGAAACAATGTGAAAGAAATTGCTAACGATGTAGTGGCAGCAGGGATTCGCATTCAATATGGTGGAAGTGTGAAGCCAGATAATATAGCGACTTTAATGTCTCAAGAAGATGTGGATGGAGCCTTAGTAGGGGGCGCCAGTCTTAAAGCCGATGTTTTTGCCCAAATCGTTAAGTTTAAAAACGTAACCGTTTAAGCTTCATGTTGACTTTAGGAGACTAAGTCACTAACATAGCTGTCGAGGATTTTATGTATACAGTCATTTTAATCGTACATCTTATTTCAGCCATTATTCTAATTGGAGTGGTTTTACTTCAAGCAGGAAAAGGGGGCGGACTTTCTGGAGCTTTTGGTTCTGGAATGGGTTCTGAAACTCTTTTTGGTTCACGTACAGGTGATATGTTGACTCGGGCAACTGCGATTGTAGCGACTCTTTTCTTAAGTTCAGCTCTGTTTTTAGCTTACCTTTCCACTCAAGAAGGTTCTTCAGTGGCTAAAGAGATTCGTAAAGGGCAACAACAAGAACAGCAATCCAAACAACAATTAGAAGTGTTACAAGAATTGCTCAAACAACAGCAAGCTGAAAAAGCAGCGGCTGATGCTGAAGCAGCTCAATCCGGTGTGGAATCAACAACCGATGTGAAACCTCCTGTTGATTCAGATGTTCCACCTTTACTCCCTGAAGGGGCAAAATAATCAATCGATTATTTCCTTTAGAGAATCCTCCTTTTAAGATAAAATCTCTCTATGCAAGGGATTAAGAGAAACTTTTTATCTGTTTTAGTCTGTTTGGTCGCTGTGTTCACAGTTGCTTCTTGCGGCAAAAAATCAGAATCTCCTCAGTCTGTTTCTCAAAAAGAAAAAAAATCTGATTCTAAATATGGTGGCACCCTTGTCTTGTCTACGATTTCAGATCCTAAATCTTTTAATGACATCATTGCTAAAGAGACCTCAACCACAGTCATTACTGGGTTAATCTTTGATGGCTTGGTTAAGATGGACTCGGTTGCGATTGAGCCGATTCCTGCTTTAGCAGAGAGCTGGGATGTGAGTGAAGATGGGCTGACATGGATTTTTAACTTGCGTGACCAAGTGGTGTGGTCTGATGGCAAGCCATTCACAGCCGAAGATGTAGCCTTTACATTTAATGATTTGATCTACAATTCAGACATTCCAAATAGCGCGCGTGATATTTTTACCGTTGATGGCAAGCAGTTTGAAGTGACTGTGATTAATCCTTTAACGGTTCAGTTTAAACTCCCCACAAAGTTTGCTCCTTTTTTAATGTTTATGACTCAAGCCATTATGCCCAAGCATATTTTAGAAAAGTCAGTCGAAGAAGGGGTCTTTGATTCGACTTGGGGTGTCAATACGCCTCCTGATCAAATTGTGGGAACAGGTGCTTTTCTTTTAGAAAAATATGTTTCAGGTCAGCGCATTATCTTGAAACGTAATCCTAAGTATTGGCAATTTGGTGAGGGTGGGGATCGGCTTCCTTATTTAGATAAGATCATTTATATGATTGTGCAGAGTCAAGATGTGCAGTTGCTCAAATTTCAGCGAGGAGAAATTGATTATTATGCGTTACGTGGAAGTGATTACCCTATCCTAAAGCCTGAAGAGAAAAAAAGAAACTTTACGATTTATCGTGCAGGTCCTGCTTTTGGAACCGTCTTCACGCTGTTTAATCAAAACTCAAGAACCAATCCTGAAACAGGAAAACCATTTGTTGATCCCGTTAAATTAAATTGGTTTACGACATTGGATTTTAGAAAAGCAGCTGCTTATGCTTTAGACAAGCAATCAATGATAAAAATTGTGATGAATGGTCTGGGGTATCCACAATGGTCTTCAATGAGTCCTTCAGCTGGGTTTTTTCATAATGATGAAGTGATAAAGTATGAATACAATCCTGATATGGCTAAAGAGCTTTTAACCAATGCTGGATTTATTGATCGAGATAGAGACGGTATTGTTGAAGATCCTGAAGGAAATCCGGTTGAGTTTACTTTTATTACCAATTCGGGTAACACCGATCGAATTAAAATTGCCAATTTAATTCGTAAAGATTGGGAAAAGATTGGGTTTAAAGTTAACTTTTTGCAATTAGAATTTAATACGTTGGTGACTAAGTTAAACGCCACATATGATTGGGATGCAGCCATGATTGGTTTGACCGGTGGGGTAGAACCGCATTCAGGTCGTAATGTTTGGAATTCTGGGGGTCAACTTCATCTTTGGAACCCGCTTCAGCCCAAGCCTGCCACTGATTGGGAACGAGACGTTAATAAACTCTTTGATAGCGGTGTGCAAGAGTTAGATCGAAACGAACGAAAAGCTTATTACGATATATGGCAAGTCTTGGTTTCAGAATATTTGCCGGTTATCTATACGGTACTATCTGAATCGTTATTAGGCGTCCAAAACAAATTCGGCAACTTAAATCCCACCCCGTACGGTGGAGCGTTTCACAACATAGAAGAAATTTATATCCAACAAAAGTAAACGCCGGTACCCGGTACCATCGTTTACCAAAGTGTTACTCATGATCACATATATTCTTCGACGACTTCTTATTTCGATTCCACTTCTCCTTGGGATGACCTTTATCTCATTTATGTTTATTCATCTGGCTCCGGGTGATTACTTTGATGCGTTGCGACTCAATCCAGAAATTTCTGAAGAGACGATCTCGTTGTATGAAGCCAAGTACCACTTTGATAAGTCTCCTCTTATCCAATATTTTTATTGGTTAAAGAGTTTAGCCACACTTGATTTAGGTTACTCATTTACCAATAAAGCACCTGTGCTTGATGTGATTGCATCGCGTGCGATCAATACGATTTTGTTGTCTGTTGTGGCCATGTTTATTACTTGGTTGGTGGCGATTCCTATTGGGATTTACTGTGCTGTAAATCAGTATTCGTGGTCTGACCGCATTTTTTCCTCGATCTCTTTTTTAGGCATGTCGATTCCAAACTTCTTTTTAGCTCTGCTCATGCTCTTTTTCTTTTCTGTGGTGTTGGGAGTGCTTCCGTCTGGGGGGATGACCTCTTCAAATTTTGATGAGCTCACAACATGGTCTCAAATAGGGGATGTGGCGGCGCACATGGTGATTCCTGCTTTGGTGATTGCCACAGCGGCTATGGCGGGTTATCAACGGTTGATGCGAGGAAACATGCTTGAGGTGTTGCGTGCTCAGTACGTGCTCACAGCTCGAGCCAAAGGATTGCCTGAAAACAAAGTGCTTTATCGGCATGCGCTGCGCAATGCCATTAACCCCATGATTACTATTTTTGGATTTGAGCTTTCTGGCATTTTAAGTGGGGCTGCTTTAACTGAAATTATTACGAGTTGGCCTGGTTTGGGAACAGTGATGCTGACAGCGGTGCGAAGCCAAGATCTCTTTTTAGTGATGGGGAGTGCCTTAATGGGGGGCGTGCTTCTGGTGATTGGTAATTTAATTGCAGACATTTTGCTCGCTTGGTCTGATCCGAGGATTCAATACCAATGATCAAGCAATTAAAACATCACACATTTGCTTTAGCTGGATTTTGGATTTTGGTTGCGTTTTATTTTGTCGCGATCTTTGCCAGTTTTTTTGCCCCTTATTCTTTAGATGATGAACGTCGTGATCATTCCTATCATCCTTTAACAAAATTGCATTTTATTGATTCAGAAGGACAGTTTTCTTTGCGTCCTTTTGTGTATGAAACAAGTTATGAGTTTGATGAGTTTTATCGTAGAGAGTTTGCAGAGAATAAAAAGGTAAAATATCCTGTCCACTTTTTTGTTAAAGGGGATCAGGGGAAACTGCACCTCTTTGGTGTAGATGCACCCGCACGGATTTACCTTTTTGGTGCTGATTCTCGAGGCCGTGACCTTTTTTCGCGTATTTTGTTTGGGTCACGTATTTCATTATCGATTGGGTTAATAGGAACTTTTATCTCATTTGTTATTGGCATGATTGTGGGAGGCATTTCAGGTTACTTTGGTGGAAAGGTTGATACTATTTTAATGCGCCTGTGTGAAATGATTATGATGCTTCCTGGTTTTTATTTGATGTTGGTGCTGCGCGCAGCATTTCCCTCAAACCTTTCTTCAAAACAAATCTATATTTTGTTAATTGTTATTTTAAGTTTTATTGGTTGGGCAGGCCTTTCACGTGTGATTCGAGGTATGGTGCTTTCAATCCGAGAAAAAGATTTTGTGGTGGCAGCCAAAGCAAGCGGAACCAAGCATCTCGCCATTATTATCAAACATGTGTTGCCTCAAACGTTAAGTTATTGTTTGGTGGCAGTGACTCTTTCTATTCCAGGTTATATTTTAGGCGAATCAGCCTTAAGCTTTTTAGGATTAGGAATTCAAGATCCAGATGCTAGTTGGGGAAACCTACTCACCGAAGCCATGAATCTTGGAGAGGTGAAGTTTCATCCATGGATTTTATTACCCGGATTTTTCATTTTTATTGTGGTCATGGCATTTAACTTTTTAGGGGATGGGTTGCGCGACGTATTTGATCCCCAAAGCAAATTCTCGAAACGCACATAATATAGGCTATAATAACGAATACTTGCTAAAACGTTGACGCCGGGGTCAGGCACCATAGTCAACGTTTTTAGCCTGTGGATAATCAGGGTCAGGTACTATTTATCCACAGGAAAGTGAACAAAGGGATGTGACATTGGATAAGCTTTTAGAAGTTAAAAATTTGAAAACCTATTTTTACTCTGAAGAGAAAGTCTCTAAAGCTGTGGATGGGGTTTCCTTTCATCTGAAACCTCAAGAGACGTTGGGGATTGTAGGGGAGTCGGGCTGTGGAAAGAGTGTCTCTTCTTTATCTATTCTGAAATTGGTTCCAGAACCTCCTGGAAAGATAGTAGAGGGTGAGGTTTTTTTTGAGGGACGTGATTTGCTGAAGCTTCCTCAAAAAAAATTAAGGGAAGTGCGTGGTAAAGACATTGCCATGATTTTTCAAGAACCGATGACTTCGTTAAATCCTGTTTTTACCATTGAGTATCAGATTGCAGAAGTCTTGTTGGCACATACTTCCATGAGTAAGAAAGAAGCAAAAGAAAAAGTTGTGGAGTTGTTGGATCAGGTCAAAATCCCATCTCCTCGGGAACGGGCTAAAGATTATCCGCATCAACTTTCAGGGGGAATGCGCCAGCGTGTGGTGATTGCCATGTCCTTAGCTTGTTCGCCTAAAGTTTTGATTGCCGATGAGCCGACAACCGCTTTAGATGTGACCATTCAAGCTCAAATTTTAGATCTTTTTTTAGATCTTAAAGAAAAATTTAAAATGTCTGTCATTATGATCACTCATGATTTGGGTGTGATTGCAGAAATGGCTGATCGGGTTGCGATTATGTATGCGGGAAAAATTGTGGAAGAGGCTTCAGTAAAAGAGTTGTTTAAGAGCCCTCAACATCCTTATACAATTGGTTTGTTAAAGTGTATTCCTAAGTTAGGTGGAGAGAAAAAAGAACTCACAACTATTAGTGGGAGTGTGCCAGATCCAAGTGAAAAACCAGCGGGATGTTCGTTTCATCCACGTTGTCCTAAAGTACAACCCAATTGTAAAACCGATGAACCAAAAATGATTGAAGTTAAGAGTGGCCAATGGACAGCATGCCACTATCCTGGAGAATAACAAGACTGTGGATAAATTGATTGAAGTTGAAAACCTAAAAAAGTTTTTCCCTGTGAAGCGCGGGCTCCTTTACCGCACAGTTGGGTATGTAAAAGCTGTGGATGGAGTCAGTTTTTCGATTGAAAAAGGGAAGACCTTAGGTTTGGTTGGAGAGTCAGGCTCGGGCAAGACAACAGTAGGCCGTATGTTGTTACGGTTGCTTGCTTCGGATTCAGGCTCCATTCATTTTAAGGGAATAGATCTCTCTCATTTGAATCAAAGGCAGATGCGGCCGATTCGACAAGATCTTCAAATTATTTTTCAAGATCCGTATGGTTCTTTAAATCCTCGTTTCACTGTTGAAAGAATCTTGACTGAGGGATTAAAAAACTTTGCGAAAAATTCCCAAGAAAGAAAAGAGATTCCTAAACAGATTGATGAGCTTTTAGACTTAGTCGAGCTTTCATCAAATATTAAAAACCGTTATCCTCATGAATTTAGCGGAGGCCAGCGCCAGCGTATAGGGATTGCACGTGCTCTTTCTTTAAAACCAGATTTGATTGTTTGCGATGAACCGGTTTCAGCTTTAGATGTGTCTATTCAATCTCAAATTATTAATTTGTTAAAACGACTTCAAGATCAACTTAACTTATCTTATCTTTTTATTGCGCATGATTTGGCAGTAGTTGAGCATGTTTCAGATGATGTCGCTGTCATGTATTTGGGAAAAATTGTGGAGAAAGCTCCGGCTGAAAAAATCTATAATGACCCTAAGCACCCTTACACAAAAATTTTGCTAAACAGTGTGCCCATTGCAGACCCTAATCATAAAAAAGAGAGACAACCGATTAAAGGGGATATCCCTTCACCCATTAATCCTCCATCAGGTTGTCCGTTTCATCCCCGTTGTCCACTAGCTGAAGATCGGTGTAAAACCGAGGTACCTCAACTTCGAGAAATCGCTCCAAATCAGACTGTTTCTTGCCATCTTGTTTAATATTCGATTTTTCTAAAGGGTATGGTTGGTAAAGTTAGTGCTAGTTGGGTCATTGTCGCGATTAGGACAAGTTGGATCTGCGCCAAAGGTTGTGACTGTGTAGCTTTGGTTGCCAATGGGAGTGAGTGGCTCGTTTTCAACATAAGCATCTGAAGCTCCGACAATTCCCCCTGAATAGATGCCTGTCGCATCATTGCTTACATCCATTCCTTCAATAACCAGGTATTCTTGGAGTGCTTTTTGGATAATTGAAAGGTTGTTTTGGCAGACACGGTCTAGGGCACGGCGGCGGTTGCTCTGAAAGCTAGGCACAGCAATAGCAATCAAGAGTGCGATCACGCTCAAAGCGATCATGATTTCAGGAAGGGTAAACCCACCCGTTTTCCTTCTCATTAGTATCTCCTAACTATCATTATACCAGAATCCTAAGAAAACCTGTAATTGAGGTTTTTTGCCCTAAATGAGTGAAGAGTGGTAAAATAATAGGTATGAAACGAATTCTTTTCGGCTTCTTTTTATTTTTAGGTGCTTTTTTACTCTATTGGCATCCCACTCAGGCCCAAGAGAACCAGTTTGTAAACCGCGTCAAAATCGAAGATTATGTGATCAATCCTGTGGTGAGTGAATACCTCTCAGGGGCGATTAAGACCAGCCAAACCAATGGGGCTCAATGCTTGATTATTGAGCTCGATACCCCGGGGGGGCTCCTTTCGACTACCCGTAATATTGTTAAAGAAATGATGAATGCAGAGGTGCCGATTGTGGTTTATGTGGCGCCAAGTGGGGCCCGTGCAGGTTCTGCAGGAGTCTTCATTACTCTAGCCAGTCACATTGCGGCAATGGCCCCATCCACCAATATTGGAGCGGCTCATCCTGTTGACTTGGGGCAGCAACCTAAAAAAGGGGATGAAAAATCAGTTCAGAAATTCTTAGACCGTTTGGTGTCTGCTGATAAAAAGCCTGCAACTAAAGAAGAGTCTGTTCAAAAAGAAGAGGATTTTAAATCTTCTGACTCGCCAATGCGCGATAAAATTTTAAATGACACGGTTGCTTGGGTTCGAGGTATTGCTAAAGCGCGTGGCCGCAATCAAGAGTGGGCTGTGCAAGCTGTGGTGGAGTCACTCTCATCTGAAGAAAGTGAAGCTTTAGAAAATGGGGTTGTGGAATTTGTCTGTGCCGATGTTGAGGAGTTGCTTCAAAAAATTAATGGCTTAACCGTTGAGTTGCCAAACAAAACAGTCACATTACAAACTCAAAATGCGGCTGTTAAAGAAATACCTATGACTAAGCGGCAATCTATTTTAAATGTGCTTTCTAATCCTAACATTGCTTATATTTTAATGATGCTGGGATTTTATGGATTACTTTATGAGATCACTCACCCTGGATTTGGCGTCCCTGGAATCGCAGGTGTGATTTGTTTGGTGATTGCGTTTTATTCGCTGCAAACCTTGCCTGTTAATTACGCGGGATTGATTTTAATATTATTAGCCATTGGTCTTTTTGTGGCTGAAGCCATGGTCGCTTCGTTTGGATTGTTTGCATTAGGCGGGGTTATTGCCATGTTACTTGGTTCGCTCATGTTGATTGATTCTCCGGCTTCGTTTATGCGGGTGTCGTTAAAATATATTTTACCTATTGTGGCGAGTACGGCAGGGGTGACTATTTTACTTGTGAGCTTAGTGGTCCGTTCTCATCGAAGAAAAGTATCAACAGGTCAAGAAGGTTTGATTGGAGAAGAAGGTGTGGCTGAAGTTGATTTGAGTCCAGGTAAAGAAGGGACTGTTTTTGTCCATGGAGAAATATGGACAGCAGAGTCTGAGTCTTCAATCAATAAAGGGAATAAAATTAAAATTGTAGCAGTCCAAGGGATGCATTTAAAAGTAGAACAAGTTTAAGGGAGGATTTATGTCAACGAGTACGATGTTAATTTTGTTTTTTGGGCTTTACTTTATAAGCTGTGTCAAAGTTTTAAAAGAGTATGAGCGTGGGGTGATTTTTCGTTTGGGACGTGTGCTGGGTAAACCTAAAGGACCTGGGATTATTTTTGTTTTTGCTCCAATCGATAAAATGGTGCGCACCAGTTTAAGGTTGATTGCCCATGATGTGCCCCCTCAAGATATTATTACAAAAGATAACGTTTCCGTTAAAGTGAATGCGGTTGTTTATTCACGTATCGTAGATCCCATTAAAGCGATTATTGAAGTGGAAGATTATTATTATGCCACGTCTCAGTTAGCGCAAACCACATTGCGTTCTGTTTTAGGTCAGGCTGAACTCGACCAACTATTATCTGAACGAGAACAGATCAACCATTCGTTGCAAACCATTTTAGACAAGCAGACCGACCCTTGGGGCATTAAAGTTTCAAATGTGGAAATCAAACATATTGACTTGCCGCAAGAGATGCAGCGGGCCATGGCTAAACAAGCTGAAGCAGAGCGGGAGCGTCGCGCTAAAATTATTAGTGCCGAAGCCGAGTTTCAAGCAGCTGATAAATTAAAACAAGCGGCTGTGGTGATTGAAGACCATCCTATGGCATTACAGATGCGTTACCTTCAAACCATTCGTGAAATTGCTGCAGAGAATAATTCAACCACTCTGTTCCCAATCCCAATCGATTTGTTAACCCCATTTATTGAAAAGGCTAAAAAAGATAAAAAGTGAAAAAGTTCTTTTTTCTTAGTTTGAGCCTTTCTCTTTTATTGGTGTCGTCTCTTTCAGCTTCTCCTGTGGAAGAGGCGCGTCTTCTTTATAAAGAAGGAAAACTCGACCAAGCCATTCAACTTCTCCAAGAAAAAAACAACAATCAAACTGTAGCGTTGGCTTATTTGGGGACGTTATTTAGTTTGAAAGGAGATGGAGAAGCTGCCTTAAAAGCTTACAAGCAAGCTGTTGCGTTAGAGCCTCAATCGACTCGTTATCTGAACAATGTTGCAGTTACTTATTTTGATTTAGATAATGAAGAAGAAGCAAAGAAGTGGTTTTTAAAAGTGCTTGAGGTCGATCCTAAAAATAAACGGGCACTTGAATATATGGAACTCTTTGCTGTGGACCAAGAAGAACATGATGGAATGATGGAAGAGTTAGAAGAAAATCTTCGTCCTGAAAAAGGAGACTTTGAAGGGAACTTAAAAAGTGCTTCGGTTTTTTATCGGATCAGAAAATGGGATTTAGCGCGTAAATATTTTGAACGGGCTAATGAATTAAATGGGAACCACTATGGTGTGAAACAGAAGCTGGCGCGGTTAGCTTACCGTCGCTTTGAACCTGCTGTTTCGGTTCAATATTGGGAAGAAGCTCAGCGGTTAGAGCCAGATAAAATTGAACCGTTTCAAGAAGCCGCCCGGCTTTATTCAGCCATGGGCCTTTATAGAAAATCAATGTTTTGTTGGAATCGAGTGTCTCAATTGGCTTCAGAAGGTTCTGAAACCAATAAAGAAGCTCAATATTACATGTTGATGTTGGCCCCTTACTTATCGCAAAAAATAAGTGCTCCCTAAAGAGCTATTTGCTAAGCTATTAAGATCTTTTAATAAAGGAGTTTTCCATGAAATTATTTAGTCGGGTAGGACTATTCACTTTAGGTGTGGTTGTTTCGGTTAGTTGTGCGTCTCTTTTTGTTGCAAAAAGTGTTCCCGCAGAAAGTGCTAAAGATTTTTATAAAAAATTAGACCTCTTTACTGATGTGCTTGCCATTGTGCAAAAAAGCTACGTGGATGAAGTTGATTCTCAAGATTTAATTTATGGGGCCTTAAAAGGAATGCTTGGTTCTTTGGATCCGCACAGTCAGTTTATGGATCCTGAAATGTATAAAGAGATGAAAGTTGAGACCGAAGGAGAGTTTGGTGGTCTGGGGATTGAAATTACGATTAAAGACAAATGGCTGACAGTGGTCACACCTATGGAAGGGACGCCTGCTTTTGAAGAGGGATTAGCTCCAGGGGACCGGATCATTAAAATTGATGATAAGTCGACCGAAGATATTACTTTATTAGAAGCAGTCAAGCAGTTGCGCGGAAAACCAGGTGATCCTGTGAACCTTTTAATTATGCGTAAAGGGGCAGGGGAATTTCTTGATTTTGAAATCACTCGCGCCATTATTAAAATTGATAGTGTTAAAGATGCCAAGATGATTGCTGAAGGGATTGGGTATGTTCGATTGACTCAATTTCAAGATCGATCCAGTCAAGAATTAGTGGTGGCATTGACAGAATTGAATAAAGAAGAAAAGTTGCGAGGATTGATTCTTGATTTAAGAAATAATCCAGGTGGACTTCTTTCTGAAGCCATTGATGTGTCTGAAATTTTTGTGGGAGATAAGTTAATTGTTTCTCAAAAAGGCCGTCTCACAGAACAAAATGCCGAGTATAAAGGCCATGGTGGCTCCGAGTTTTTAGATGTTCCTTTAGTGGTGATGATTAATGGCGGAAGTGCCAGTGGTTCTGAAATTGTGGCGGGTGCGGTTCAAGATTATGGCCGTGGCATTTTACTCGGTTCTAAAAGTTTTGGTAAAGGATCTGTGCAAAGTGTGCTGCCAATGAAAGATGGTTCGGCGCTTCGTTTGACTACAGCTAAATATTACACACCTAAAGATCGTTCTGTTCATGGAAAAGGAATTATTCCTGATATTGTGGTCGATATCTCTGATAAAGATATGATTCAACTGCTTCGACAAAGAAGAAAAGAAAAACTGAAAAAAGTTGAAGAAAATATTCCTGAACCGATTGAAAAAGAAGATAAACCAGAAGTAAAGATAGATAAGAAAGATAAAAAGGATAAGAAAGCAGAAGAGGAAGAGACGATTGCGGACGTTCAATTAGATCGAGCCGTTGACTTGCTAAAGGGACTTGATATTTTGATGCACAAATCTTTAACCAATCCATTTGCCATCACTCCTTTTCAGGCAAATGCAAAAGATGGAGACGATGTCTCTATCTTAAAAAATTAACCATTGAAACGTTATCTGATTTTATTTCAAACTCTTTTTCTTTTAGTGGCAATCGGCTGTAGTCGGGCGCCACAAAAGACAGCACTGCCTCCGGTCGATTCTGTTGCAATTGGGACTAAAGAAGTGGCTGTTATTCCTCTTCCTGAAAAGAAAATCCCTGTTCTAAAAGCAAAAGCCTTAGTGGCGATTATTATTGATGATGCCGGTCACAACTTGCGTCCAATGGAAGCTTTATCGTCTCTACCTGTTCGGTTTAATATCGCGGTGTTGCCACGTCTGAAATACTCTAAAAAAGTGGCGCGTGACCTTTATGAACAAGGCTATGAGATTATGCTGCATCAGCCAATGGAACCTAAAAATAGTGCGATTGATCCGGGACCAGGGGCTATTTTAGTTTCAATGAATGCTGAGGAAATTTCTAAAATATTAGAAGAAAACTTTGCCGGTATCCCTCATTTAGTTGGTTTTAATAACCATATGGGGTCTAAAGCCACAATGGACCAAACTGTAATGGAAGCGGTTCTAAGAGCAGGGAAGAAAAGTAATTTGTTTTTTATTGATTCACTTACCTCTGCTTCTAAAGTAAAGGCAGCTGCTAAGGTTGTTGATGTTAATATTTTGACTCGAGATATTTTCTTAGATAATGAACGTGATTTGAATAAGATTAAAACTCAATTGCGTAAGCTAAAGAAAGTTGCTTTAGAAAAAGGGGCTGCCATTGGAATTGGGCATTTTTATCCTTTAACCATTCAAGCAATTGAAGAAATCCTACCTGAGTACGAACAAGATCAAGTGGCGATTGTTCCTGTCTCTCAATTTTTGGAATAACATGGTTGTTTTAGGTATTGAATCAAGTTGTGACGAAACCTCGGTTGCCTTAGTTAAAAAAGGGAATCAGGTTCTTTCTAATGTGGTGGCATCTCAAATTAAAGATCATCGTGAGTATGGGGGCGTGGTTCCAGAGCTGGCGAGTCGCAAGCATTTAGAAAATATTGAGCCTGTGTTTCAACTCGGTCTCAAACAGGCCAAGCTTAAACCCCAAGATATTGATTTGATTGCTGTGACGCAGGGACCCGGGTTAACCGGATCTCTTTTAATTGGCGTTTCATTTGCTCGAGCATTAGCCTATAACTTAAAGAAAAAATTAGTGGGCGTTCATCACATTGAGTCGCATCTCTATTCTCCTTTTTTAGAAAACTCAAAATTAAAATTTCCTTTTATTAGTTTAGTGGTTTCAGGTGGGCATACCGCTCTATTTCATGTGAAGGGAATTGGAAAGTATCGTCAACTGGGACATACAGTGGATGATGCCGTTGGAGAAGCGTATGACAAAGTAGCTAAGATGTTGGAGTTGGGTTACCCCGGTGGGCCGATTGTGGATCGGCTGGCTAAAGAGGGTGATCCTAAAGCGATTTCATTTCCCCGCGCTATGCTGCATTCCAAAAATTTAAATTTTAGTTTTAGTGGATTAAAAACAGCTGTGTTGTATCACATTCGAAAGTATCCAAGCTTAAAAAAAGTTCCGGTTGCAGATGTTTGTGCTTCGTTTCAAGAAGCAGTCATGGATGTGCTTGTGGCAAAAATAAAAAAAGCAACGCAACAAAGTAAGGTAGAAACAATCACCATGGCAGGTGGCGTGGCGTGTAATTCACGCTTGCGTGTTCGTCTAAATGAGTTAGCCGATCAACAAGGCTGGCAGTTTTTTTATCCTTCTCCAATCATGTGTACAGATAACGCGGCCATGATTGCAGGTTTAGGTTATCACAAGCGTGGTTTAGCCAAATCTCCACAATCAACTTCTCTAAAGCTCGAAGCAAGACCTACTTGGGCCATTGCTTAAATTCCGTGGTATAATAATTCCCATAGGGACAAACCATGGAACTGGACGCATTACTCCAGACAGTTATTGATAAACAAGCTTCAGACCTTCACCTTACAGTGAAGGAACCTCCCATGTTACGCATTCATGGACAGCTCGAACCCATTGAAAACCTTCCCCTCTTAAATGCCAAAGATGTTGAACAATATGCTTTAAAAACAATGACTCTGGAACAACAAGCTCAAGTGATGGAACGGGGTGGGACTGACTTTGCTTTGAATTATCAAGATAAAGCACGCTTTCGTGTATCTGTTTATAAGCAAAAAGGAAATTATGGATTGGCCTTGCGCTTGCTTCCAAATCAAAAGTTAACTTTAGAAGAGATTGGATTGTCTGAAGCGGTTAAAGAATTATTGTTTCGTCCGCGTGGTTTGATTTTAATGACAGGTCCAACAGGAAGTGGCAAGACCACCACTTTGGCCAGTATGATTAATGTGATTAATCAAGAACGAGGCGGTCATATTTTAACGTTTGAAGATCCTATTGAATATTTGCATGAACACAAAAAGGGAATTATCACGCAACGCGAATTAGGTGACGATGTTCCTGACTTTGCCAATGCGATTCGTTCAGGGTTGAGGCAAGACCCTGATGTGATGATGGTGGGGGAAATGCGCGACCCTGTCACCATTGAAGCGGCTATTACCGCCGCTGAAACCGGGCATGTGGTTTTTTCTACATTGCATACAACTGGCGCTGCAAAAACAGTAGATCGTATTTTGGGTGTTTTTCCACCGAGTCAACAAGAGCTGATTCGGATGCAGCTCTCAACTTCTTTATTAGCTGTGATCTCACAAGTGTTGGTGCCCCGTTGTGACAAGCCTGGGCGTGTGGCTGCTTTTGAAATCATGATTGCCACTCCTGCGATTCAAAACTATATCCGCGAAAACAAAACATTTCGGATCCTCTCAGACATACAAACAGGGGGTAAGTTTGGGATGATCACTTTAGACATGTCGCTGATTAATTTGTATGAGCAAAAGATTATTAGCTATGGTGATCTTTTAGCAAAATGCCAAGATGTTGAAGCTGTGATCCAACGAGTGAAGTCGTAACTACTCGTCCAACCCTAAGATCTTTTTTCCTGATTCACTGATCATGCTCGAGTTCCAGGCAGGATCCCAAACCACTTCAACGGTTGCTTTAGCCACGCCAGGAAGGCGAGCAATTTTAGATTCAGCATCACCTGCAATGGTGGCGCCCATACCACAACCTTGAGCAGTGAGTGTCATTTTGACATGAATATCATTGTCACCACTGTCTAATTTTTGAACTTCCATGTCATAAATCAAACCAAGGTCGACAATGTTTAAAGGAATTTCTGGATCGTAACAAGTCTTGAGTGCGTCCCAAACCCGCTCTTGGCTAAACTCACCTGCTTCAATATCTGAGTCACCTTGCAAAGCTCCTTCAGGAATCACAGTCCCTTCAGGATAGAGCGCATCCAAATCCTTATCATTAATTCGAGCCAAAGCCCCATAAGAAGGAACTTGCACAGTAATGTTTCCACCCAAAGTTTGAGTCACCATTGCTTCAGTTCCTTTACGAACTGTCAAAGGATCCCCACTTGGAATCTGAGTAATGGTTGTATCTCTAAAAAATTGAATGGTATCGCCTGCTTGTAATTCTTTATATGTGCTCATGTTTACTCCTAAAAGGTTTAAAGGTATTAAATCTAAGGTGTCCGATTATACCGACTTCCCCCTTCCGCCACAACCCCAAACCCCCCTCCTGTGGATAACCGGGGGTCAGGCTCACTTATCCACAGGTTTGGGGTTGATTTTATCGAGGGGGAGGGGTATAATTTCTGCTCCTTAATTTTATAAATTTAAAGAAAGAGCTTAGTTATGACAATTGATGCACAAATTCAAGAAGCTTCAAAAGATCAAACCATTGTACAAATTGGACCTGCTGTTTTTGGGATGTGGAGTGGGGGACACTTCATGCATTTTGGCGAAGACATCGGAGAAGAGAATTTAAAAGCTCTTGTTCGTCAAGCTTACCAAAAAGGGATCCGCACTTTTATGACGGCGGATGTTTATGGCAATGGGAAGTCTGATCAAATGTTAGGTGAAGCTCTTTCTGAGTATGACCGCAGTTCTTACAAAATTTTAGGCGCAATTGGTCATGATTTTTATACAGGTAGACGAGAAGGGGAAAAAGGGTTTCCTCGATTTACAGACCCGCGTTTGCGTGATGAATCTGAGTATGAAAATTATATTCGGATGGCAACTCAAAAATCTTTAGAACGTTTAAGGACTGATTATTTTGATGTGTTGTTTTTGCACAACCCGGATCAAATTGGTTATACCAATAAAAAGATTTGGCAAACATTTGATCAGCTGAAAAAAGAAGGCATTGTCAAGCAAGTTGGGATTGCACCTGGACCGGCAAATGGTTTTTCTTTAGATTTGATTGGTGCGTTTGAAGATTTTGAATCAAGTATTGATTGGGCCATGATTATTATGAATCCGTTTGAACCATGGCCTGGAAATTTTGCTTTAGAACCTGCAAAGAAACATAATGTGAAGTTGTTGATTCGTGTGGTTGATTATGGCGGCTTGTTTCATGAATCAATCAAGCCAGGCGTGCAACTTCCTCGAATGGATCACCGAAGCTTTCGTCCTAAAGGATGGATTGAAGCAGGTTGGGAAAAAATAGAGCAGGTTCGTCCTATTGCTGAGAAACATGACATTTCATTGCTTCAGCTCTCTTGTCAATGGAATCGGAGTCAATCTAATGTTGAAGCAGTTGTGCCGACTTTGATTCAAGAAAAAGATCCGAATGCCAAATCATTAGAAGCTCAATTAGATGAATTAGTTGGCATTGCTGATTTAAAAACACTTTCTGAAGAAGAAGTTTCGAAGATTTCTGAGATAGGGAATAACAAAGGATGCATGGCTCTAAAAGGAGGCTCCCGTCAGTATCAAGGACCGCCTCAAGGAGATCAATGGCACATTTCAGATAAAAATAACGATGTGGCTAAACGTTGGGGAATTGAGCCTGACCGAGATTTGTTTTATATGGAAGACCCGCGTGACTTAAGAGAAAAAGGAGCGCCTGTTCGAGGCAAACCTCAGTTTCTTGATCGTCGACTGTTTATTCAGTTCTTGGCTTTTGGCAATTGCCACAACCCTGCCGCAATTATTGATGTGATTAAAGAAAAGAAATGTGAAGCAGTTGTTTACGCCGATGCCAATGACCCTAAAGGAATCGGGCTTGTTTTTATGAGTGAAGATCCTGACTTTTTTGTTGGAGAAAAGAACTGTTTGCTCAACCATCACGCTTTTTCTGAATTAGAAGACAAGCCAGAGTTTACGATGTTTGGCCGTACTTATTCAAGTGGCCGCGAGCCTGATTTAGAAGATTGGGTGCTTCATAAACCACGCAAAACCGCTTTTAATCCAGATTGGCCGTGGGCGATTTGGTATCCGCTGCGTCGTAAAGGATCGTTTGAACAACTGACCCCTGCCGAACAAGGAAAAATCTTATTCGAACATGCTATGATTGGCCGCAACTACGGCAATGCTGATTATGCTCATGACATTCGAATTGCTTGCCATGGCTTAGACCAAAATGACAATGAGTTTGTGATTGGTTTAACAGGGCGTGAATTGTTTCCGCTTTCGCACATCATCCAAACCATGCGCAAAACAAAACAGACCTCGGAATATATTGAATCCCTCGGTCCGTTTTTTGTTGGAAAAGCAATTTACCAATTCCAAAAGTAGAGCAAAAACAATTAAGCGTTGGCGTAGACTTTGTGTGAAGGTCTGCCGGCTAAGATTTGTTCTTTTCCCCAGTTGGTGACTGCGGCAAATTCTTCGGATTGAATGAATTTTGAGAACGCTTCTTTTTCTGACCATTCTGAAACAATCAGGTATGAGGTTGCTTTAGCCACATCTTTATAAAGATGTGATTTTTCATGGCCTTGCATATCTTTCATGACATTTAACACTTTTGTAAACGCATCTTCAAATGCTTGTTCTTTGCCTGGGATTACTTCGTAGTTCATTCCAATCGTTACCATAATATCCTCCAAATTTGCTCAGAGTGTATCAGAAAGCCAAAAATGTTCAAAATGGTATTTTTGCGTAGAAAGTGAACAAAAATGAGCGTGATTAAAAACGGGCACTTTTATAACAATTTCTAATAGAAGGGGATGGGAAAGTGAGAATTTGGCCTGCTATATGCAAATAATAGTTATGAAGCCGGAGGGTTGGATGAAGAAGCAAGGAATAGTGATTTTGTTGGTCATTATGTTAGGAGTACCAGGACAGGTTAAGGCGGTTCAGTCCAACCATTTTAATGATTATTTAGATGTTGCGGCCTCTCGTTTGTCGACTTCTTCTTCAAGTCTTTTTGAGCAAACCCTTCTTGGATTTACTTATTTAGGACTGGGTGAGTGGGAAAAAGCAGAAGCACAAATCTTGATAGGAAAAGAAGTTGTTGAGAAAAATAAGAACTTGTTAACAAGCTTTAAACTTTGGTTGGCTCTGCTTTCATTTCAATTTGATTTTTTAACGGAACAAAATAAATACGGTTTGTTTGGCGAAAAACTCTGCTTAGATGTTTGTTCTCTTCCTACTTATAATGATTTGCCTGTTATGGGAAAGAGAAAAGATATTTGGAATGTTGATTGGAGTTGTTTTGTTGCATTAGAAGATATTCGTTTTGGAATAGAAGTATTAGATGTTGCCACTCAGCTAACTTTAAATTTAAAGAATAAAAAAACGTTTGAAGTAAAAAAACAAAAATTAATTCAAGCACTTCCATTGTTTGAGTCATTTCCTGAAAATAGTTTTTTTGTTTTTTCTTATTTAGATGATCAGTCTTCTGACATAGAAGATAAGCGCAAAAGCTATTTTTTTAATGTTTCTAATGGGCTTTACTTTGTGTCTGATCAAAGAAAAATAGCTATGCCTAAGCCTGGAAAAACTAAGAGAACTCTTGCTTACTTTGCTGGTTTAATGAGAGAAGAACAGTCAGAGAGGGCTATTGCTAAGTATGAAAAAGCTCGCCGATCGATAAATGGATTACGTCCCTTTTCTGTATGGAAAAAAGAAAATCAGCTTAAGATTTATGATCGAAGCCATCTTGCTTCATTGAATAAAAAAGAAGATTGGTTTTTTCCTGATCGTTTTAAGGATAAATTCTCTGATAAAGGATTAGCAGATATCTGTTTTGATTTTATTAAAACATATTCTCATCCATTAAAATTACAGAAAACAGTGGTTGTAAAAGAAGAGTTAAATTCTCTGATTTTGGCAAAAATAGCTAAACGCCATCTTTTAACAGGAGAGTATAATAAAGCGGAAAGATGGGCTAAAAAATCTGTAGCTACAGATCAAGATCGTGATGCGGTTGCTTCATCATGGTTGATTTTGGGTAAAATTTATCGTGATAAAGCGGACCATGCAAAGTCTGATTTTAAATTTGTATTAGCCGATCAATATCAAGAAAAGAGTGAGCATGCTTTTCAGACTGTGGCACGCCACTACCCAACAGCCAGTGTGATTGATTCTAAAAGCTCGTTAAAACGAGTGGTTGAGATTATTCAAGGCCTCTACCAGTAAGTTTCTGTTATACTTCAGCCTCACCTAAATTATGGAGAATCAATATGTCAGAGATGGTTCAGAAGATTGAAGCCATTTTAAAAGAAGCGTTGCAGCCTACTTCTATAGAAGTAGAGGACCAAAGCTATCTGCACAAAGGGCATGCCGGAGCCATGAAAGGGGGTGGCCATTATAAAGTAGAGGTTATTTCACCTCTTTTTGAGGGCAAATCTCTAGTGGAGCAGCATCAAATGGTCTACCAAGCCCTTGGGCAGGAAATGAAGGCAGACATCCATGCCTTAGCTCTTAAAACCTCGGTTCGATAAAATAGGGGTTGACTCTTTTGGGGGAGTCACTTATAATAGGCACATAATTAGTTCCTTAAAATTTCTTAAAGCCAGTCCCAAAACTAACCGAGATTTCCTTTAACAGCCAATAGCTTCAAATAGGACATTAGGTTCTTGAAATATCAAATTTCATTATCATGTTAACAGTAGGACTAACAGGTGGAATTGCTTCCGGTAAAAGTAGTGTGGTGAAGCTTTTAAAACAGCATGGCGCCAAATCAATAGACAGTGATGTTTTGGTTCATCAACACCTCAGGCAAGGAACCCCAGTTTGGAAAAAGGTTGTTCGTCAATTTGGAAAAGATGTTTTAACTAATTCCAAAAATATTAGTCGGAAAAAACTTGCGAAAATTGTCTTTAATCATCCTCGAAAACTTCGTCAATTAGAACAAATTGTTCATCCACCCGTAATTGCCGATCTCAAGAAATGGTTAAAAAGTTGGAATAAAAAGAAGCACATTTCATTAGTAGTGGCAGAAGTGCCGCTCTTGTTTGAAAAAAAATTAGAGTCATTATTTGATGTGGTTGTTGTCGTGACAGCCTCAAAAAAAGAACAAATTTCGCGTTGCTTGAAAAAAGGTTATTCCTCGCAGCAAGAGGTGCTCAAGCGAATCAATTCACAAATGAATTTGCGAGATAAAGCTCAAAAAGCAGATTTTGTGGTGCGCAATAACGGAACTGAAAAAGATTTAAAGCTGAAAGTTAATCAGCTTTTGAAAAAATTAAATAGATAAAAGGAGATCAAGGTATTATGCCTGACGAGAAGGAAACAAAACAAACTAAGATAGAAAAACGCCCTGCTAATGGAGAAGGGGCAGAAAAAAAGACAGTGGTTCAATCTAAGCCGCAACCTAAAAAAGGTGGCAAGGATATGAGCATTGTTAAACTCCAAGAAATGAATATGACAGACTTAGCTAAGATGGCTAAGGAACTCGGTGTTGAAGGAATTGGAAGTCTTAAAAAACATGAACTGATTTTTAAAATGTTAGAAGCCAATGCGCAGCGTGAAGGTGTGATGTTTGGTGAAGGGGTTTTAGAAGTATTGCCTGATGGATTTGGCTTTTTGCGCTCCCCAAATTACAACTACCTTCCTTGCCCTGAAGATATTTATGTGTCGCCTTCACAGATTCGTCGATTTGATTTACAAACCGGGGATACAGTTAGTGGGCAGATTCGTTCACCAAAAGATAAAGAACGTTATTTTGCTTTATTAAAGGTTGAAGCGGTTAACTACGAAAACCCAGAAAAAGCAAAAGACAAGATTCTCTTTGATAACTTGACTCCGCTTTATCCGCAAGATCAGCTTCATTTGGAAACAGGTCCTGATGATGTTTCGATGCGGGTGATGGATATGTTGACACCGGTTGGGATGGGGCAACGGGCTTTGATTGTGGCGCCTCCTCGTACAGGTAAAACTGTTTTGCTTCAACAGATTGCTAATGGAATTACAAAGAACCATCCAGACGCTAAATTAATCGTGTTGTTAATTGATGAGCGGCCTGAAGAAGTGACTGATATGGAACGTTCTGTGAAAGGTGAAGTGGTTAGTTCTACTTTTGATGAGCCGCCAGATCGTCACGTCCAAGTTGCTGAGATGGTGATTGAAAAAGCAAAACGAATGGTAGAACACAAAACCGATGTCATTATTTTGCTCGATTCGATTACACGTTTGGCTCGTGCTTATAATACGGTTCAACCACATAGTGGTAAGATTTTATCCGGTGGGGTTGACTCCAATGCACTGCATAAACCAAAACGCTTTTTCGGAGCAGCCCGAAATATCGAAGAAGGGGGCAGTTTAACGATTATTGGTACTGCTCTTGTTGATACCGGTAGCCGAATGGACGAAGTGATTTTTGAAGAGTTTAAGGGAACGGGTAACATGGAAATGTGGCTCGATCGTCGTTTGATGGATAAACGTATTTTTCCTGCCATGGACATTGAAAAATCAGGTACCCGTAAAGAGGAACTCCTTATGGCAGACGATGATCTGAAGAAAGTCTGGATCTTGCGTAAAGCCTTAACAGGGATGAATCCGGTTGAAGCCATGGAGTTGATTGTCGAACGGATGAAAAAGACCAAAGATAATCAGGATTTCTTATCGACAATGAACCGGTAGTATGGTTTAATGCTAGGCCAAATTGATAATAAGGGCTAAGCTACTGCGTTGCAGCTAAAAACAATAGCTTCAACGTATATAAAGATACGCATCAGCTATTGTTTTTAGCTGCGCCTTGTATCTTAACCCTTCTTATCAATTTATAGGTATATTCTTAATAGATTTAAGGAGTTTTAATATGAAAGCAGAGATACATCCTAAATATGAGACAACATCGATCTCTTGTGTGTGCGGCGAAGTTTTTCAAATCCGTTCAACCAAGCCAGATTTAAAGATCGGGATTTGTTTTAAATGCCATCCTTTTTACACAGGTAAAGCCAAACACGTTGATACTGAAGGACGTTTGGAACGCTTTAAAAAGAAATATGGCGAAGGTTATAAAACAAGCAAGAAAGCAAAAAAAGAAGAACCTGCTTCTTAGCTAAATACATTTGTATAAAGACCTCCCTTTTTTAGGGGAGGTCTTTTTGTTTTTAATCAAGAGAACCCTCAACAGATAGTAGAAAAAAATATGCTTCCAGATTCAGAGCAATTCCGCACCAAACTACACGAACTTGAAACCCAGCTTTCTGATCCTGCCATTATTGGTGATCCTAAAAAGTTAAAAGATGTCTCGCTTGATCATGCACGTACTAAAGAGCTTGTGGATGCATTTGATCAGTATGAGTTGACTCAAAAAGGACTTAAAGATTCAACTGAAATGTTGAAAGAGAGTCAAGACGACGAAGAGATGGTTCAAATGCTTAATGATGAGATTGAATCGCTGAGCAAAAAAGAAGCTGAATTAGAGTTTGCCCTTAAAACCTTAATGCTTCCTCCTGACAAAAATGAGGGGAAGAATATGATTATTGAGATTCGAGCAGGCACGGGTGGAGAAGAAGCCTCTCTTTTTGCCGCGGATCTTTATCGCATGTATGGGAAGTATGCTGAAAGATGTGAGTTAAAAATAGAGCAAATGAGTTTGAGCAATACGGGCTTGGGTGGAATCAAAGAAGTTATTTTTACGATTTCAGGAAAAGAAGCCTACAAAAGATTAAAGTTTGAGAGTGGCGTGCATCGCGTGCAGCGTGTTCCAGATACAGAAGCAAGTGGACGGATTCATACCTCTGCTGTGACTGTGGCTGTGTTGCCTGAAGCTGAAGAAGTGGACCTTGAACTGGATCCTAAAGAATTACGTATTGATGTGTACCGTTCTTCAGGACCGGGTGGGCAGAGTGTGAATACCACAGATTCTGCTGTTCGGATTACTCATGTTCCTTCGGGATTGGTTGTGACCTGTCAGGACGAAAAATCTCAAATTAAAAATAAAGCTAAAGCAATGCGGATTTTGCGCTCGCGTTTGTTAGAAATGAAAGAACGTGAAGAGGCTGAAAAGCGAGCTAAAGAGCGACGTGAGCAAGTTTCAACAGGGGACCGTAGTGCTAAAATTCGAACGTATAATTTCCCTCAAAGTCGTTTGACCGATCATCGCATTAACTTTACCGCACATAATTTGTTGGAAGTACTTGCTGGAAATTTAGATGTATTAGTGGATGCTCTTTTAATGCATGATTACGAAGAACGTTTAAAACAAGTAAAGAGTTAAATGAACGAGATATGGACGATTAAAAAAACATTGGCTTGGGGAACAAACTATTTTGACAAAAATGGTGTTGAAAGCCCTCGTCTAAATATTGAACATCTCTTAGCTGAAATCCTTCAAAAAAAACGGATTGAACTTTATGTTGAATTTGATCGTCAACTTAATCCTAAAGAATTAGCTTCTCTTAAAGAATCTATCCAACGACGAGTTAAAAAAGAACCGCTTCAATATATTTTAGGGTATGTCGAGTTTTCGGATTTAACATTCACGGTTCGTCCTGAAGTTTTAATTCCTCGTCCTGAGACAGAGCTCTTAGTTGAAAAACTGACTGCGATTATTAAAGATTTTTTTATCGAACAAAATAAAATCAGAATCGTTGATTTAGGTGTGGGGAGTGGGTGTATCGGGCTTTCTTTAATTAAACCTTTTTTTCAAGCTGAGTTAATTGGGGTAGATGTTTCCCAAGAAGCATTGAGCTTAGCTCGAGAAAATGCCGAAGCAAACGAACTGACTGAACGTGCTCAATTTTTAAAAGGGAGCTGGTTGGCCCCTTTAAAAGAAAAATCAATTGAGCCTGTCGATTTGATTGTTTCCAATCCTCCTTATGTGACCGAAGCTGAATTTCAAGACTTGCAGCCTGAAGTGAAAGACTTTGAACCTAAGCTTGCTTTGGTTTCAGGTGAGACTGGTCTTGAAATGTATGAGCAGATTATCCCTGAAGCCAAAGATCATTTAAAAGAGAACGGGATGTTGGCTTTTGAAGTAGGGATGGGACAATCTGAAAAAGTAAAAAATTTAATGGAAGCAAATGGATTTAAAGACGTCGAAGTGACACACGATTTAAATAATATTGATCGTATTGTGATTGGAAAGAAATAAGCCATGGATAAAATCGTACTTGAAGGTGGAACTCAATTAAGAGGTGAAGTGGAACTAAGTGGCGCAAAAAATGCGGCGCTCCCTATTTTGTCTGCCACGATCTTATCTGATTCAACCTCTGTGATTCACCGCGTTCCAAATCTTCAAGATATTCGTACCATGGTGACGATTTTAGAATCGTTAGGGGCTGTGGTTGATTGGGATAAGGATCAAGGGACGATTCAAGTTGATCCTAAAAATATTAATAAAGAAGAAGCACCATATGAGCTGGTTAAAAAGATGCGGGCTTCAATCTGTTTTTTAGGCCCTTTAATTGGTCGGCTTGGTAAAGCACGTGTTTCTATGCCTGGTGGATGTGTGATTGGACCTCGACCTGTTGATTTGCATTTAAAAGGATTGGAATGTTTGAATGTTAAAATCAGTATTGAACAAGGTTATATTTGTGCCGAGACTGAAGAGTTGCGTGGGAATGAAATCTTTTTAGGCGGCCGTTTTGGTTCTTCAGTGTTGGCAACAGCCAATGTGATGATGGCTGCTGTTCGAGCTAAAGGCCTTACTATTATTGAAAGTGCAGCGTGTGAACCTGAAATTGAAAACCTGGCTCATTTTTTAATGAAGATGGGAGCTGACATTGAAGGAGCGGGCACACATGTGATTAAAATTCGTGGAGTAGATTCATTGCACGGTGCAGAGCATACTGTGATTCCTGATCGGATTGAAGCAGGAACCTTTATGATTGCTGCAGCCATGACGCGTGGGGATGTGTTGATCAAAGGGGTCGACATGGCCATGCTTCACGGTGTGAATGACAAATTGGCTCAAGCAGGTGTGAAGCTAGAACGAAAAGATGGGAATGTGCGTGTCACGGTTCCGAATGATCTTTCCGTGGTTGATGTGATTACGCTTCCATACCCAGGTTTTCCAACAGATTTGCAAGCGCAGATGATGGGGCTAATGAGTGTGACCAATGGTATTAGTGTGATCACAGAAAAAATTTATCCCGAGCGGTTTATGCATGTGGCAGAACTCAACCGTATGGCAGCCAGTATTTCTTTAGAAGGGCAGTCTGCCATTGTTAAAGGGGTGAAGCATTTAAATGGTGCGCCTGTGATGGCCTCTGATTTACGTGCCAGTGCCGCATTAGTTTTAGCTGGTCTTGTGGCTGATGGATCTACTGAAGTACACCGTGTTTATCACATTGATCGTGGCTATGAAAATATAGAAGAAAAATTATCCAAATTAGGCGCAAAAATCCAACGCGTAAAAGAATAGGGGTCTGGCGCCGCAGGTGCCTGACCCCGGAGAAAAACAATGTTTGAAACTTTAGGTCAAAAATTAAACAAAGTTTTTAAAGATTTACGAGGTTATGGCAAGCTCTCTGAAAAAAACATTTCAGATGCATTGCGTGAAATCCGTATGGCTTTACTTGAAGCCGATGTTCATTTTTCTGTGGTGAAAGACTTTTTAAGCAAAGTAAAAGAAAAATCTTTAGGCCAAGAAGTCCTTAATAGTATTACCCCTGGCCAACAAGTGGTGAAAATTGTTCATGATGAATTAGTCGAGTTGTTAGGGGGAGAAGCCGTTGAGTTAGAACGGCCTAAAGGGTTTGTCAAAATCTTATTGGTTGGTTTGCAAGGGGCTGGTAAAACAACTACAGCAGGTAAGCTTGCCTCATGGTTGAAACGAAATAAAAAACGGCCTCTACTTGTTTCTTGTGACACGCAGCGTCCTGCAGCACGCGATCAACTTAGAATTTTAGCCGAACAAGTCGATGTTCCTTTCTTCACCATTAATGATGAAAAAGATCCGAAAAAAATTGCTGCTGCCGCGATTGACCGTGCAACTGAAGAGGGTGTGGACGCTATTATTGTGGATACAGCAGGACGTTTGCATGTGGATGAAGAATTAATGGATGAAGTGGTTCAAGTACGTGATCTATTTCAGCCGAACGAAATTTTATTTGTGGCTGATGCGATGACCGGACAAGATGCCGTGCAAAGTGCTAAAGCATTTAATGAGTCGGTTGGTACAACCGGAATTATTTTATCTAAGCTTGATGGCGATAGTCGAGGTGGAGCTGCTTTATCAATCCGTTGGATTACAGGTAAGCCTATTAAGTTTTGTGGAATCGGAGAGAAATTAGATCAACTTGAAGCGTTTTACCCAGACCGAATGGCTTCCCGTATTTTAGGCATGGGAGATGTGGTGAGCTTAGTTGAAAAAGCTCAAGAAAATTTTAACGAAGATGAAGCTGTTAAAATGCAAGCCAAACTCCAAAAAGGGAGTTTTGATTTTGAAGACTTCTTAAATCAAATGCGCCAACTCCAAAAAATGGGAGGTATGGGCGAACTCCTAAAAATGATGCCAGGCATGGGCCAGCTCAAAGATTTACAGGTGGATGAAAAAGAGATGAAGCGAACCGAAGCCATCATCTTATCCATGACTAAAGTGGAGCGAAGCCGCCCATCCCTACTTGATATTTCCCGGCGCCAACGCATTGCCGATGGAAGCGGAACCACCTTAAATGAAGTCAATAGCCTCATCAAACGCTTCAACCAATCCCAAAAAATGATGAAAAAAATGGGTGGGATGGCTAAGGGTATGAAGGGCAAAAAGGGTGGAATGCCCTCAGGACTCCCTTTTGGGAGATAAAAAGCCCTTTTTTTCCTTGTAATATATTCCAGTTTACCTATAATGCTAGAGCTTTTTACCCCGAAATAGTGGGTTTTGAGCTACTTATATAAGGAGAAGCAAGAAATGGCCGTAGTTATCCGGTTACAACGTAAAGGAACGACCAAGCGCCCAACTTACCGTGTTGTGGTGACTGATGCTCGTAAACCTAATAATGGAAGATGCTTAGAACGTGTTGGCAACTATTATCCTCTTAAAAATGAAGAGGAAGAACTTGAGTTGAAATTAGATCGTGTGGAGCATTGGATTGGACAAGGGGCACAGCCTTCTGACACTGTTCGCAGCTTAGTGCGTAAAGCTAAAAAAGCTCAAAAATAATAGATGTTAATTGAATTTTTGACCCTTTTCCCTGAAATGTTTCAGGGGCCTCTTAGTGAAAGCATTCTTAAGCGGGCGCAGGAAAAGGGAGTTGTAGATATTCGAATTCACGATTTGCGTGAATTTGCTTTAGATCGGCACCAAACCGCTGATGATCGACCTTACGGTGGTGGATCTGGAATGGTGATGTTAGTTGAGCCGATTGTGTTGGCATTGGAAAAGTTTTGCCAATCCAATTCAAAAGTTTTGATTCCTTCTCCACGCGGAGAACGGTTTGATCAAAAAAAAGCAGCTGCTCTAACTAAAGAAGAGCATTTGATTTTTATCTGTGGGCATTACGAAGGAATTGATGAAAGAGTTTTTGAACTCTTTCCGTGTGAGCCAATCTCGATTGGAGATTTTGTCTTAACCAACGGTGAAGTTCCTTCTGCTTTGATTGCAGATAGCGTGATTCGGTTGTTGCCAGGTGTGTTGGGAAATCCTGATTCATTAAAACAAGAATCGTTTGAAGAGGGGTTGTTAGAATATCCTCACTACACACGTCCAGCAGAGTTTAGAGGAAAAAAGGTTCCAGATGTCTTGTTATCTGGTGACCATCAAGAGATTGAAAAGTGGCGACAAGCCAAACGGGTAGAAGAGACTCAAAAGTTTCAGCCTGACATGTTAAAGAATTTCGGAGGATAAGATGAGTAATATTATTGAAGAGTTGCAAAAGAGTCAGTTAAGAGATATCCCAAGTTTTCGTGTGGGAGACACCTTAAAAATTTCTTTGAAGATTGTTGAAGGAACACGTGAGCGGATTCAGGCTTTTACAGGAACATTGATTGCTCGTAAAGGAAAAGGATCTACTGAAACCATTACTTTACGTCGTATTTCTTTTGGTGAAGGTGTGGAGCGTATTTTACCACTTCACTCACCCCGTATTGATAAGATCGAAGTGATTCAACGTGGGCATGTTCGTCGCGCAAAACTTTATTATCTACGAAGCTTGTTTGGTAAAAAAGCACGTATTCAAGAGAGTAAGCGTCCTCAAGATCTTCAAGAAAAAGCAGGCGGAAAAAAGGCAAAAGCTGAAAAACCAAAAGTGTTAGAAGCCAAGCCAAAAGCAGAAGAAAAAAAAGAAGCGCCAAAGGCCTCTCCTAAACAAGCAGAAGCGCCAAAAGCAGAAGCCAAACCTGCTGACAAAACTAAAGACGCAGAATAGTCGCTCTTTAGCTGATGCTTGAATACGAACAAACAACCTGGCAACAGGGAAAGCAATTTGTTGCGGGTGTAGATGAAGCAGGTCGGGGTCCTTTAGCAGGGCCTGTTGTTGCTGCTGCAGTTATCTTTCCTTCTGAAATTCTAGAACTTTTTAAGCAAGAAACATTTTCTGATCAAGAACGTTATCTTAAAGAGATCAACGATTCTAAAAAACTAACCCCTAAAAAACGTGAAAAAATATTTGAAGCCATTGTTGCAGATAAACGTGTGGTTAAAGCATGGTCTGTGATTGATGCGCAATGCATTGATGAGATTAATATTCTTAATGCTTCTTATTTAGCGATGCAGAAATCATTGGAACAATTAGATCCTGTTCCTGAACATGTGTTGGTGGATGGACACCCTATTAATGCGCAGTACTTTGCTCCTTTTGAAGGGCGTTTTACTCAAGAGGGAATAGTCAAAGGGGACGCGAAAAGTTTGACCATTGCTGCTGCTTCGATACTTGCAAAGGTGATTCGAGATCGAATGATGCTGGAGTATCATCAGGAGTTTCCTGAGTATGGTTTTGACTCGCATAAAGGGTATGGGACTAAAGTCCATATGCTGAAGATTCAAGAATTGGGTCCCATCGCGATACATCGAAAAACATTTGAGCCTATAAAGAGCCAATTCTTTTCTAAAAAGAGTTGATAAGTTGTTCTAACCGGCTCTCCTTCATACTCTTTTCTTAATATACTTTAATGATCTATTTGGGGTTTCATAATAAAGGGGCTTGGTGTATAATTTTTCCCCATAACTGGAACTATTTCATTGAGAAGGTCTTATTGATTAATGGCTAAACAAGTATTTGATTCAATCCAAGATGAAGTGAAAGAGCTTAAGAAAGAGCGCAATGCATTGATTGTGGCGCACAACTATCAGTTGCCAGAGGTTCAAGATGTGGCTGACTTTGTTGGAGATTCGCTTAATCTAGCTCGCTTTGCACAAAAGACAGAGGCAGAAGTGCTCGTGTTTTGTGGGGTTCACTTTATGGCTGAAACAGCCTCAATTTTATGCCCAGATAAAACAGTGTTGTTGCCTGATTTGGCTGCAGGTTGTTCGTTGGCAGCTATGGCTGCGCCTAAGCAAGTGATGAAGTGGCGCGAAGAGCATCCAGAGGGTGTGGTGGTTGCTTATGTTAATACTTCTGCTGAAGTCAAAGCTGTGAGTGACTATTGCTGTACCTCTTCAAATGCCGAACAAGTGGTCCGTGCCATTCCTGAAGATAAAGAGATTCTTTTTCTCCCTGATTTTTTTCTAGGTAATTTTGTGAAGCAAAAGACCGGACGCAATATTCATCTTTGGAAAGGGTTTTGCGGTACTCATGCCATTATTAGTAGTGAACATATTGATCAATTAAAAGTAGAGAATCCAAAAGCAGAATTTATCATGCATCCTGAATGTGGGTGTTCCACCAAGTCGATGCCTTATGCGGATAAAATTTTATCAACTGAGGGAATGACTAATTACGTTCACGAATCAAAATCTGAAGAGTTTATTGTTGCTACTGAAACAGGGATTTTACACCGCATGCAAAAACAAAATCCTGAGAAAAAATTTATTGCGGCAAGCGATGAAGCTGTGTGCGGCTACATGAAGCAAATCACCTTAGAAAAAGTTGTGACTGCTCTCGAACGATTAGAACATCGAATCCAAGTTCCAGATGAGATCGCCAAAAAAGCCAAACGCGCCATTGACCGCATGATGGAAATTACCTAGTCAGCAATACTCCGTGTTAAAGTGTGCCTCAAAGGGCCGTTCCATAAGTGACTTGCCGCCCGGCAACTCACTTACTCCACTCATATTCGCAGACACACCCAGATAAAATTGTCTTCTTAGGCAGGGTCTCCCTCCGGCTCCGCTAACGCTACGCCTACACGAGCCCCTGTCGGAAGCCAACTTTATCCGGGCCCCTGTCTACTCAGATGCCCTTTGATGCACACTTTAACACTGCGTTTGTTGGTGTTTATTTTAAGGGTGGGGTGAAAGAATGACTTCCTTAGTTTTTTTGCTGATTCCGGACGTATCTTCTATTTTATTATAGATAATAGCGAAAATATTTTTGCAGTGATCAGTGATTTCTTTTTTATTACACTTTGTTCTATTTAGTTTTATTTCTTCATTTCTTATTAATTCAGGTAGGTCTGGATCTTCTACAAGTGTTTTATTATGAGTAATGCTTAAAAAATAATAATTTTTGTATCGAGTTGATATTCCATAAACTGGATCATTCCAATCAAATGTCCTTGATTCAAATTGTAATGGTCTACTTGTTGTGATTCCTATTTTGTTTGTTATTTCAAAAAAAACGGGTTTTTCTTTTTCAAAATTTCCAACGTAAAAGAATGTTGGATCTTTGGGTGTGTAACCGCATTGTCTAAAGTTTTTCTCTAAATCTGAAGTTAACTCATCTCTAATGCTGTTTATTAAGTAAGCTGGATTGTCTATGTAGTGGAATTTTTTATAATAGTCTTTATACCAGTCCTGTAGGTTTTGTTCGCTTAATGAGATACCAGCGAAACCTACTAGTGCGAAGTTATTGAAATTATATACTTTTATTTGATTGTCTTGATATCTGCTTGGACAATCTTCAGGATGCTTTATATGGGTTAATCTTTTATCGCCTACGAAAACAATATGGTTTTGAATATAAGCTCCTAGAATTAAAGTCATTTGTTTCTCTTTATAAATAATTATACATGAGTAAAAGGCTCTTTATATAAAGGGTTTATAACAATGTTTTATAGTTGAATGGGGTGTGGTACAATTTGGGGCTTTAGCGGAGTTCGGGAGTCTTTGTGAAAAGGCACCGGAGCAGACAGGGGCCCAGGGAAAGTTGACTTCAGACAGGGGCTCGTGGAGGCGGAGCGTTAGCGAAGCCGGAAGGAGACCCTGCCTAAGAAGGCAACTTTTTCTGGGTGTGGCTGCGATGATGAGTGAGTCTACCGAGTTGCCGGGCGGCAAGTCGGTTAGGGAACGTCGTTTTCACAAAGACTCCTGAACGGAGCGTGGACAACTTATATGAGTAAAAAAATTATTTATTTAGATCATAATGCTACGGCGCCTGTGCGGGCTGGGATTAAAGAGGCAGTGTTGCCTTATTTGAACTCGGCTTTTGGGAATCCTTCGTCTATTCATGCTTTGGGGCGTGAGGCAAAGCGAGATTTAGAGCGGGCGCGGGAGCAAGTGGCTGGTTTTATTGGGGCGCCTTTGACTAATGTTTTTTTTACCTCGGGTGGGACAGAGTCTAATAATTTAGCTATTTTGGGGGCTGCTCGGTTTGCAAAGAAAAAGGGGAAGGGCAATCACCTTATTACAACAGCAGTGGAACATGATGCTGTTTTGACTACGTGCAAATATTTGGAGCAGAATGAAGATTTTGAGTTAACGGTTTTGCCTGTGGATCAGTATGGCATGATTACGGTTGATCAGGTTGTTGAAGCGCTCAAGGATAACACGATTCTTGTGAGTGTGATGATGGCGAATAATGAAATTGGAACCTTTTTGCCCATTAAAGAGATTGGAACAATTCTTAGAGAAAAAGATATTTTATTTCATACTGATGCGGTTCAAGCAATGAATACGTACGATGTGAATGTGTCGCAGCTTCCTGTTGATTTGCTCTCTTTGTCGGGGCATAAGATTGGGGCGTTAAAAGGGATTGGGGCATTGTATGTGCGGTCTCAAGTTCGATTGCATCCTTTGCAGCATGGGGGGGAGCAAGAGATGACACTGCGTTCAGGTACAGAGAATTTGATCGGAGCGGTTAGTTTGGGCAAAGCGTGTGAGTTAACGGCTCAAGATAAAAAAGAAAAGCGCGATCAGCTTAAACAGTTGCGTGATTGTTTGTGGAAAGGGATTCAGAGTAGTATTGAAGATGTGTCTGTTAATGGAGCCCCTGAAGCGCGGTTGATCAATACGTTGAGTGTCAGTTTTAAAGGGGCTGAAGGAGAAGCGATTCTTTTAGCTTTAGATATGGCTGGTGTGGCTGCTTCAAGTGGTTCGGCGTGTGCGTCAGGTTCTGTTGAGTCGTCTCATGTTTTAGAAGCGATTGGTTTGCCTGAAGACTTAGCTGAAAACACAGTCCGTTTTTCATTGGGTTATTCCACAACTCAGGAAGAGATTGATCATGTGTTAGAGATTCTTCCGCAACTGATTTCTCGAATCCGACTTGCAAATGGGTAAGCCTGTTTTAAGGTTCTTTTTATTCTCTCTTTTGTTTCTCTCCATGGTTCTTTTAGGTGGGTGTAACGAACGGTTTAAAATTCAAGAAGTAAAGTGGTCAGGTACTGGAGAGTATCTCTCTGTTTTAGCGAATCAAAAAATTTACTTTCTTTCTGCAACCCCTCCTTATATTAAAGAGTCAATTGAAATAGATACGATTGAAAGCTCAACTCTTTCATGGTCTCCGATTGCTAATAAGGTTGTTTATTCTGTTAAGAACCCAAAAAATGTTTGGGACCTTGAACAGTTTGATTTAAATAATCAATCAAAACAAAAAATAACCAATGACTTAGCTAAAGATTTTTTACCTCGCTATTTAAACTCTGAAGAAATTCTTTTTTATACGGACAGAACAGGGGATGTGTTGCCTTGGGTTTATATGATTTCTTCAGCTCAGTTTTCTCCACTTCAGGACAAAGCTCCAGAGTTATTACCTTTGGGGCTTTCATCAGATGATCGTAATGAAATTAAAGTGAGTCCTTTTAAAAAAGGGAGTCTGATCTCAGGGATTTATAAAGATAAAAAGTGGAAGTGGAAAGAGCCAATATTAAAACTCCATTCGCCTAAGTGGGCGCCTGATAATAAACGCTGTTTGTTTATTGCTGAGAATGAAGATATTTTTAAAGGAGAGTTTCTCTATATTCTAGACTTTGAGAATAAAGAGGCGCTTTGGGTCCCTATTTTACCTGAGCATTATTTGGTTTTTTCTGATGTTTATTCTAAACAAGGGGAATGGGAGACTGCGCTTGATTTTGATCAGCAGCTTATTAAAAAATATCCCAATCATCCGCAAGTCCATTTAGCTTATCAGAATCAAATTAATTATTATTTGCATCAGAACGTGAATTTGTCTAAGGCTAAAGAGTTGTTGCTTGCTCTATCTGTTATTCCAACAGCAAATCAATCTGCTGAGCCACCTTATTTATGGTTAGGAGTGATTTATGCCATAGAAGGGGCTTTTGATCAAGCTCAAGAATCGTTTCAAATTGTTTTAAAAAATGAAGAAGACAAACAGATTGTGTCGCAGGTGAACAACTTTTCTGTTTTGATCAAAGAAAAGTCTACGGAGGATCTCTCTTACTTCTTTAGAGGCTTTGTCTTTGCGTATGAAAAAAAGTATGACCAGGCAATATCGTCTTATAAGTATTTACTCCAAAGTTTAGAAAAATCAGAAAGCCGTTTTATTGTTTTAGAGTTTTTAGCAGAAGCGCTTCTTGCTAACAATCAAACAAAACAATCGATTCAAATATTAGACGAAGTTGTAGAGGAGTCGACAAACCTGGTTTTAAAAGAAAAAGCACGTCTTAAGATCGCTGAATCTCTTGAAAAAGAAAGAGAGACTGCTCTTGCTTTTAAAGCATACTTAAAAGTAAAACCCCCTTACCAAGAAGAAGCATTGCAGAAGCTCTTTTATATGCTTCGAGATGATGCTTATGAATTCAAACAAGCGGTAACCATTGGAGATTTTTATTTAAAAAAATATCCTGGATCAAAAAAATGGAATGAGATCTATGCTGAGTTGAATCAAATTAGACAATGGTTTTATGAAGGGGTCTCTAATGAAGAGATTGCTTCTTTTTATTTGGCTCAGAAGTATAAAGAAGCAAAGGAAAATCATCTGGCTGTTAAAGAGTATGAAAAAGCGTTAAAACAGACTGAGAATCGTTTGTTCAAACAAACTATTTATCAAAACTTAAGTGAGCTTCATTACGATTCTGAGAAGAAACCTGTTTTTACTTTAGCCGCTCTGTTTTCTTATTATGGTCTGTTTGATTCAGTTTCGTTTAATCCAGAAGAATGGGATGAGCGTTTGGTTGGATCCTTGCAAAAAGCGCTTCAGGAAAAGAAGACTTCTGATGTGATTGGTTTGTGCCAAGCTTATTTAAAGGAATATTCCAGAGGTGGCTTTGATCTTTTTGTTTATATGGCTTTAACGTTGGCTTCATTTTCAGAAAAAGATTGGAAAAAGTCAGAGGAGAGTGTGGCGCATTACTTTGAAGAGAATAAAAAGAATCAATATGAGAGCGCGGATTCTTTTTTACTGCTTGTGGCTGCAATGAGTGCGGTTCAACAAGAAGAGTGGGATCGAGCTTTGTCTTATTACAATAAACCGTATAAAGAAGAGTATGCTGAGATTGCCCGGAGCCACTCTAATTGGATTCAACTTTTTCGTCTTTCTTCACCCAAAGAATTAAAACAATTTCTTTTGGCTGATCTAAAACTTCATTCAGAGTTTTCACTTTTGGAGGAAGATAAGAAAAGTTCGTTTGAAGTGATTGATTTGCTTGCTAAACAATCTGGAGAACTGCAGCCCTTGGCATTGTTAAAAAAGATTGATTGGTTGGTGGAACGTGATTTGAGAGATGACAATGAAAAGAGAATTGAGTTATACCAATGGTTTAAACAGATTCGAGCTAATTATTCTCAAACAGAGTGGGATGCGCAGGCATGGTTGAAAATTGTGCAGTTTGAACGCGATGCTTCTTTCTTTTTAGTGGCAAAAAAGAGCTTAGAGAATTTTATTGAAACATTTAAGCAGCCTCAGTTACAAGACCAAGCCCGTTTTTATTTGGCTCAGCTTTATTTGAATCAGTTAGAGAGTGGTTCTGAGGCAGAAGCTTTGTTCAAACAAAATCAGAGCTCTCCTGAAAATTCTGAGTGGAAGAGAAAAGCGATTTTAGAATTAGCTCAAATGGAGGGAGAAAATTCTGAAGCTTTGTACAAACAATTGGTTCAAGAGACTCCTTACAGTGAAGAAGCTGAAAAAGCTTTGATTGCTTTGGGGCTAATGGCTTTTGACGCGGGAGAGTTGAAAGAAGCAGAAGTCTATTTTAATGAATTGAAACGATTTGATTTGTCTGAAGATGACTTGGGGTTAGTGACGCAACGGCTGATTCTTTTAAAAGCAGGGAAAAAAGCAGTTAAGTTGTGGAAGCAAGTTCAAGTTGATTTGGACAATGACCGTTGGCATAAACTTGGAAAGAAATTTAAGAAGTTAGTCTCTTTGTCAGATGACTTGCCGTATCAAATTCTGATTTGTGATTTGTGGGTGGAGTCTATTCGTGATTCCAAGCAGTGGGGGCAATTTCCAAATGCGTTGGGCCAGCGGATCAAAAGCCCGATGAGTGAAGCTGATTGGGGGCGCGTTTTTGATTGGCATGACCAATATGTGGATGAGACTTCTTGGTTTTCATTTGTAGACCAAGCTTTGAGTTTAAAAGGGCTGCCCAAGCCAGTCCAAAATCGACTGATTTTGATGAAAGCCAAGGAGTGGATTAAGCAGGGGAAGGTGATTCAAGCTAAGCATCTCCTGTCAGGGCTTTTAAAGCGAAAAGAGCTGCATCCTGATATTTTAAAAACCTATTTTTCTACGTTGAAAAAACTCTCTGCTTCATAATTCCGGTTTGGTTGTTGCTTCTCAAGACTCAAGTATGTTAAAAATATAGGCTATGTTTGCCATTTTCAGAGAGTTACGTCAATATCGTGAGTTGATCTGGAATTTGGTGGTTCGCAATTTGAAGATCCGTTACAAGGGGTCGTTCCTTGGTTTTTTTTGGACGCTGGTCAATCCCTTGTTCATGATGGCGATCTACCTTGTTTTTATCAAGCTGATGCGTTTTGAGATGAATCTAGCTGCCCTTTTAGTGGGGCTGATTCCATGGCAGTTCTTTGTCATGTGTCTGAGCGATTCAGTGGAGTCGATTACTGGGAATGCTAATCTGGTTAAAAAGACTCCGTTTCCACGTTTTTTACTTCCACTCTCTATTGTGCTCGCTAACTTGGTGAATTTCTTACTTTCATTAGTGGTGTTGTTTCTCTTTTTGTTGATTTTGCAGTATCCGATCACGTTTTCCTTTCTCTGGTTGCCTCTGATTATTGGTATTCAATTCTTTCTCTGTTTGGGGCTCTCTCTTTTTGTGGCCTGCACACATGTCTATTTCAAAGACACACAACATATTTTATCGGTGGGTCTCTTAGCCTGGTTTTTCTTAACCCCGATTATTTATCCACTCAGTATTATTCCTGAAAACTATTTGAAATGGTTTTTGTTTAATCCCATGGCATCAATCGTGGGGCTGTACCGACAAGCATTGTTGGGCATTTCCTCAGTCTCCATTCTTTCGTTAACACTCTGTTTATTAACAACAGTGGTGTTTTGTTTTGTTGGATTAAGCCTTTTTCGAAAATATGAACCTGATTTTGCGGATGAACTGTAATGAATGCAATTGAAGTACAAAATTTAACCAAGTCATTTAAAAAACGATCTCAAGGGGGTCATTCACTTAAGGGAATGGTTTTGGATTGGGTGCGTTCAAATAAAAAGAAGGAGGACCATCTTTTTACCGCACTTAAAGACCTTTCATTTGATGTTCAGCAAGGGGAAGTGCTTGGTATCATTGGTTCCAATGGAGCAGGAAAAAGTACTCTACTCTCAATTTTAGCTCAAACCATGCGTCCGACAACCGGAACCGTTTCTGTGAAGGGGCGTGTCTCTTCTTTGTTAGAGTTGGGAGCTGGTTTTCATCCTGATCTAACTGGACGTGAAAATGTATTTTTAAATGGTTCGATTTTAGGCTTAACACGCAAACAGATTGAAGAACGTTATGAAAACATTGTTGAGTTTTCAGAGTTGCGTGAGTTTATGGACACCCCAGTGAAACATTATTCTTCAGGCATGTATGTGCGTCTTGGTTTTGCTGTGGCCGTTGAAGTCGATCCTGATGTGTTGTTGATTGATGAAGTCTTAGCTGTAGGAGATGAAAAGTTTCGCAAACGGTGTTTGGCTAAGATTGAAGAGTTTCAACAAAAGAAAAAAACCATGTTAGTGGTGTCTCACGATTTAGAAGTGATTACAAAGATCAGTGATCGCGTTTTAGTCTTAGATCATGGCCAAGTCTTAAAAGTAGATGACCCGCAACGTGCTGTGGATGAATATAAAAGTTTAGGTTTTGTGCGCGAAGGGGCTGTGGTTAAAAAAGAAGTGGGGACCAAGCAGATTGAGATTGAAACCGTCCGGTTTTTAGATGAAGCAGGCAATGAGACCGATCAAATCGAATCAGGGCATTCGCTTAAACTAGAAATTCAGTTTCGAGCCAATGAAGAGGTGCAAGACCCTGCATTTGGATTTGGGATTTCAAGCATGGATGGAAAACTCTGTTTTGGAACCAATACCATTAATGAAGAGGTGAAGATTGATTCGGTTAAAGGGACTGGAGTGATTCAAATCCAAATTGAAAAATTGAATCTACTCCAAGGGAAATATTATTTCTCCTTTTCTTCTCATTCACGCGATCATAAAACCCAATACCATCGTTTAGACCATTATCATGAACTTTTTGTTTCAAGTAAGCGAAAAGCTGAAGGAACAGTTCAATTAGAGTGTCAGTGGGATTTTCAACAAAAGGAGAAAAGTGTTGGAAACATTTGAAATTAAAACACCGGGTGTGGATGTTAAGAAGATCATGGATGATATCCAATCCAAAATTAAAGAGAAAAAAGAACAAGGCGTTTACAACCAATACAGCCTGGACCGCGTAACCCGGCTTGAAATTGAGAACATTAAGGGCGATGTCGAATACCTGCAATGGTTGATGAAGGTGATGAACCAGAGTTGGGACATTAATATTGGCGACCCTCAGATTGTGAATAAAGGGGGATTGTTAGGCAAGCCTGAGATGTGGCTTAAAAAAATTATTTGGCATCTGCTTAAGTTTTATACTTACCGGATGTTTTCTCAGCAAAAAGAATTTAATTCTCAAACTGTGATGGCTTTAGGGTTGCTTTCAAAACGGATTGACCAGCTCGAAGAGAAAAGTAAATAAATGAGTTCCTTTCGATTGGCATTTATCACACCTCGTTATTTACCCAAGTCTGCAGGCGGGGCAGAAGTGCATGCGCAGCTATTAGCTGAGCGGGTGGCTGCAGATGGCCATCAAGTTGATGTGCTCACAACATGCGCACGCGACCACTACACTTGGGAGAATTATTTTAAAAAGGGAACTGAAAAGATTAATGGAGTCACGGTTCACCGGTTTGAAGTTAATGAAGATCGAAAGATCGAGCAGTTCCATTCTATTCAGAGTCGCATTTCTAATCGCCAACCGGTTTCACCTGAAGAAGAGGTGCAATGGATTGAGGGGAGTGTGAAGAGTCAGGCTCTAGAAGATTATATTCAATCCAATCATCAAAACTATGACTTTCTCATCTGCATTCCTTATCTTTTTGGAACCACCTATTGGGGTTCTAAGCTTTATCCTGAAAAAACATTGTTGATTCCTTGTCTTCATGATGAATCATTTGCTTATCTCTCTATTTTTAAGGAAATGTTTCAATCGGTTAAAGGATTGATGATGAACACGCTTCCTGAAATGGCTCTAGCCAAACAATTATACGAGCTTCCTGATGAAAAATGCACGATTGTGAGTTTGGGTTTTGAAAAGGGGAGAACTGTTGGCCATGAACTGTTTCGTAAAAAGTTTAAAGTGAATGATCCTTATCTTTTGTTTGCAGGACGCCGTGAAAAAGGAAAGAATGTCCCGCTTTTAATTGAAAACTTTAGAGCGTATAAGAAGCAGAATCAAAATAATTTAAAATTAGTGTTGTTGGGGAGTGGTGCGGTTGATCTTCTTCCTGAAGATGAGGGGAATATTTTTGACTTTGGGTATGTGAGCGAAGATGAAAAGATCTCTGCTTCTGAAGGGGCGCTTGCTTTTTGCCAGCCTTCGATTAATGAGTCGCTTTCTATTGTGGTTTTAGAGTCGTGGCTCAAAAAAGTCCCTGTTTTAGTGCATGCGGATTGTGCCGTGACCAAAGCACACTGTGATGGTTCTAATGGCGGACTCTATTTCAAAAACTATTTTGAATTTGAAGAATGTTTGAACTTTTTAGTTCAAAACCAAGAGACGGCTAAAAAAATGGGGGAGTATGGTTGTCAGTATGTGGAGCAATTCTTTAACTGGGAAAGCGTGATCAAGCGTTTTAACCAATCATTAGAACATTTTAGTTCTCCAGTAGGCCAAACTTAAGATGCAAATCGATCAATACCTTCCAGGGGTTGCTCCTGGAGATGCGGTCACAACCCATGCTTTAGAAATTCAAAAGACACTTCAATCATTTGGAGTCACCTCTAATCTTTATGCACCCAAGCAGCATGTTGAGCCTGCTTCAGAACATCTCTGCCGTGATTACCGTGAAGCAACTAAAAATGGGGCGGCTGATTCCACGCACCTTTACCACTTTTCAATTGGTTCTGAGCTTTCTGAATTTGTTCCTGGTTTAAAAGGGAAGAAAGTAATGATCTATCATAATATTACACCGCACACCTTCTTCTTAAAGTTTAACAATGAAAAAGCTTTAGCTGCCTATGTTGGGCGTGAACAACTGGAAACATTAGCTAATAAATTTGATTTAGCTTTAGGCGATTCTGAATACAACCGAAAAGAATTAGAAGCCGCTGGTTTTAAACAAACAGGAGTATTGCCGCTTTTTATTGATGCCCATGATTGGGATTCACCGGGTGAAGACTCTGTTCCTTTAGATGATGGCTTTGTGAACTTTTTGTTTGTGGGGCGTTTTGTGCCAAACAAAAAATTCGAAGATGTGATTAAAACTTTTTATACGTATCAAAAAACAATTGAACCTCGATCCCGTCTTTATTTGGTAGGACCTACTGATAGTTTTGATAAGTACAAAGTTTATCTTCAATGTTTAGTGGAAACATTAGGGGTTGAAAATGTCATTTTTACAGGACGCATTCCTACAGAAGAACGGAACCGTCTTTATAAAGAAGCTGATGTTTTTTTGTGCATGAGTGAGCATGAAGGGTTTTGCATGCCTCTTTTAGAAGCGATGCACTTTGGGGCGCCGGTTGTGGCCTATGACGCGGCAGCAGTTCCCGAAACCATGGGAGGAGCTGGGGTCTTAGTCAAAGAAAAGAATTTTCCTCAAATCGCAGAGATGATTCATCAGATTGTGTTGAACAAAGAATTGCGCCAACAAATTGTTGAAGGCCAGCGAAAACGCTTAAAAGATTTTGATCGTTCTAAGGTTCAGCAGCAGTTAAAAGACTATTTAGGACTAAAACGTTGACATCGGTGCCTGACCCCGGCGTCAACGTTGAAAAGAGAGTGTGATGCAAGTACATCAATTAGTACCAGGTTTGAGTGTGGGGGATGCGGTGACCAACCACGCGCTAGAGATTCAACAGATTTTGCGTGAGCTTGGGCATGAATCAAATATTTATTCAGTCTCCAAACATGTGAGCCCACATATGAAGTCTGCTTGTTTAGATTACAAGGAGCATGCCTCTAAAAGCTCTAAAGAAAATATTGCCTTATATCATTTTTCAACTGGCTCTGAATTAACTCCTTATTTTCAATCGTTACCTGATAAAAAAATGATGGTCTACCACAACATTACTCCGGCCCGTTTTTTTCAAGGCTTGAGTGAAGAAAAAGCAAAGAGTGTGGAAGAAGGGCGAACTCAGTTAAATCAATTGGCCACTTCTTCTGAAATCTCTTTAGGTGTTTCTGAATACAATCGATCTGAATTAGAAGAAGCAGGTTACAAAAATACCGGTGTGTTGCCTCTTGTGATTGATCCTCCTAGTTGGGATGGTTCGATTAATGACTCATTGTTAAAACAATATCGAGATGGAAAAACAAACATCTTATTTGTCGGACGAATCGCACCGAATAAGAAATTTGAAGATTTGATCCGAACCTTTTATTATTATCAAAAAACAGTTAATCCAAATTCTCGTCTTCTTTTAGTGGGATCCCATATTGGCATGGAAAAGTACTATGCTTTCTTAAAAGCATTAGTCAATGAGCTTGATTTAAAAGATGTGGTTTTTTCAGGCCATGTCTCTGATGAGGATGTTCGTACTTATTATCAATGTGGCGATCTATTCCTTTGTTTGAGTGAGCACGAAGGGTTTTGTTTGCCTCTTTTAGAGGCGATTCATGTGGGATTGCCTGTGATGGCTTATGATGCGTGTGCCATTGGCGAAACCTTAGGGGGAAGAGGGGTTTTGATCAAAGAGAAGAACTTTCTTGAAATTGCTGAGTTGGCTGGTAAGATCATGGCTGATTCTGCTTTAACTGAGCAGATTGTGGCAGGGCAAAAAGAGCGTTTGAATGCTTTTACCCGTGAAAAAGTGGGGGAACGCTTGAAACATTATTTGGAGACGTTGACTTCGTGAAAGAAAAAGTGATTGTTTTTGGTGGTTCAGGGATGTTGAGTACTTCTCTAGTCCCGTTGCTTGAAGAAAAATATGAAGTCCATGTTTTTGATCGCAATGCATGTGATGTTTCAGATGCTGAAAAAGTTGATTCAATCATTTCAGAAACCCAACCTAAGTGGGTCTTTAATTGCGCGGCTTATACCAAAGTCGATGATTGTGAAACCAATGTAGAACATGCGTTTAATGTGAACCGTGAAGGCCCTCGAAATATTGCTGAAGCAGTTTCTCGAGTTAAGGGGGCTAAGATGGTTCATATCTCAACTGATTTTGTGTTTGATGGTTCTAAAAAAGAACCGTATACCGAAACAGATGAAGTGAGTCCTCAATCTGTTTATGGAAAGAGCAAGGAAGAGGGCGAACAGGCTGTTTGGTCTGTGTTGCCGCAACGTTCTTTAATTGTGCGTACAGCTTGGGTGTTTGGTGTGGGGGGTGGAAACTTTGTTGAGACCATGTTGAGCCTAGCTGAAAAGCATCCTGAGTTAAAAGTAGTGGATGATCAGGTGGGGCGTCCCACCTACACTAAAGATTTAGCTCAAGCCTTGTTACATTTAATTGATGTCAATGCCATGGGATGGGTTCACTTTGCTAACGAAGGGGTTTGTTCGTGGAATGGATTCACACGCGGCATTTTTGAAATCGCAGGTATTGATATTCCTGTGAACAAAGTAACGAGTGCCGAGTTTGTGCGTCCAGCTAAACGCCCTAGTTATTCGGTGCTCGATACCACGCGTTACACAAAATTAACCGGTCAAACTATTCGACCTTGGCAAGAGGCCATTAAAGACTATTTAGAAGAAAGAACTAAAATAAAGGTATAAAACAATGTCGGTTCCTTTTTTAGATTTAAAATTACAGTACCAACAAATTAAAGATGAGTTGCAGCCTCTACTTCAAGACCTCTATGAGTCCCAACAATTTGTCTTAGGGATTCCTGTTTCAGAATTTGAATCCACTTTTGCGCAATATTGCGGCAGTGCTGAAGCGATTGGAGTGGCGTCAGGAACCGATGCCTTAAGTATTTCGTTAGAAGCTTTGGATATTGGAGCCGGGGATGAAGTGATTACCTCAGCTTTTACTTTTATTGCTTCGGCTGGAGCCGTGGTCTCTTGTGGAGCTAAGCCTGTTTTTGTTGATATTGATCCGGTCACTTTTAATTTAGATCCAAATCAGGTTGAAGACAAAATCACGAAGAAAACAAAAGCAATCATTCCAGTCCACCTCTTTGGTCTAGCTGCGGATATGAAATCGTTACTAGAAATTTCAGAAACATCAGGCATTCCACTTATTGAAGATGCGTGCCAAGCCGTAGGGGCAGAGTACCAACAACAAAAAGTGGGCACCTTTGGTAGAACTGGTTGTTTTAGCTTTTTTCCAACCAAAAACTTAGGTGGTTTTGGGGATGGGGGAATGGTGACGACTGAAGATGAAAAATTAGCAGAAAAGATTCGTATGATTCGGGTGCATGGGAGTAAAGAACGCTACAAGTCAGAAGTGATTGGCCGAAATGTCCGTTTAGATGCGCTTCAAGCCATTATTTTAGATGTGAAACTGAAATATTTAGATGAGTGGAATAACAAACGTCGAAGCATTGCCCAGTTCTATAATGAACAATTGAAGTCTTTGCCAATGACACTTCCTTTAGAATCGCCTGGTTATCACTCGGTTTACAACCAATATACGGTGCGCGTTGAAAATCGAGATCAGTTAGTCGATCATCTGGTTGAAAAAGAAATCGGGTATTCTATCTATTATCCTATTCCTTTACACTTGCAACCTTGCTATGATTACCTTGGCTATAAAAAAGGGGATTTCCCTGAATCTGAAAAAGCAGCTGATTCAGTCTTGTCTTTGCCAATCTATCCTGAACTAAAAACAGAACAACTTAAAGAAGTGGCGCAAACATTAGGGGCCTTTTATGTCAAAGTGGGTTAAACAGTTTATTGTGTTGTCGATGATTGTTGTTGTGTCAGGGTGTACAGGAGTCGATAAACGACCTGTTCAGCCGATTTCATCTCTTGCCTCAAGACGGGGTCAAGATGGTTCCAATCAAATGTTAAAAATACCTGCCGAAATCATTCATCAAAGTGGTGAAGGGTTTGTTTGGGTGATTAAAGAACTTCTTTCACCTTTTAATGCACTCCGAAAAGGGATGGTAAACGCTTTTGGCGTGACTGAAGAATCAAGCGTTAAAGAAAAGAGCTATCCCCCTTCTTTAAAAAGATACGATTCTCAATAAATATTAATGTCTGAGATGGACCACTCGCTATGAGTGAAGTCTTGGGTCAGTTTGATTTTAAGGTAGCGTGTTTCCGTAGGACTGATTTCAATAGGAAGTATTCTGTTTTTGAGTTGGCTTTTCACGAGTCGTTTTCCATCCCAAAAAGCAAGGCCGATCTGTTTGATCTCTATTTCTTTCCAGTTGTTTTGATCCTTTGAAGCATAAAGTTTAAAGTGGCGTGGGTATTCCCAAAAAGAGGGGCCTGTGGTGAGCTCTACTTTTGAAATGGTTTCATTTTTATTTAGATCAAGAGTAAATTCCATCCCCTTTGCTTGAGGCTCGGTTGTATTCCATCTTTTTTCAGGGCGGCTAATGGCACGACTCGCTCGTTTTGATTTAGGCGAAGCTGTTGCACTCCAATTCTTTTTTGAAAGAGCTTTCCATATTCTCTGTGGTGCTTCTTTTAGTTGGTAAATTTTCCAGGCTCCTGCTTGTTTATGAGTCCACTCTAAATTTTTAAAATAAGAGCCACTTTCAAAAAGAGGGGCTTTACTTTGATGGATCACAAATAGCGGGTGTTTATTCCAATCAACAAAACGGTCTAGAGTGGTTTGTTCTGGTTTTAAGACGCTGAGTCTTTCTCGAGGGTTGTAATAAGGGAGTAGATTGAGTAGACCTGTTTCAGGTAGAGAACGTAATTTTTCTGAAAGCCATGTATCTGTATAGATAGGGCTCTGACCTGCGTTGTTGAGTTCTTTGATGAGTTGCTCTAGAGACTCATCTGTTTCAAAGGCATTTTGAGTTGGTTCATATAAATAAACTTCGTGAACAGACCAATAGGTTGCAGGAGAGCGGCTCATTTGTGTGAAGCGAATAAATCGAGCAGGAGTTGGCTCAAATGAAAGTTCTAGTCGCCCATGTTCTAAGTCTGAAAAAGGGTGAGGCCCTGAAAAATAGAGTGGGGTTGGCGTAAAAGGTAAAAGAGCAATCTGCTTCCATTCTTTTTGATTATTGGAGACTTCTACCTTTAATGAACGAGGCAGGTCATGGGCTTCAATGCAACGAAGTTCTATTCCTGCTAAAGAATGTGATTGGCCTAAATCAAGTTCAAATTGTTGGCCTGGCTTTTGGGGCACATTAGGTGTCCAGCGAGTGATGCGATTACGGTCAAATGCGGCTTCAGGCCCTTTCCATTTTTTAGGTGAAATCGATTTGAGTTGTGAGTGAACTTGTTTCACATCAAAAAAGAGGACATGGTTCTCAACTTCTCTCTTTTTAAAAGTGCAACCTAAAGTACTGAGATTTATTTCAAAGTGAGGCGCAAAGTTTTTTGTCATGATAAAGCCAGGATGGTCACTGGCATTGAGTCTGTTTTTATAACCCGGGACAGGTTCTTCCAAAAAGTTTCCTGCAATGAGTTGTTCTTCTGTTTTAAAAGAGAGGACAGGGGCTAACGAATAAGGAGCGTAAACCGTATCGAGTTGAGCTTCTTTAATTGCGGTTAAAATAGTTTGAGTTACCTTTTCAAAGTGGTGCGCGTTTTGTTGGCGTCCAACAGAACTGGCATAAGTTTGCAAGCTATATGAAGGAATCAGAATCAAAATAAATCCCCAAAAGATCAGTTTAGACTGTTGGTTTAAATAAGAGAGAAAAATGCCTATGAGAGCTGGGAAGATAAATAAAAGGGGAAGGGCTACCATAGGAGAACGATCCCCGACGTAATTGCTTCGAGAAAAAAGAAACAGTGTGATCACAAAAAGTAAAGGTAAAGGGAGCTGAGCATGTTTTCGCTGCCATTTGATTTGCCCTAAGAGCCAAATGAGTCCCGCAAAAAAGAGCACGCCAATCAGAATCCATCCCCCTTTGCGTAAAAGGGTGTCTGCCTGAAAGCCCCAACCTAAAATAGCAGGAACATAAAAGTTGAAAAAAGAGAGGAAGTGGTCAAAAAATTGTGAGAGAGATGCTTTTTTGACCATGCCAAATGAATTAAATTGGTGGTAGATGTTAAATAGCCAAAACGGAGCACTGCCAATCAAAAAACTAAATCCAAATAAAGGGAGTGTTTTTGAAAAAATATTACTCGGCCTTAAAATAAAAAGAGCTGTTCCAATGGTGATTAAATAATAACCACTTAATGGAAATTGCCATAATGCTAGCCCACTAAAAAGCCCAAGAGCAAGCGACCACTTCCATTTATGTTGGGCTTCACCAAAACAAAATTTATGTAAAAAGATAAAGAGCAGGTTGCCGTAAAATAGGGTGTCCATATACCCGCCCACAATTTCAGCAGAAAATAGGGTCATCCATTGAGAGGCTAGGATAGTAAAGAGCATGGCAATTTGTGAGGCTTTGCGATTGGCAACTAAACTGACCCACCAATAAGTGGTGATTGAAAATCCAACATAAAAAAGAGCGGGTAAGAGGAGGAGTGTTTTTGTATTGGCTCCAAAAACGGTAAAAAGCCCGGCACCAATAAAACTTTTTAAACTGCCAATATAACCATAGCCATAAAAAAAGATCGGAAATTGTCCTTCTAATATATGGCGCGCCATTAATCCAATCATGGCGCCATCTGGATTAAGGTGGTTGTGCTGATAAAGAAAAAAAGTTTTCCAAATCAGTCCAGCCAGAAGAATAAGAAAAATAAAATCAAATCGCTTTTTCATAGGGATAAGGTATCAAAAAAACTACTCCTGAAGTAGGATCTCTTTGGCTTTAAAATTACGAAAATCATAGACAGGGGGTTGAACTGGAAGCTTGAAATGAGGTTTTTCCCCTTTTTCAAGGATTTCAAAAAGTCGGTAGTCCTTATTAGAGTAAAGAAGCTGAAAGTGTTTTAACGTAATAGGATCAAAATGAAGTTGGTATAAGACCATTTCTTTGTTCATTAAGAGGTTGTTTGTCCGGTATCGAAGTGAGTCTTGAGCCAGATCAAGCATGGCGCCTGAATCAATAATTAAATAGCGTGCCCCATATTTATTACACAACTGATGAAACGTTTCTTCATCAGTGAAGTGTCCCTCTTCAAATTCTTTAACCTTGCGTCGGATTGTTCCGTTCTCAAACTTTGAATGCAGTACAACGGGGCGATCTGTGAAAGCAGCAATCGAAGGTCCCATGAAAAAAGGAGGGACAATGGGCCCCTCTTTTTGAGTGAGTGATTCGACTTTACGTAAAAGGTCGAGCAATGTTGGAACGGGGGGTGTGACTTGACGAATTCGACTGTGACTTAATTTGTAGAGATTAAAGCTTAAGCCACAAACTAAAATAAGAAGTAAGGTGATTAATCTTTTATGCGTGAATGGATGTGGAAGATTAGGGAGTATACCTATTAGGGCAATGGAAAAAAAGACGAGAAAACAATCCATGCGCACCATAAGCCAATAAAAAAAGATAAAACTAACAAAAAAGTAGAGAAGCATGATTTTGTCTAGAGTTAGTTCTTTATTGCGATACTGTTGAATTGATCCAATGATTCCTGGAATGATCAATAGAGGAATGACTCCAAAAAAACTCCAAATTGTTTTTAAAGAAGGGGTGGCAAAAGAACTCATCCACATCACATTGGCTTCATAGGAGAGAGCGCCAGGCAAAGTAGGCTTGATCCCTAAATGAAGAATCTTTCCTTTTAAAAACGCATACACATGTGAAAACTCTGAAGCATGACTTGATTGAAAGAGTGAAAAGAGAAAGATAAGAAAGCAAGCTCCTGCAATCAGGCTGATTCGTTTTGTGAGCAGATTCCAGTTTTGCGGTAGCCAATAAAGGCCAATTAAAAAAACATAAGATAAGGTGGCGGCATAAGAAGCAAGAAAGCCTCCCTTAATCAGATGGGGCTGAGTCATGCCTGCTAAAAGAGCAAACAAGATTTGAATCGCAAAACAAAAGGGGACATTCCCTTTTGAAGGTGTCCGTAAAAGAGTCCCAAACATAAAAAGAATGAGAAGTGCGTAATAAAACTGAGAGACGTGCCAAGCAAAGAGTGAAATAAATAAAAATATTCCAGAAAGAATCGCCCATCTCAAACGTTGTTCGTTGATGGCTAATATCAGAAACGCAAATTGAAAAAAGATAAAAACTAAAGCAAAAATCTCTCGAGGAATCGATCCTGAAGCAATAGAAGAAAGGTGGGCAATAGAAAAAACAAACAGAGCCGCGCAAACTAATCCCAGCCACCGATTCCGACTTAAAGAATAGACCACCATAAAAAGTGGAAAGATCACAAGCGAACTAAAGTAACTGTGAAACAAAATCACAAAATGATGAAACGGCATTTTGATTTTTAGAACGCGATAGGTGGTTCCAACCAACCAATCCATAAAAGGAGTTTCATCTTGAAAAGGAAGAATCCCTTCGGGGTGTTGAATTCGCGTGTCGCGCTCCGTAATGCTCTGACCTTCAGCCACCATCTTAGCCCAACGATAATGAACCGCATTCTCAGTCCAAAAAGCAGCATAGTCACTCGTCTTAGCAATCAAAGGATTTTTAAACGCAGTATGGACCTTAAAGAGGGAAGCCCCCATAAAAATTAAAAACAACAGTCCAAACACGATCCAAGTCTTTGTTTTCAATAGATCCTCAATGTAATGGTTGAGAAAAACAGACTGCAAACTGGTTGTAAATAAAGAGGATGGGAGTTTATTTCACTCTTACGCCGCGAATACCAATGCCGAATTGGTTTGAGCCTCTTAGTACGGTTCCGTTATCATACAGTCTTAGAGTATCGACCCAAATCTTGCCGCGCCAATTAACTGTAAAAACATCTCCATCGACTGTCCAAGAAGCGGCAATTTTACCATTTCTTCTGTAAACATTGCCGTCACTTCTAAAGGTGACTCTTTTTCCGGAAAACCAATTCCATGTTCCTAAAACACGTTCTGAAGATGGGGATGGGAGTGGTTCTACTACAATAATAGATCTGATTTCTTGGCCTGAAAGAATGAGAGCAAGTTCATCGATTCTAGTAGGAATTTCAGAAACATCTTCAGCCTTAACATCTGCTGCTTTTAAGATGGTTCCGGTTTGGGTATCGATTAATCGGGCTGTGACTGAAATGATTCGGCCCCATTTCAACACGCTGCCTGTGACAATTGCTTCAACGCCGTAAAGTTCACCTGCTTTTGCGGCAATGGTTTGTTCATCAACCATTCCGCTAGACTGAAACATTTGTTCTTCTATTACTTTAGCTAAAAGGACTCTTTCTCTAAGCTCAAAGTGCCCGGTTTTGGCTAAGGCGCTGATCATCCATTCCGCTGTAATCGCTCCAGCATCTTGAATACCAAGGTCGCCTTTGACTTCAAACTCAATCACAGCCGCACTTATTTGGGAAAAAGAATCAGTCTCCAAAGCAAAAGTACTTTTAGATTGAAAGAAGACAATACCGACTAAAATGAATAGCCCTAAGATAAGTCTGAATTTATTGATCAATAGAATCCCTTTGAATAATTCCAGCAATTATCTCATTAAAGATGTGGGGTGTCTATCATTCTAGGGTAAATGGTCGGTTATCAGATGATTATCCTTTTTTTAGTTGGAACAGGGTTAGGAATCTCCTGAGTAGAATATTAGCTACGTTTAATAAATAAGGATAAATGTTCTTTGTGATCGATCTTGATTTCTGTACTATTGCTTCTCTGCCAATGTCTTAGATAAAGATTATTCCCTTGACTTTTAAGGGCACTTTTTAGTATCTTTAAAAATCACAAAATTCCTATATAGCGATACTTATGAATAATACTGAAGAAATTCAAGTGGTTCCTGAGCAGGGAACGGCGCAAAAAAAGTGTATCAAGAAGAGCTTGATGGAGCATGCTGGCTTGCTTCTTGTGGCTACTTTGGTTGCAGGCGTGGCCAATTATCTGTTTCATATTTTGATGTCTCGTTCTTTGGGGACTCAAAATTATGGTGTCTTATCCTCATTAATCTCTCTTTTTATGATCTTTGCTTTTCCTTTAAGCACAGTTCAAATGGTGTTGACCAAGTATGTGGCGATCTACAAAGGGCAAAACAATGAAAAGCAAATTCGTTATCTTTTTTCTGATTTCTTTAAAAAGCTAGCGATTGCTGGAGTTGTGTTGCTTGGGCTGATGATTTTATTTAGTGGTGGGATTGCTAACTATTTACAAATCCCTTTAAAAGAGCCTGTTATTTTATTAGGTGTTTTTGCTTTCTTTTCATTTTTAATGCCATTGATGTTGGGCATGCTGCAAGGGTTGGAACACTTTTTCTATTTGAGTTTGAATAGTGCGATGGCTTCTGTTTCAAAATTAGTGTTGGCTCTGTTGTTTGTTTACATGGGCTTTCAAGTGAATGGGGCGTTGTTTGCGTGTGTGTTGTCTGTGGGAGTGACCTTCCTTTTAGCCTGGTTGCCACTTCGAAAGTTTTTAACCATGCATACCGCAGAAAAGAATCAATCCCGTCGAGAAGTCTATCAATTTTTTATTCCTGTTTTTGCTGCTCTTTGTTGTTTTGGGTTGCTTGCGTATCAAGACATTGTGCTGGTGAAGCATTGGTTTAGTCCGTTACAAGCTGGGGCTTATGCCACAGCCGCTCTTTTAGGCAAAGCCTTTCTTTTTCCTGCTCAATCTTTAGCCATGGCTATGTTTCCAAAAGTGTCTCAAGCTCATTCTAAAGGCGAAGAGACGGTGGGTCTTTTAAAGCACACGCTGCTTTTAACCGCAGGTGTTTTGGGAGCGGGATTAATAGTAATGTTTACCTTTTCAGACCTTTTGACGAGCCTCTTGCTGAAAAAGGGGAGTTATACAGTAGAGACCTATGATTTGGTGTTTAAACTGATTCGCTATTATGGCTTTGCGTTTGTGCCCGTCTCATTAGTTTACATTTTAACGTTCTATTATTTAGGGTGCCATAAGAAGCGCTTCGTGCTCGTCTTAGCAGGGGTGACTGTGTTATTCTTAGGGGTTACTCATTTCTATCATCCTACGATGTGGTCTGTGCTCATTACAATGGGAGCCTGTGGGGTGTTAGCTTCAATCTTATTGTTAATAGGAAGTTTGAAAAAATAATGAAAGAATTTAAAGGTAGAATTTCAGTGATTATGCCCGCTCATAATGAAGGGCATCATATTTATGAGAACATTCGCGAAACACAACATGTGTTTGAAGAAGCAGAATGTGATTATGAAATCATTGTGGTTAATGATGGAAGTGGGGATGATACCGGTAAAGAATCAAAGCGGGCGTCTCTAGGTTTTGACAATATAAAAGTAGTGGATCGAGATCGTAACAGTGGTAAAGGAAACGCGCTTCGCCGAGGTTTTTATCATGCTACTGGAGATGTGGTGGTGTTGTTAGATGCTGATTTGGACTTGCATCCAAACCAGTTGCACACTCTCTTTACCATTATGAAAATGGAAGAAGCTGATGTGGTGGTCGGGTCTAAGCGTCATCCTGATTCAAAGCTTGATTATCCTACCCGTAGAAAATTTGTGAGTAAGATTTATTATTTTATTTTGTGGACCCTTTTTGGATTGCCATTAAATGACACGCAAACCGGTTTGAAATTGTATAAACATGAAGTGCTACGCAAAGTAATGAAACGTGTGTTGTGTAAGCGGTATGCGTTTGATGTTGAGATTCTTGCCAATGTGCATCACTTAGGTTATAAGATTGTCGAAGCACCGATTGTGTTGACTTACCGTCGAACAGTGAAGTGGGGACGGATCACATCGCAAGATTTGTGGCACACAGGTTTAGATACATTGGCGATTTGGTACCGCATGTTTATTGTGAAAACCTATGATTTAGAAAAACGAGAGATCAAAAAAAAAGTCTTTCAAGAAAAAAACGCAAAAGACACAAAAAACACAAAAAGCGTAAAAGTCATTAATGAGGTAACAGAAAAAGTATGAACACTCCGTTTGTTTCTATTATCATTCCTTATCCAAAAGACAATCCCTTTTTACAAGAGTGTATGGAACACTGTTTGAAAATTGATTATCCTGCATATGAAATTATTCTTTTGCCTGATGGCGAAGAAACACATGATTGGGCTCACACTCAAATTATTCCAACCGGTAAAATTGGCCCTTCTGAAAAAAGAGATATTGGTTTGAATAATGCCAAAGGAGAGATTGTTGCTTTTTTAGATGATGACACTTTTCCTGTTAAAGATTGGTTAAAGAATGCGGTGCGACATTTTGAAAATGACGAAATCGCAGCAGTAGGGGGTCCCGCAGCGACTCCGGCAAATGATGGACCGTTGCAACAAGTGAGTGGGGCGATTTATGAATCTCCGCTTGTGAGTGGAAAATATGTGTACCGTTATTTACCAAAAACAAAACAGTATGTTGATGATTACCCTTCTTGTAATTTGATTGTGCGCAAATCAATTATGGAAGAGATTGGTGGATACAATAGTTTTTATTATCCAGGCGAAGATACCGTCATCTGTTTGAAGATCACTAAAGAACTGAATAAGAAAATTATTTATGATCCTGAAGCATTGGTGTATCACCACCGTCGTAATGTTTACCGTGCTCATCTTAAGCAGATTAAAAATTATGCGTTGCACCGTGGTTATTTTGTGAAGAAATTTCCTGAAACATCTCTCAAACCAGCTTACTTTGTGCCGTCTGCTTTTACATTGGGAGTGGTGCTAGGGCCGTTAGTTGGAGTCTTTTCTTCATTTTTAATGTCTGTATATGTCTTGGTGTTAACAGGTTACTTAATTTCTGTTTTTTATAGCTCTTTTAACCATAAAAGTGCTAAACTATTTCAACATCTCTTCCTTGGGATTATCGTCACCCACTTAACCTATGGCTATTGGTTTTTGGTAGGGCTTTGTTCTAAGAAGATGAGAGAAGAGAAGGCTGCTTTAAACGAACAAGCAGCAACATCTTAAATAAACTATTTTCAGGAGGAATTTCTAATATGAAGGTGATGATTGCTTATCCCCCAATCGAGACAGATAAAGGGGTCCCACTTTTGGCGCAAAATCGTCAGTTTCAATTTTTTAACAATCCAACTTATATTTATCCTGTGATTCCTGCTTATGCAGCGACGTTATTGAAATCTAAAGGATACAATGTAATCTGGAGTGATGGAATTTCTGAAGGATGGACTGAAGAACAATTTAGAAACCACTACCTTGAAGAAAAGCCTGATGTCATTGCTATTGAATCCAAAACACCTACCATTAAAGCGTACTGGACACGCATCAATCGTTTAAAAGAATTATTACCAGAAACTGAAATTGTTCTTTACGGTGACCATGTCACAGCCATGCCTGATGAGTCGATGGAAAATTGTAACACCGACTATGTGATGACCGGTGGAGATTATGACTTCCTGCTTTTAAATATTTGTAACCACATTAAAACCAAACGCCAATTAGAAAATAATGAGATCACAGCGGATAAAGTTGAACCATTAGAACCCGGTGTTTGGTCACGTGTTGACGGTAAAATTGTCAACACAGGTAAATTTGTTCAAAACCACAATGTGCATGATCTTCCTTTAATTGATCGTGATTTAACAAAGTGGAATCTTTACAGTGAAAAGAACGGAAACTACAAAGCGCTTCCAGGAACTTACACCATGGTAGGACGTGACTGTTGGTGGCATAAATGTACGTTTTGTTCTTGGACAACAACCTATCCTAAATTTCAAACACGTAAACCTGAAAGTTTGTTAGACGAAGTTGGAATGTTAATTGAAAAATATGGCATCCGCGAAATCTTTGATGACACAGGAACATTTCCTGCAGGGGGTTGGTTGAAAAACTTTTGTAATGGAATGATTGAGCGTGGGTATAACAAAAAATTATACTTTGGTTGTAACATGCGTTTTGGTGCCGTGGATTACAGCATGTACAAGCTCATGAAGAAAGCAAACTTCCGTTTTATTTTATTTGGATTGGAATCAGGGAACCAAAAGTCTCAAGATTTGCTTCAGAAGGGGAACACCCGAGAAGAGATTATTAAATCTTGTAGTGAAGCCGCTAAAGCTGGTTTAGATCCACATATCACAATTATGTTCGGGTATCCGTGGGAAACTTATGAAGATGCGATGGAGACGGTGAAGTTGGGTAAATATCTTCTTCGTAAAGGTTATGCTAAAACCATGCAGGCCACAATTGTGATTCCTTATCCAGGCACACCCTTGTTTGACCAATGTAAAGAAAATGATTGGTTGAAAACATATGATTGGGATGAGTTTGATATGCGGGGTGCGGTCATGAAAGTTCCTATGGGTGAAGAGCAGTTGCAAAAAGCTGTGCAACAACTTTACAAAGTGGCTTTTAACCCTGAGTTTATTGCCCGTCGTCTACTTGCTATCCGGGGTGCGGATGATCTTCAATTTATTGCCCGTGGTGTTAAATATATCTGGGGTCACTTAGCTGACTTTAGTCCTAGCGGTAATAAAAAAATCAAAGAAAAACAAGCTGCCGCTTCTATCTAATCAGGAAATCTTCATGGTCCTTTTGGTTGGAATTCTTACTGCCTTTGCCGGCTTTATTTTAGAGAGTTGGCCTCGTTGGTCTGTCCGTTATTTCGGGATTGATACGTGGCGCCATTTAATGGTGGCAGACATTGTGCGTCGTGAAAAACGTTGGCCTAAAGCGATTCCTGAAAAATATCTTTTACCTGAAGAGTCTGACTATCCGCCACTCTTTCGTCTGTTTCTTGCTTTCTTTCCTAAAAAGTTTTTAGAAGAGAAGCAGGGGTTTATCAGCCCTATCTTTGATGCGATCCATTCTCTCTTTTTATATTTCATTGTTTATTCACTAACAAAAAATGTGGCCATTGCGTTTATGGCGCAAGTGGCTTATGTGGCCAATCCTTTAGTGGTGATGGAAAACTCTAATCTCACAACCCGTCCCGTTGCTTCCATGCTCTTTAGTTTTGCTTTTGTGGCACTCCTTTATTACACCTCGTTTGGCGGCACAACCATGCTTGTCCTTTCAGTGGTGCTTTTAACTGCTTTGATTTTAACGCATCGATTTGCGTTGCAAGCCTTGCTTGCTTTAACACTCTCTTTTGCCATTTTTCAACAGAGTTGGATTTATATTGCTGTTTTAGTCGGTTCGATTTTATTGGCAGGGGCCGTGACCAAAGGGTTTTATTTTAAAGTGTTGTGGGGGCATATCCAGATGTTGAATTGGTGGCGTCTGAATATTCATAACCGTTATGCGCATCAAGTGCGTGGTTTGCCTAAAAAAGGGGAGAAGAGTCCTGACATTGTGTTTCGCCTTTATCAGTTTGTGTTTAAGTTGCCACCGATTGCCGTGATTGCGGCAATTCCATGTGTGGTGATTGCGATCTTAACGGTTGTCTGGTATTTCTTTGGCTGGGTGATTGCTGATTTTTCTCGTTTGGGTGTTCCCTCTCAATTGTTTGAGAGTTTGGGTTTGTGGGTTCTCACGTTGTTTGTCGTAGGTGTTTTTATCCGCTCGTTTAAATTTGTGGAGTGGGCTGGAGAAGGGGAACGCTACATGGAGTTTGGCGCGTTTCCAACAGCCATTCTAACCTCGCTCTTTGTTTGGAATGTTTACCGCTCTTGGCCTTCAGCCTGGGTCTTTGTTTTGTTTGGTCTGTTTCTTTTAGTGGGTGGTTTGTTGCCTGCTCTCTTTTTGCAAAAAAAGGTGATCATTGATTCAAAAGACCGTTCCCTTGGCAAAGACATGTTTAATTGTTTTGACCATATTAATAAACTTCCTAAGGGGAGTGTGAAAATGGCCACTATTCCTTTGGGTTTAGCTGATTCAACCATGTACTTTACCCATGCCACGGTTTTTTCAACAGACAGTTCATTAGCTCATTACAATCACTATTCTGATTTTTTTCCTGTCATACAAAAACCATTAAATGAAATTTTTAGTCGCTATGATGTGAACACACTTTTCTTAAATGAAAACTATGCCCGCGTCGAGGAATTGCCGTTAAAGGGGTATGAAGAAATCTTTCAATCAGGACCGTATAAAATATTTAAAATCAACCAAAACGGGAACTAATATGGATACGGTTCGTTATTTGATGCTTTCGTTGCGCCCTAAGCAATGGACAAAAAACTTAATCTTATTTGCAGGCCTTCTTTTTTCTCAAAACTTTTTAAATAAGGCTCTTTTTTTAGAGACGCTGTTTGCCTTTTTTATCTTTTGTTTTTTATCAGGTGCTGTTTATTTAGTGAATGATCTGGTGGATGCACAAAAAGATCGCAAGCATCCTGAAAAGAAAAAACGTCCGATTGCGGCTAAAAAATTATCGCAATCAACAGCTTTAATCGCGGCTATTGTGATTCCTCTTAGTTGCATGGTGCTTGCTTTGCAGCTGAACTTTTCTTTCTTTTTAGTTGCCGCCATCTACTATATTTTAATGCTTGCTTATTCGTTTGCTCTAAAAAAGATGGTGATCTTAGATGTGATGACTATTGCCTTTGGGTTTGTGTTGCGGGCTTTAGCAGGGGCTTTGGCGATTCAAGTGGATGTCTCTTCTTGGTTTTTGATCTGTACGATCTTATTAGCTCTTTTTCTGGGTCTGGCCAAACGTCGTCATGAGCTTCGTTTGCTTGAGGGAAAGGCAGCTGCCCATCGGGAATCGCTCTCATCTTATTCGCCCCAGCTCTTAGATCAGTTGATTGCTGCAGTGACCTCTTCAACCATTTTAGCCTATGCGCTTTACACAATGGGTGAGGAAACAGTGGCAAAATTCGGAACAGAAAATTTGATATATACCTTACCCTTTGTGATTTACGGTATTTTCCGCTATCTTTACTTGATGTATGTCAAAGAGCATGGGGGCTCTCCTGAAAAAGTGCTTTTAACGGATAAACCAATGATTGCCAATATCCTTTTGTACCTTGCCGCAGCAGGGGTAATTTTATACTCATAATGGAACAATTTTGCTATGATATCTGCCTTCTGACTAGAAGAGTGGCAGACTTTTTTTAGATAAACGTGAATTAAGGGATTTAAAACATGAATATTATTGTTACAGGTGGTGCAGGTTTCTTAGGGTCACATATTTGTGAAAAATTGTTAGATCGAGGGCATCATGTCACTGTGGTTGATATGGCGGATGGCTCCAAAATTGAACATTTGTTGGAAAACCCACAATTTGTTTTTCATCAAGATTCTATTTTAAACAACGATCTATGGACTCGAGACATCAATCTAGAAAACATTGATATGATCTTTCACTTTGCTGCTATTGCAGATCCAAAGCGATATGTGTTTGATCCTTTAACCACATTAGAAATTGATCTTCAAGGGAGCTTAAATGTTTTTAAAGCAGCTGCCCGTCATAAAATTAAAGTCACTTTTGCTTCAACTTCTGAAATCTATGGAAAGAATCCAAACGTTCCTTGGAAAGAAGATGATGATCGTTTGCTCGGTTCCACACAAATCAATCGTTGGTGTTACTCTACAGCCAAAGCTGCTGGAGAACATTACCTTCAAGCGTACAATCAAAAAGAGGGTGTTCCCTTTGTGATCTACCGTTTTTTCAATGTGTATGGTCCTCGCTTAGATGATTTGGGAAGTGGTCGCGTGATCCCAATCTTTTTAGAGCAGTTCTTAAAAGGGGATCCCATTACGATCCATGGGGATGGAGAGCAGACTCGAAGTTATGCGTATGTGGATGATGTTGTGGATGGGGTTGTGGAGTGTGGTTTAAACCCTAAAGCCGAAAACCAAATTTTTAATATTGGTAATAGCCGTGAAACAAGTGTGAAAGAATTAGCTCAGCTTCTTAAAGAAGCGGGTGGTTTTGATTCAGAGATTACATTTGTGCCGCATAAAGAAGTTTTTGGAGACAAATACGAAGATATTCCGCGTCGCGTTCCTGATGTCTCTAAAATCAAACAAGTTGTGGGATGGGAAGACAAGACACCTCTAGAAGAGGGCTTGAAAAAAACGATCGAGTATTATCAACAACGATCACTTGTCAAAGGATAAGCCGTTGTGTCCTCAAACACTATCTCAACTGAATAGTTTAGTTGAAAAGAGTGGTTTTAATCCTTACCTAGGTGGTCCGGTTCCTTTGAACGCGGACTCAATCCAGCTTTTTGTCCAACAAATCGAATCCCAAAAAGACCAAGAAGGAAATGCTCTCTTTGTTGAAGAAGAAAAGGGTGTTCTTGTAGGAGCGCTTCTTGTTGAATCGCTTGTCTTTGATTCTGAGTTGTATGGTTTTCCTATGGCTCGCATTAATTTTCTTTTAGCTGAGGGTGAGTACGAGCAAGAAAAAGAAATTAAGAATCGATTGTTGCAACGTTGTTTTCAGTGGTGTCGTGAAAATGGGATCAAGCATTTGAGCGCATGCGCTTTGCCTGATGAGATGTCTAAAATTCATGCGTTAGAAGAACATGACTTTTATATGGTGGCCGGGCTATCTACTTTTCTTATTGATCTGAAAAAATATTCTAATCCATCTAAAGAAAACTCTGTGTTGATTCGTCCTTTTCAAAAGAGTGATTTAGATCCTTTAAGCGAGTTGTCCCGTGTCTCATTTGGTAATCCTAAAGATTGGTTAGATAAAGCGCATGCCGATCCAAATTTGCCTAAAGATAAAAGTGATGAACTCTATGTGCGTTGGTTTCAAAATTGTTGTAATGGCACCCAAGCGCATCAAGTCTTAGTGGCTGATGTAGAGGGCAAGCCTGCAGGTTATATTGCGCTTAAGTTAGAAGAGGGATTGACTCAAGCATGTGGAGCTCGAGCAGGAAATGTGCCGCTTAATGCTGTGAGCCCTGAGTATAGAAAGATGGGAATTTACTCTAGTTTAGTGCGTGCAGGTTTGGACTGGTACAGCGGCCAAGTTGATTGGGTGTCGATTAAAACTCAAGTGACTACTTTGGCTGTTCATCGTACTTGGTTAAAGTTAGGTGCGCACATGTCTTCAGTTGAATATGCTTTCCACAGGTTTTTTAAATAGAGGTCTTAAGATGAAAACAGAATCACCGGTTCGAGAAAAATTTTTACCTGTGTCGTTACCTCAGATTGATCAAGAAGAGATTGATGAAGTGGTTGATTCCATGAAGTCGGGCTGGATTACTACCGGCCCTAAAGTCATGAAGTTTGAAGAAAAGTTTCAAGACTATTTTAATGTTCCTCATGCGGTTGCGTTGAATTCAGGAACAGCTGCGTTGCATATTTCTTATTTGACAGCAGGTATTGGGCCTGGGGATGAAGTGATCACCACTCCAATGACTTTTGCCGCAACAGTGAGCATGATCATGCTAGCAGGAGCTAAGCCTGTTTTAGTTGATATTGATTCAGCCACACTGAATCTTGATCCAAACTTAATTGAAAAAGCAATCACTCTTAAAACCAAAGCGATCGTGCCTGTTCATTTTGGGGGATTGCCATGTGACATGGATGCAATTAACGCTATTGCTAAAAAACATAATTTAAAAGTGATTGAAGATGCTGCCCATGCAGTTGGTTCGGAATATAAAGGAAAAAAGATAGGACAAATCAGCCCCTTTACCTGTTTTAGTTTTCATCCTATGAAAAATTTAACCACTGCTGAAGGGGGAATGGTGATTGCTCACTCAGAAGAAGATGCTGAGCAGCTTCGTTTACTTCGTTTCCATGGGATTGATAAAGATGCTTGGAAACGTTATGAGAAAAAAGGTTCGGCTCGTTATGGTGTGCACCAACTTGGTTTTAAATACAATATGCTTGATCTGCAAGCCGCAATTGGTTTGCATCAATTAGATAAGCTGGCTCAATTTAATCATCGCCGTGCTGAGTTGGCTCAACTTTATTTAGGAGTGCTAAGTGATGTAGAAAATATCATCTTACCTCCGATCAGTCCGGCTGATTCTGTGCATACATGGCATCTTTTTCCTGTTCAATTTGACATAGATAAAATAGGGAAGAGTCGCGAAGTGATTATGGATGAATTAAAAGCTGAGAATATTGGGACAGGGGTTCATTACGAAGCCATTCATTTGCATCCTTACTTTGGTGAAGCGTTAAAGTATGAACGAGGAGCCTTTCCAAAAGCAGAATTTATGTCTGACCGTGTGTTATCACTTCCTTTATTTCCGAAAATGACCAATCAAGATGTTGCTGATGTGGTTGCAGCCATCAAAAAGGTTCTAGGCTAAATGTGCGGACTTTCCGGGGTTTTTTTTGAAGACCCAACCCAACAGATTGAAGAAGTAGCTCTCATTGCCATGCGCGATGTCATGCAATTGCGTGGACCAGATGAAGCCGGTCTTTTTCGCGAGCCAGGGATAGGTCTGGGGCATCGTCGTCTTTCTGTGATTGATTTGGCTCAAGGGCATCAGCCGATGACCAATGAGAATGAATCTGTTTGGCTTGTCTATAATGGAGAAGTCTACAACTTTTCCAAACTCCGCTCTCAACTTCAAGGCAAAGGCTATTCTTTTAAAACTAACTCTGACACGGAAGTGATTCTACGTGCCTATGAAGCTTATGGTGCGGATTGTGTGCAGCATTTTAATGGGATGTTTGCGTTTGCGATTTACGATAAAAAAGATCGCTCGCTCTTTATTGCCCGAGACCGCTTGGGAATCAAACCTCTTTATTACACGCATCAAAAAGGAATGTTTGCATTTGCTTCTTCTTTAAAAGCATTATTGAAGCATGCTGATGTTCCTCTTGAAATTGATAAAGAAGCACTGAATGAATACCTTCTTTTTGAATATGTGCCAGCCCCTCTTTCTATGGTTAAAAATGTGTTTAAGCTTTTACCGGGTCATCGCGCTCTGTTTAAAGATGGGAAATTAAAGATTGATAAGTATTGGGACTTAAATTATCAGAAGAAAGAGACTAAATCAGTTCCTGAGTTGTGTGAAGAGCTTAAAGACTTACTCCAGGCATCTGTTAAGCGTCGTCTTATTAGCGATGTGCCGCTCGGTGTTTTTTTGAGTGGTGGCATTGATTCGAGCGCGATTTTAAGTAGCATGACTGATTTAGGCCACGCCCCTTTAAAAACATTTTCTATTGGGTTTAAGGAAACCTCTTTTAATGAACTAAGCTATGCTAGAAAAGTGGCGCAGTATTTTTCAACGGATCACAATGAAATGATGGTGACCCCGCAATCTTTGATTGATCTCTTTCCAAAGGTTTTAGAAGGGATTGATGATCCAATAGGAGATCCTTCAGCCGTGCCGACTTATTTGGTTTCTCAATTAGCTCGTCAAAATGTCACAGTCTGTTTGTCTGGAGATGGAGGGGATGAACTCTTTGCTGGTTATCCAACTTATCAAGCCTTAAAAATATGGCAGCTTTATTCAAAATTGCCAAAATCAATTCAAAAAGGGATTGCTTTAGGAGTGGCTGCGCTTCCAACCTCTTTTAGTGATATTAGCTTAGATTATAAATTAAAGAAATTTATGGAAGGAATGCCTTATCCGATTGAACAAGCTAATTTTTTATGGAAAGGGGCATTCCGTCCTGAAGAAAAAGAACGGCTGCTTTCACCTGAGTATTCTTTAACTCAAGATGGGTACAAAAACTACCAATCCTTAGAACCTTACTTAAAGGGGTATCAAGGAAAGGGGCTTTTAGATAAACTATTGTTTCTAGATACCCATGTTTATATGCAAGATGACATTTTGGTTAAAGTCGATCGAATGAGTATGGCTAATTCATTAGAGGTGCGGGTTCCTCTTTTGGATCATACGATTGCTGAGTTTGCGGCTCGACTACCTGAGAATCTGAAGTTAAAAGGATTAACCTCTAAGTTTCTTTTGAAAAAGACAATGGAGGGGAGTCTGCCTAAAGAGATTATCCACCGAAAGAAAAAGGGATTTGGAATTCCTTTTGCGGTTTGGGTGGCTGAGGCTCTGCTTAAAAACTTTGTGCTAGATTTTTTTGATGAAAAAAAGATTAATGAAGAAGGTTTCTTTAGGTTTGAAGAGATCAAACGCATTTTAGATGACCACTTTGGCCAAAAACGAGACAATCGTAAATTGATTTGGACGTTGCTTGTTTTTATTGCTTGGTATCGCGAAGTGCTATCCATTAAAACAAATAGTTAAGAGGGCGGATATGTCTGAAGGACATGGCGAACATGACGAGTGGTTTTTTAAATACCCTTCGATCTATCGCTTTTTAAGAACCATTGTCAATCTTGGGCGATTCACTCAGCCTGTAAAAGAATACCTTCGAGCGACCCCTGAGGAGTCAGTGATTGATGTGGGGTGTGGAGTGGGAGACTTTTCAACAGTGGTTCCGGGTTCTTACGAGGGCTATGACTTGAATGAACGTTTTATTCAATATGCTCAGAAGAAATTTGGCAATGGGAACAAATCTTTTCATTTCAAGGACGTGTTGGCTTTACCTGAAACTCAACTTTATGACAAAGGGGTTGTTGTTAATATCATGCATCACTTCACTGATGAAGAACTGAAAATTTTATTGGCTCGCCTCAGAAAGTTAGTCACAAACTATTTTGTGATTGTGGATGCGGATTGGAACTCTTCTAATCGTTTTCAACGTTGGTTGCTCAATAAAGATCAGGGGAGTCATTTTCGTGATCGAAAAGATTTGCAAGCACTCTTGTCTCAATATTTTGATTTAGAAGACTTTTCTGTCTTTGAAACACGGTCAAAGTCTGTCTCTTTATTTCGATGCATAGCGAAACCTAAACATGAAAATTAAAGCTGAAAACTATCATTATATTCTTATCTTTTTTTTAGGTTTGACACCCCTTTTGTGGTTTGAGCCTGAGTATTTGATCAAACAGATTGATTTTGATCTTCCTTTAACTTTAGAGCGATTTAAAGCAACTTTTTTCTCTATGTGGGATTATCGGAATGGGGCAGGTCTGCCGCGTAGTTTGCATATGCCTGCTTTTATGTTTTTTCTTCCTCAAGCAGCCATGGGGCTTTTAGGGTTTTCGCTTGAAACCATCCAACGTTTTTTCTTTTGTTTTTGGTTTATGCTTCCTGGTTTTGCTTTTTACTATTTAATGAAGAGTTTGCTTCCTGAAAACAGTTTGGGAAATTATGCAGGACGGTTGGTTGCGGTTAGTTTTTATATGTTTAACCTTTATTTAGAACCGATTTGGATTGGTTTTAATATGGCTAACTTATCTTCTTATGTGGCTGTTCCCTTTGCATTAGGAGTTTTGATTAAAAGCCTGCCTCAAAAAAGCTCTATCTATTTAACGGCATTTAAAGTTGCTTTAATTTTTACTCTGTTTCCAGCCATGGCAACCAACCCTTCTATGACTCTTATAGCAGCTGTTCCCTTTGTTGTTTTAGTGATTAAGTATCTTTTTGATGAAAAATTCAAATTAGCTTCGATTGGCTATATTATCGGTCTGCTCACTTTGACAGTCACTTTGTTAGGGCTTTTTAACCTTTATTGGATTTGGCCTGAGGTGAAAAAATTATTTGAAGCGAATATGGTTTTAACTTCTTCGGGTGTGATGGGAGGGAGTCTTTCTGAGGATGTCTTTTTTGTGACAGATTGGCTAAAAGGGATTAGTTCGCGTACAAGTATTCCTGCTGTGATTAAAATGCAAGGGGATTGGCCTTGGTATCAAGGGTACCGGGATTATGTGTCCACCTACTGGGGAAATCCTCTCTGGATTATTTTAGCTTGGTTTCCTTTTGCTCTTTCTGTCTTTGCTCTATGGAAAGCCAAACACCAATACAAATGGTTTTTTGGCGGGATGTTGATCGTGGCTCTTATATTAAGTACAGGGTTGCATCCTCCTTTTGGAATATTGTTTAAATTCTTATTAGAAAACGTGCCGCTCTTTTGGACGATTCGTAGCCCTTGGTATAAGTTTACCTTTTTAACTTGTCTGGGCTATGGTGTGTTAATTGGATTAGGTTCTCAAATCATTTTTAATGCGTTATCAACAAGAAAAACTAAGTGGCTTAATACACGTTACATTGCCATATTATTAATTTTTATTGCTGTAAGTCCTACTTATGCATTTCCGTTAGTTAAAGGAAAACATTTCAGACGTCCTGGTCCAGAACAAGGCTATCCCAATCATTTTAAACTTCCTTCTCATGCTAAAAAAGCAGCAGATTGGTTTAATCAGCAAAAAGAAGGAGGACGTATTCTAGACCTTCCTAGTCGTGGGATTACATACAATGAGTGGGGTTATGAAGGGTTTCTTCCTTTAATTGGTTATTTCACGCACTGGCCTTTAATGGTCGATAATCATCCACTCCATATTCCGTATCAAGGGGCTTGGGGATCTTCATGGATGTACATGCAAAAACTGACACGGAATGCTTTTGAAAGAGGGTTGACCCCTTATGTGTCCAACTTAATGAGATTATTGCGCATTCGATATATTTTACATGAGCAAGATTTTAAGTATCCAGTCCTTCCTTTTCCTACATCTGTTAAAGAAATTAATTCAAAGGTAGACTCTATGGTTGGAGTGGAACCAGCTAAAACATTTGAAGATAAGTGGAGGGTCTGGGAATTAGAGAATTTGGTTCCAGAAGTCTATTCTATTGATAAGGTCTCTTTAGTGAATGGAAGTATTGATTCTTTTGTTCCATTGTCTGTTCGGATGAATGAAGAAGAACCTGGTTATGTGCTTTTGCCTGAAATAGGGAGTGAGACGTTTGAGACCTTGATTGCCGAGAAAACGATTGGTGAGGTGATTAGTTTTGAAGAGTCTCTTATGGATTGGGCTATTGAAAGTCTGAATCCTATTTATTTGCATCGTATCACGGTAAAAAATTCTGAAGAGTGGATGGTTTCTAAGACTAAAAAGTTTCTTCTTTCAAAGTCTGATGATTATTTGATCTTTGCTAAAAAGTTAGTCGCGAATCGAGAAATTAATTTAAGATTGGGTGTTGATTTTACTCCTTATCCTCAGACAACAAAAATACATTGGAATTTAAATCTATTTCAACATTCGATTAAAGAGATTAAAAAATCAGATTTTCTTCCTGAGAACGTTCAAATGGTTGCTTTAAAATCACTCGTGATTTTATTTGGAATCCAATACCAAGACGTCTCTTTTCATCTAGTGAAAAAAGCAGCCAATATTTTCTTAGATAAGAATAAGCAGGGAATTTGGAATCAAGCTTGTCTGGTAATTGATGGAAAAAGTGGATTGAATATAGACCAAGATGTACATCAACTTTCTCAAAAATACGAATCTAAAAAATGGGAGTTTTTGGGAACTCGATTTTTTGAAGAGGGAAGTCACCGGTTGTTTGCTCAAGCTGTTTTAAACAGGCGTTCGGTTTGGGAGTTTTATGTGGTGCCTAAACAACATTTTATGCAACGTTTTGAACAGGTCTTGAGTCTTTTTAAAGACAAGAGTGTGGGGCAGTCCTACCTTTTATCCTCTACATCTAACTGGACTTCAGTAAGTGATTTAGAAAGGAAAAGTTATGTGATTACAGATGTTGAAGGATTGGAGGCCGAGTCAGATATTTATAACCGTACTTTTGGTTATTCTATTTTTAATAAAGAGTTTGAGTGTTCTGCTTCTGGGTCATATTCAATCATTGTAAAAAATGACTTTGATAAGCCTATAAAAAAATCTTTAGCTTTTAATGTTATTAGTCTTCAGAAGGGGCCGAAAACATTTGATGTTCAGTTTAATGGGAAAAAGATAAGGCAAATTATTGTTGATCCGATGCAAAACTTTGCCATCTTTCTTAAGAATTTAGAGTTTAAACCAGGAAAGAATAGGGTTTCTCTTTCATTTTATGCCGGTGCTATTCCATTAGGAGAGCTTTTGGGTAATGAGGAGCCTCGAGAGGTTCAGTTTGGTGTTCGAAATATTAGAGTGGGTGATTTGACTTTTAGGGAAAAATTTGTGATTCCTTCGGAAAGAGCCTTTACTGTGAAATTATTTCCCTTTTTAGGAAAGAACCAAAATAAAAAAGCGTTTCAAGCCGCGAAACATATCTCTTCTGTTGTGATTGATGATCGAGAGTTGTTGTTGGAGGATGTTTTGGATGGAGAGAAAGGGATGTTTCTTCAAACCAAAGAGCCAATCTTATTAAAAGAGGGGACTCATTTTATTGGGTTTTCAAAGCAAATGGACCCCGATTATTTTATTTTGTTACAGAGTGTTGTTAAACCTAAACCCTATGAGTCTAAGTTACAGTTTAAAAGGCTGAATCCAACTCGCATTGAGGCCCATCTCAACTTAGATCTCGATCAGATTCTTGTTTTTTCTGAAGCATTTGATGGAAAATGGCGTGCTTCTTCAAAAGAGAAAGAGTTTTTTCAGCATTTTAAGATCAATGGGTATGCTAATGGTTATCTTATCCCTGCTTCTAGTGGTAGAGAGATTACCTTAGAGTATTTTCCTCAAAGAGCTTTCCGTTTTGGGTTGTCTGTTTCTATACTTTCATTTTTATTGCTTTCACTAACAGCGTTATGGATTAGAAGGTCAAAAAAATAAGATGAAAAACGAATCAAAGTGGTCCTCTTTATTTGATCTGAGTTTGATTTTTCTTTTTGGACTCTTGCCTTTAACTTGGTTTGTAGCAAACCATTTTATTCTTTCAGTTGATTCAAATCTTCCATTTACATTTGAGCGTTGGATTAACGAAGTCTTTTTTAGTTGGGACACGCACCTTCGAGCAGGGTGGTCGCCTCGGATGATTGAATCGACGCATTTCTTTTTCTTTGTGCAGTGGTTTTTTCAGTTTTTAGGGCTTGATTTATTAGGCGCACAACGAGCTGTTTTTGTTTTTTGGTTTATGTTGCCTGGATTTACTCAATACTTTTTTCTTCGATATCTTTTTCGAGACATGCCTCCTGTCGCCAAGCGACTAGCCTGTTTAGCAGGGGTGATGTTTTATATGTTTAATCTCTATCTAGAGCCGATTTGGTTAGGATTGAATGTGAGTAATTTGTTGGGATATGCGTTTCTGCCTTTATTACTTCGGATTTGGGTTCAAGTTTTAGAAGAACGTCGTTCCCCTGTGTTGTACGGCTTTTTATTTGCTTTGGTCTCTATCATGGCCTCAGGAATTGCCACAAATCCTGCCAATGTCTTTGTTTGTTCTATTCCTTTTTTTATTTTTGCTGCGATTGCTTTAGTTAAAGGCTTTAAAACAAAGGGTGGGGTGATTCATCTTATTTTATTCCTCTTTTTTACTCTGTTGTTTTCTCTGTTGTTTAATGCTTATTGGATATTAACGGAATGGCAAAAAGTTTTTGTGACTTCTTTTGATTCAACAAAAGCAGCTGGTGAGGGCTTTATTGTTGAAGCATGGTTAGAAGGGGTCTCTAGGTACACGAGTTTTACTAATGTGATTCGTCTGTTAGGGAGTTGGACTTGGTTTGCTTCTCCTCGGGCATACAATACCTTGATTTTAACCAATCCAATTTTTGTCATTTTTAGTTGGTTGGTTCCTGTCTTTGGTTTAATTGGACTGTTCTGTAAGACTCGTTATCGTTCTTTGTTTGGGGTCGTGCTTGTTTTAGGCATCATTCTCTCTATGGGAATCCATTTTCCTTTTAAACATGTTTATATGTGGATGGTGGAGCATGTCCCATTCTTTTGGTTGGTAAGAAGTCCTTGGTATAAATTTATGATCTTAACTTGTTTGGGCTATTCATATTTTTTTGGAGTGGCTGCGGCTAAAATTTATCAGTGGGGAATGACGCCAAGTCGCAATCCTAAAAGGCGACGGCGTTTGACTTTTGCTGTTGTCTTTTTAGTGATTTTTCTTTCACCTATTTATGCGTTTCCTGTTTCTTTAGGAAAAATGTTTTTAAAACCAGAAGAGTCTAGTTATACAAATCATTTTCAAGTTCCTGAGTATGTTTATCAAACGAGCGATTATCTGAATAAAAAACCTGGGAATAATCGTATTTGGTCTCTGCCTGGAAAAGGTTTCTTCATGAATAACTGGGGCTTCTCTGGTTTTTCACCTTTTTTACCGTATGAGGTTTCCAAACCGATTCTTTACACAGATCACAACTTATCGATCCCTATTTCAGAGCAATGGCTCTCAGCTATTTCTCATCCCTTTCACATTATTCAGAATAGCTTTGAAAAGCAACTCACCCCTAATTTGTACCGAGTCTTAGGTCTTTTTAATGTAGATACACTTGTGACTGAAAATGATTTTAAATTCGCAGCATTGCCAGTTCCTTATTCTAAGAAAGAAATGAGTGACTCGGTTGAATTGCTTTGGGGAGTGGATAAAGAAAAATCATTTGGAGAATGGGATGTTTATCAATTGGCTCAACCTCAGCCTCTGATTTATAAAACTCAATCTGTTAATTTTGTTGAAGATCACATCGATGCACTGGTTCCTCTTTCAAATACAAACCAGTTAAATCGTTCTGCTTCATTTTTTGCTGAAGATTTGTCTGATAAGCAAAGAAACCTTCTTTTTCAAGACCAGGAAGTGAAGCACTTGGTTTTAAATAATCGATCCTGGTTTGATTTGGCTGTTGATTTGATGGAGCCTATTGAAAAAGTTCGCCTCTCTTTTGATAAAAAAGAGATTCCAGCCATTGAAATTAATGTGTCTGAAACAGGCTTTTATTATTTCTATGCGACTGCAGGTCGATCTATAGGCTGGACGCGGCCTCGGCCTTTAGTCGATAAGCAGGAACTGGCTCAGACCCTTCCTGTGCAGTGGAGTCCTAATCTATTAGAAAAAGAGAATTGGCTTTCTGTAAACCAAATTCAAATTAAGCCAGTTTTATTTCAAGATCGTCCTAAAAAAGAGATGAATCAAGCGATCAAATGGGAAATGGTGGGGCAGCTTTACTTGGAAGAGGGAAAACAGGAGCTTCGAGTAGAAGGATGGCAGCCAGACAAAGGGAATGTGACTGTTGCGGTTGTGCCTAAAGAAGAGGCTCAAGTCAAGCTGAGTCGCGTGCAAGAGCTCTATAAGAGTTCAACACTTTCTGTTTCTCAGTTCTTATCAACAGATTCTGCTTGGAGGCATGGGGGATGGGCACAAACCGATCCTGGATTAGTGTCTCCTGATCCTGCTGTTAAATGGAAGCTAGCTGGCGTTTTTGAAAAATTGTTTGAGTTTCAAGGTTCTTCTCAGTGGCATCAATTGAGGCATGATGATATTGCGCTTGAGATTGAGAACAATCAGAAAGAATTGAAGCAGACTCGATTGGCTTTTAAGGTACTTTCCATTCAACCGACTCAAAGAGAAATTTATGTTTTTTTAAATGGAGAGCGGATTCAAAAGCTTAACGTTGAACCGATGGAAGAGTTAGGGGTTTCTGTTTTATTACAGCTAAATCCAGGTTTGAATAAAGTGCATTTTCAAACAAATGGATCGCCTGAGCCAATCAGTAAATTCTATAAAAATGATGATGAGCGTAGAGTGATTATGCTGGCAAAACAAATTGAGATAGGGCACCTTTCTTTTGTTTCGGATCTTTACTTGCCTGAAAGAGAGTCTTTTGTGGTTCGAGTCTATCCTTTTCGAGTACAAAAAGAGAGGGATCCTGAATTTTCAGATTTAAATAGAACGTTGAAGATTAATAACAAAGCTCTTCCTTTAAAAATGACAAAAGGGGAGTTTGGAGCACCTTATTGGGAGTCTGCCCAGCTTCATTCTTTTTCTGGAAAAAGAGTAAAGATTGAGTTTAAAGAAAGAGAAGGAAATCGTTATTTTATTGAAGTTCTTTCGGGGCAACCTGCTTCCCTTGAGAATGAGTCCCTTGTTGAGTTTACTCGACTTAATCCAACTAAGATTGAAGGGAGCCTTCAAACCAACAAGCCTGAATGGTTTATCTTTAGTGAATCGTTTGATCCTCGGTGGGTTCTTTTGATTAATGGAAAAGAGTTTTTGCCCATTAAAGTAAATAGCTATGCCAATGCTTATAAAATTCCTTCTACAAATGGAGAGGTTGTTTCATTTGAATTGGAGTTTGGGCCTCAGAAGTGGATGTGGCGAGGCATTCGAATCTCTTTAGCCAGCTTGGCAGGATCGACTTTATTTGTTTTGATCTTATTGCTTTTTAAACGCCACTATCGTAGAAAAAAGTACACTCAGTAGGCTGGTAATCAATCCAATAAGTGTTAGTAGCCAGAAGAGGTCAAACCACTTTTGCGGCGTGAAGTCGAGCAAGACCGTAAAGCTTCCTGTCTGATCAATGTAATAACCGTTTGCAAATCCATTTGCCTTACCGTGAATATTAAAATAATGATTTTCCCCATCTATGATTGTTGAAGCTTTCCAATAAGGGTGGTAAGACTCGGAAAAGATAAGCACAAATGGTTTTTCTGTTTTGACTTTAATTTGATGTTGAGTTGAAGAAATCATTTCGTGGCTTAAATCGGTCTTTTCTTCTTTAGTTGAAAATGAAGCTTTAGCTGTTCGGCTCAATTCGATAAAGTAGTTATCTTTTCCTGATTGTTCTACGAGTAATTGTTTGTTTTTATCGTTAAGATTAAGTGTTGCTTTAAAGTGGTCTACCTTTGAGTTGTTTGCCTTCTTAAGAGATATTTTATTCTGATCTAACCATGCAAAAGGTGAGGCGCTTCCTTGTGGGGGATAGATTTTAAGTTGCACACTCTCTTTTTTAGGTTGTTCTAGTGGGACTTTAAAAGAGATTGTGCCGTATTTAAATGAGTTTTTGTTTAATCCAAAGCTTGTCCCGAAACCTCCCCATCCAGAATGTTGAAATGGAGAATAAAAATGGATTTTATTTTTACCTGGTTTTAACTCAATTTTTTTAACAAGAAGAGAGGTTATTTGATCCGCTTTTAGTTGAACAATTCTAAGGTTTTTTCCATCTTGTTGAACGTAAAATGAACGATCATTTTCTAGACTAAACACATCAAAAGAAAAGTTAATAAAGATTGTTTCTTGGGTGGGATTATTAAAGTAGATGCCATCTGTATTCCCATCCCACCAGGTCCAGGTAATGTTGTCTTCGATTTTTAAAGGAACATGGTTTAAAAACTGGATGTCCATTTTGATTTTTTGGTGTAGTTTTTTGTTATTAGGGCTTTCTTCAATAATCACAGCTTCCAGATTTTCGCTGTTTACGACAAGGCGGTTGTCATGCGAAAAAACAGAATCGATTTTTGTGGCTTCAGCAAGTTTAAAACTAGAATCAGGGTTTAAGAAGAGTGCCTCATGTTCTTGGGGATGATTTTGAAAGGTCCACCAAGTGAATAAGGAAGTGTCTCCATTTAAGAGCAATGTATTTTTAGGGGAGGCAGCATAAATAAATGGAGTGATGCTACTTGTTTCATAAAATTGCCATTCACCAAATAACTGGCTTTGCTTGATCCCTTTTTGTTTATTTAGTTTGCTTTCAATAAATTTAGGATCATCTCCCAAAACATAGCCAAGCCCCTTGTAGAAGTCATACCGAATATCTTTTTCATGTAAAAGGTACTTGATTTGAAATAAGCTTAAAAGCTCTTCAGCGTAAGGAGTGGTTTCATTATAAATTTGATAGCGTATGGCTTCTAACAGTTCCTTGCCTTGGTTAATCGGGCCTTGTGCTGTGAGTGTGTAGTGGTGATGGTGAGGGAATGCCAAATTCTTAGAAGAAAACTCATTTGAAAAAGAACCATAGTTTGTCCCCCCCCAATTATAAATATAGGGGTTGTCACCAGGCAGAGTGAAGTAACGAAAAAAGCCTGGCTGATCATCTAGCCACTTTGATGCTTTAAAGACATAGTCAGGGATTTCAAACCGATTTGGAGAAAGAAACTTTCGAGTCTCTTTAGCATGAAAAAACTTTCCTGTTGTGATTGGAAAGGCATAAACCAAATTGCTTAAACAAAGGAGAGTGATTAAAGTAATGCCGATTGCTTTTCTCTTAGACGTTATTTTATAAATTAAATGACACGCTGCGCCAAACAATACTGCGTAACCTAGGCAGACCCAGAAATAAAATTTTAAATAAGGACTTCTGAAGATCCAAAACAGAGGCATATTTTCAGTTAACCAAATATAGAGAGAACCAAATGGAGCATGGGCACCCATTGAAAGAAAAATACCGGTGAGGGTTAAAAAGATAAATGTTTTCCGAAATGAGATTGATTTGTTCCAGCAACCGATTAAAGCCATTAAAGGGACTATCCAGCTCAGGCAGTAGAGAAATGTTTTAGGGGCATAAGAAGATGAGTAAGAACGATACGGATCCACACATCCTTGATACCAAGTCCAATCACCTAAGGTGCGAATCACATTTGAGAAACTAGTATAAATACTCATTCCTTTTAACCAGCCGATTAGTTCTGCTGGAGTTGCGATTTCACCCCCCATTTTTAAAATTGCATTTCTATAGATTGCCATGGCTTGAGGAAAGAGCCAGTAGATATTGGCACAAAGCCAAATGCAAAGAAGCGCCAAGGTTTTAAATGTTAAAAGTTTAAACAGACCAAAGTTTTTCCATGCTTTGCCGCGAATAAAAAAGGAGATAAAGACAATAATGATTGGAGCAACCGACGCGCCAAATTCAGAAGGATTATTTCCCATCCCTGAAGCGAAAAAAGAGACTAAGAAATAAAGGGCCGCTCCAAGAGAAAACTTAATTTCACCTCGAAAGATTTGAATGCTGAGTGCGAGTAAAATAGGAACCAGTGCATAGGCTGTGATAAGTGGGGGCTTAAACCCAATCCAAACATTTTCAAGCCAGAGGTTAAAAAGGTAAAAGCTCAGTCCGCCTAAGCGAAAGATGAGAGAGCCGGGTCCTTTGTAAAGCGTGCGTAGCAAATAAATAATCCCAAAACCAGCCAAGGTGTACCAAAAGACAAACATGATTTTTTGAGTGGAGAGAAGTGAGAGTCCCCATTCTTGCAATAAGGCAGGTAAAAGCATCATGGGCATCAAGCAGTTATCAAAAATCAGTTCGCTTCCAGTGTTCCATCCATGATGCCAAACTGAGAAGAGGGCCTTCCATTTGTCTAAGGTATAAGGCAAGCGGACATCTTCTGCTTTTAAAATCTCATTTCCCTCAAACCACAATAGGGGAACAAGTCCGCAAAGCAAGACAACTAAGAAGTCAATATTTCGAATAAAACGGTTCTTCATATATATTTTTCAGAGTAATAATTGTGGATTAGGTCTTTGTTGCACATAGGGTCAGAGCCTTTGAACTTCTTCTACAAATGGCATATTCACTGTAACACGTTGAGTTTGGTAAAGATATCAAATAGCGTGTCAAAAAAGTAGCTAAATCAATCCATTGACGGAGAGCCTGTTTTTTGGAAGACTATTAGGTCAAATCATTCATTTTAGAGGATTTAAATGTATATATTAGGAATTACAGCCCCAATTTCATGGAACAATGCCGCAGCTCTGATTCAAGATGGTAATGTCATCGCTGCTGCTGAAGAAGAGCGATTTAACCGGGTTAAGCATGCGCCTCGGACACCTCCGATTGAAGCGATTAAATTTTGCCTCGACTTTGCCAAAATTGATCTTTCTCAAGTTGATACGATTGCTGTTGGGTTTAAAAGTCCTTTAGCCTATCTTCCTATTTCACAATGGACAGAACTTCGTCGAGGATCGGTTCCTAATGCGATTGCTCAATTTGGAGCTGTTGCAGAATATGCGATTTTACTTCAAAAATTAAAGCGTCAGTTGGCCCAAATTTATGGTGAAATTCCTCCTACATTAAAGTGGGAATTTATTCCTCATCATATTGCACATGCAGCTAGTGCTTATTATGTTTCTGGTTTTGATAAAGCCAACATTATTAGTTTGGATGGAAATGGAGAGGATGATTGCGGTTTGTTAGCTTATGGTCAACCTTCAGGAATTGATCCGATTCATAAACTTTCATTGTCTGATTCGATTGGCGAGTTATTTGGAACGTGTACTGATATTTTGGGTTTTCGCAAACATAGTGATGAAGGCAAGACAATGGGATTGGCTGCGTTTGGAAGTCCTCAATATTTAAAAGATGTGGTTAACTTTAAGAATGGTGCGTTTACTTTAAAGAAGGGGTATGCAAACGAGTTGTGGAAGGAGTTTGGTCCGCGTCGTCCTCAAGAAGAAGCATTGAATGAGCGCCATAAAGATTTAGCGGCTTCTGTTCAGAGTGTGACAGAGCAAGTGGGGGTTCATTTAGCTCAAGGTTTAAAGAACAAAACAAAATCAGCTAACTTTTGTTTGGCAGGTGGGGTTGCTTTAAACTGTGATATGAATGCTCAGATTTTATTAAAAGGTGTGGCTGAAAATATTTTTGTTCAACCGGCTGCTCATGATGCAGGAACAGCTTTAGGCGCTGCTTATGAAGTGTATGTGCGTCGTGGAGGTCGTTCTAATTTTGTGATGGACCATGCTTCTTGGGGGCCTGAGTATACTAATGAAGAGATTGAGCATGTTTTGCGTGAATCTAAATTAGAATACACGCATCATAGAAATATTGAAGAAGTGGCTGCTGAGAGTTTGAAAAATGCCAAGATTTTAGGTTGGTTTCAAGGGCGTATGGAATGGGGGCCACGTGCATTAGGGAACCGTTCTATTTTAGCCAATCCGGCGATTCCTCAAATGAAAGAAAAAGTAAACCGCGAAGTCAAACACCGAGAGAACTGGCGTCCGTTTGCACCTGCGATTTTAGCTGAAGAAGTGAAGAATTATGCGGATGGGGCTTACCCTTCTCCTTTTATGTTGCTCTTCTTTCATGTTTTTAAAGAGAAGCAAAAAGATTTAGCTGCTGGGATCCATATTGATGGAACAGCACGTGTGCAATCTGTAACTGAAAAAGCAAATCCTACTTTTTATCGTCTGCTTCAAGAAATGCAGAAGAAGACAGGGGTCCCTTCAGTAGTGAATACTTCTTTTAATGATCGTGGAGAACCGATTGTGATGAGTCCGCGGCATGCGGTGCGCACATTTTTTGCGACCGGGCTGGATGAACTCTTTATTGGTAATTACCGCATTGTTAAACCTGCAAGTGCTAAGTAATGGGAGCGTCTGTTCCTGAATATTTTTTTGGAACAACTGATCCTGCTTTAAATCAAGCAATTTATTCTTCGTCTGCAAATGAAATCGAATCACTCTGTTCTAAGTATTTAAATAAACCTTTTAATGAATGTCGTTTGATTGATGTTGGTTCAGGCAATGGAGGCGTGGCAGAGCAGCTTGCAAAAAAAGCAGCTTCTGTTTGTGGATTGGAAGTGGTTCCAGCCCTTCACCAGCATGCGATTCAACGATTAAAAAAAGAGCCGCGAGCAAACTTAAATTTTACTTTAGGTAGTGTCTATGACATGCCTTATAAAGAAGAATTTGATTTGGCTGTTTTTTTAACGGCAATTGAACATATTAAAGAGCATCATCTTGCCATTGAAAAGATTCTTCAATCACTCAAGCCTGGGGGGCTTTTATATTTAACCGCTCCAAATAAATTATGGCCAATTGAACAGCATTACAATCTACCTTTTTTATCTTGGCTGCCACTTTGGCTAGCTAATGTTTATGTGCGAATGACTAGGAAAGCAGAGAGTTTTGAAGATGCTTCGTATTCCTTAACTTATTTTGGTATGCGCAAATTATTTAATCGGTTTGATGTTGATTATGATTTTGTAACACCCCATAACATTGATTCTGAAGTTTATAGTTGCAGTATGGCAAAGGGAAAAGGTCTTTACCGTTTTGCCAAGTGGTTGTTGGATCGTTTTCCATTCTTTTGGGTCATTTCCAAAGGGTTTATTGTCGTTATTCGGAAGAAGTAATCGGATGCCCATTCCTGAATTACAAAATAAACGTATCGCAGTTGTGACTTACACGCATAAAAAAGAGGGAAAGCCTTCTTATTTGGCTGGCCCTTCCCAAGATTTAAAACACTATTTATTGAGTCGCACACAAGAACTTTTCTTTGTGGAGCAGCCGATTTCTTTTTCGCAAGATTTGACTGCAACAGCAGAGTGGTATGTCGAGGGTGTTTTAAAAAAGCGGTATACCTTTCCCATGTTTCCACTTCTCAAAAGTATGAAGCGTCCTGATATTGATTCAACCCCATTTGGCTACTTGCTTTTTAAAATCCGAGATATTCTCTCAACGCTTGTCTTTTTTGCGCGTGTTCCAGGAAAGTGGGATTACCTGATTGCGGTTGAATCGATTAATGCTGTGAGCGCTCTATTTCTTCGTTTTATAGGCAAGGTGCGAAAAGTGATTTTTGATGTGATTGACTACTCTCCCTTAAGATTTCCAAATAAATGTTTAAATAAGATTTATCATTTTTTAGATAATTTTTGTGTTAAACGATGTGATGCTTCTTGGAATCAGACGCCCCTTGTACGGGAGCATCGAGCGACTAAGGGAGTTAAAAAAGTGGCTCAATATGTTAAGCCAACAGGGGTTGATTCCAATAAGCTTGGTTCGTTACCTTGGGAACAGCTCAAAACCAATCAAATGGTTTATGTTGGGGGCATTTATCCAAGAGATGGGGTTGAACTCTTAATTGAGAGCTTGCCTAAAATTGTGCAGAAGATCCCAAAAATTAAGCTTTTAATCATTGGTTATGGTATATTATTGGATTCTGTGACTCGACGCTCTGAAGAGCTGGGGGTTGGCAATCATATTGAATTTTTAGGTGAAGTGGCAAATCCAGATAAAGTGGATGCTTTGATCAAAGAATCTGCACTTGGATTGGCTCCTTATAAAGATGACCCTGATTCGCTTAAGGCATATAACGATACGGCGAAGCCTAAATTATATTTGTCTTTTGGATTGCCAGTGGTGATGACTCAGACCACTCTTTTTTCTAAAGAGCTTCAAAAAGAGAAGGCAGGATTTGCCACTCCGTTTGAGCCTGATGCATGGGCAGAGGCTGTGATTGAGGGCATGGCAGATGAGAGTCGTTTGAAGGGGTATCGAGATCAAGCGCTTAAATTGGCAAAGAAGTATCAATGGGATATCATTTTTGATCGGCTATTTTTAGAGATGGAGAATTGATTGTGGAGACCCACACAAAAAATCAACAAGCAGAGAATAAAACGGTAAAACCGTTATTTTTTCTAAAAGGATTTGAGAGTAGTAAACCCGATGTCTTTCATAAAGTTGATTATAACTTTATGAAAGAAGAGCTCAAAGGTAAGCTTGTGCTCAATGCCGGTTGTTGGACGGGTAATTTTGAAACGTTGATACCTGATTCCCACTGTCGTTTAGTTGGTTTAGATATTAACGAATATGCATTGGGTGTGGCGAAAAAATCAAATCCAGACAAAAAGTTTATTCGAGGCGATATTTTAAATTCTCCTTTTAAAGAAGGTTCTTTTGACATTGTTACTTTTTTTGCCACATTAGAACATATTCCAGATAATACAGAAGTGCCTGTTCTTTCTATGCTCAATAAAACACTCAAGCCTGGTGGAAAATTAATTTTGACCACACCTCATTCTTATTGGTTGGGAAATATTTTAGATGTGCCGCACTGGTTAACGAATCACCGTCATTATTCTTTAGAGTTGATTCGCTCTTATGCTGAGGAAGCAGGGTTTGAAGTGGAACGGTTGGAGTTAAGAGGGCGTTATTGGTCTGAACTGGCTAACTTTTTCTTTTACCCATGTAAGTTCTTTTTGCGTTTTAATTTGTTCCGCACAAAGTTTGTTGAGAAATTAATTTATAATGAATACCAGCGTTCTGGTTTTCGAATGGTTTATTTGATTGCTAAGAAAAAGGGGACCGCTGCATCGTGAACAAGCAAACTTGGATCGGCTTCTTGCTACTCGCTTTATTTGTTGTTTTTATTCGTGCTTTTCTCTTAACCAGCACTCAGTTTGTGGCAGATGATGCGTTGATCACATACCGCTATGCAGAAAACTTAGCCGCAGGCAATGGGCTTGTTTACAACTTAGGCGAAAAAGTACTTGGCACAACCACGCCTTTGCAAACTCTTTTGGTCACTCTTGCTGTTATTATTGGTATTCCTGCGAAGTTGTTTGGCCCAAGTTTAAATATTTTTTGTGATGTTTTAACCTCCTTTTTAATTGTGCTTCTTTTTAGAAATCACTTTAATCGCCCTTATTTTGGTTTTTTTGTTGCCTTTGTCTACGCGGTTTTTCCAACGCCTTGGATTTGGTCGATCTCTGGAATGGAGGTTTCTCTCTATGCCGTGTGCCTCTTTAGTTCAATCTACTTCTTTTTAGGTAAACGTTTTTCTCTTTCTTTCTTATTTTTTGGCTTGGCTTTTTTAACTCGAATCGATGCCTTAGTTTTAATGGTTGCGATATTAATGATTGCGGTGTTTAATCGCGAGAAGATAGGGTGGCGTCCATGGCTTGTGTTGGGCTTGGTGTTGGCTCCGTGGATATTAATTTCAACCTGGTATTACGGTTCACCTGTTCCAAATTCAGTGATTGCGAAAAAAGTTTTTTACGGAGAGTTACCTGCGTTTCGTTCTGCTCCATTTGAGATTATTCAAGGATTTATCTTTGGGGGGAAGACAAACCTAGTTTCTAATCTCTATTCTGCTGTTTACATGGTTCCATTTGTTCTTCTTCTCTTATTTTCTCTGATTGGAATCGGAGGACTTTTTCGTTTGGGACGTAATTATTTGATTTTACCTTTATGGATGGGGGGCTACATTGCTTTTTTTATTGTGGGCCAAACACACATGCATCCTTGGTACTTTGCTCCTTTTTATGCGATTTACATTCCCGTTGTAGGGCTGGGACTTTTACTTGTTTGGGAAAAGATAGGAGCGTGGTTAAAGGGTTCTTCATTTGGAAAAGGACTCTATAAGGGGTTAGCTGTTTTTATTCTTGTGGTTTGCACCGGAATCGTTGTGGTCGAAGCTAAAATATTAACCCATTACTTAGCTGCTTATCAAAAAACAGAAAACTTTTTAACAGACATGGCTTTTTGGGTTAAAGATCGAACAAGCAATGGCGATAAAGTTTATTATTCAGACATTGGTAAATTGGGCTATTTTTCTCAGCGCTATATTTTAGATTCAGTAGGGATTGTCTCTCCAGTGGTGACAAAACATTATCGCAATCGTGATTGGATAGCCCCTATTGAAGAAGTAAAACCTCAAATTGTGTTGTTAGCTGAAACAGATTTTAGACTTAATGATTTTTTAAACAACCCAGAAATGAAAAAGCTTTATCAGGAAGTAAAACGATTTGATTACAAAAAAAGCAAACACTATACAGACACTATTTACTCGGAGTCTGCCAGTGACCAAGAATATCCCATTATCATTGCATACGAAAAACAGCGATAAACTTCAGGATTGGATTCAAGAACGGTCTTTTTTGATTTTAAGTTATACCATTAACTTTAATGAAAAGACCTCGCACTATCTTTCTGGGCCGTCGCAAGATTTGTTGGTCTATTTAAAGAAGCGGGCAAAACGAGTTGTTTTTTTTGAGCAACCTGATCCTGTTTCAGAAGATTTGCAGCCTAAAGCAGTTTGTTATGAAAACGGGGTTTGGATAGAAGAGTTTAAGTTTCCTATGTTTTGGTTTCCGATGAGTACTGGACGCCGAGAAATTGCTTCAACGCCCTTGATGTATGTTCTGTTTAAAGTGCGTGATTTTTTATCCACGCTTTATTTTAGTTTTAAGGTGAAAAAGAAGTTTGATGTGTGTGTGGCTGTGGAATCGCCCAATGCAATAACAGCTTTTATTTTAAGATTGTTTGGCAAGTGTTCTAAAGTGGTTTACGACATGATTGATTATTCGCCCAATCGTTTTGAAAATTCGACTTTAAATGGGTTGTTTCATTGGTTGGATAAGATGGGGGTTTATCTGGCAGATACAGTTTGGAATCAGACTAAAAAGATTTCAGAAGAACGGTTTGCTCAAGGGTACAAACCAGAAAAGTGTGCGCCTCAATTAGTCAAACCAACAGGTATTTTAACAAATAAGATCCATCAGCTTTCAATCAATGAGATTGATCGCCATAAAATAGTTTATATGGGCAGTTTTTTAAAACGGGATGGGGTAGAGGTTTTATTAAATGCATTCCGAGATGTGGCTCGCAAGGTTCCCAATGCAAAGTTGTTGATGATTGGTGAAGGGGAACTTAAAGAAGAGTTGATCCATTTTGTGGCTCAAGAAGGTTTGAGTGAGCAATGTGAATTTTTAGGCATGATTGAAGATGAAGCTAAGTTAGAAGATTTATTGCTTTATTCAGCAGTGGGTGTGGCTCCTTATTCAGATGAAGCAGGGAGTGTAAAAGCTTTTAACGATGTTTCAAAGCCCAAGGTTTATCTTTCTTGTGGGTTGCCTGTGGTGATCACAGCGGTTCCTGCGGTCTCTGAAGAGATCCAGAAGTATGGCGCAGGTGTTCGAGTTGCTTATGACAAAGAGGAAATGGCAGGAGCCTTAACTCGTTTGTTAACAGATGATCGTTATTTTGAAAAAGCACGTTTTCAGGCGCATCAAATGGCTCAAGATTATTCTTGGGATCATATATTTGATCGTCTTTTTGAACCCTTTTGCGAGCAAGAGGTGTAGGAGAGTCAGATGGAAGAGATTAAATGTTTAAATTGTCAGGGTGATCAATTGAAATCGTTTGTGCAAGCAACTGATTTTGAAAATCCGTCTGAGACATTATATTCCTTACAACAATGTAAAGAGTGTGAATTGGTTTTTGAAAATCCAAGGCCGACATTAGAAGAGTTGCCTGGTTTTTATTCAAATGAGAATTATTACTCTTATATTGAATTAGAAAAAAAGAAGAATCAAAAAATCGGTTTGCTTGAGCGGCTTCGTCATCTCTTTTTTGAAAAGACTTTAGCTTACTATTACGGCAAAGACCGTTCTTTTGTTAACACGCTTTGCGCTTGGGTAGGAAAAGGGCGCTTTGGTTCCTTGCCTAAAGAGATTGAGATTGGAAAAATTTTAGATATTGGTTGTGGCGATGGTGTTTTCTTAGATGTGGCCCGCAAATATGGTTGGGAGCCGTATGGTGTTGAAATTAACGGCGATGCTGCTGCACGAGCCAATGAAGCAGGAATGAATGTGCACACCGGTGATTTGATTTCTGCTAAATATGAATCCAATCAATTTGATCTGATTCGAATGTGGTCGGTTTTAGAGCACACGCCTAATCCTAAAGAAGTGTTGAGTGAAATTTGCCGCATCTTAAAGCCGAGTGGGGTGTTGATTTTGCAAGTTCCTAACATTCGCTCTAAAGCCTTTGAACTTTTTGGTCCTTATTGGACAGGGTTGGATTTACCGCGTCACTTAGTTCATTTTTCTCCAGACACATTGAATCGTTCTTTAGAGTCTGTGGGGTTTGATGTGGAAAAAATAAGTTTTTCATCTGTGGGCACAAGTTGGCCAAGCTATCGTTTTAAACAGCAGATGACAGAAAATAAAACAGGAAACTCTTTTGTAAACTCATTGCTTCGAATCGGCAACCTCTTTTTTGACCGTATGTGGGATCTTTTTCAAAGAGGAGATTGCATGGTTGCTTGGGCAAGGAAGAGTCAGCGTTAAGAATGAAGACAATGGATAAAAGTAAAACCAAATTAAAAAACTTAAAGATTGTGGCTGTAAGCCATGTCACCCATGGTTTTGGTTGTGCGCAGGCCATGGAAAAATTTCTCTCTCAGATTGGGGGAGAGTTTGTGATGATCACCCATCCTTTATATGGAACCAATGAATTTCAATCAACCTATAGAACGATTTGCCAAGGAGAGACTGCTGTAGAGAAAAAAGGTCTTAATCTGGTGAAGCCGGAGCCGCTTCGTTATGTTAAAGATTCGCTCCTTACTTTTTTATGGGGATGGGGGAAAAAAGGAAGGCAAGATCTCTTTATTGGTATGAACTGCTTGGTTAGTTTTGTGGGGGTTTGGTTGCGTCGATTTGGGCGTGTGGATAAGGTTATTTATTATACAGCTGATTATTCGGGCAAACGGTTTGAAAACAATTTACTTAATTCCATTTATGATTGGGTTGATTGTTTTTCTGTGAAGCATGCTGATATTGTTTGGAATGTGAGTGAAAAGATTTCTGAAAGAAGGTGGGCTCAAGGGGCTCCTAAAGAAAAGACTTTAGTGGTGCCAAATACTGTTGATTTTGAATTTATTCCTCAATCCAATGGAGAGAGAAAGAACAACATTGTCTATGTTGGGGGACTTAATGAAGGGTATGGAGTTGAAGAATTTGTTGATTTGTTGCCTTGGGTGCTTGAAACCTTTCCTCAAGTAGAGATTGATGTCATAGGGGGAGGGACTCTAGAGCCGATGATTAAGGAAAAAGCAGCTCGTTTAGGCGAAACAGAGAGAGTGCATTTTCATGGGTATATGCCGTATAATAAGGCGCTTGAGTTTTTAGCACAATCTTCAGTAGGATTTGCTCCTTATGCGGCTGATGTTGATCCAGAACATTATTTGCGTTATTGTGATCCTTCAAAAGTAAAAGCGTATATGGCCTGTGGGTGTAGCGTGATCATTCGAAAGGTGCCTCAATTAGCTGAGCAAATTGAAGCGAAGAATGCGGGTTGGGTTTACGAAACAAAAGAAGAACTACAAATTGTGTTAAAAGATGTGTTATCAAGCCCTGATAAAGTGGCGCAGCGAAGAGAAAAAGCAGCTCAATTTGCTGCTGAATTTGACAATACTTTTGTCTTTGAAAAAGCATTTGAAGAGACATTTCAACGTTGGGATAAAAAATGAGTGGTAAAAAAGTATTAATTACAGGTGTGACAGGGTTACTCGGTAAGGCTCTGGCAGAAACAAATTCAAATCATGAATTGATCGGAACCTATTTGCCTAAAACATATAGCATTCCTTATTATGATTTTGCCACAGAGACATTGGATGTGCGCGACCGAGAAAAATTGCTCGAGCTTTTTCAGAAATATCGTCCTGATGTGGTGATTCATACTGCTTCGATTGGAAGTGTTGACTATTGCGAAACACATAAAGAAGAGACCTGGGATGTGAATGTCACAGGGACTCAAAATGTGATTGATTTTTGTGAGAAATTTGGTGCTAAGCTGATCTTTATTTCAAGCAATGCTGTTTATGATGGAGAAAAGTCTCCTTATACAGAAGAAGATAAGATTAACCCTATTAATTATTATGGACAGTTAAAAGTTGAGGGTGAGATGCTCACATCAAAGAGTTCCATTGATTCTGCGATTATACGCCCTATCTTAATGTATGGTTGGCACCATCCATCGGGCCGTCCAAATCCTGTAACTTGGCAGATTGAAATGATGGAAAAAGGAGAGGGGATTAAAATGGTTGATGACATTTATTGCAATCCTCTCTATTCATTAAACTGTGCGGATTCGATTTGGGCTGCTGTGGATAAAAATAAAAAGGGAATTTATAATATCGCAGGGAAAAATAGAATCAGCCGATATGATTTTTCTATTGAAGTGGCTGAGATTTTTGGTTTTGATCCTGGGTTAGTTGAACCTGTGCCAAGTTCTTACTTTAAAGAGATTGCCCCTCGTCCTAAAGATGCTTCTTATCTTGTGGATAAAATGGAAAAAGACTTAGGGGTTCGCGCCTTAAGTTCTCGAGAAGGTTTGGAGCATATGAAAGCAAATCATCACGCAAAGACTCATGCAAGCACTTAAAGAGATTGGCTTCAAGCGAGCCTTTAGATTTTTTTATTTAACTTTATTTCATGCGTTATTTCGTTGTTCTCTTTTTCCGCCTGTTCGTCGTCTCTTTTTGATTTTGCTTGGAGCTAAAATTGGAAAAAACGTTATTCTCAACCGAATCCGATTCTTTAATTATGACCGCAAAGGGTTTAAAGGGTTAAAGATTGGTGATAATGTTTTTATTGGAGATGAATGTTTGCTTGATTTGGCTGATAGCATTGAATTAGGGGATCATGTTACTTTAGCCGAAAGGGTCACTATCCTAACGCATATTAATGTCGGTTATAAAAACCACCCTCTACAAAAAAAATTCCCTGCTAAAACCGAATCAGTTAAAATTGATCGAGGTTGTTTTGTGGGTGCTTGTTCTACTTTGATTGCTGGAGCCCATATTGGTGAAGAGAGTTTGATCGGTGCTGGAAGCATGGTTAATAAAAATATTCCCCCTCATTCTGCAATGGCAGGGGTGCCTGCTAAGAAAATTAAAGAGATTTAGAACTTTATTGGGAGGAATAATATGCTTTATTCAAAACCTTGTGAGTATGCCTTTCGTGCCATGACATGGTTAGCAACGCACGAATTTGGGCGAGCCCAACAGATTGCTGAAGAAGAGAAGCTTCCAGCTTTTTTTCTAGCTAAAATTTTAAAAGAACTTGCCGCTAAAAAAATATTAATCTCAACTCGTGGCCGAAAAGGGGGGTTTTCACTTTCTCGTTCTCCTGACAATATCACTTTAGAAGAGGTTGTAGGTGCTTTAGATGGGCTTGAAGACTTAAAACGTTGTGCCATTGGGTGGGCTAAATGTTCTGATAATAAACCTTGTTCATTACATAATCGCTTTAAGCCGATTCGAGAAAAAGTTCACACTTATCTCAAGACCACCACCATTTCACACCTTGTTCTTGCTGAGGAGACCCGCAAGGCAAAGAAATGATTTTCCATTAAAAAAAATTATGATAAATTAAGATTAAATACTCTTATTAAACGCGGACTATTTTAGTCTGCTTTTACTTTTATTTAATTGTCTAAATCGGAAAAAGAATGACCAAAAAAATATCACGGCGTAAATTTTTGCTGAATCTCTCTATGTGGGGCGGTCTCATGGCTAGTTATGGGACAGGGGCTTTGTATGTGTTTCGCTATTTGCTTCCTGAGAAAAAGGCCAAACAGCTGCGGAAGATCTATGTGGCCCCCTTAAATGGGATTGAATCAGGTAAAACCTTAAAATTTAGGTTGCCGGATGGAAATGAGGCTTTGATCTTAAGATTGGGTGACAAATATACCGCTCTATCAAATACATGTCCTCATTTAGGCTGTAAAGTGAAATGGCGTAAACAAGAGAGTGATTTTTTCTGTCCTTGTCACAATGGAGAATTTAATAAAGAAGGGGTGGCTACAGCCGGTCCTCCAGCAACAGAACATAAAGATTTGAAGACATATCAATTAAAAACCATTGGAGAATCTCTTTTTATTGAGGTTGAGGAAGCGTAATGTTTGACAAGCTAACAAAATGGGTATTAGAGCGCGCTCCGGTTAATACGGAAGAGCTTAAACACCTTTCGGCTGAGCCTGTACCTAACCATTTAAAGCGATGGTGGTGGTGTTTAGGTGGCACGCCTGCGTATTTGTTTATTGTTCAAGTGGTCACAGGTATTTTGTTGGCATTTTATTATGTTCCTAGTTTTGATCATGCCTACGACAGTGTGCGCTATATTACTGAAGAAGTTCCTTTTGGGTGGTGGTTGCGTAGTGTTCACAAATGGTCTTCTATTTTTATGATCATGTCTGTGGTGCTTCACACATTGCGTGTTTTTTTTACAGGGGCTTATCGGGCTCCTAGAGAATTCACCTGGATGACCGGAACACTTCTTTTAGGTGTGACGCTGATGCTTGGTTTTACAGGGTATTCCCTTGTGTTTGAACAGCTCTCTTATTGGGGCGCCACCGTGGCTGGGAATATGGCTCAAGCGGTTCCTGTGGTGGGTGAGTTGATGGCACGCATGTTGATTGGCGGAGAAAAAATTGCCAACAATACACTAACCCGTTTTTATGTGTTGCATGCCGGGGTGTTGCCTGTTGCAATGGTTGTTTTGATCTTTTTACATATTGTTTTGATTCGAGTTCATGGCGTCTCTCAATTTGAATTTCGTGATGAAAAGGGAACAGGAAAAACATTTCCTTTTTATCCTGATCACTTTTATACCGAATTGATCATGGGTGTTTCGTTAACGATTTTGTTGACTTGTTTTGCGATTATTTTTCCTGCAGAATTAGGGGAGAGAGCCAACCCATTAGTGACGCCAGCTCATATTAAACCAGAGTGGTATTTTTTCTTTACCTTTCGTTGGTTAAAGATAACAGGATTAACTTTTGCCATTATATCGACGGGCTTTTTCTTTTTTCTTATGTTTATTTGGCCTTTTATTGATGCATTAATTCGTAAGTTTAAACCTAAAAGTGAGATCAGTGTTTGGATTGGCGCTTTTGCTTTTATTGGAATTTTAATTTTAACAATTTGGGAAGCTGTTGCAGAACATTAAGGAGACAGGCTTATGGCCAGCGAAATGGATTTAAATTTTAAACGATGGATTATTGCAATTTTAAGTTTGCTCTTTTTGGTTGCGTTGCTTGTTGTGGCGTGGGTTGAAGGGGGTAAAGAGCGCGTGATTCAAAAGCCGAAACCGATTATGAGCGGAGACAGCTCTAAGTGTTTTGACTGTCATATGCAAAAATCTCCTGTGATTGCAGAACAGTGGCGTGATTCCAAACATGCTCAAATGGGTGTGGGTTGTTACGAGTGTCATAAAGCAGGTAAAGATGAAGTTGATGCTTTCTTGCATGAAGGCAAGCATATTAAAACGATTGTCACGCCTAAAACATGTGCGACCTGTCATAGTGACATTGCGGAAGAGTTTGACAGTAGTCATCACTCAAAAGCAGCTCAGTTTACAGGCTCGCTTGATAATGTGCTCGGTCACTTTGTGGAAGGGCCTTTAGCTGAAGCCAATGGATGTTGGCAGTGTCACGGAAGTAATGTTGCCTTATTAAAAGATGATAAGGGCGATATTATTCGTGATGAAAATGGAAAACCAAAATTTGATCCGTTAACATGGCCTAATACTGGAATTGGTCGAGTGAACTTAGATGGAAGTAAAGGATCGTGTACTGCTTGTCACTCACGTCACGTCTTTTCAAAAGCAATGGCGCGTCAACCTGAGACATGTGGAAAATGTCACATGGGGCCAGATCACCCACAAATCGAGATTTATAATGAGTCCAAACATGGGATTGCTTATCGCACACAATTAGACAAAATGAATTTAGATAGCGACTCATGGATTGTGGGTAAAGATTATAGTGCGGCTCCAACTTGTGCAACTTGTCACATGAGTGCTACCCCAAATCAGCCAACGACTCACGACGTGGGTGCCCGTATTAGTTGGACATTGCGTCCTCCGGTTTCAACAAAACTGGACAACTGGGAAGAGAAACGAAATGGAATGAAAGATACGTGTATGCAGTGTCACAGTCCTGATTTTGTGAATGGTTTCTACAAACAGTTTGATGACACGATTGAGTTGTACAACACTAAGTTTGGTCAACCTGCGACAGATATTATGGATATGCTTAAAGAGCGTAAGTTGATCACACGTGACCCATTTAATGAGGAAATCGAATGGACTTATTTCTTCTTGTGGCATCACGAGGGTCGTCGAGCACGTATGGGTGTTTCCATGCAAGGACCCGACTATACTCAATGGCATGGTTTCTTTGAAGTGGCTCATCGTTTTTACTTTGAGCTGATTCCTCAGGCTAAAGAGCTTGCTCATAATGATAAAGAAGCAATGAAGTTTATTGAAGATATTCTCGCTCGTCCAGAACATCAATGGATGAACGGAATTTCAAAAGAAGAACAAGACAAAATTTATAAATTTTACATGAAGCGTTACGGACAAAAAGCAAACTAAAAAATGCTTCTGATCTGTTGTTAAAAAATGCGAGACATATAAATGATATGTCTCGCATTTTTTACCCTCTTTTGCCTTGCAAAAATAGTTTAAATAAGACAATATGGTATTAATTTAAGTTGTTGAGAGTTTTATTAAGTGGATTGTTTTTTTAAGTCTTTTGATACAAGTATCTTATGTGGTCAGTGCATCTCTTTTTTATGAGAAGAAAGTGAACTAAAATGAAAAAAATATACCTGTTTTTATTGCTATTACTTGGTTTAGGTTTCCCTCTTGCTGTGTCAGCTGAGGCTGTGAATCCACTAGATGGGATTAACAATGATACGGTTCAATTTGGATTAGAAGCCCGTTATCGAATGGAATATCGAAGCTCGTTTGACTTTGATGATGCCAGCGATGTTTTTCACTTAAGCCGTGTTCGTCTTAACGCTAATATTACACCGGTTGAGAATGTGCGGATTTTTATTCAAGCTCAAGATGCGCGGCTTTACGAATCTAATTTTAAAGGACCGATTCGTGATGCCTTATTTGAAGATCGTTTTGATTTGCGACAAGGTTATATTGAGTTGAAGAACATCTTTGAATTACCTCTGACTGTTTTAGTCGGTCGACAAGAGCTCTCTTATGGTGAAGAGCGTCTTGTAGGCGGGTTTAATTGGAGTAACGTGGCTCAAAGTTTTGATGCTCTACGCCTTCGTCATGAAAATGAAAATTTTAAAGTCGATATTTTTGCGGCTCAAAAGGTGATCACAGAAGATGATCACTTCAACGAGCGTGATCATAAAGATAACTTTTATGGCATCTACGGAACATGGACAAAGATTAAGAATCATGTTGTTGATGTGTACACGTTTATTCGTGATACTGAAAATGCACGTCGGTTTTCACGTGCAGAAGCCCCTGCTACAATGGATGAGGTGACATTTGGAACCCGTTTAAAAGGTTCTTATGAGCAAGGATGGGATTACCAAATTGAGATAGCAGGTCAGGCAGGTAACTATGGCAGTGGGGATATTGAAGCGTTTGCTTTAATCTCTCAAGTGGGTTACACCTTTAAAGAGTGTCCCACAACGCCTCGACTCTTTTTTGAATATGCCCATGCTTCGGGTGATGATGATCCAGGTGACGGGGACCGGGGCACATTTGACAACCTTTATCCTACGAACCATCTTTATTATGGTTGGGCAGATTTTGTCAGTTTGCAAAATATCAATGATTTTGAATTTGGTTTTGATTTTAAGCCAATAAAAAACCTTAAGGTCATTTGTAGTTTGCATCTTTTTTATTTAGATGAAGAAGAAGATGCCCTTTACAATGCTGGCAGAGCCCCAATTCGTTTTGATTCCACAGCAAAAGCTTCTTCTACAGTTGGCCAAGAACTAGACATTCTTGCTAAATACAAGTTTAACAACCATCTATGGGGAATGCTGGGATATTCTCACTTCTTTCCTGGTAGTTTTATTGAAGATACAGGTTCCAGTCAGGATCCTGATTTTCTATATGTTCAGCTAAAGCTAAAGTACTAATCTTTTAAAACCCTTGGACTTATATTGTTTGACAAGGGATAGAATAAAGTCCTTAATTAAGACTATGAAGTCTTAATTAAGTCTGAAAGGCAGCTTGGAGAGGCGCTTTTGCGATGTTAAAGATTGAAATTCCTGATGTGGAATATTGGAAAGAGCAAATCAAGTGTCAAAGTGCATGCCCTGTGCATACAGATGCCAGAGGGTATGTTCGTGCCATTGCAGAAGGTGACTTTAAAAAGGCTTATTTAATCGCGCGCGCTCCTAATCCATTGGCCTCTATTTGCGGAAGGGTTTGTGGGGCTCCGTGTGAAATTGCTTGTCGAAGAGGGAGTGTGGATAAAAGTATTTCCATTCGAGCTTTAAAGCGTTCTGCCCATGAGGAAGGTGTTCCTGATCTATTTGACCCTATGGAGATCATCAATGAGATTAGAGGTTCTCTTGAAGATAGGATTTGTTCGGGTGTTGAGGATCTAGGGGGCTTACTTGAATATTTTGAAAAACCTTCTGAAAAAATCAAAGGTAAAAGCGTTGGCATTATTGGCTCGGGTCCTGCTGGGTTAGCCGCTGCACATGATCTTGCCCTGATGGGAGTGAAGGTTGTTATCTATGAATTAGAATCTGTGGCTGCTGGAATGCTCTACTTAGGGGTTCCTGCTTACCGTTTACCCCGCGAAATCATTAAAGCTGAAGTTGATTTAATCCAACAATTGGGTGTTGAAATTAGAACCAATTGCCAAGTGGGAAAGGATGTTACTTTTTCCGAGCTCAGAGAGCGGCATGAAGCGGTTGTGATTGCTGTGGGGTGTCGAGATTCTCGATCGATTCCCATTCCAGGGATTAAGACTCCAGGGGTTATGGGAGGGGTTGAGTTTTTAAGAAGTGTTGCTTTGCTGAAGCCTGAAAATATAGGCCAGCGTGTGGTTGTCATTGGCGGAGGAAATGTGGCTTATGATGTGGCTCGAACCGCACTGAGACGTCAGCAAATGGACATTGCTGAAACAGCACGCCGCCAGGGTCAAGATGTCAAAGTGACTCTCTGTTGTTTAGAGAGCGGAAATGAAATGCTTGCCGATGAAATTGAAATTTTAGAAGGAGAAGAAGAAGGGGTTGCTCGTTTAGATGGATATGGGCCTCAAGAGATACTGACTGAAAATGGGAAATTAAAAGGGGTTCGATTTCATAAAGTTCTCTCTATTTTTGATGAGCAAAAGCGATTTAATCCAAAGTTTGATCCCACAGATGAAATTATTATTGAGACAGACACTGTTCTTTTAGCAGTAGGCCAATCTTCAAATATTTCTTTTGTTGATCCTAAAGAAGAAGGGATTGAAACCAATGACAGAGGATTGATGATCTGTGACCCTGAGTCTCTTGAAACAAGTGCAAAGGGTGTTTATCTTTCTGGTGATTTAGCGCATGGGCCTCGCTTGATGATTGATGCGATTGCGAGTGGTAAAAAAGCAGCGCGGGCAATCTATCAAAATTTTACTGGAGAAAAACTGAAGGTTGAAACCGTAGAATTTCATGCTCCTATTGAAGAGTATGGAAGAGAAATGGGGTATGAAAAGTTAAAGCGTCAGGCTTTACGTGTGGCGCCGCCTCAAGAGCGAAAAAAAGACACAAACGTATTAGTTGAAAAAGGCTTTAACTGTTCAGAAGCTAAAGTTGAAGGATCGCGCTGTTTAGATTGCGGTGTGAACACGGTCTTTGATGGGAATCGTTGTATTTTATGTGGTGCGTGTGCAGATATTTGTCCGGAGCTTTGTTTAAAACTTGTTCCTGTTTCTGAATTGGAAGGGGATAAGACGTTTGAAGAGTTAACCCACATTGTCAAAGACCAAAAAGAGACAGATGTAATAAGTGCCATTATTAAAGATGAAGAAAAATGTATTCGTTGCGCTTTATGTGCGATTCGTTGTCCAGCAGATGCGATTACAATGGAACGTTTTCAGTTTAAGGAGTGTCTCGTATGAGCGAAGAAGAACATTGTAAAATTAAACCAGAAGAAGTGACTCGGCGTGATTTTTTAAAGACAGCAACTATGTGGACTGCTGCGTCGTCTTTAGGTTTGGCTCTGTTGGGTTCGCTGAAATTTCCAAAACCAGCACTCTTTCCTGATATTCCAAAGACGTTCAAAATAGGTAAAGCAAGTGACTTTCCTGTTGGAACAGAAAAAGTTTTTAAAGAAAAGAGTGTGGTTGTTCAAAGTCATCGAGATGGATTGTGTGCGATTTCTTTAATTTGCACGCATCTAGGCTGCATTGTTAAAGCTGAAAGAAAGAAATTTGATTGTCCTTGCCATGGAACAAAGTTTGATGATGAGGGACGGGTTGTTTATGGACCTGCTCCAAAGCCGCTTGAATGGTTGAAAATTTCTCAGCTACCAGACGGTAAGCTCGAGGTCAATATTGCTAAATCGGTTCCACTTGGAACTAAATTTTTATTTTCATAAATAAGGATAACTTTTTATGTCACTGACTGAGTTCTTTAAAAATATTCTGAGACTGCCTAAAACGTTGAAAGAATCTATTATTCGACATGGAAAACCAACGTCTGATCGAACAAAATCAGAAGTTGTGATGAGTAATATTTTTCTTCACATCCATAGCACTCGCATTCAACGCTATACCCTTAAGAAGACCTTTACTATGGGGCTTGGGGTGATGGCTGCGGCTTCATTTTTTATTTTAATTGTGACAGGTATTCTTCTGATGATTTATTACAAACCATCCGTTGATCTTGCTTATGACTCTATTAAGGACATTCAATTTATTGTTCCGGGTGGACGGTTTGTTCGAAACATGCACCGATGGGCAACCAATGTCATGATTGTGACCGTCTTCCTCCATATGGCTCGGGTTTTTTATACCGCAGCCTATAAAAGAACACGTTCTTTTAACTGGTTAATTGGAATGGCGTTGTTCTGTATTACTTTAGCGTTGAGTTTTACAGGTTATTTGTTGCCATGGGATCAGCTTGCTTATTGGGCGGTCACTATTTGTGCCAATATTGCGGGTTCAGCTCGAGAATTAACCGACCTCTTAGGAATCACTCGGTACTTTGATGTGGGTGGACTGATCAAAACAATTATTTTGGGATCAGAAGAAATTGGTCAAGACGCCTTGATCCGATTTTACTGGCTGCATTGTGCGGTGCTTCCATTATTAATGATTGTGATCTTAAGTGTGCATGTTTGGCGTGTGAGAAAAGATGGTGGATTGGCTCGTCCTGATGAAATTAAACCTGAGGAACTGGCAGGCATTGAAGTAGATGAAAAAGCTGAAGAGGTTTTTAATAATGCGCCTCAAAAGACTTATGGTTTGATGTGTCTTGTAAAAGGGAAGACGCCGTTAGTTAATAAGGGACCTGAAGATACGATTCCTAGTTGGCCCATTCTTTTTATCGCTGAATTTTCTATCTTTATGTTTATTCTCGCTATCTGTTGTGTGCTTGCTTATTTTATTGATGCTCCTCTAAGAGAGCTTGCTAATGCGGCTGTACCAGAAAATCCAGCTAAAGCACCTTGGTACTTTTTAGGACTTCAAGAACTTGTTTCTTATTCTGCTCTAATGGGTGGGGTTGGAATCCCAACCATTGCGTTGCTTGGATTAGCTCTGATTCCTTATTTAGATCGAGAAGAGCAGTCTGTGGGGCGTTGGTTTGACAATCCTACAGGAATTAAAGTGACGATTAATTCTGTTCTTTATTCATCGATTGTGACCATTGGGGTTCTTGCTTTTACGGTTAAGTTTGGATGGCTTAGAAATTGGTTTCCTGATATTTCTCAGCTTGCCATTATTCTTATTAATCCAGGGACGGTACTTGTTGCATTCTTTGTTTTATGGTCGATGATCTGCATGGTTAAGTATGATTCGACTCGTCTTTCAGCGATTGCCTTGTTCACTTGTTTTTTAATTTCTTTTGCGATTTTAACCTATTTTGCAACGTATCACCGTGGTCCAAATTGGGATTTCTTTTGGTTAAAGAGCCAATGGCCGATTCACTAAAATAGAGAAAAATAAGAACATAAAATTATGGATAAATTTTTTAGAAAAATCATCTTAGCTTCAAGTTTAGTCATTATTCTGTTTCTCTTGTTGGCTGCCTGGCGTGAAAATCTGAGTATGGATTGGCAGAAATATCAACAAAAGTATAAGCAGGAATTGTTTCACCTTGCTCAAAACGATCAAGAAAAACAGACCGCTGAGGAATATGAAATTAAGTTAAGGCAAATTGTTCTTCCAAAACTAGGTCGATCAGACCGTTGTGTGACGTGTCACGTGGCCATAGAAGATATCCGCATGGATCATATGGAGCAGCCTTTAAAATCTCATCCTGGAGATTATTTAGATAAACATGATCTTAATGAGACAGGGTGTACTGTCTGTCATGATGGCCAGGGCAGAGCGATTACAGTTGATGCGGCACATGCTAGAGATCCGCATGAATATTGGGAAAAGCCGTTACTTGATAAGCCTTTTATTGAATCTAACTGTGTGCGTTGTCATGCCAATACATTAACTCAGACACCTAATTATAATTATGGAAAAGCTCTGTTTAAGAAAAAAGGGTGTTTTGCTTGCCATAGTATTCGAGGTTTGGGTGGGGCTAAAGGCCCAGATCTTTCAGATATTGGCGATGCCAGCTTTCACGTTAAAATGCCGACAGCCGAAAATCGTGAAGGCCTTTTAAATCGCTTTAATGGAAATGTAAATTTAGCTTATTTGCATGAAGCAATTGTTGATCCTGCTGCTCAACCCAAAGAGACATTGATGCAAAAAGTTGATTTTTCTGATGATGAAGTTGCGGGATTAACCGTTTACCTTAAAAGCTTGAGTTCTCAAAGGCGTGTGATGGATATTGGTGTGAGTGAAGTTCAATCTTCAACGCCGCTTACCTTTCCAACTAAATCCAAAGCTTCAGAAGTTACCGGAGCCTCTAGTAAGGGATATGCTGTTTTTAATGATAATTGTATTTCCTGTCATACGGTGGGTGATGGCGACCGAGTCGGCCCTGATTTAAAAGGCATTGTGGGCCGCCGTAAAATGAAATGGTTGCGAGAATTTATCCAATACCCATCTAAACTGATCAACGCAAAAGATCCTATCGCAATGGATCTTCTCAAAAAATATGATGTTGTGATGACAGACATGGGATTAACAGATGAAGATGTTGATGAAGTGATTAAATATTTGAAAAACCCAGAAGCGGTTACAGTTGTTTCAAAAGTTAAGACTGACACAAAAGATCAAGAAGCATTAACCCAAGGGGTTTCTCCTGAGCAAGTCAGTAAGGGAATTGCCTTATATCAAGGTAAACAACGTTTTGTCAATGGCGGCCCTTCTTGCTTGGCTTGTCACAATGTGAAAAGCCCGGATGTGTTTTCAGGTGGGCTGCTTGCAAAAGATCTCACAACATCTTTTTCTCGATTAGGAGGAATGGGGCTGGGTGCGATTCTAAAAAATCCTCCTTTTCCTGTGATGAAAAAAGCTTATAAAGATAAACCTCTTACAGAAGATGAAGTTTCTGCGGTTCTTGCTTTTCTAGAAAAAGTAAGTCTAGAGAATCAGAAAGAAGGTGGGAAAGAGTCCTCTATAGAGTTTGGTTTGATCCTATTAGTGATTGGACTCAGCGGTTTGTTTGGTTTGTTTTTGCTCTACTTTTTATTTTGGATCAACAAAAAAAATAAATCGGTAAATTCAAAAGTTTATGACAGGCAACTTAAATCTGAAGACGACTAATAAAGGTAAATTATGAGCTGGATAAAAGATATTATTTCTCCGGAAACACGAAAATGGGAAGAGTTTTATCGCAATAGATTTCAACACGATAAAATTGTTCGAAGCACACATGGGGTGAATTGCACAGGTGGATGTTCTTGGCAAATCCATGTGAAAGACGGCATTGTTGTTTGGGAGACGCAGCAATTAGATTATCCTCTTTTAGAAGATAAGTTGCCACCGTATGAGCCGCGTGGCTGCCAAAGAGGGATCTCTTTTTCTTGGTATTTGTACAGCCCGCTTCGTATTAAATATCCGCTGATCAGAGGGGTCTTATTAGATCTTTATCGAGAAGAAAAGAAAAAAACAAATGATCCTTTAAAAGCATGGAAAAATATTCAAGAAGATAAAGAGAAGCGAAAAAAATATCAAAAAGCGCGTGGTAAAGGTGGTTTTCGACGTGCAAACTGGGACGAAGTTTTAGAAATTATGGCTGTTGCTAATCTTTATACAGCTAAAAAATATGGTCCTGACCGTGTGGCAGGATTTTCTCCTATTCCTGCGATGTCGATGATGAGTTATGCTGCCGGCTCCAGGTTTTTGCAACTTTTTGGTGGGATTAATTTAAGTTTTTATGATTGGTATTGTGACTTGCCTAATGCTTTTCCTGAAGTCTGGGGCGAGCAAACCGATGTGTGTGAAAGTGCTGATTGGTACAATTCCAAGATGATTGCGGATATGGGCGCGAACTTGAATATGACTCGAACGCCTGATTGCCACTTTTTTGCTGAGTCCAGACACAATGGGACTAAGGCTGTTGTGTTCTCTCCTGATTTTAGCCAAATTTGTAAATATGCGGATCAATGGGTTCCTCTTCATGCAGGAAGTGATGGCGCATTTTGGATGGCTGTGACCCACGTTATTTTAAAAGAGTTTCATCATGAACAGAAAAATGCCTACTTTCTTGATTATGTGAAACAGTACACAGACAGTCCTTATCTTGTGAAATTAGAAAAAGAAGGGGATGTTTTTAAACCTGGAAGATTAGTGCGAGCCAATGAACTGAATCAGTATAAAGATATTGCCAATGGAGAATGGAAGTTTCTCAACATTGATGAAGAGACTAATGAATTTGTGGTTCCAAAGGGAAGTATGGGGCACCGGTGGGATAAGAATAAAGGAAATTGGAACATGAAGTTTGAGAATGCAGAGGGGGATAAATCATACAATCCTCTTTTAACATTCTTAGAAAATAGTGACGAAGTGGCTCAAGTTGAGTTTACAGAATTTGGATTGGATAAAAAGGTCTTAAGAGGTGTTCCTGTTAAACAGGTTGAGACGGTTAATGGAAAAGTTCCTGTTGTGACAGTTTATGATTTGATCATGGCTCAATATGGTGTTTCCCGTGGTTTAGAGGGAGAGTATCCGCAAGATTATAATGATAAAGACGCAGCCTATACTCCTGCTTGGCAAGAGGTTTTTACAGGGATTGACCAGAAAACAGTGATCAGTTTTGCCAAAGAATGGGCAGAAACTGCCAGCATCACAAATGGTAAATGCATGATTATTGTGGGTGCAGGTGTGAATCACTGGTATCACAATAATTTAATTTATCGAGCCGGTATTATGGCGCTGATGTTGACGGGATGTGTGGGTAGAAATGGTGGGGGAATGAACCACTATGTTGGACAAGAAAAACTTGCACCCATGGATTCGTGGGGATCGATTGCCTTTGGTAAAGATTGGCAAGGACCTGTTCGTTTACAGCAAGCTCCGTTATGGCATTACATGAATACAAGTCAGTACCGCGTGGATGGACATTTTTCAGATTACAATACGGTTCCAGATAATGAGATGACCAAAGGGCATATGGCGGATCAGATTTTTAAATCGGTTCGTATGGGCTGGATGCCTTATTTTCCTCAATTTAAACAAAACACACTTGAGTTGAGTCAAGAAGCGCTTTCTAATGGCGCCAAAGATAATGATGGAATTAAGGAATATGTTTTAGATAAATTAAAATCAAAAGAGCTTGAGTATTCTGTTAGCGACCCTGAAGCTGAGGAAAACTTTCCTCGTGTTTGGTATATCTGGCGCGGCAATGCGATTGTTGG
>JAJCYG010000066.1 GCA_029263055.1 Actinomycetes bacterium
GGAATTTGTACAGTAGAAATTCGTGCTGTTTTAGGGCAAAAAAAGACCCAGCTTTTTGAGCTGGGTCTTTAGGTTAAAGCGTTTACTGCAATTACTTAATATCAAACACAATGCGAGATGTTTTGCTTTCGGCGACTACGTTGGCTAAGTAGGTGCCTGAAGCGAGTTTTTTTCCATCCATTGTTTTGGCCAAGCTGCTTTTTGGAGCTTGGAAGAGTAAGATAGCTGGGGCTTGACCTGCTACTGGATTTCCGGCTTTGTCAGATGGGAAAATATTCACAATGACTTGGCCAGAAGCAGCGACTTCTAATGAGGCATCTGCTGGAAAACTGTTTGAAAATGTGGCAAAGATAGCATTGTTGCCTTTGGTTTTGGCTGTTTCGCCATTGAGTTTTACATCAAATGGGTAGAGCGCATTTTCTGCAAAAACTGCAGGAGCAATCAACATGACTGCAACGATTAATAGTGAGGCTACTTTCTTCATTTGTACTTCTCCTTTTTATTGTGACGACAACAAAGTCGCTTTTTTTGATTCTTCTATCACTTCTTGGTAGTGACTAAACAGTTCATTCATTAGGTGGTCCCAAGATTTTGATTCGCCAAAGGTGCGTGCTTTTTGACTGAGTTCTTGTCTTAGTTCTTTATTGGTTTCTAATTTTCTAATGTGTTCTTGAAACTGTGTTGTATTGTAAGCATCAAATAATAAGCCTGCATGACTTTCGTTAATAATATCTGTCACACCATATGAGTCTGGTCCAATTATTGGCAGTCCAGAAGCCAATGCTTCCATGACAGCATTGGGATATCCTTCTGTTGTTGAAGGGAAGAGAAACACATCTGAAGAGGCATAAATTTGGGCTAACTCTTCACCTGTTTTATGGCCGGTAAAAACAACGTTTTTTCCTCTTAACTTATTGGCCAAATTCTCTTTTTCAGGTCCCTTACCAGTGATGACAAGCACTCTATTTGGGGTATCTTGCCAGGTGTCAGCCAATAAATCGATGTTTTTTTCTTTATAGAGCCGTCCTACAAAGAGGAATAGGGTCTTTTTTGGGTTCCCATTTGTTAGTTTTACCCGACAGGCTTCATTCCTTTTTTCAGGAGAATAGAGGGTGGAGTCGACTCCGCGAGTCCAGACATCTACTTCTTGAACACCTCCGTGAACTAACATTTCTTTAACCGTGTGAGAAGGGCTTAATACTTTATTGCTGCGATTGAATTGCCAACGAGTATAGTTCCAGAGAGCTTGACTCAAAAAACTAAACGAATAATAGCGTGCATAAATATGGTAGTTGGTGTGGTACGACGCCAGTACAGGAATGTTATTATTTTGAGCACTCTTGTAAGCAGCCCAACTTAAGCTCATTGGATGAAGCAGGTGAATTAAATCAGGTTTAAATCGATTGAAAATTTTATCGATGTGGCGGTCATTTGAATAGGGGATTTGAAAGTTTTTCTTTTCTAGAAAACCAGCGGCAACTGAGGGAACGCCGACTAAACGATGGCCCATAAAGCGGCGCGCTGTTTGGGTTGAGTCGGGTGCAAAAATAATAGCCTCATCACCTCTTTGTTTGAGGTGTTTGAGAATATGGTGCAAGACGTTGGTTACGCCACCATTAAAATTAATTGGGAGCTCTCGAAAAATCGCAATTTTCATGATAAGTAGAAATAGCGTAATACAAATAAAGTCTTTAAATCAAGCGTGGTTTTAGGCTAGACCTGAACAAACGAATAAGGGGTCCCTATTTCGTCTGATTCTGTTTCAGGGTTATTGGGATCAACAATATATTCCCCATCAATCACATACTTGTAGCGATGCCGTCCATTTTTTAGAGGGATCACACGTTGCCATAAGCCATTGCCATCTGAGTCATACATAAAGTCTTCAGTAGAAGCCCAATTATTGAAATCGCCTGAAAGGTAGACTTGTTTGGCATTGGGTTCATAAACACTAAATAAAACACCACTTCCTACACGGCGTGGGGACAAAAAGTTTTCAAGTGGTGGAATTTCATTTAAATCTGTTTGAGTGGTTTGGCCGGTTAAGAGTTCGTTTGTTAATGAAGCATAATCATTATAACCACGTGTGCCTCTGAAACCAGTAATCGGCACACCTAATCCTGCAGCTTCTTTAATTTTAACCGTGTTTCGAATCACTGTTTTAAAGTGGTTGGAAGCAAATCGACTTTTGATTTCAGATAAAATGGCTTGAGAAATTTTAGTGCGAGAATCATACATTGTGCAAAGCACTTTATAGTCGATGTGATGATCTTTTTTTGCTTTAAGAAGTTTTAAAATTTCAAACAGTTTTCCCATGCCATGCAAAGAATTAAAGTTGGGATCAACAGGAATAACAGCTTCAGTAGCAGCTAACAAAACATTAAATGAAAGCAAGCCTAAATAAGGAGAAGAGTCGATAATGACATAGTCATACTTATTGTCTAATGAGTTTAAGGCATGTTTGAGGCGCTCTTCTCGGCCATCGACTCCTGCGAGTTCTTGTTCAAGTGCGGCTAAAAACATATTGCAAGGAGCCACTTCTAAGTTTTCATGAACTGGTTTTAAAATGCTTTTAAGCGATGTGTTGTTTTGTGTGTTGAGTACGTCATGCAAGTTTCCAGCTAAGCGATTGCGGTCAATATTAAAACCTGAAGTCAAATTGCCTTGTGGATCCATATCAATAGCTAAAACTTTTTTACCGAGTTTGGATAGGCAGGCAGCTAAATTGATTGCGGTGGTTGTTTTTCCGCAACCTCCTTTTTGATTGATCACAGCAATTACACGCATAAGACAGACTCTCCTTAACGAATTTGGACTACCTTTTTTGCTCATTGTAGCCGGTGATGAAAATACTGTAAGGGGAGAAAGATGTCAAGTATTTAGTGAGTCAATTGCTGGAAACCACTATATCTTGTGGTTTTAGCGCGACTCCACTAGATATGGTTTAGTTGTCTAGCATTCCACTCTGCTTAGCATATTTAAAAACATCGCCTGCTTCAATAATCGGGACAATGTCGCCAAGAGGGGTAAGAGGATAGGTTTTGCCAGTTGTTAAATTGGCAAACTCGTTTTTTTCTAAGTCGATTTTAAGTTCATCTCCAGTAGAGATTTTTTCGCACAAACGCTTAGGTGTTTCAAATGGAATTAAATAGCCACCATTTACGCTGTTTCTAAAAAAGATACGGGCATAAAATTCAGCAATGACCGCTTCAATACCCGCTGCTTGAAGTGAGATTGGTGCATGCTCACGAGAAGACCCACAACCAAAGTTTTTACCACCTACAATAATGGTGTAAGGCGAGGTCTTATCGCCTTTAGGAACAAAAGGAATGTTTCCTTTTGGCAAACCAGATTGTGCGTCAGGTACACCACACAAAGCATAGACGCCAAACATTTTTCGTTCTTCAGGAATGGCTGGGTTATAACTTAAATATTGAGCAGGAATGATTTGGTCTGTATCAACGTCATCCCCTAAAACAAATACTTTTCCTTGAATTGACTTTTTCATTAGATAAAATCCCTCGGGTCTGTAATCTTACCGGTTAAGGCAGATGCAGCCACAGTATAAGGTGAAGCTAAATAAACAGCTGAAGATTTAGAACCCATTCGGCCTGGAAAGTTCCGGTTTGTCGTCGAGATGCAGATTTCGTCTCCATTTAAACGGCCTAAGGTATCTAACGGACCGCCCAAACAAGCGCCACAAGAAGAGGGGCCAATCGTGGCTCCTGAATCTAAAAAGATCTGCTCTAAAGTTTTGCCATCGAGTTTTTCTATTTTTAAGTTGCGTGCTACTTCAGTTGTAGCAGGCATGACAAAGGTTTGGGTTTTAACTTGATTGCCTTTTAAAATTTTAGCGGCGGCAATAAAGTCTGTGATTTTACCCCCGGTGCACGAACCAATATAAGCGCGGTCAACATTGGTCCCTTTAACTTCGCTCACATTGGCTTTGTTGTCAGGGGAGTGAGGCTTAGCCACAACAGGCTCGAGATCCTTAGATTTATAAACTTTTTCCATATAATATTGAGCACCCTCTTGAGCGCGTATCACTTCAAAAGGTTTGTCTGTTTTAGACTTCACAAAGTCGAGAGTGACTTGGTCTGGTTCAATCACACCATTTTTACCGCCACCTTCAATGACCATATTACACAAGGTCATGCGTTCTTCCATGTTTAACGAATAAACTCCATCACCGGCAAATTCCATAGCACGGTAAGTAGCACCACCGACGCCAATGTCGCCAATAATACGTAAGATTAAATCTTTAGCCATTAAGTAAGGAGGGAGTTCTCCATCAAAAACAAAACGCATAGTAGGAGGGACTTTGACCCACAATTTACCGGTTCCCATAATGAAACCAGCATCGGTATTTCCAATCCCTGTGGCAAATTGTCCAAAGGCTCCAGCAGTACAGGTATGTGAATCTGTTCCAAACAATATTTCTCCAGGACGGGTATGTCCTTCTTCAGCTAAGGCGATATGACAAACCCCTTTATAACGGTCAGTGCCAACATCATAGTAGTGGGGAAGGTCTTGTTCTTTGACAAACTCACGTAAGATATCAATGTTACGGTGTGCTTTTTGATCGGCGGTATAAATGTAGTGATCAGGGATAATCACCACTTTTTCTTTATCCCACACCTTGGCATCTTCGCCAAACTTATCTTTAAAAATTCCAATGGTGCCGGGGCCACAGACATCGTGGGTCATCAAAACATCTACGTCGATCCAGATGTTCTCACCTGGAACCACTTCGTTTCGCTTAGCAGCACGCGCTAATATGTTTTCAGTTAATGTCATTGCCATAATGAGTCTCTCTTACGTTATTTAGTGCAAAAAGTGAATTATAGTGGAATCTATTGCCAAAATCAAGCCTCTAAAGGGAAATTTCATAGAGGTCGCTATAGGTGAGATGAGGCTCAAACGTTTCTTGAACGGGGTGGGCTAGCTCATAGGCTACTTTAGCGCGGCTCTCAATTAACCGAAAAAGGAAATGTTTTCTCCATTTGTTGAATAAGGTTTCTAGAGAACGACCTTTCATCATTTTTAAGGTCGATTCTTTAAAAATGAGGTCCTCAATAGATTGTTGATCTGAGGCGAGAAAATGCATGATCGTGGTATCAATGGGATTGCCTTCATAAAGCCCGAGATAATTAAAAAGAAGTTTGTTAAGCATTCCTGGGTCGGCTATATGAAACCAGCCATGTCGGTAAAGCAATTTGATGTCATGAAAGGTCCAAAAAATAAATTCGTCTAAACTTAACTCTTTTGCGTTGAGGCTGCTTTCGAAATCATAAATCGGCGTGTCTCCAAAAACTAATTTTCCAAAATTATCGAGATGCGGATTTTTGATGGTTAGGCCATGACTATTAAGATGACCTAAAGTAATCGCTGCTGAATTTAATAGAAGAGTGGATCGAACTCGAAACTTACTATAGGCAAAGACATAATCAATTCCTTTTTTCAGTTTAAGCGTTTTAATGTTTGTCTCTAAATGTTCGCCGAGTCGTTTGTCAGGAAACTCTTCAATTGCAATTAAGGTGAAACCTACTTGTTGTTCTTCGAATCTCCAGCCAGGGTAAGTGCCGACTCCGAGGGGAAGTCCTGTTTTAATGCCAGCAACATTTGCTTCGAGCATAGCGTTATATTCGTGAATCGATTTTGATAAGAAGGAAGTCCCTGTGGGTTTGTTGTAAGCTTTTTTGGTTTGGACTCTTCCATTTTTAATCATGAGGATTGTGTTGGAAGGTTTGATATGGGTTTGATCGTTTTGTTGTTTGTATGGGACCATTTGAGGAATGGCTCCATGATCTGTTACTCCTTTTAATTTGATCGCGGTATAAATCCTACCTTTAAATCTAATGTACTCGGATGGAGCTAGAGGGAGGATGATAGAACGTCCTGATATTTGTACATTAAAGAGTTGTTTTAATTCTTTAGAGTTGTATCTCCACGAGGTGATCATTAATATTTTTTGGATGACTGTTTCTGAAAGGCTAAGTTGTTTGACATGTTCTCCTAAATCTAAGGTGACAGGAATAGGGCCATGAACTCCATTGGTTACATAATGGTGGGATATATGAATATGGGGTTGTTCATTGGTTGATAGTTTAGAAAAAGGGGCTAAATAATGGGTGGGTTGATTTAACCCTGTTGTTTGGGTTAAAAAATGAACTAAAATCAAAACAGTTAAAAAAAATGTTTTTTTCATCTCAATGGCTTCATTTAATAGTATGAAGCGAGGGACTATAATAAAAATGAAGAAGTGGGTCAACCAGAACATCAAAATGTTGACACCGGGGTCAGGCACCCTCGTCAACGTTTTCTTATTCTCATTTGTTTGTTTGCTGGTTTTGGGTGGAACTTCTGGAGCAGCTTCAAAGACACGCGATCGCGTTTATGTGAAGCGAGCTGTGGATGGAGATACGTTGTTGCTACGAAGTGGGGAGCGGGTTCGTCTAATCGGTGTGGATACTCCAGAGTCGGTTCATCGAGATAAGCCGGTTGAATACTTTGCCCTCGAAGCCTCTAACTTCACAAAAAAAATGGCTCAGAAAAAGTTTGTGTGGTTGGAGTATGGGTCGGAGCCTAAAGATATTTATGATCGAATCCTCGCTTATGTTTATTTAGAGGATGGAACCTTTCTCAACGCCGAGCTGATCAAACAAGGTTATGCGTTTGCCTACCGCAAATTCCCGCACCGTTTTTTAGACGATTTCCAAGAATACGAGCGCCAAGCCCGTTTCAATGCTGTGGGATTATGGGGCCGATTTTCGCGAGGAAGAGAACGCTATGATGTGATCTGGATAGGCTCTAAAAAGAAAAAAGAATACCACCATCCGTCCTGCTTTCGAGGTGCTGCCTTGCCTAAGAACGACTTAGTTCGCTTTTATAGCAAACACCAGCCTCGAGATAAGCGATTTAAACCATGCTGGAATTGTGCTAAATAATCGGGCTTTTGCTTGGATAATGGGGGAAGCTTTGATACCATAACTGACTATGATTAAGCATATTCGAAAATTACCTCAAATATCAGTGAATACGGAAAAAGGTTCGGCTCTGCAGCGATATCGTAAGCGGGTGACGGGGCAGACTGGTTTGGGGGCGTTTATTGCCTATGAAGTGGCCATGACCCTTTTTGCGGCTGTGGGTGGGGCGTTGGGTTTGGCCTTGCGTAAGGTTTTTTATCCAGGGTTATTTGCTAAATGTGGACGAGGTGTGGTGTTTGGCCGTTATTTAACGATTCGCCAGCCAAAGATCATTGAGATTGGTGAAGGCACTATGCTCGATGATTACGCTACTTTAGATGCCAAGTCAGACCAATCTCCAGCCATTGTGATTGGCGAGCGTTCACTTGTTTCACGTAACTCAAAGCTATCAACCGGTTATTTTGGTCACGTAAAAATTGGAACCAATACAATCATTGCCGACAGTGTGATTGTGCACGCGCCAGGGGGAATTGATATTGGGGACAATGTGTTGATTGGAGATGGGGTTATCTTTAATGCGGGAACTCATTTATACGATGACCGTAATAAAACAATTTTAGATCAAGGTTTGGCTGTAACAGGAATTAAAGTTGAAGATGATGTTTGGATTGGGGTCGGCGCCATTATTACAGATGGTGTGACGCTGCACAAAGGATCAGTGGTTCAAGCAGGCTCTGTTGTTAAAGAAGATGTTCCACCTTATACAGTTGTTGGGGGTAATCCTGCAACAGTAGTTGGCGAAAGATAGGAAATCAAAATGAAACTAGCAACAAAAATAAAACATACCAGCAAGATGGCTCAGGTTTATACCAACTATATGTTCCGTACAGAACGTCCAAAGTATATGCCAACGCGTATTTGGATTGAACCGACTTCTGTTTGTAATTTGACTTGCGTGATGTGCCCGCAAAGTATGGAAAAAGAATTTAGCAAAGGGTTTATGGACTTTGATCTTTATAAAAGATTGATTGATGAAATTAAAGGGTATGCCCACGAAGTGAATCTCTTTCACCGAGGAGAATCAACTTCACATCCTAAAATTGCTGAGATGATTGCATATGCTAAAGAAGCAGGTTTGTATATTCGAATGCACACCAATGGAACACTTTTAAACGAAAAGCGAACCGAAGATATTATTAAAGCAGGTTTAGATTATGTTTCGTTTTCGTTTGATGGGTATGACACGGAAAGTTATGAAAAAATTCGTGTGAACGGAAAGTATCCAAAAACATTAGAGAACATCAAACACTTTTTAGAAACCAAACAACGAATTGGAAAAGGGACGCCTTACACGATTCTTCAAACCATGGAAATTGGTTTGGACCCTGAAAAAGATAAAGAAAAGTTAAAATCAGATTTCCATAAAGAATTTGATGGATTGCCATTAGATCGGTTTACGGTTCGTATTCCTCATAACTGGTCTGGGGATTGGGATAAAGGTTGGGGTTTAACCACTGAAATGACTCCGTGTACTTTTTTATGGTACGCCTTAATTGTTTGTTGGGATGGGGAAGTGATGCCATGCCCTCAAGATTTTTACAACCGCATTAAAGTGGGGGATGCGACAAAGAAGTCACTCGCTGAAATTTGGAATGGCCCTGATATGGTGCGCATGCGTGAAGAGATGGCAGCAGGCAAAGAGATTAAAGGCGAGCCATGTGGTTCGTGTGACATGCTCAAGCGCAAAACGTTTATGGGTGTTCCAGTTAACTACTTAGGTGTCTTTTTAAAAGAAAATGTCTTCTCTCCACCCTATAAAAAATAGTCTGCTCTCAATTGAGGGGATCATCTTTGATTTAGATGGCACCTTGGTTGATACCAAAAAAGATATTGCTGATTCAGCCAATAAAGCTCTGATTGATCTGGGCCTAGATTCGGTTCCTGATGAGGTGGTTCATTCTTTTGTTGGACAAGGGATCTCTAATCTAATGGAAGGGTGCTTGGGGGAGCAACGCGCTTCTGAAGTCGATGAAGCGGTTCGTTTGTTTCGAAAACACTATGAACAAAATCTCACCACGTTTAGTTGTCTCTATCCAGGCGTTTTAGATGTACTCACACACTTTAAATCTAAGAAAATAGCTGTTTTAACCAACAAACTTGAAGGTCTTTCTTCATCAATATTAAAGGATCTGAATGTGCTGGATCGATTTGAATCGGTTTGGGGTGGCGATACAGGGCCTGAAATGAAACCAGACCCTCATGGAATCGAAACGTTGTTAAAGCAGATGGGGATTGAAAAGGAAAAGGCTGTGCTGGTAGGGGATTCTACGGTTGATATTCAGACCGGTAAAAATGGAGGGGTCCGCACCTGTGCCGTGACCTATGGTTTTGATATCCGTTCCAAGCTAGAGTTGGCTCAGCCCGACTACCTGATTGACTCCATGCCAGAAATGATCCAACTTTTTTCATAAATCATCACTTTTCCCTGTTGACACTATTTGTAAGTCTGGGTAAACTGGGCATTAACATCTAAAAAGACGTTATTAGGCTAACAAGGAGGATCTACAATGCCGTACGTGGTAACAGAACCCTGCATCGGAACAAAAGACAAAGCCTGTGTGGCAGTTTGCCCTGTGGAATGTTTTTACGAAGGGGAAGACCAACTTTATATTAATCCTGAAGAGTGCATAGACTGTGGTTTGTGCGTTCCTGAGTGTCCTGTAGATGCTATTTTTGCAGACGACGAAGTCCCTGAAAAATGGGCTAGTTTTACAGAAAAGAATGTCAGTGTCTTTTCTGGAGACGCTCCTCCTCAAAAAGCAGTTCCTAATTCTTAGTCTTAGGATTTATTAAGATTAAAGAGCATCTATACTTTGTATAGGTGCTTTTTTTTTCTTCTAAACTAATTGACCTATTTATTTCTGATCTAGGGTGGTTTTGCTATAATGATCGCCTTAAATTTAAAGCATTTTTTCGTATTGAAGGAGAGTTCTCATGAGTGAGAAAAACAAACATTATAAAGTGATTATTATTGGTTCAGGGCCTGCAGGATTGACTGCAGCTTTATATACGGCGCGTGCCAACTTAAGTCCTTTGGTAGTTGAAGGGAATCAACCTGGAGGCCAGCTCACCATTACCACTGATGTGGAAAACTTTCCTGGTTTTCCTCAAGGGATTTTAGGGCCTGAATTAATGGACCTCATGCATCAGCAAGTAGAACGTTTTGGCACGCAATTTATTTTAGAAAATGTGGTAGAAGCAGATCTTTCAAAACGTCCGTTTAATGTGAAAATGGACAGTGGCGATATTTATACTGCTGAAGCATTAATTGTGGCTTCAGGGGCTTCAGCTAAATTACTTGGCTTGGAATCTGAAAAACGTTTGATGGGGCATGGGGTTTCGGCTTGCGCCACCTGCGATGGTTTTTTCTTTAGAGATAAAGAAGTGGTGATTGTGGGAGGGGGAGACACAGCTATTGAAGAGGCAACATTCTTAACTCGTTTTGCTTCAAAGGTAACAGTGATTCACCGTCGCGATCAATTACGAGCCTCTAAAATCATGCAAGAAAAAGCATTTGCTAATGAGAAAATTGAATTTATTTGGGACAGTACAATTGAAGATATTATTGGCAAAGTTGAAGAAAACAAAGTTTCAGCTGTTAAATTAAAAAATGTAAAAACAGGTGCTGTGACTGACTTTCCTTGTGATGGGGTTTTTATGGCTATTGGTCATCAACCCAATACAACTGTTTTTAAAGGTAAGTTAGATATGAACGAAGTCGGTTATGTGCAAACGAAACAAGAATGTACCCATACCAGTGTGCCGGGTGTGTTTGCTGCTGGGGATGTGGCAGATCACCGTTATCGTCAAGCAATCACGGCTGCAGGGAGTGGGTGTATGGCTGCCATGGATGCTGAAAAATTCTTAGAAGATGAAGCGTTTGCTAAAGAGACAGAGTTGGCCAAATCTAAATGAGTGAACCTCGAACACGTAAATCATTTGCTTTTCGTATCAAACGCAATATTCGCAATAAGCTTTTAGCTGGTTTAGCGGTGGTTATTCCTTTGCTTGGAACCATGTTTATCTTTCAGTGGGTTTTTAACCTGTGGGATAAATTTTTAAACCGTCCTTTTATTCGAGAATATAAAGAATATTATATTCCTGGCATTGGCATTCTTCTTTCTTTAATTGCGATTTATCTCATCGGCGTTGTGGTGACCAACTATTTTGGAAGCGCTGTTTATAATCGAGTTGAACGAGTGATCAATAAGACCCCTTTTGTGCGGGGTATTTACAATGCGATTAAGCAGATTGTTACCACATTCACCAATTCAGGTAAAGATTCATTTAAAAAAGTGGTGCGCGTTCAATTTCCTTCAAAAGGAATTTGGATGATGGGGTTTTTAACTGCCACAACAAAAGATAGTAAAGGGAATGAAATCTGTACGATTTTTTTACCGACCTCTCCTAATCCGACGAATGGTTTTTTAGCTTTTTTCCCTAAAAAAGAAGTGCTTGATACTTCTTTGTCTGTTGAAGAGGGAATGAAGATGATTGTTTCAGGTGGGATTATTAATTCAGATAAATTTGTGGATCATTTATAGAGTATTTTATGACCAAGTCTTCAAAATTATTAAGTCAAGATGTTCGTTTTTTAACCACGCTGTTGGGAGAAGTAATCCAGGAGCAGGAGGGGAAGTCTTTTTTTAATACAGTTGAGAAAATTCGTCTCTTTGCTAAAGAAGCGCGTCAAAATCCTGAAAGCAAACAACTCAAACAAAAACAGCAAATCATTGATAAACTTTCTGTGTCACAAGCCAACCTAGTCTCTCGAGCCTTTACTATCTATTTTGAATTGGTCAATATTGCTGAAGAAAATCATCGTGTGCGTAAAATTCATGAATATGAACAAGAGGCTGTTTGCACACAAGATATGTCGATACAGAAACTCTTTCATGACCTCAAAGATGAGAAAGTCTCTTCAAGTAAAGTGACTCAATTTTTAAAGCAGTTAGAAGTCGGTTTGGTGTTAACAGCGCATCCTACTGAATCAAAACGAAGAACTATTTTAGAGCATTTGTTAAAAGTAGCGAACCTGCTTGAAGAATATCACTACTCTGAGAAAACTTATTTAGAGCGTAAGTGGATTGAAGAGCAGATTAAAGGCCGTTTAGAATTAATGTGGCACACCCGTCCAAATCGGAATCGTAAGATGAGTGTGTTAGATGAAGTGTCGCATACTCTGTTTTATTTTAAGCATACGATTCTTGATTTGGTTCCACGTGTTTTAGCTGGACTGCGTGGAGGGTATGAACTTGCTTTTTCTAATACCAAGAACTTTGAATACCCTAAAATTAGGTTTGGTTCTTGGGTTGGGGGAGATCGAGATGGGAATCCGAACGTCACCCCTGAGATTTCATATGAAGCCGCCAAAAAACAACGTGCTTTAATTCTGAAATATTATTTAAAACGTTTGGAAGAATTAATTGTCTGCTTTAGCCAGTCCATTAAAAGTCGAAAAATTTCTAAAGGTTTAGAAAAAAGTATCGCTGCTGACATTAAAATGATGCCAAAGCAGGCTGCTGAGCTTGAGCAGTATGAGGAAACAGAGGTTTACCGCAAAAAGCTTTCTTTTATGCATGAAAAGCTGATTCATACCTTACAAAAGAGAGCGCCTGGTTATGAAAGAAGTGCAGAGTTCTTAGAAGAACTTGAGCTGATTCAACAAAGCATGAGTAAGTACAGTGGTCTTTTATCGAGTCAACATCTTCTGGATAAACTGATTTTACAGGTGAAAACATTTGGTTTTTATTTAGCGACTTTAGAGTTTCGTGATCATAAAGATAAAGTGCATCAAGCGGTTGTGGAACTTTTAGCTTCTGAAGATCGACTTTATCCTGAGAAAGAATTGGCTCAGCTTGAATTTTTGAAAAAAGAATTAGCTAAACCTGAAACAGAGAAAAAACAGTTTAAAGTAAAGCCTGATGTTTGGGAGCAGTTGAAGGTTTTGGAGCGGATACAAGATGAATTAAGTGAAGGGGTGACTGAAAACTATCTTTTAAGCATGTCTCAGAAACCTAAAGATTTATTAGAGTTATTGCTTTTAGCTAAATGGGCTGGATTGCTTGAAGTGGGGCCAAAAGGAGTACTTTCTTCACGTATTCGGGTGGTTCCGTTGTTTGAAACCATTGAAGATTTGCAACGTGCTCCAGAAGTGATGACTGAACTGTTTGAAGATCCCTTTTACCGTTCTTATATTAAGGCCATTGATTATTCTCAAGAGATTATGTTGGGTTACTCTGATTCAAATAAAAACGGGGGCTACCTTGCTGCGAATTGGCAGCTTTACCTGACGCAAAAGAAATTAGCCCGTGTGACACGTAAGCGGGGCATTCATCTCATTCTCTTTCATGGTAAAGGGGGATCGATTGACCGAGGTGGAGGTCAGAGTCACCGAGCGATTGTGGCCCAACCCTATGCTGCGCCTAATGGAGCGATTAAGATTACAGAGCAAGGTGAGGTTGTTTCAGCAAAATATTCTCATCCGGTGATTGCGCGGCGCAACATTGAACAACTTCTCTCAGCTGTGACCATTGCTAACCTAGTGGTTAAAGAACAGCAACAAGATAAAAAGCAGCTTAAAAAGTGTGAAGAGCTCATGAATAAGTTAACAGAAGACTCTGTTACTTTTTATCGCGAGCTTGTGTTTAAAGATCCTGACTTTATTCAGTTTTACCAAGAAGCCACACCGATTCAAGTGATTGGCATGGCTAGCATTGGTTCGCGTCCTTCACGACGAAAAAAATCAGACCGCGTCGAAGACCTGCGCGCGATTCCTTGGGTGTTTAGCTGGATTCAATCTCGTTTTATTCTGTCTGCTTGGTATGGTGTGGGTTCTTCTTTAAATAAGTATATTGAAGAAAATGGTAAGGATGGATTGAAAGAATTGCAATCCCTCTATGTAAAATGGCCCTTTTTCACATCGCTTATTGATAACATTGAAATGTCATTAGCTAAGTTTGATCTTTATATTGCTCGCAAGTACGCGCATTTAGTGAAGAATAAAGCAGTCCGTCAACGGATCATGGAAAAAATAGAAAAAGAATTTAAACGAACCCGAAATGTGGTTCTTTTAATCACAGGTGAGAAAGATTTGCTCAGGCGACAACCTGTTCTGAGCAAGTCAATTGAATTGAGAAATCCATACGTCGATCCTTTAAACTATATTCAAACCCGTTTTTTAAAAGAATACCGTGCTTCAAAATCTCCGGCGGATAAAGAAAAGAAAAAAGAGGTTTTGTTATTAACCATTAACGGGATTGCCTCTGGCATGAAGAGTACAGGATAAGCATGTTGAAACTAGCTTTGGTCTTTAATTGGTTTGATTGGGGCTTGCTGTTGTTGTTTTTTTGGTTTTTACTTCGTGGTTTTCAAAAAGGTTTTGTTATTACGTTAGGCCGAATCCTTAGACTTGCAGTCATGCTTTATTTCTCTTTAAGTTATTTTGTGGTGGGAGCGCAGTTTTTAGAACAGAAAACACTGATTCCGTTTGTGGTGGGTCGGTTGATTGCTTTTATAGCTCTTGCTGCGGCAAGTTATTGTGTGATGGCTTTGTTGGGCAAACTCTTTTCGTTTTTAATTAATATTGAGTTTGCTAAGACTTTAGATCGAGTGTTAGGTACTTTATTGGGTGGAGCCCATTATGTGTTTAAAGTTGGTTTTTGTTTGTTGCTTGTGATGTTGATGCCGGTTTCAATTGTTTATGAACAGATCTATCAAGATTCTTTTTTAGGAAAGCGGTTGGTTCGTTTTTGTGTCAAGCAATCTCAAAGTGTGATTAAGCGCATTCCTTTAAAAATGGCGCGCACGCCAAAGTTAAATGATTTTGGGAGTGAAACATTAGTTTCTACAATTGAATAATGAAGCGATTGAGTCGTTCGTTTTATCGACGTAGTTCAGATTTAGTGGCGCAAGATTTGGTAGGTAAACTTCTTTGGCATCAGACCAAAGAGGGCGTGGCCGCGGGCATTATTGTTGAGACAGAAGCTTATTTTGGCTCAAATGATCCGGCCAGTCATGCTGCGCGAAAAAAGACTCCTCGTAATGCTGTTATGTTTGGTCCCCCGGGTGTGGCTTATGTTTATCTTTGCTATGGGTTTCATCATCTCTTTAATGTGGTGACAGAAAAAGAGGGGCTTGCTGGGGCTGTGTTGATTCGTGCGTTAGAGCCTTATCAAGGGAAAGAGCTCATGCTTAAGCGCCGGAATGTAAAAAATGAATTGTTAATAAGTAATGGTCCCGGCAAGTTGACTCAAGCATTAAAGATTGGGCAACCGGAAAACAAACAAGATCTTTTAAAAGGGGATTTGGCTCTCTACGATTTAGGGTTAAACCCTGAGCCAATCAAAAAAAGCGGGCGCATTGGAATTGCTCAAGGTAAAGAGATGTTGCTCCGTTATTATTGGGCAGGGAACAAGTCTATTTCTGCTAAACCAAATGATTAGTGAGATGTGATGGGAAGAATACCAGAAGAAATTATTGACCAAGTGTTGAATGCTACAGACATTGTCTCTGTGGTGCAAGGCTATTTTCCGTTGAAGCGAGCTGGGGCTAATTTTAAAGCACCTTGTCCCTTTCACTCGGAAAAGACCCCTTCATTTGTGGTGAGTCCGGTTAAGCAAATCTATCACTGCTTTGGGTGTGGGGCAGGCGGTAATGCTTTTCACTTTGTGATGAATTTAGACAAATTGACTTTTGTTGAAGTGGTGACTGAGTTTGCTCAAAAAGCAGGTGTGGCGATTCCAGATGTTAAAGAACATAAATCTAATTCTTTCCAACAAAAATATTATGAATTGTGTGAACTGGCCACAGAGTTTTTTGTGCGCCATCTTAAACAGGATAAATCAGCTCAAGAATATGTGAAACAGCGAGGATTGACTTCAGAGGAAATTGAGAAATTTCGCATAGGATTTATTCCCAAAGAGTGGAGTCTTTTATTAGATGCAGCAAAGAAGAAAGGTTATTCAGAAAAAGAATTAGAGCGGGCTGGTTTGATTGTGCAAGGGAGTCAAGGATGGCGCGATCGGTTTGTGCACCGACTGATGTTTCCTATCTGCGATATTAAAGGAAGAGTGGTAGCTTTTGGAGGTCGAACCGTTTCTGACTCCATGCCTAAATATTTAAATTCTTCTGAAACCGAATTCTTTAAAAAAAGAAGTTTGCTTTACGGGTTGAACTGGACCAAGAATGAAATCTCTCAGCAAAAAAGTGTGCTTGTTTTAGAAGGGTACATGGATTTGATCGCTCTTCATCAAGCTGGTTTTCAAAATTGTGTGGCTACTTTGGGAACCGCTCTAACTTTAGATCATGTGCGTCTTTTAACCCGTTTTGCTGAAGAAATTGTGATTAGTTATGATGGGGACCAAGCAGGTGTTGGGGCTTCGCTCAGAGGGATTGACCTTTTTGCCCAGACAGGCGCGCAAGTGCGAGTGTTGATGTTGCCGCAAGGATATGACCCGGACGACTATGTTAAAGAGCATGGAGCCGACGCTTTTAAGCAATTAATTAAAGAAGCCCCCTTCTTTTTAGACTACAAATTAGAGAAGCTATGTGGGCAATTTGATGCTGGAAGCCCCTATGGCCAGCGAGATATTGCCCGGGGCATGCTTGATTTGATCCAGAGAATGGACGATCAGTTGCTTAAGAATGCCTGGGTAAAGAAATGTGCTGATAGATTAAGAATAAGTGAGAAAGTACTTTTTAGCCAATTAGTTACAAAAAATAGTTACCCTCAGGAAGTGGGGCAAAGTCCAGAAGAGCCTAAAAAACTCCCTAAACCTGATTTGCTCTCAATTGAAGGGGAGATTTTACGCTTTATTTTTGAGAAACCATTATTTGCATCTCAAGCCTGTTCTGAGTTAGAATGTTCCGATTTTGAAGATCCGACATTTCGACATATTTTTGAAAAAATCAAAGACCTGTCTATTGATGGAGCCTGGAGTGGGCTGCCATCCCTTATGAGTCAACTTCAAGACCAAGAGCTTTTATCTTTTTTAAGCGCGCTTTCGGCACGACCGATTGATTTGGAACAAATTGAAAAACAGTTCCAACGTTCGCTTTTGCGATTACGTCGAAAACGTGTAGAAAAAGAACTGAAAGTTTTAAATGATCGGTTGGCTGCGTTAGAACGGTCAAATGAAGATGTGGGCCAAGTGCTCCAACAAATCTTGGACAAGCGGCAAAGCTTGCAAGAATTTGAGTTGTAGTTTTGTTTAGAAAGGCTGGTTATGGAAAAAGAGACCCGTACAAGTAAAATTCGATCTCTCATTGCAATGGCTGAAGATAAAGGATATCTCACTTACGACGATATCCATGATTCTCTTCCTGATAATATTGTGGATGCAGATGAAATTGATTCAATTATTATCCTGATGCGTGGGATGGATATTGACATCATTGATGCTGCTGATGTTTCTGTTCAATTAGATAAAAAGAAGTTAAAAGAGAAAAAAGAAAAAACCAAAGCAGCTAAGATTGATATTTTAGATGATCCGGTTCGGATGTATCTGAAACAAATGGGTCAAGTCCCATTGTTGACTCGTGATCAAGAAATTGAGATCTCTAAAAGAATTGAAACAGCTGAAAAAAACATCAATCAATTGATCTTTCGTTTTGGTTATACCCCTAAAGAAGCTATGGCAATGGCCAAGCGTTTGGTGGCAGGTAAAGAACGTTTTGACCGTGTTGTCTTAGATAAAAAGGTCAAAAACCGTGACCGATATATTGTTCAGCTTCCTAAAGTAACCACTGACATTAAAAAAGCAGAAGCCAAAGTTGAGAAGAAGGTTGTTGCTTATTACAAAGTTCTGCCTGAGAAGAAAAAAGCTAAAGCTAAGGTTGAGTTAGACAAAGCTTTAACCGAACTTCAAAATGCGATCAAAAAGCTCTATTTTCGTCAAAAAGCGATTGAAGAGTTTATAAAAAAGATTGAAAGTTCTGCGATTAAGTTACGCGAACTCGTGGCTGAAATTGCCGTGCTTGAAAAAGCTCGAAAAACCAAAGCCAATCAAGCAAAAGTCAAAAATGAGCGACAAAAATTAAAACGCATGGAAGAAGGAGCTTGGCTTCCTGCGGATGAATTTGTGCAACATGCAGATGATTTGCATTTGTGGGCACGCCGTGCTCACTCTGCTAAGAGTGAAATGGTTGAAGCTAACTTGCGTTTGGTTATTTCGATTGCAAAGAAATACACAAACCGTGGTTTGTCTTTCTTGGATTTGATTCAAGAAGGGAACATGGGGTTAATGAAAGCAGTTGAAAAGTTTGAATACCGCCGTGGGTATAAATTTAGTACCTATGCCACGTGGTGGATTCGCCAAGCCATTACCCGTTCCATTGCTGACCAAGCCCGAACCATTCGTATTCCTGTGCATATGATTGAAACAATCAATAAGTTGGGAAGAGCCTCTAAAAAATTACTTCAAGATCGCGGTAAAGAACCAACTCCTGAAGACATTGCCGATGAAATGGATTTGCCAGTTGAAAAAGTGCGCGGCATTTTAAAAATTGCCCAGCATCCTATCTCGCTGCAAACACCAATCGGGGATACTGAAGACAGCCACTTTGGTGACTTTATTGAAGATAAAGGGGCAGAGTCTCCTGCTGATGCAACCGGTTACACTTTGCTCAAAGAACAAATGGACGAAGTGCTTCAAACCTTAACACCACGTGAGAAAAAAGTACTCACCTTACGTTTTGGAATAGGGGATGGTTACCCTCGAACATTAGAAGAAGTGGGTAAAGAATTTAACGTGACTCGTGAACGTGTCCGTCAGATCGAAGCCAAAGCTTTGAGAAAAATGCGTCACCCAACCCGTTCCCGTCGTCTAAAAAGTTTCTTAGACTTATCTGTGAAAGAATACTAAAAACAAAAAAGGCGAGGATTTATTTCCTCGCCTTTTTTATTTCTTCCTAATTTTCTCAAACTAGTTTTTGATGTCGATATCAATTGCTTTCATCTTCATGCTTTTAGTAAAAAAGTTTTGATCGAGTTCGCCAGTAATCTCAACTTCATTCCCTTTTTTAATGCCTAATGCTTCATGCCTTTCTTCAAGCTCAACCCAAATCTTCCCAGTTGGATCAACCACAGACATTTCATCTCTATCATCTTCATCTTCAAAACGAGTCACTCTCCCTTGAATCGTCACAATATCCTCATCCGAAGAATCAGAAAGCACATCCCCAATAGGAGTGGGGTTAGACTGCGCAAATAATGATAAAGGCAACAACAACCCAGCAACCAACAACACAAAAAATATTCTTTTCATTTATCCTCACTTGTTTTTAATACAACGTTGATTTTTCTTTTATAAAGTTCGTTCTACAAACCTATTCATTGCAAGGAGCAAAGCGACAATGCAATGAGCCTTAAAACATCAGTCCTGAATTATAACTATGACAACGATTTTTTGGTCCGGAATGGGGGTAGCTGCAAGGCGGGTTAGAAAAATAAAAGCCGAGGCGTATATTTAAATACGTTGAGGTTTTTATTTTTCTAACCCAACGCCGCAGCTGCCCCCATTCCGGACCAAAAAAATGGGCCCACCAGGATTCGAACCTGGAACCAAGGGATTATGAGTCCCCTGCTCTGCCATTGAGCTACAGGCCCTAATGTGTTGTAAGTCTTTGAAAACAAAGGAAAAGCAAACCACAAATAACTCTGCGATGTTAGCAGAAAACCCCTCCCGTTTTCTACTAAAATCACAGCCCTGCAAAGGTTCTATATAACCAGCAAATCTATATTTGTAAGCCCTTGACAAAACATTGTTTACTTGCTATTCTATTAACTTGTTTTAAGAAAGGACTCTAATGCTTATGCGCCGTTTTATGCGTAGTTTACTTTCATTATTTTTAGTTTTGCTCATGCTGATCCCTGCAAGCTTGGGGGCAGAGGATTATCTTGCTCCAGCGACAGCCTTTCAAGGAGAGGTTTACACACCTGTCATTCAATATCCTCATTCAACTCAAAACTTAACTCGAACTTCATTTGGAAACGAAGGTCTTAATGAGGGGCAGGACAGGTTGTTGGTTGGTTTCAAGGAGCTTCGTCTAACCTTTAATCCGATCCGATTCTTATTCTTTCATGACAATCAAACTACCAAAGGTAAAACGGACTGGGTTAAACTCGGCTCTCGAATTTCTGGCATTGGGCTGATCTATACAAGCATGATAACCGTACCTTTTTTATTGGGAAAGTTGCTAATACCTCAATCCTATTTTCTGATCTCGGTTAGTCTGTACATCGTAGCAATTGCTTCTTTCCCACTATTTAATATATTAACGCATGATTTTTATAATCTCATTGCAAAAAAGCTCAAATTGGGATTATTAAATATCGATATTACACCTTTAGCCTCTGATGAAATTGGTTGTTCCCAAAAAGGACTAAATCCAATTTATATAGGAGCTGCTTCGAAAATTACAATTAAAGTGAATGATAGATTAGATAAAGAAGCCAAAGGAAAAATAGAAATCACACTAAATGGCATCTCTTATTTCAAAAGAAAATCAGGTACCCATATTATCTGGGCCTTTAAAAAAGAGGACAAAGAAAAAGTTGCCATAGAATTTGACTTTAAGCTTAGAAGCGGCTTAATACCTGAACTCGCTTCAGATGAAATTGGTTGTTCGATTAATGGATTAAAACCAATTTATATAGGAGCTGTCGAAAAATTGGCGAAGATACTAAGTGAAAAACTAAATAAAGAAGCCAAAGGAAAAATAGAAATCACACTAAATGGCATCTCCTATTTTAAGAGAAGAAATAATACTCAAATTGTCTGGGCCTTTAAAGAAGAGGACAAAGAGAAAGTTGCCAAAGAATTTGGCTTTAAACTTAGAAGCGGCTTAATACCTAAACTCGCTTCAGATGAAATTGCTTGTTCACAAACCGGTCTGAAAATTTATGTTGGAAATGGCTCAAAATTGACTAATACAGTAAACGGGGCTCTAAATAAAGCTGCAAAAGGCAATACAGAATTTGAACTAGGCGGCATTTCTTTTTTTAAAAGAAAAAAAGGTCCGAGCATCATTGTTTGGGCTTTTAATGAAAAAGACAAAGAA
>JAJCYG010000067.1 GCA_029263055.1 Actinomycetes bacterium
TTGCCAAAAAATTTGGTTTGAAGCTTAAAAAGGGCATCAGCGTTAAATTATTATATTTAGCTCCAGATGAAATATCTTGTTCTGGTAGTCGTTTTCACGCCATCTTTGTAGGTGATCACACTAAATTTTCAAAAAGAGTAAATGATAAACTAAATAAAGAAGCAAAAGGAAAAGCAGAAATCACACTAAATAACGTTTCTTATTTTAAAAGAAAAGCAGGTTCCCGTACAGTCTGGGCTTTTAATGAAAGTGACAAAGAAAAAGTTGCCAAAGAATTTGGCTTTGAACTCCGATCTGATCCTATCCTATATTTAGCCCCAGATGAGATTTCTGCTTCTCCTCCAGGACTCAGTAGCCTTTATATAGGGGATAAAGAGAACTTTTACAAAATGACAGAGATGTTTGATAAAGCCGCTAGAGGAAAAGCAGAAGTTAAAATAAAGGGTATTTCTTTTTTTAAGAGAAGAACAGGCTCTATTATTATCTGGGCTTTTAATGAAAGTGACAAAGAAAAAGTTACTAAAGAATTTGGCTTTGAGCTTAGAAATGATCTCATAGCTGAGCTTGCCGCAGATGAAATTTCATGCTCTCAAAGTGGACTAGATCCAGTTTTTAGAGGGAGCGCCGGTAAAATTACAATTAAAGTGAATGATAGATTAGATAAAGAAGCCAAAGGAAAAATAGAAATTACACTAAATGGCATCTCTTATTTCAAAAGAAAATCAGGTACCCATATTGTTTGGGCCTTTAAAGAAGAGGACAAAAAAAGGGTTGCCAAAGAATTTAGTTTTAAGCTTAAAAATTATCTCATACTTGAACTTGCTGCAGGTGAAATTGGTTGCTCTATACCTAAATTAGCCGAAATTATTAGTGGAAGATTAGAAAAATTAGTAAAAAATATTAAAGATAAACTAAATAAAGAAGCCAAAGGAAAAATAGAAATTACACTAAATGGCATCTCTTATTTCAAAAGAAGAACAGGCTCCCATATTCTCTGGGCTTTTAATGAAAGTGACAAAGAAAAAGTTGCCAAAGAATTTGGCTTTGAGCTTGGAGTTGATATTGAAGAGAAAATAGACTATCTTGATTTATCAGATGCCATTGCTCTCTTGGGAAAAGATCCTCTCCGGCTTCAGCAATACCTGCGTATTTTTCACCCTGATTTGTCTTCTGAAGTAATAGAGGGAATAATAAGATCATCCTTAAAGGGTATTTCTGGAAATATTTCAGAAGAAGAGGAGCTTCATGAGGAATATGATGATGTTTTGTCCCTTCCGAATTTTGATAAAGATTACGATAGTTTTATTTTTGAAACAGAAGAAAATTCCTTTGAACTCTCAGGAAATACATCTTCAGACGTTTCTTACATTCAGGTAACGGGTGCCTATACTAGAAAGATTAAAGTAAGGAAGGACGGAACCTTTTACGCAAAAATTCCATTACCCAAAACAGGAGAAATTAACGAGTTTATTGTTTATGGGGTTAATGATGAAACAGAAGAAAAAAGTCCTTCTCAACTCATTCAACTTCAACAGACCGGAACTCCTGAAAATGTAGAAGAATCTTTTTTAATGCTTCTCGCTCTGAAAGAAGAAGTATTAGCATCAATCCATAAAAATCCTGCTCAATATCAATTTCTACTACGCTCAATGGAATTATCATTGCTACGACACTTTACTCAAGATGAAAAACACGGATTTAAATATTTAAAGACATTGATCCGTAAAGAAAAGTCAAAATCAAAAAAAGTTCTTTTGAAAGAAATTCAAATAAAATTTAAAGAGATTGCTGAAATGGAGTTTAAATTGAAACCAGGCCAACGACTCTACTTTTTTCAGAAGTATGCCGTTTATGAAACAAGGCAATTAATGGAGAATGATGAAAAAGCACAGGGAGTGCTCATTGCAAATGAACAGGGTTTAGGGAAAACAATAACCGCATTGGTTGCTGTAAACGGTTATGACTCTGTCATTTTAACCCCAAATCCGGTTGTTTCCAGCTGGACGGAACAAGATGAAAAGTTTTTTTCAGATGTCAACTTAACTCCTTTAGAAGGGACTTATCGAGAACGAGCAAAGACTTTGGGAGATATTGAAACGCCCCAAGTTGTCACGAATATTGAATTTATGAGGGGGATGACCAGAAAAAGGGCCGCTTTACTTTCTCGACCTGAGGGGGTTTTAGTGATAGATGAAGCCGATTATCTTGGGAGCGCCTCTTCCCAGCAATCTAAAGGGACTGCTCAAATTAAAGCAGGTTTTAAAATTTTACTTTCAGCTACCCCGTTTAAAAAGATTTCTCAAATTGGCCGGATATTAGGTGCTCTTCGACCAAATGATTCTCGCTTCAAATCCGCTCGCGCCTTTGCTCGCGCCTTTCCTTCGAATAATCCCGAAGCTTTAAATGCGCTGTTTCTTTTAATGCAGCAGCATATGATCCGCATAAGGAAAAAAGATGTCTTTGAAGAATATGATCCGAAAATACCATTGGAAAAACAGAAAGATAAACTACCCGGAAAATTAGAAATCGAACCGGTGGATGAAAAAACAGGCCAATTTTTCCTTTCAAATGAGCAAACGGCTTCTATTCTAGAGCTGTTTACCGATTATCAGAGATGGTGTCAAAGACATAGGGGAAATGAAACCGAGGAAGATAAAGGATTTTACAAATTTAATGAAGGATATTTTTCTAAAAAGGAAGCGCTACGACAAATCATGAATGATCCGGCTTATATTGGTAAAAAAAGTGAATCGCCCAAGCATGAAGCGATGGATCGAATTATCAAAAAGGAGCTCGTGGGAAAGAAAAGCAAAGGAAAGAAAATATTAATTTTTACTCGTTACAAGGCACAAGTTAAAAAATACTTAG
>JAJCYG010000068.1 GCA_029263055.1 Actinomycetes bacterium
CATATTTTGTTTATGCTCATGGTGAAGAAATTGAAATTGGTAAACGTTTTAAATTTAGAAAAAAGTGGATGAAAAGAATCTTTAATCGTTCAAGGGGAATCTTTTGTAACAGTCATTTTACTGAAAAGGCTGTTATAAATTTAGGAGTGGAAGATGAAAAAACTAAAGTAATCTATTGGGGCGTATCAAAAGAATATTTGGAGTTTAATACCAATATTGAAGAATTAAAGAAAAAATATCATGTTTCAAATAAAAAAGTTCTCTTAACTATTTCTAGAATTATTGAAAGAAAAGGTCATTACTTTGTCTTAAAATATTTGAGAGACATAAATAAAAAGAATCTAAATAATTTTCATTATCTTATAGGTGGAGAAGGAGAGGATAAACCTTATTTACAAGAATTGGTTAGAGACTACTCTCTAGAAGAGAATGTGACTTTCTTAGGTCGCTTAGACGATGAGAAAATAAGGGAGCTCTATTCTTTAGCAGATCTTTTTATCATGCCAAATATTGCTTTGGAAAATGGAGAAGTTGAAGGGTTTGGCCTCGTCTTTTTAGAAGCAGGTGCTTGTGGAACACCTGTTATCGGGGGTGATAGTGGGGGGACAGAAGATGCCATCCTTGATAGAGAAACAGGGTTTGTTGTTCATTCAAAAAATCCTCTTGAATTAAAAGAAAAGATAGAGCTGCTTTTAAACAATCCAGACTTATCACTTAAAATGGGGGAAAAAGCTCGGCAGAGAATCAATGAGTTTTTTCTGTGGGAGGCTGTTTTTCATCGCTTTGAAGATTTTCGTATCAATCAGTTGGGGACCAAAGAGTGAAGATATCATTAAAGCTAAAAGAAGCAGATGGAATTAACAGAGTCGAAGAATTAATGACTCTTGGTTTTCCTCTACCCAAAAGTGCCTTTCATAAGGAGGATTCTCTATCCGTCAAAGAAGGTTCTGAATATGTTAAAACTCAAACCAGCCCTTTATCTTATTGGCCTGATGGAAGCATTAAATGGTTGTTGGTTGATTTTCCGTATACATTAAGATCAGAAGAAGAAAAAAATCTAGAATTTTCAAATGATTCTTCAATAGTGACCAATGAGTATCCATACTCAATTAAAATTCAAAATACTCAAGAAAAGTGGTCGATTCATACCGGAAAAGCTCAATTTAAATTAGATTTGGGCCAACAGGGTGTTCTTTCTAGTATTCAGATATCGGGTGAATCTGAAGTTAGATTCAAAAACAGCCGTTGGGTTTTAATTGATGAATTTAATGAAAAGCATTTTGCTCAAGTTCAAAAAAGTTACTTAGAAACAGAAGGCCTTTTAAGGTCTACTTTAAGAATGGAAGGTTGTTTTCCTAGTCTTAAGAACCCAGATAAAGGGAAATTTCTTATGAAAATGACCTTTTGGGCTGGTTCTACTAGTTGTAAGGTTGAATGGACTCTATGGAATGCTGAAAGGGCTCAGCATCGTAAGGGGGTTTGGGACCTGGGTGACAGTGGCTCACTGATGTTTAAATCTCAATATTTTAAATTAGAGTGTGAAGAAAGATCTTTTACTCATGTCTTAGTGACTCGAGACAAAAAAGAGCCACTTACTCAAGGTGCTTGTTCGAGAGGATCTATCTATCAAGAGTCAAGTGGTGGAGAAAATTATTTATCTCATAACCATGTCAATCAAAGAGGAGAAGTGCCTCATGATCTACCTGGATATAAGCTACTAATAGATTCAAAAGAAGAAGAAGGTAAAAGAATTGAACCTGCTGTTGTTTTATCTGAACACGATTTATCAGTAGGCATTGCTCTAGATTCTTTTTGGCAAAACTTTCCAAAATCTTTTGATTGGAGTGAGAATAAATTTAAATTAAGTTTTTTCCCCGAGGTTTATCCCAGCTTATTTGAATTACAAGGTGGAGAGAGAAAAACACATCGATTTTATCTTATTTTTAACACTCAAGAAAATAAAGAACAGATCGCAACTAAACTAAGAAGTTTTTTAAACCCTGTTAACTTTTCATATGACTCAAAAGAGTGGATGGGATCTGACGTTTCACCAAATTTTAATGGATCAGATGCAGACTATAAAAAGTATATTCATCAATCAGTTAATGGAAATAATGGCTTGTTAAACCGGCGTGAATTAATTGATGAATATGGCTGGAGAAATTTTGGTGAACTTTACTCAGACCACGAATCAGTTAATCAAGAAGAGCCCTTTGTTTCTCATTTTAACAATCAATATGATGCGATTTTAGGCTTTATAAACCAGTTTATTCTTTCTGGCGATTCACAGTGGTGGGTACTTGCACGAGATTTAGCTCAACATGTGATGGATATTGACATTTACCATACCGAAAAAGACAAGTCAGCTTATAACGGGGGTCTTTTTTGGCATACTGAGCATTACCGAGATGCAGGCCTCTCTACACATAGGACCTACACAAACAAGCCCCTTGTTGGTGGAAAAGGGAAGAGTCTTGGCGGAGGGCCCTCAAACGAACACAATTACACCTCAGGGCTTTTAAATTACTATTACCTATCTGGTGACTTAAATGCTAAAGAAGCTGTTCTTGAACTAGCTAATTGGGTCGTTAACATGGAAGATGGTAAAAAGTCAGTGTTTAGATTTATTGACTCATCAGATACTGGATTAAGCTCAAATACTTCTAGTCCTCTTTTTCATGGACCTGGGAGAGGGAGTGGAAACTCTATTAATGCACTCTTAGATGCTTTTCAATTAACTCAAGACATGAAATATATGTCGGCAGTTGAAAAGATCATATTGCGCTGCGTGCATCCAAAAGAAAAAATAGATCGACTTCATTTAGATGAACCTGAATTTAGGTGGTCATATCTTGTTTTTTTACAAATGCTCACCAAATATCTTGATTTTAAAGTGGAAAATAAACAGTCTGACTTTATGTTTCATTACGCAAGAGAGTCTCTTCTTCATTATGCTGAATGGATGGTGAACAATGAAAAGCCTTACTCTAAACTAAAGGATAAACTTGTTATTTGGTCAGAAACATGGTCTGCGCAAGACATTAGAAAGAGCTATGTTCTTAATATGGCGGCTAAATACTCTCATGCAACGCAAAGAGCCTTATATTTAAATAAAGCAAAGTATTTTTATAAAAAATGCCTTGAAGACTTATTAAACCAAAAAACATTTTATTTTATACGTCCGCTTACAATTCTTTTAGCGTATGGTTGTTTTAAGCCATTTGATGAAAAAGAACTTTCAAACATCTCTTTTCCTGATTCAAATGAAAATTATGGCGAACCAAAATCATTTACTCCTCAAAAGGCCAAAGTAAAAAAGAAACTATTGCTAGTAGGGGGTTTAATTTTAATTTTGCTCATTATTTATAAGGGAAATCAGTATTTATGAAACCAAGAATATTATATGTGGTTCATAGTTTGCCGATTGCTGGGACTGAATTATTGGTTTATCAATTAGCTTTGGCGAACAAAAAAAAATATGAAGTCGCTATTTGTTGCTTAGATGGGAAAGGTCCATTAGCAAAGTATTTAGAAGCTGAAAAGATACCTGTTTTTGAAATGCTGAGGCAACCAGGTAGAGATTGGGGGATTGTGAAAAGGATGAGCCATTTAATAGACACATTTTCTCCCGATATAATTCATGCACATCAATATACGCCGTTTTTTTATTCAGCTTTAGCCAAATCAAGAAGAGCAAAGCTTGTTTTTACGGAACATGGGCGACACTATCCTGATGTGGTTGGGATAAAGCGAAAAATTTTCAATCAATGGGCACAATTTAGGGCTCATTCCATTACAGCTGTTTGTGAATTTTCAAAACAAAGAATCCATACAAAAGAATGGATCTGGGCTAGGAAGACTGACGTTATTTACAATGGGGTGTCTGTAAAACCGGTTCAAACGCTTCAATCAGAAAAACTGCGAAAAGAACTTAATATTTCTAAAAAATCAACAGTTATTGGATTTGTGGGGCGACTTCATTCTATAAAAAATCCAGAGTTGCTCTTTAATGCATTTTCAACACTTGTTTCTAAGTTTCCGAAGCTTCATCTTCTTTATATTGGTGATGGAGAGTTAAGAGAAAAATTAGAAAAACAAGTAAAGAAAAAGAAACTAAATAAAAAAGTGACGTTTGTAGGTTCAAAATATCCTGTAGATCCATACTATGTAACCATGGATTTACTTGTGTTACCTTCTGAGAGTGAGGGGGCTTCAGTCACCTTATTAGAGGCAATGGCAGCGAAGGTACCTGTTATAGCTAGCAATGTAGGGGGAAATGCTGAATTTGTAGAGAATAAAGTGACTGGAAGAATTTTTAGAAGTACTGACAAAAAACATTTGATTCGCTTGATTTCTAAGTTTTTAAATAAACCAGAAAAATACAACCAGTATGCTATTAATGCTTATAAAGATGTTAAAGAAAAATATAATCAAGATAAGATGTTTAAGGAATACAGAGAGCTTTATGAAGAACTTGTGTGATTTTATTGTTTTTTCAGATGATTGGGGGCGCTTTCCTTCGAGTTGTCAGCACCTCATGAAACGTTTTTTGTCTCAAAATAAAGTGCTTTGGGTGAACTCTATTGGATTACGTTCGCCTTCTCTTTCAGCATATGACTTAAAGCGTATCTGTCAAAAATTAAAAGAATGGGGCAAATCAACACAAGAGCATGAAATTGATAATTTAGATATCGTCTCACCGATCTCTTTGCCTTGGAATCAATTTAATGGCATAAGAAAATTTAATAAGTCCTTAGGAATAAATGCACTATCAAAAAAAATAAACTCTTTGACTTCGACTAAGAGAGTGAGTCTTGCAACAGTGCCTAATGCGTGTGATTGGATTGGAAATTTAGATGAATCTTTAAAAGTTTATTATTGTGTGGATGATTTTTCAAAGTGGCCTGGGATGGACAAAAAAACTATTTTGAAGATGGAACAAGAACTTTTAAATAAAGTTGATCTCTATGTAGCCACATCTAAAAAACTCTATGATAGAAAGGATATTCCAAATATTCCAAAACTATTTCTTCCTCATGGCGTTGAAGTCGAACATTTTTCCAATTCGTCTAATAAAGTAGAAACAAACTCTTTTCCCAGCATTGGATTTTTCGGTATGTTAGATAAACGATTGGATTATGAATTGATAAGCGCATTATCAGAAAAAAGGAGTCATTGGAAATGGGTCTTTATGGGGCCCAAGCAGTATTTTCCAAAAAATATAGAGAAAAGAGCGAATATCTCTGTTTTTCCTCCCAGTTCTTATGAAGAGTTGCCTCTTGAATTAAAAAAAGTAGATATTTTATTTTTGCCATACAAAATGAATGATTTGTCAAATGCGTTAAATCCATTAAAGTTGAGAGAGTGCTTAGCAACAGGAAAGCCTGTTGTTGCTTCACCTATACCAGAGGTTGTTAAATATAAAAAGTGGCTCAAATTAGGAGGGACTCTTGAGGAGTGGCTTCATAGTATGGATGAAGTTGTTGCAGGTTATAAAAAATGGAATTCACAGAAGCAAATTAACGAAATGAAACAAGAAAGCTGGGAATCTCGGGCTGATACCCTGGCTCAGAAAATAGAGAAAATGTTGTGACAGAACAAAAGAAAATAAACATTTTAGAATTAAGGTGCGTCCGTGGTAGTGGTGGCGGTCCTGAAAAAACCATCTTTTTAACGGCACTTAAAATTGATCCCACACGTTTTCAGACACATATTGTTTATATACGTGACGAAGATGATCAAGGTTTTAACTTAATGAGGCAACAGTACTTTGAATCTGATAACCCTAATGTTTTTTATAAAGAGTTGTATGAAAAGGGTTCTTTTGACTTTAGTTTGGTTTCATGGCTTAAGGACTATTGTTTTAAAAAGAAGATTGATATTATACACAGCCATGAATACAAAACAGATGTGTTAGCGAAGCTAGTTTATAGAAATTATCCCATTGCTTGGCTTGCGACCTACCATTTACATTATGCTGATTCTTTAAAACTTAAGCTTTATCAATATTTAGATATGCGAGCACTGAAAACGGCTAATAAGGTTCTGACTGTAAGTGAATCACTTTTTAATTTGTTGAAGAAGAAGAAAATACCTTTGTCTAGATTAGAAAACATGCCAAATGGAATTGACACAACTTATTTTGATCCTCAAAAAACAGAGTCGACATTACAAGAAGAGTTAGGGGTCTCAAAAGAAAAGACTTTGATTGGCTATGTAGGGCGTTTGTCTGAACAAAAAAATTTACCCTTGTTACTAAAAGCCTTTCAACGATTGATTGTTCAAGGTAAAGAAGTTGAGCTGGTCCTTGTAGGCGAAGGAGAGCTTAAAGAACAAATAGATCAGCTGATTGATAAAATGGAACTACGAAAATGGGTTCATCTCGTTGGATTTGTTGATGATATCAGAATGATTTATAAAGGTTTAGATTTGATGGTGCTGAGCTCAAATGAAGAAGGAATGCCTAATTCTATTTTAGAAGCAATGGCTATGGAAGTTCCCGTGGTTTCGACTAATGTGGGTGGGGTAAATGAACTGATACAATCAAAAGAGAATGGGTTGATTTGCCCGTCTAAAAATTTAGAAGCATTGATTGCTTCCATGGTTCAACTGATAGATCATCCCGGATTGAGAAACGAGTATGGAAAAAAATCTAGAAATACAATCATAGAAAAATTTTCATTTGATAAAAGAGTGAAACGACTCGAAGAGGTCTATAAGGAACTTTATGAAAAATTTCATTAAATTCATATTCAGAGTACTTTTTCGTTTATGTGTGTTTCCTTTTTATTTGTTTTATCTTTTATCTAATTTATTTCTAGATAAGGAAAAAAACTTTCAAGGATATTCTCAGTTGTTTAGTTTGATTCCTGGTTTAATTGGGGAATATTTAAGAAGAGAGTTTTATCGTTTAACACTTACTTATTGTTCTAATGATTGTTGCATTTCATTTGGAGTCTTGTTCTCAAGTTATCAAGCCTCTGTGGGTGAAGGGGTTTATATTGGACCTTATTGTATGATTGGGAATGTTGATATTGGGAAGGACACCCTTATTGGGACCCATTCAGAAATTATCAATGGTGGAAAGCAACATTATGCAGATCGTCTTGACATCCCTATTCGAGAACAAGGCGGAGAATTTCCTAAAGTTGTGATTGGAGAAGATTGTTGGATTGGTGATGGAGCCATTGTGATGTCTAATGTGGGCATGAAGTCTATTATAGGAGCCCGCAGCTTGGTTCATAAACCGATTGCAGAATATTCGATTGCCGCAGGAAGTCCTGCTAGAGTAATAAGAAAGCGACAATGAGACTTCTCTACTTGACCCATCGATTACCCTATCCTCCAAATAGAGGAGATAAGATTCGGTCCCATCATTTTATTAAAGAACTCTCTAAGCATCATGACGTTATGCTGCTCTCCTTTGATGAATCTTCATCTGATAGTAAAGAATCTATTCAAGAGTTAAATAAAATATGTGTTGATCTAAAAACTGTCCCAATGAACTATACATTTTCAAAAGCAAAAGGATTACTCGCTTTATTATTCAATAAATCAATAAGTGTCTTTGCTTTTCAAAGCCGACGTTTTTTTAATGAATTTATAAAGGCGTTAGCCTTATTTAAGCCTGATATTGTTATTGCTGATAGCTCGGTTATGGCAGATTACCCTTTTCGAAAAGAAATTTTTTACTATGCTGATTTTATGGATGTTGATTCAGAGAAATGGCATCAGTTTGCTCAAAAGAGCTCTCGATTTTTAAAATGGATTTATGCTTATGAGTCAAAGAAGTTAAAAAATTTTGAAAAGCTGATATCTTTAAAGGCTGAGAAAGTATTTCTTGTGAGTGAAACAGAAAAGAAACGATTGTCAGAAATAGAAATTAATTCAAAGCCATTTGTCATTCATAATGGAATTGATCTTGAAAAGTTTTCTCCACAAGAGCAGTGTCAAAAAAACTCACTTCTTTTTACAGGTGTTTTAGACTATCTCCCAAATGTGGATGCTGTTATATGGTTTTGCAAGAATATATGGCCTCAAATAAAGCAGAAAGTACCTGATGCTCAATTTAAGATTGTAGGGGCCAACCCTACAAAGGCTGTAAAAAGATTAAAATCAATAGAGGGGGTGGTTGTTTGTCCTAATGTGCCCTCAGTACAACCTTTTATGAATGAAGCTGAAATATGTGTTTTACCAATCAGATTTTCTATAGGCTTGCAAAATAAGCTCTTAGAAGCATTAGCCATGGGCAAACCCGTTGTGGCTACTTCAGGCGTAACACAGGGTGTGCATCCAGATATTCAAGCAGCTGTTGTGGTTGCGAATAAAGAAGAAGAATTTGTTGCCTCAGTCGTAGAGTTATTAAAAAACCCTTCTAAAAAAGAAACGTTAAAAACTAAAGGTTTAAAAGCAATCAAAGAACATTGTGATTGGGAAAAAAACCTTTCTCCGCTTATCAAGTTGCTTTCAAAGGACTAAATTTTTTAACACTCCATATGCCCAAAATAGAGCCTGTCATTTCTGAAAGAACGTCTGTGATATCAGGATAATGATGAGGCTGAAAAAATTGAATTAATTCTATTCCACAACATAGCATTAAACTAAAAGTAAGGGTTTTTAATATGGCTAAAGGCTTTATTTGCCATATTAGAAATGACAATGCGCCAATGGGAATAAAAAGGCAGACAGAAACAAGCAAATCTTTTAATGCATTAAAATCTGTATGAATATAATATGCGTAAAAAGGAATTAATAGAGAATAAGAAAGGCTATTTTTAAATTCATCAAAAGAGAAATTAAAAGTTAAAGGAGATAATAAATAATAGGCTGCAAAGAGGGTATAAAAAACAAAAAAATATTTGCAGAATCGAAATTCTTCATAAGATGATTTTGCTGATTGAGATAATAAAAACTTTTCTATTAAACCTGAAATAAAACAACCTATTAATCCGCCAATTAAAGCAATAGCAGTATCTGTTAAATCGACCATTCTTGAAATAATGAAAAGCTGGCAAAACTCAATGACTATTGAGAGTAGTACGGTCAGAAAGACAGCCCTAATTAAAAATGACTTGAAATGGATACAATAGAGACGAATTGAAAAGTGGCAAAAACCACCAAAAAGGGTAAATAAAAAGAGGTCTCTAGTGAGACTGGCAAAGTAAAAGGAGTTTTTTAGGTCCCAAAAAGGGAGCCAATGAATCGATTTAAGGGCTGTTTTTATATCAGATACTTGGATTGAAATATCAAAGGGAAATAACGAACCTAAAAAGATGCCTAATCCAATTAAAACAGTTAAGACTAAAATAGGTTTCTCTTTAATTGAATTAGAAATAGAGACGCGGACTAAAGGGTAAATAAGTTTAAAGAAAAAATAGCCAAAAAAACAACCAGAAAGTCCTCCTATTGTATTGACTAAAATATCGCCAGTCCAAGGGGAGCGTGATGGTGAAAAGTTTTGTAATATTTCAACTGAAGTGCTTAACAAAAAACTCAGCACTAATGAGAAAATCAAACTGGGCCAAAAAAAGTTTTTCCAGTGTCTCAAAAGAGCGGTGCAGAGAAATCCCCAAGGAATAAAAAATAAAAAATTACTGATTACATCCATTTTTGAAAGGTGAGTTTCTTTAAATGCAGTAGGAATCAGGCTTTTTTGCTGCCAATCGGAAAAATCTAAATCAAAAGGGATGAGCGTGCCATAAAAAACAAAGCCAGCATAGGCTGCCCAAAGCCAGAAAAAGGGATTTTTGATATGAGATCTCATCAAACCCATGATATCATAAATGCGAACCAGGGTGAATCATGGAATATTCTATGAATAAAATAAAAATTGATCAAAGCGTGCTTAATAAAATTAGATGTCCTTCATGTAAAGAAAAAATAAAGAAATTAAACTCTAAACTTGTTTGTTTAAACAAAAAATGTAAAAAAACATATCCAATTATTGATGGGATACCAATTTTACTAGATAAGGACAAAAGTTTATTTCGGGTAAGCAAAAGTAACTACAAAAAAGAAAGTTTTTTTTACGAACCTTCAAAGAACCTCTTTAAGACATTCATAAGAAAAATAACTCCAACAATTAGCTTAAACTTAAAAGCTGAAGAAAACTATAAAATGTTTTCAAAAGCATTGTTAAAAGAAATAAAAAAACCAAGAGTACTTGTTGTAGGTGGAAGCATTGTTGGCTCTGGAATGAACCGATTGTTTATGTATGAAAATATTGAATTTATTGAAACAGATATATCCATAGGTGATAGAAATCAAATAGTTTGTGATTCTCATCAAATTCCATTTGCTGATGAGTCTTTTGATGGTGTTATCATACAAGCCGTTTTAGAGCATGTTTTGGATCCGCAGTTATGTGTTAAAGAGATACATCGAATTTTAAAAAAGAATGGAATTGTTTATGCCGAGACACCTTTTATGCAGCAAGTTCACGGAGGAAAATACGATTTTCAAAGATTTTCTTTGCTAGGGCATCGACGGTTATTTAGGTGTTTTACCTGCATTCGAGATGGCGCTGTTGGTGGGCCTGGAATGGCGTTAGCATGGTCACTCAAATACTTTTTATTAAGTTTCACAAAAAGTAAAAAGATTAGAACTTTTTTAGATACTTTTTCTGATTTTATCTCTTTTGGATTGAAATATTTTGATTTCTATCTGATAAATAAACCAGGAAGTCTTGATGCTGCTTCAGGCTTATTCTTTTTAGGACGAAAAAGTAAAATTTGTTTAAAAGATGTTGATTTAATTAAGATGTATCGTGGGACCAATTTTTAATATGTTAAAAGCGTTTTTTGATATAAAATTTTATTAAGTTTATACTACTGTATATGCAAACCAAGGCGAATCATGCAAAATACAATTTCGGTTGATCTTGAAGATTATTTCATGGTAGAAAATTTTGCCTCTACCATCTCTTTTCAAGATTGGGAAAACTATTCTCTTAGGTTGGAAGTCTCTGTTCCTAAACTCTTAAATCTCTTTAAATCTCATCAAGTTAAAGCCACTTTTTTTGTTTTAGGATGGGTGGCTGAAAAACTCCCTAAATTAATACAACAAGTCTCTGATCAAGGGCATGAAATTGCCTGCCATGGTTATTCTCATCAACGAGTTGATGAATTAGGGCGAGAAGCGTTTAAAAATGAAATAGGCCGGGCAACAAAACTTTTAGAAGACCTTTCTGGAAAGCCGGTTTTGGGCTATCGCGCGGCAACCTATTCTATTAATGAGAAGACTCCTTGGATTTGGGACCTTCTTATTGAAAATGGTTACCGTTATGATTCGAGTTACCGTCCTTTTCTTTGGAAGTATTGGGATGGAATGCCGATTAACGAACCCCGAAAAATAAACACCTCAAACGGGAAGTCTATTTTAGAATATCCGATTACAGTCAAAAAAATAGGGGGACTTAGTTTTCCTTTTTATGGAGGAGGCTATTTTCGATTGATTCCGCTCAATTGTATTCAAAAAGGAATCAAACAACTGAATCAAGAAGGGAAGCCAGCCAATATTTACCTTCATCCTTGGGAAGTTGACCCTGATCAGCCTCGATTAAAAGCAAGTTCAATGGCTCGGTTTCGTCATTACACTAATTTGAATCATACAGAAGAAAAGTTGGGGACGTTGTTAGACACATTTTCTTTCTCTTCAATTGCTGAGGTGCTTGCAGTATGAAAAAAGGAATGATACTTGTTGGGATTCTCTTTGGACTTGCTTACTTACCGGTATGGCACTGGATGGTGGGGCGTTGGATGGCGCCAGGCTCTTATTATTCACACGGTTTTTTGATTCCACTCATGTCTGGTTACTTGGTTTGGAAAGCAAAGGATCATATTCAGCTTTCTTATGAGAATGGAAAAAAGAGCGGTCTTTTTATTGCTGTTGCCGGGCTGTTGTTAATGTTGTTAAGCGCGTTTTGGCAGATCTATTTTACAGGTGGCGCTTCTTTTTTAGTGGTTCTTTTGGGTGGATTTGTTTATTTGTTTGGGTGGTCTCCTCTAAGGTATTTGTGGTTTCCTTTTGTTTTCTTAGTTTTTATGATTCCAATCCCTCTTGCATTGGTGGCTGACTTTAGCCTTAATTTAAAACTCCTGGCAGCTCATGCGGCAATGATTTTTATTGATGGGGTTGGGATTGTGGCTGTGAGTGAGGGGAGCTACATTCACCTTAAAACTGGAACTATGATTGTAGGGGATATTTGTAGTGGATTGCGTTCTCTTATTGCCTTGTTAGCTTTTGGAGCTTTCTTTTCATATATTTCTCAGCTTTCTCCTTTAAGAAAAAGTATTCTTTTTGTTTGTTCTGTTCCTATTGCTTGGATTGCCAATATTATTCGGATTATCACACTTACTTTAATTGCCAATACTTGGGGAATTGAAGCGGCATCAGGATTTGTTCATGACGCTTCCGGAATTTTTATTTTTATTGTGGCGTTTATTCTTTTATTTGGTGTAGAAAAAATTCTTAGATTAACAATGAAAAAAGAGACTCGTACTAATGGATAAAAACCAAAAAAAACTAATTCTTTTAGGTGGGCTGTTTATCTTTTTTGGCCTCTTTTCATTTATCTTTTATTATTCAGGCAAGTCTGTAGAAGGTGTGCTTTTGTCAAAAAATATTCCGATACAGGTCGAGGAGTGGGAAGGTATTGATATTCCCATGGATGAAAAAACAATGACTATATTAGAGACGCGTGACATTTTATTTCGAGTTTACACTCAGCCCAATGTTCCTCCAGTTTATTTGTGTGTGGTTTTCGCTCAAAATAATCGTCGTTCGATTCACCCTCCTGAAGTCTGTTATATTGCGAGTGGTTGGGAGGTTGGAAAGAAAAGATTTTTTCCATCAAACGAGGTCTCTCCTGTGGAACCTTTTTTTGATGCAACTGAAATATTAATTACTAAAAACTATAATAAGCAGGTGGTTTATTATTGGTATAAAGCGGGTGATCTTTTTACATCAAGTATTGCCAAGCACCAATGGAATATGGCTCTGAGCCAATTGATGCTCAAACGGATACGTGGGGCATTGATAAGGATTTCTACAGAAGTTAAAGATGAATCACAAAAAGAAGCTTTACAACGTTTGAATCAATTTACTTCTGCAGTACTTCCTGCATTACAAGAAAATCTGCCTTAGTGGGGAAGAGCGGTTAACTTAGATGGTTTCTTTTTTGGGATAGGGACTTTTCCTGTTAAAAGAATGCGTACTGTTTGAGTGAAAATGCGCATATCAACGAGCCAGCACATTTGCCTAATATACATTAAATCCATTCCTAATTTTCGTTTCACATCATCCAAAGTCACATCATAGTTTTGACGTGTTTGTGCCAGTCCAGTGATCCCTGGTTTGACTTCTAAACGGCGTTCATAGTTTGGAATGCTTTCTTTAAACTGGTTCACAAAATAAGGGCGTTCAGGGCGAGGGCCAATAATAGACATTTCACCTCTTAAGACATTGAAGAATTGTGGGAGTTCATCTAGATGGTGATCGCGTAAAAATTTTCCGTATCGAGTGAGTCGAGGGTCTGATTGTTGAGCCCAGACAGCACCTGTCTTGGTTTCAGCTTCTTCAACCATGGTTCTAAATTTATAGATTTTAAAGTTCTTTCCATCTTTTCCAACTCGATTTTGAGTATAAAGAAAAGGACCTTTTGAAGAAAGTTTGACTCCGATTCCAAGTATAAGGAAGAGAGGAGATAAAAAAATGAGGGCCATTAAAGAAAAGAAAAAATCAAAAACAACTTTGGCTTGTACAAATTTGGCGCGGGCGTATTTAAGTAACACGCCGATGAGCCCCCCTGAGAGTATGACAACACTAGCTGGTTCTGGCATTATTTCCTCTTATGTTAACTCCGGTTTTACTAAGTGTTTGAGAAAACAACTTTCTTCCTTTTTCTACTATAAAGGTAACACTTTTTGATGCTTTTGTCAACTCGCTTGAATTCTTTAAGTTGTTTTAAGTGGCTCTGATTAAGGTGGATAGCTGTACGATTGCGATTTGACGAGACATATGTTAGCTTAAAAACGAGGAAAAATGAAACAATCTTTAGGATTAATCGCTAATTTAAGTAAACCTAACGCTTTAAAAGTAGCGCAAAAAATTGCTGCTTATTTAAAGAAGCGTGGGATTTCTTTGTGGGTTGAGCACGCTGCAAAAGAGACTCTAAAGCTAAAAGGAGTCCAAACGGGCGAGCTTTCAGACCTCTTTCGCCATTCTCAAGCAATCATTGCTTTAGGAGGGGATGGAACTATATTAAACGCAGTACGTCAGATGAAGCGCCATTCTGTCCCTATTTTAGGGGTTAATTTGGGAACTCTCGGTTTTTTAACTGAAGTGAGAGTAGAAGAATTAGAAGAGGCACTTAAAAAGCTTGTCAAGAAGCGGTACAAAGTTGAAAAGCGAATGATGCTACAAGCTCAAGTCGTTAGAGGCAAAAAGGTACAAGCAACTTACCATGCTTTAAATGATGTTGTTGTGACTCATGGTGAACTTGCTCGAGTCATTGATCTTAAAGTTAAAATGAATAAGGAGTTGGTGACTTCTTATATTGGGGATGGGTTGATTGTGGCGACACCAACCGGTTCAACTGCTTATTCTCTTTCAACAGGAGGGCCTGTTGTTCATCCCTCAGCTAATGCGATTTTAATGACACCTATTTCACCTCATACCTTAACAAATCGTCCTATTGTCATTGCAGACAAGGGTTTTTTAGAAATTCAAGTTGGAAAGCCTAATAGAGAAGCATATCTAACTATTGATGGTCAGGTTGGTTTAGTTATTAAATCTAATGATTTAGTTAAAGTAAAAAAGTCATCTTATTCTGCTAAGCTGATATTATTAGAAGGTAGCTCTTATTTTGGGATTTTGAGAGAAAAATTGGGTTGGGGAGAAACCCCAGCTAAAAAAAGAAGAAAGTAGTCCTCCTACCTTGCTGAAATAGCCTCAGTTAAAAAAATATTTGAAAACTAAAGCAGCTTCTTCTATACTTCCCCGAATTAGAAATGGATAAAAGACCAATTATAATATGAGTTTGAACTTAGCTAACAAAATCACAATCTTTCGTTTATTACTGATCCCTGTCTTTGCTGCGTTTATTTTGAATTATAAATTTTCCGGGGGAGAGAAGGAGTGGCTCCGCTATACAGCGTTATTAGTTTTTCTTATCGCTTCTATTAGTGATGCTGTAGATGGGTTTGTGGCCCGTACATTTAACCAAAAAACCCATTTGGGCTCTATTTTAGACCCTTTAGCAGATAAGTTATTGCTGGTGACAGCGATTATCCTTCTTTCACTTAAGATTCCAAACATGACTTATTTACCACTGTGGTTTCCTATCTTGGTCATTTCAAGAGATATCTTTTTGCTTATGGGCTCGGCTATTGTTTATGTTATCTCAGGAGATTTAAAAGTGGTTCCAAACCTTCTGGGTAAGGCGACCACCTTTTTTCAAATGACAACGGTCTTGTGGGTCTTATTTGTTTTTCCAAATCCTCAGTGGGTTTGGACCATTGCGGGTGTTTTAACGTTTTTATCTGGCTTAGTCTATATTGTTAGAGGGAGTAAGCAGTTGACCGAGGCTCAATCTTGAAATCAAACTCACTTCAATCCCATCCTATTGTTGCTATCGTAGGCCGTCCCAATGTTGGAAAGTCAGCTCTTTTTAATCGCTTAGTAGGAAAGAGAATTGCCATTGTTGATAAAGAGGCAGGGATCACGCGTGATCGCTTGTATGCTGATGTGGAATGGACCCAGCATCATTTTACTTTAGTTGATACTGGGGGACTCTTATTTGAAGATAGTGATAATTTAACCCATCAAATTGAAAATCAAGCGAGAGTTGCGATTGCCGAAGCAGAAAAAATTATCTTTGTGGTTGATGTTCGAGATGGTATCACAACATTGGATAAAGACATTGCCGCTATTTTACGTCCTGTACGAGAAAAAGTCATATTAGTCGTTAATAAGGTAGATCATGATGGTCTCGCTTCTGATGTCCACGAATTTCATTCGTTAGGTTATAAAAACATGAGCTCTATTTCTGGATTGCATGGTTTGGGGATAGGGGATTTATTAGATTTGATTACAGAGACATTGCATGCTAAAGAACTTGAGGACAAAGAAAGACCTATTCATATTACTATCGTCGGAAAGCCAAATGTGGGGAAGTCTTCACTTGTGAATGCATTGCTCAAACAAGAGAGAAGTATTGTCTCTGATGTGCCAGGAACAACGCGTGATGCCATTGATTCACAACTCACATTTAAAGACAAAAAATTCTTATTAATTGATACGGCTGGAATCAAAAGAAGAAAGAAAATTAAAAAGGCTGTTGAGCATTTTAGTTCTGTCCGTGCTCAAACAAGTATTAGGCGAGCTGATGTGGTGCTTTTAATGTTAGATGGAAGTAGTGGTATTACTTCCGGTGATTTAAAGATTGCTGCTGAAGTGAATAAAGCAGGAAAGAGTTGCGTCGTGCTTGTTAATAAATGGGACTTATTAGAAGGAACGTCTCAAAAAGATTTTAAACTTGATGTTCAAGAGCGACTTGGTTTTATTAATTATTCACCTATTATTTTTACCTCTGTTTTAGAAAATAAGAATCTTGAAAAAAGCTTAAATGAAGTGATTAAAGTTTATAAAGAATCACAAATAAAAATAACTACGCACACATTAAACGATATGATTCGTTCTGTGATGTTGAAGACACCTCCGCCAACTGTGGGAACACGCCCTGTTAAAATTTATTATTTAACTCAAGTAGGACAGGCTCCAGCTGAGTTTTTGGCATTTGTGAATGATGCCGGTTTAATGAAGGATCATTACCGACAATTCTTAGTTAATCAGCTCCGAAAAAAATTTGGGTTTGTGGGAGTGCCTGTTGTTATCCGTTGCAAAACAAGTCGTTAGGTCAAGGGTCCCATATAGTGTGGTGTTTTAGTTGAAAATAAGTTCATAAAATACTTGAAATAAGGCAGCTATGGCTATAAATTATATAACGTTAGTGCTGAGTTGTTACCTTGTTGGGTCGATTCCTTTTGGCTATTTGATAGTCAAATTTGTTGAAGGAAAAGATATACGAGAGCTCGGAAGTGGCAATATTGGGGCCACGAATGTGACCCGAATATTAGGCAAGCCATGGGGATGGACCTGTTTTGGTTTAGACTTTTTAAAGGGGTTTGTTGCCTCTTTTGTTTTAACAGCACTGTTCTTTGACATAAAAGAAGGTTTAGTTGGAACACAACTTCTAGCCACGTTAGCTGTGGTCGCAGGTCATAACTGGACTTGCTTTCTTCGTTTTAAAGGAGGAAAGGGAGTGGCTACAGCAGCAGGTGCGTTGTTTGGGATGACTCCATTAGTTGTTTTGTCTTGCCTTCTTATTTGGATTCTTGTTTTATTGTTTTCTAAGATGGTTTCGTTAAGTTCGATTGTTGCTTCGATTAGTTTGCCTTTGTTGATGTTGCTTTTTCACGAACCTAAATTACTGATCATCTTGGGTTGCTTGCTCGCTTTAGTTTCTATTTTTCGACATAAAGAAAATATAAAGCGAATTTTTCAAGGAACAGAAAACAAAATAGGTAAACGGATTAACTAAGGGAAATGGTATGAAACAAAAAGTTAGTGTCATCGGTGACGGAGGTTGGGGAACAACACTTACATTACTGTTACAAAAGAATGATCATGATGTGACGTTGTGGAGTCCTTTTGAAGAATATGCCCAAGAGCTTCAAAAGAGTCGTGAGAATAAAAAGTTTTTACCGAATCACCCACTTCCAAAAGAGATTAGAATTACCTCTGATATTAAGGAAGCTGTGGAATGGGCTGAAATTTTAATTTTTGCTGTACCCACACAATTTGCTCGAACTGTTTTAGAAAAGTTAAAACCTTTTGATCTTTCTCAGAAGATAATAGTGAGTGTGACTAAAGGGGTTGAAAATAAAACGCTTTTACGCGTTTCCGAAATTTTTGAAGAGGTATTAGGTTCACTGAAGTTTGTGGCTTTATCAGGTCCGACTCATGCTGAAGAGGTGGCTCAAGGAATTCCAAGTAGTATTGTGGCGAGTTCTAAAGATGTTGAAAATGCGAAAAAAGTTCAGCAACTTTTTATGAACAAAGTTTTTAAAGTTTATATTAATTCTGATGTGATAGGTGTTGAATTAGGCGGGTCTTTGAAAAATGTGGTTGCCATTGCAGCAGGGATTTCAGACGGTCTTAAGTTTGGAGACAATACAAAAGCTGCTTTAGTCACAAGGGGGCTTGCAGAAATGGCTCGATTAGGGCAAGCTATGGGGGCTCAGCGCGAAACCTTTTCTGGATTGTCAGGAATGGGTGATTTGATCACAACTTGCATGAGTGCACACAGCCGAAATAGAAGTATGGGGCTGGAACTTGCATCGGGTAAAAGTTTAAAAGAAGCAACAGAGTCAATGGAGATGGTTGCTGAAGGAGTTAAGACAACTCAATCAGCGTATATGTTGGCTCAAAAATATAAAGTAGAGATGCCGATCGTTGAAGGAATTTATTCTATTTTATATGAAGAAAAAAATGCGAAAAAAGTTTTTGAAGATTTAATGCAACGACAGGAAAAAGCTGAAACCTTGGAATGGAACTAGTAACGAAGGGAGTGCACTATGAGTGAAAAAAACGAGAATGAAGAGGTCGTCTTTGGAAAAGAGCCTTTAGAAACTCCTGAAGCTGCTCAAGAAGTAGCTGTAGTTGATGAGCCTCAAGAGCAAATCGCTGTTGAAGAGCAAATCGAAAATCAGGTTGATGGAGAGCCTGTAAAAAGAGGGCGTGGACGTCCTGCTAAGAAATTAGTGAATGCGATTCGGGAACAACGCAAGCAAGGTATTATGATTCCGGATAAGCTTTATTTTGCTATTAGTGAAGTGGCTGAAATTTGTGGTGTGAAACCATATGTCCTTCGTTATTGGGAATCTGAGTTTAAGCTTTTACGACCAAGTAAAAACCCTTCAGGTCAAAGAATGTATCAACGTAAAGATATTGATATGGTCTTTAAAATTAAGAAGTATCTCTATGAAGAAGGTTTTACCATTTCTGGAGCCAAGAAGAAGCTAAAAGAAGATAGAAAAGCGGCTCAAGGCGAAGGAACCGGTGCTTCTAAAGAGATGTTGACTAAAATTAAAGGGGAACTGTCAGACATATTAAAGTCTGTGAAAAAATAAGTCGTTGTCCTAAGCACTTCTCTTCCTTATAATAAATGGCTTAGTCTCTAGTTGGAGACTAAGCCATTTTTTTATCGGGGTGCTGTTCTTAGTAGGGATATGAAATGAAAAAAATAAAAATTGGAATATTTGGATGTGGGACTGTGGGCCAAGGAGTTATCAAAGTCTTAAACGATTTTGGGGCTTTGGTGGAACAGCGCTCTGGCTGTGCGATTGAAGTGGCTCGGGTTGTTGACCGGAGTTTAAAAGAAGGGGAATGCCCTCATTTAGATTTTAAAAAAGTCTCTAAAGAGAGTGATTCTATCTTAAATGACTCTTCTATTGATGTGGTTGTGGAGCTTATAGGGGGTGTTGAAGCCGCACGTGAGTTTGTATTAGCTGCTTTAAGCAAGGGTAAGCACGTCGTGACTGCCAATAAAGCGCTTCTTGCTGAGCATGGGGCTGAAATTTTTCAAGCAGCTAAAAAAGCTGATTGTGACATTTATTTTGAAGCAAGTGTAGCCGGTGGAATCCCAATTATTAAAGCTTTAAGAGAAGGTTTTGTGGCCAATCACATTGAAGCGATTTATGGGATTGTGAACGGAACATGTAACTATATCTTAAGTAAAATGCAAGAATCACCTGCAAGTTTTAACGATGTATTAAAAGAAGCTCAAGAAAAAGGATATGCAGAAGCAGATCCTACTTTTGATGTTGAAGGAATTGATAGTGCTCATAAGCTTTGCTTATTAGCTTCGCTGATGAGTGGACAATGGGTTGATCTTAACAAAATATCTGTTGAGGGAATCACAAGTTTATCTAATGAAGATTTTGAATATGCTGAGATGTTGGGATATGTGATTAAACTTTTAGCCATTGCTAAAGAGTCTAAAAATGGTGAGTTAGAAGTAAGGGTACATCCGACGTTGTTAGAAAAGAAACATCCTATGGCGAATGTTTCAGGCGTTTATAATTCTATTTATGTGAAAGCAAATCCTGTAGGGGATGCGCTTTTTTATGGTCGGGGTGCGGGTGCGTTTCCAACAGCAAGTGCTGTGGTAAGTGATATTGTTGATGTGGCGCGTAATATTGTGAGTGGCACGCCTAATCGAATTGCTCCTTTTTGGAAATCAGCACGTGAGAAAAAGTTAAAAGCGCCTGAAAAAGTTGAGAGTGAATATTATTTGCGTTTTTCTGTTGTGGATACGCCTGGAGTAATGGGAAAAATTTCTTCAATTTTAGGAAAGCAAAAAATCAGTATCTCTTCGGTGATTCAGAAAGAACGTAACGAAGGAGAAGTTGTGACAGTTGTTGTCTTGACGCATTCTGCTTCAAAGTTAAAATTAGCAAAAGCATTGAGCGAAGTTGATGCATTAGAAGTTATTCATCAAAAAACCCGTGTCATTTGTTTGGAAAGAGAAAATTAAAATGTGGTTTAAAAAGAAAGAAAAGTCCCAGTGGCCTGGACTGATAAATCATTATAGAGACCTTTTACCGGTTTCTTTAAATACGCCCGTTGTGACGTTGAATGAAGGGAATACTCCTTTAATTCATGCTCAAAAATTGAGTGAACAAATTGGGAATGGAAACTTAGACATTTATTTAAAGGTTGAGGGATTAAATCCTACAGGATCTTTTAAAGATCGTGGAATGACCATGGCCATTTCAAAAGGAATGGAAGAAGGAGCGAAAGCGGTTATCTGTGCTTCCACAGGCAATACCTCTGCTGCAGCTGCAGCTTATGCGGCTAGAGCTGGGATTCCTTGTTATGTGTTGTTGCCTAAAGGGGGCATTGCCATGGGTAAGTTAGCTCAGGCTTTGATCCATGGGGCTAAAGTGATCGCGGTTAAGGGGACATTTGATCAAGCATTAGATTTGGTGAAGCAAGCAGCTGAGAAGCTTCCTTTGTTATTGGTTAATTCAATTAATCCTTATCGACTACAAGGGCAAAAGACAGCAGCATTTGAAATCTGTGATGTTTTGGGTGAAGCCCCTGATTTTCACCTGATTCCTGTTGGCAATGCTGGTAATATCACTGCTTATTGGATGGGATATAAAGAATACTTTTCTTTGAGTAAAACGAAAAAGTTACCAAAAATGTTTGGTTTTCAAGCAGCAGGGGCGGCTCCGATTGTGGAGAAAAAAGTGGTTGAGAATCCAGAGACGATTGCTACAGCCATTAAGATTGGAAATCCGGCAAATTGGAAAGCAGCTGAAGAAGCTGTGAGTGAGTCATGGGGACAGATTACAGCTGTGACAGATGAAGAAATTTTAGAAGCATATAGATTATTGGCTTCTGTTGAAGGAGTCTTTTGTGAGCCGGCTTCAGCAGCCTCAGTGGCAGGATTAATTCAGGCTGTGAATGCTGGATTGATTGGTGCGAAAAAAGAGACGGTTGTTTGCACATTAACAGGACATGGTCTTAAAGATCCTGATCGTGCGATTCAATCTGTTGAGGCTCCAGTAGAAGTGGAACCTAATATTGATGAAGTGTTGAAACTCATTTCTAATTAAGGAAATAAAATGTCGTTAATTGTTCAAAAATTTGGCGGATCTTCTGTGGCTGATCCTGAGCGAATCAAGATTGTGGCAGACCGAGTGGCTGAGACCTTGCGTGCAGGGCATCAAGTTCTTGTGGTGCTTTCTGCTTTAGGCGGGACTACGGATAAGCTTATCACCCTCTCAAAAGAGATTACAGACAATCCTAGTGATCGAGAAATGGATATGTTGCTTTCAACTGGAGAGCAGATCTCTATTTCATTGCTTTCAATGGCATTGCACGAGCTCGGTATAGAAGCGATTTCGTTAACCGGAGCTCAAGTTGGAATTATTACAGATAGTTCACACACTAAAGCTCGAATTAAAGAGATTAGTGGAGGAACGATTCAAAAAGAATTAGACCAAGGTAAGGTTGTTGTGGTTGCAGGCTTTCAAGGGATTGATCTGTCTAATAATATCACCACTTTGGGGCGTGGAGGCTCTGATTTAACGGCTGTGGCTTTAGCGTCTGTGTTAAAAGCAGATCAATGTGAGATTTATACTGATGTCGATGGTATTTATACGGCTGATCCACGTGTTGTGGCTGATGCACGTAAGCTAGAATTGATTTCACATGACGAAATGTTAGAGTTGGCCAGTTTAGGGGCTAATGTCATGAATGCACGTTCTGTTGAGTTTGCTAAAAAGTTTGGTGTGACCATTCATGTGCGTTCAAGTTTTAATCAAAAGGATGGAACACTTATTACAGAGGAGGCTGAAAAAATGGAAGATGCCGTGATTCGAGGCGTCACAAAGAACACGGAAGAATCAAAAGTAACGATTCTACATGTTCCAGACACACCTGGTGTGGCTGCTAAAGTTTTTAAAATTTTGGCTGATGTGAACGCAAATATTGACATGATTATTCAAAACGTGAGTGAAAAAGGAAAAACCGATATTTCATTTACAGTGATTAACTCTGATTTTGCCAAAGTGCAAAAAGTACTTGAAGAGCTTTGTACTGAAGTGGGTGCAGATAGTGTGGAGTATGATCAGAATATTGCAAAAATTTCAGTGGTTGGAATCGGAATGAAAAGTCATTCTGGCGTGGCTGCTAAAATGTTTGAGGTCTTAGCTCATGAAAGTATTAATATTAAGATGATTAGTACTTCTGAAATTAAAATTTCATGTGTGATTGCAAAAGATCAAGCAGACAAAGCGGTTCGGGTATTGCACGAAGAGTTTGATTTGGCAAAAGAGTTAATACCTGAGTAATTTTCAGTTCATTAAAGATTAGGAAAGACAATGAAACAAGTATTTATATATGACACAACTTTACGTGATGGATCACAAGCTGAAGGAATTAATTTTTCTGTTACAGATAAATTATTGATTGCTCAGCGTCTAGATGAGTTGGGAGTCTCTTATATTGAAGGGGGATGGCCAGGCTCAAATCCAAAAGATATTGATTTCTTTAAGAAAATCAAAGATGTGAAGTTGAAGAATGCCAAAGTGGCTGCTTTTGGGAGCACGCGTCGGACTAAAACAGATGTCGCTAAAGATAATAATTTAAGAAAGCTTTTAGAAGCTGAAACACCTGTTGTCACTATCTTTGGAAAGAGCTCTCTTTTTCATGTGTTTGAAATCTTACGTACGACTAAAGAAGAAAACTTGAGCATGATCGGCGAGAGTGTGAAGTATTTAAAGGATAATGGACGAGAAGTTGTCTATGATGCAGAGCATTTTTTTGACGGATATAAAGAAAACGCTGAATATGCATTGAGTACTTTAGAAGCTGCCGCTAATGGGGGTGCAGACAGTATTGTGTTATGTGACACCAATGGTGGAACGCTTCCTTCAGAAGTGGTTGAAATCTTTAAAGCAGTTCAAAAAACAGTGAAAGTCCCTTTAGGCATTCATGCGCATAATGATTCTGAATTAGCTGTGGCTAATTCTTTAGCTGCTGTTCAAGCAGGGGCTGTTCAGATTCAAGGAACAATCAATGGGTATGGAGAGCGTTGTGGAAATGCAAACTTATGTTCGATTATCCCTAATTTAAAGTTAAAGATGGATATCTCTTGTTTGCCTAATGAGAATTTAAAAACATTGACTGAAGTTTCTCGTTTTGTCGATGAGTTAGCCAATGTTGCCCATAATAAGCGTTTGCCTTATGTGGGACAGAGTGCGTTTGCTCATAAGGGGGGCATGCATGTGAATGCTGTGGAGAAAAATCCTAAAAGCTTTGAACATGCCGAGCCAGATACTGTGGGAAATATTCGACGGGTTTTGGTGTCAGAACTTTCAGGTCGAAGTAATGTGACCATGAAAGCTCAGGAAATCGGGGTTGATTTAAAAGATGATCCTGAGACAACGGCTAAAGTGGTGGATAAGCTTAAAGAATTAGAAAACAAAGGGTATGAGTTTGAAGCAGCAAAAGGCTCTTTTGAGTTATTGATTCAGAAAGCATTAAACAAACACAAAAAGTTCTTAAATTTAGCTGGTTATCGTGTCACCATTGAAAAAAATGAAGAGGGACAACTTCTTTCTGAAGCAACGGTTAAAGTGCGTGTTAATGATGAATTAATTCACACTGCTTCCGAGGGAGATGGGCCTGTGGCTGCGTTGGACCGGGCGCTCAGAAAATCTTTAGAAAAGATTTATCCTGAATTAAAAGACTTAAAATTAGAAGATTTTAAAGTGCGTGTATTAGATGCCAAAAAAGGGACTGATGCCAAGGTGCGTGTCTTGATTGAATCTAAAGATAAAGATGGTGATCTTTGGGGCACGGTTGGTGTTTCAGAGAATGTGATTGAGGCTGCTTGGCATGCCTTGATCGACAGCATTGAATACAAACTTTATAAAGATAAGGAAAAGAACAAGTAATGAGCGTTGAGATTCCTAAAGTTTATGACCCACACCAAGTAGAAGACAAACTTTACAAGTTTTGGACTCGTAAAAAGTATTTTCATGCTGTGCGCAAAAACGGTGGGGAACCTTATGTCATTATGATTCCACCTCCTAATATTACTGGGATTTTGCACATGGGGCATGCTTTAAATAATGCGATTCAAGATATTTTGATTCGCTGGAAGCGTATGGATGGGCATAACACGTTGTGGATGCCAGGAACAGACCATGCTGGGATTGCGACTCAAAACGTTGTGGAACGTAAGTTGATGTCTGAAGGTTTGACCAAACGAGAGTTGGGTCGAGACCTCTTCTTAGAAGAAGTGTGGAAATGGCGTGAGAAATATGGGAACACCATTGTTTCTCAGCTCAAACTATTAGGTTCTTCATTAGATTGGGATCGCATGCGCTTTACCATGGATGATGGTTTGAGTAAAGCTGTCCAACAAGTGTTTTTGTCTCTTTATAGAGATGGTTTGATCTATCGTGGTAATTATATTATCAATTGGTGTCCTCGCTGTCAGACTGCTTTGTCAGATGAAGAAGCAGAACATATGGAATTAGAAGGTAATCTTTTTTACGTCCGTTATCATATAGAAGAGTCGAGCGATTACCTGGTGGTTGCTACGACACGTCCTGAAACATTGTTAGGTGATGTCGCCATAGCAGTGAATCAGAAAGATGAGCGCTATAAAAAGTGGATTGGTAAAAATGTTGTGGTTCCAATCACAAATCGAAAAATTCCTATCATTGCAGACCATATGGTCGATCCTGAATTTGGAACAGGAGCATTAAAAGTGACTCCTGCCCACGACCCTGTTGACTTTCAAATTGCTCAAAATCATGACCTGAAGCCTTTGAATGTGATGAATGATGATGGAACAATGAATGAAGAAGCGGGTGAGATCTATCAAGGTATGGATCGTTTTGAATGCCGTGAAGCCATTGTGATTGATTTACGCGATCGAAAGCTTTTAGAAAAAGTAGAAGCACATCCTCATTCAGTGGGTCACTGTTATCGTTGTCGCACAGTGGTAGAACCACGTCTTTCTAAGCAATGGTTTGTGAAAATGAAACCTTTGGCTGCACCTGCTATTGAAGCTGTTAAAAATGGCGAAATTAATTTTTATCCAAAACGTTGGACTAAAGTCTATTTAGACTGGATGGAAAACATTCGAGATTGGTGTATCTCGCGTCAAATCTGGTGGGGGCATCGTATCCCAATCTGGTATTGTGAAGATTGTGAATTTGTTGTTGATTCTGTCGAGGATCCTAAGGTTTGTCCAAAATGCCAATGGCCTAAATTAATTCAGGATGAAGATGTGCTTGATACTTGGTTTTCATCGTGGCTATGGCCATTTTCAACGTTAGGTTGGCCTGATAAGAACAAAGACTTGGATTTTTATTACCCTTCAAATACATTAACGACCGCTCAAGAGATTATCTTTTTTTGGGTGGCGCGAATGATTATGGGGGGGTATCGCTTTATGGGTAAGAAGCCCTTTAGTGATGTTTATATTCATGGAACGGTTCGAGATGATTCTGGAACCAAAATGAGTAAGTCATTAGGGAACATCATTGATCCACAAGACATTATCAAAGATTTTGGAGCTGATGCCTTGCGGTTTAGTTTGATTGTGATTACGGCTCAAGGACAAGATGTTTATTTGTCGCCATCAAAATTTGAGATTGGCCGAAATTTTGCCAACAAACTTTGGAATGCGTCTCGTTTCTTGATGATGAATTTGCAAGACTATGATGGAAGTAAAGTTAAAGATATTGAGAGTCGATACAGCCTCGATGATACTTATATTGTTGGAAAACTTAATATCCTTAAAAAAGATGTGGAACAGTATTTTGGGAGTTATCGTTTTAATGATGCGGCTCGAGAAATCTATGATTTTTTCTGGCATCATTACTGTGACCGTTATATTGAGGTAGCTAAACCTTCTTTGTTAGGAAACGACGAAGAAGAAAAACAAAAGACGCAGCATGTTCTTTTACATGTATTGATTAACACAATGAAATTATTGCATCCAATTATGCCTTTTATTACAGAAGAGATTTGGCAGAGTTTAAGAAAAATGAATCTTAATTTAAAAGAACTTGAAGAAGAATCTATTATGATTGCTGCTTGGCCAAAGTACGAAGAGAAAAAAGATTCTCAAAAAGATATTGATCTGGCTGAGTCTAAGTTTGATGTCATTAAAACAGCACGAAACTTAAGATTGGAATATGATTTAGCCAATTCTAAAGAAGTTTCATTTGTGTTAAAGCCTTCTAATGATAAAGAACTAAGTCTTCTTAATCAGGAGCGTGACAGTATCTTAAGACTACTAAGAGCTTCAGATTTGACGGTTGATAAGGATTTTGTTCCATCGGGTCCGACCCCATCAGGAGTGAGTCAAGCAGGTCTTGTGTATATGCCCCTTGATGGACTGATTGATATTGATGTAGAAAAGAAACGATTAAACTCTAAATTAGAACAAGTTCAATCAGATCTTGATCGGGTGGATAAAAAACTTTCAAATAAAGGTTTTTTAGCTAAAGCGCCTGTTGATGTGGTTGCTAAAGAAAAAGAGAAACAAGCTGAGTTTCAAGAAAAACTTGAGAAACTTAAAAATAATCTTTCGTTTCTTTCTAAGAACTAAACTATGTCATTAAAACCAATTACATTTAAAAATCAGGGGCAACAGATTCAGGGGATGTGGCACGAACCTGAAACTGATTCACAATCTTTTCCTGCTGTTTTATTTCTTCATGGTTTTTTAGCCACCAAATCTGAAGCCCATCGCATTTTTATCAAGATGTCTCGTCAGTTGGCTGAGCAAGGGATTGCTTCATTACGCATTGATTTTCGAGGCTGTGGTGAGAGTGAAGGAAATTCCAAAGATGTGACGATCACAGGACTGGAATCTGATGCTCAAGCAGCCATTGCTTTTTTAAAGAAACAACCCAATGTGGATGTGTCGAAAATTGCGGTACTCGGGATGAGTTTAGGTGGAGGAATTGCCTCAACTTTGGCTGATTTTGATCCTTCTGCTTTAGTCTTGTGGGCTCCTGTTGCTAACTTGCTAGAATGTACAGAAATTAAAATAGGAGAGCAAAACTTAGAAGAGGTTTTAAAAGCTCCTTTTATCGATTATTTTGGTGAGTTTGTTGGACAAGAATTTTTATATCAGATAGCAGGATTTGAACCGACCTCTCATCTAAAAGCGTTTCAAAAGCCTGTTAAAGTGATTCAAGGGACAGATGATCTAACTGTTCCTGTTCATCAAAGTGAGCTTTATGAAGCTGCTTTTAAAAAGAATCATCCTCTTAATCACAGGTTTTTGATTGAAGGAGCAGACCACCAGTTTTCTTCCATTCCTTCACAAGAGCAACTCTTTTCAGAAACATTGAAATTCTTGAAAGAGGTTTGGGCGTAACTATGCCTCGTTTTGAATTATCCTCCCAATTTAAGCCAATGGGGGACCAACCACAAGCAATAGAAGCACTCTCTAAAGGAGTTTTAGAGGGACAAGAGCGACAAACCTTATTAGGTGTTACAGGATCAGGTAAAACCTTTTCTTTAGCCAATGTCATTGCTAATGTGCAAAAACCAACGCTAGTGATTTCTCACAACAAAACTTTAGCTGCTCAGCTCTACAGTGAATTCAAACAATTTTTTCCCAATAATGCGGTTGAATATTTTGTGAGTTATTATGATTATTATCAACCCGAAGCTTATATTCCTCAGACAGATACTTATATTGAAAAAGATGCCTCGATTAATGATGAGTTAGAACGTTTGCGTTTAGCTGCGACAAGCTCGTTGTTAGAGCGTTCTGATACGTTAGTGGTCACCTCTGTTTCGTGTATTTATGGTTTAGGCTCTCCTGAAGATTATGAAGAGTTGTTAATCTTATTTAAAAAAGGAGATCAGTGGAGTCGGCGAGAGATTTTAGCCAAGTTGGTGGAGATTCAGTATGAGCGCAATGATTTGGAATTTAAACGGGGAACGTTTCGCGTGCGTGGAGATGTGATTGAGTTAATCCCTGCGTACAGCAAACAGGGGATTCGGTTCGAGCTTTTTGACCAGACATTAGAGCGGATTTCTCAGATAGACCCTTTGACAGGAAAGACTTTAATGGAGCTAGAGTCAGCTTCAATTTATCCAGCAAAGCAATTTGCTCTTCCAGAGAGAAAAATCAAACGAGCGGTTCCTGCCATTATTGCTGAATTAGAGGGACGTTTAAAAGAGCTTCATGCTCAGAACAAGCTAATAGAAGCACAGCGGTTGGAATCTCGAACCCGTTATGACATGGAGATGCTTCAAGAGATAGGATATTGCCAGGGGATTGAAAACTATTCGCGTCATTTGAGTGATCGCAAACCAGGCGAACGGCCATTTACTTTGATCGACTTTTTTCCAGATGATTTTTTGATTGTGATTGATGAATCTCACGCTACTGTGCCTCAAATCAGAGGGATGTATAATGGAGACCGGTCCAGAAAATTAAATTTAGTGGAGCACGGGTTTCGTCTTCCGTCAGCTTTAGACAACCGACCTTTAAATTTTGATGAGTTTGAAAAAGTGATTCCGCAAACTATTTTTGTTTCAGCCACTCCTGGACCGTATGAACTTGATTTGTGTCCTAAGCCTATAGAACAATTAATTCGCCCCACCGGTCTTATCGACCCTGAAGTAGAGGTTCGGCCTGTTGAAAATCAGATCGATGATTTAATTGAAGAACTTCAAAAAATTGTGAAGAAAAAAGAACGTGTTTTAGTCACGACTTTAACGAAACGAACGGCTGAAGATTTGACCGATTATTTAAAAGAGGTGGGAATTCGAGTCCGTTATTTGCATTCAGACATTGATACGATTGAACGTGTTGAGATTTTGCGTGGACTGCGCGCAGGTAAATTTGATGTGTTAGTCGGAATTAACTTGCTTCGAGAAGGATTGGACTTACCTGAGGTTTCGCTTGTTGCCATTCTTGATGCGGATAAAGAAGGTTTTTTACGCTCAGAAACATCTTTAGTACAGACTTCAGGCCGAGCGGCCCGTCATATTAATGGAAGAGTGATTATGTATGCCGATACAATGACGCGCTCGTTAAAAAGTGCGCTTTCTATTATGGAACGTCGTCGTAAAATTCAATTAGACTATAATGAAAAACATAAAATCACACCTAAAGGAATTAAGCGAGCCATACAAGAATCTCTTTCAGAAGAGCATGAAGCTGAAGCACTGGCCGAGTCTATTTTAAAAGAATCAGGGGTTGATTCTGAGACCTTAGAGGTGATTAATCAGCTTAAAAAGGATATGCAAGAGGCTGCAGATAGACTTGATTTTGAAAAAGCAGCTGAATTACGTGATAAAATTGACTCTATCTCCAAGAAAGAAATTAGGCGAAAAAGTAAAAAAAGGAAGCTGTAATAGAGAATCAAGTTGATCAAAGTTGATCCGTCTCTATATACTAATGGCTATGAAATTAGACTTAGAAAAAATCAGACCGATTGTTGAAAAGGCTCTTGAAGAAGATATTGGTGCCGGGGATATTACCACTGCGTTGATGATTCCTTCTGATATGGAGTCACAAGCTGTGCTTTTGACTCGAGAAGAGACCATTGTTTGTGGATTGCCTGTCGCTGAAATGGTTTTTAAACGAGTGGATCCTCACTTGAAAATAGAGTTTTTGGTCAAAGAAGGGGAGCGGGTGCGTCCTGATTCTGATTTGATGATTGTCACAGGTCGGGTTGGATCTATTTTGACTGCTGAAAGACTTGCGTTAAATTTTTTACAACGCTTGTGTGGGATTGCTTCTTTAACAGCTTCGTATGTTCAAAAGGTAAAACTTTTTGGCACACAAATTTTAGATACTCGAAAAACAACTCCAACTCTGCGTATCTTAGAAAAATATGCGGTTCGAGTGGGTGGGGGTAAAAATCATCGTAAGGGATTAGATGATGCGATTCTAATTAAAGATAACCATATTGCGATGATGAAAAAGTTAGGAACAGTCTCTCTTGAAGCATACGTGCAAAAAGCACGTCAACGCCATCCTCGTAAATGGATTGAAATTGAAGTGGCTGACTTAAGTGAAATAGAGGGTGTTTTGGCTGCTAAACCTGATTTGATTTTATTGGATAATTTTTCTGTGGAGCAACTGCATCTGGCTGTGGATAAAATTGGTGACAAAGTGGTTAAAGAAGCTTCAGGCAATGTGCAGTTAAGCAATGTGGATGAAATTGCTGCAACAGGTGTTGATCGTATCTCTATTGGGCGTTTAACTCACTCAGTTCGTTCAATGGATCTTTCCTTAGAGTTTTTAGAAAATACCCATAATGAAGAGCATTGAAGAGTCGATTTTACGTCTTTTTCTTCAACAACCTGACCAGCCCTTTTCAGGAGAGAGTTTAGCTCAATCCTTAGGTCTTTCCCGAACCGCGATTTGGAATCACATCAAATCATTACGTGAGCTCGGTTATCAAATAGAAGCCCGTCCGCACGTCGGTTATTTGCTTGCAGAAACACCTGATCGTTTTATTGCTGATGAAATCTATGCGCGGTTAAAAACCGAAGTGATAGGCCAAAACGTTCTTAGCTTTGAAGCCGTTGATTCAACCAATGATGTGGCGAGTTCAATGGCAGAAGAGGGTTCGCGTGAAGGGACGTTGATTTTAGCTGAGACGCAGAGAAAAGGGCGAGGGAGATTGGGGCGAGAATGGATTTCTCCTAAGCAAACAGGTCTTTGGTCATCGCTAATTTTACGACCTGAAGTGCATCCGTCAAAGGTAGCGAGTTTGACTTTAATGGCTGCATTATCGATGATGAAAGCAATAGAAAAAACAACAGGTTTAAAGGCTGAGATTAAATGGCCCAATGATCTTTATTTGAATGGAAAAAAAGTGTGTGGGATCTTATCTGAGATGCGTTCAGAGCCAGATCAAATTCGTTACATCATTTTAGGTTTGGGTGTGAATATTAATTTAGAGCAAGATGAGCTTCCTAAAGAAATAGAGGCTAGTGCAACGTCACTTTTGATTGAAACAGGAAAATATGTGTCTCGAATGGATCTTTTATGTCATTACTTAGAAGCGTTTGAAGTCTATTATCAAAACTTTCCAAATGATTTGGGTTTATTATTAGAAGAAGTTAAAAAGAATTGTCTTACACTGGGTAAGCAGGTCTCTGTTGTTGTCGGAGATCAAACTGTAACAGGCCAAGCTGTTGAGTTAGATGAAACAGGCGCTTTGGTTTTAGAAAAAAAAGATGGAACCACAGAAAAAATATATTCAGGTGATTTAAGCGTATGTTCTTAGCCATTGATATTGGAAACACACATATTCATTTAGGCTTGTTTAAAGGCAAGAAGCTTATTGGCGATTGGAAAATAGCGTCGAAACTCCAATTTTCTGAAAAACAATACCTAGCTCAAATAAAGAAGCTTTCTGCCAAGATTAAACAGGCTGATCAGTGTGCCATTGCCTGCGTGGTGCCTCCTTTAACACGCGTTTTTCAAAAAGTAGCGATTGAATTAACAGGTTTAATGCCGATCATTGTGAATTCAAAAAAGAATGGTGGGTTAAAAATTAAAGTCGACGATCCTAAAGAGGTTGGGGCTGACAGAATTGTAAACTGCTTAGCTGCTTATGAACTTTATGGTGCTCCTGCCATTGTGATTGATTTTGGAACGGCGATTACATTTGATCTTGTTTCTAAAAACAAAGAATACCTGGGGGGTGTGATTGCACCAGGAATGGAACTAACAGCCAAGGCACTTCATTTAAATACAGCACTTTTACCTGAAGTCCCCTTGAGTAAACCTAAAAAGGTTCGAGGCACAAATACTAAAAACTGTATTCAATCAGGCATTTATTACAGTTCAATAGGCCTTGCAGAAACAATTATCGAGCGGCTCAAAAAAGAACTCGGTTGGCGTCATCCAAAAATTATCTTAACAGGAGGCCAAGCCAAAACCATCTCTTCCCAGTTAAAACTAAAGCATCAAGTAGATGTTGACCTGACGCTTAAGGGGCTTTTCTCCTTTCAGAAGTAAGAAATATCACCTAACCCTCTTTATTGCAAAAAGTTTACAAAATTGAATAAGGATTGATCGATTTTGACAAAATTGTTATACTCCCCGCTATGAATAAATCAGTTGTAGAGAAAGAAAAAATCTTAGTTGGAATGAGTGGTGGCGTTGATAGCTCTCTCTGTGCCTTGTTGTTACAAGAGGAGGGGTATGAGCCTATTGGGGTGACCATGAAGATTTGGCCTCAGAGTTGCTTTAACGACAAGGAGAGGGATAATGCTTGTTGTGGCCCTGAAGCTGTGATGGATGCGCGAAGTGTAGCTGGGACTTTAGATGTGCCTTACTATGTGATGAATCATCAAAAAGAGTTTGAAGATATTGTGATCAAAAACTTTATTGATGAGTACAGCAAAGGGCGCACGCCAATCCCATGTGTGCACTGTAATAAAGATTTGAAATTTGGTTCGTTTTTCCAAAAAGCAAAAGCGTTGGGAATTAATAAAGTAGCCACAGGGCATTTTGCGCGAGTTGAACATCGAGATGGACGCTATTTACTTAAGCAACCTAAAGATTTGCGTAAAGATCAGACTTACTATCTGTTTTCTCTGTCTCAAGAACAATTGGCCCATGTTGTCTTTCCTATTGGTGAATTGACAAAGGCAGAGGTTCGAGCAAAGGCAAAGAAGTATAACTTGCGCACACATGATAAGCCTGAGAGCCAAGAGATCTGTTTTGTGACAGATAATAAGTATATGAATTTTTTAAAAGAGCGTCAGACAGCAATGGTGCCTGGGGTGATCTTTGACAAGAGTGGAAATGAAATTGGAAAGCATGAAGGAATCCAAAACTTTACAATAGGACAGCGTAAAGGATTGGGTGCTTTAGGCCGACCTGTGTATGTGACAGCGATTCGAGCTGAAGATAATGCGATTATTGTTGGAGATAAAGAAGATCTTTTTGAAAGAGAATTTTGGGTTTCTAATCCTAATTGGATTCTCTTTGATGAATTAACAGAACCGGTTCAAGCAATGGCTAAAATTCGTTCGATGCATCAAGGAGGATTGGTCACAATCTATCCTGGGGTTCCTGGAGAACATGGTGGGAATGTGCGTGTGGTTTTTGATGAGCCTCAAAAAGCAATTACACCGGGTCAAGCAGCTGTGTTTTATCATGACGATGTCGTAGTAGGTGGAGGCTGGATAGAAAAAGAATGAACACCAGCCTGTTATCCAAAAAAATAGGTGAGAGGCTGTTAAAAAAAGGGCTCACCTTATCTACCGCGGAATCGTGTACTGGGGGGTTAGTCGGGCATCTGCTTACTCAAGTAGCTGGCTCTTCAGACTATTATTTAGGCGGGGTGATTGCCTATTCCAATCAAGTGAAACAGCATCAACTTAAAGTTCCTGCAACAACTTTAAAACGTTATGGAGCTGTCTCTTCTCAAACTGCACGTGAACTATCTAAAGGCTGTCGCCAATTATTTAAAAGTGACTTATCGTTATCAATCACTGGAATTGCTGGTCCAACTGGTGGCACTAAAAGTAAACCTGTTGGACTGGTTTATTTTGGATTCACTCGCGCCACACAAACTAAACATTTCAAAAAAATATTTAAGGGGACGCGCACTCAAGTAAAAAAACAAGCTGCTGAGTGGGCTTTGAAAAAAGTATATGGATTTATCTAAAGAAGAAAAGATACGGACTTTTATTGCAATTGATTTGCCTGAAGAAATCAAAGCACAAATTCGAGGTGTGGTTGAGGAGCTTAAAGAGATAGGAGCTCGTGTTGTCTGGACTCGTTTAGAAAACCTTCATTTGACCCTTAAATTTTTAGGCAATACTTCTGTAGGACAACTTGATAAAATTAAAAGTTTATTAGAGGAAGTAGGGCAAGAGAGTGGGCCGATTACTCTCTCTTTTAAAGGTTTAGGCGGTTTTCCTAATGAAAAGAAGCCTCGAATTGTTTGGATGGGGGTGGATCATGGGAGTGAAGAGCTAAAGCAATTGTTCTATTTAGCGGAGCAAAGTTTGATCTCTTTAGACTTCAAACAAGAGAAAAATCCGTTCTTACCTCATTTGACTTTAGGGCGAATTAAGTTGCCGCAGACAAATAAGCAGCTTGAAAAAAAGTTGTCTGAAGATAAAGAGCGTGAGTTTGGAAGTGTTGCTGTTTCAGATTTTAAGTTGCTTGAAAGTACATTAACAAGTGAAGGGCCAGTTTATAAGGTGCTTCATCAAATTAGTCTTAATTAGTTTTTAATCATGAAAGGAGTTATTTATGTCAGATTCTACAGAGGTCAAACCAGAAGTTAAAGCTGAGGTCCAACCAAAAATTTCTAAAGAGGAACAAAAGAAGCAAGAAGCGATTGAAAAAGAACAGATTTTAAAAGGTAAGACGGTTGATGTGACTGTGCAACAAATTGAAAAAGAATTTGGTGTCGGGTCCATCATGAAGCTTGGAGACTCCAAAAAAGTAACGGATATTCCTGCTATTTCAACTAAAGCAATCACTTTAGATATTGCTTTAGGCATTGGTGGTGTTCCTCGAGGACGTATTGTTGAGATCTATGGACCTGAATCTTCAGGAAAAACCACTTTGGCTCTAAGTACAGTGGCGTGTGCACAACGTAAAGGGGGCTTGGCTGCCTTTATTGATGTGGAACATGCATTGGATCCTCAATATGCTAAAAAAATTGGGGTGAATGTGGATGAGCTGTTGGTTTCTCAGCCTGATTCAGGTGAAGATGCTTTGTCTATCTGTGAAATGTTGGTTAAGAGTAACTCGGTTGACATTGTGGTGGTTGACTCAGTTGCTGCTTTGGTGCCGCGTGCTGAAATTGAAGGAAACATGGGCGACACCCACGTTGGACTGCAAGCTCGATTGATGTCGCAAGCATTGAGAAAGTTGACTTCAATTGTGGCTCGTTCCAACACCTGTTGTATTTTCATTAACCAAATCCGTGAAAAGATTGGGGTAATGTTTGGAAGTCCTGAAACCACTCCAGGTGGCCGTGCCTTAAAGTTTTACTCATCCGTGCGAATGGATGTACGCCGAATTGGGGCGATTAAAGACTTGCAAGGTGTGGTTGTTGGAAGTCGTGTTCGAACCAAAGTGGTTAAAAATAAAGTCGCTCCCCCATTTACTGAAGGAGAATTTGACATCTATTATGATGAAGGGATTTCAGAATCCTCAAATATCCTCGATGTGGCTGTGACTCAGGGGATTGTTGATAAAAAAGGATCTTGGTTTTCTTATGGGGAAGAGCGTTTGGGGCAAGGTAAAGAAGCTTCACGTTTGAATCTAAAAGGGAATGACAAGTTAAGAAATGAAATTCTCGCTAAAGTAAGAGAAAAAATAGGATTCTAATTTTAATGAAACGAATCACAACAACATTTTTGTTGGTTTTGTTTTTAATTTTAGGACCTTCACGACTTAGTTGGTCTGACGGTGTTGAAACAGCTGTTGAATTGCAAGAAGCATTCATCAATGTTTCTAATCAAGTGGGACCTGCGGTGGTGAGTATCAGTACGTTAAAAGTCCGTTCAGGTGGGATCTTATCAGTTGATCCTTACCTGGACGAATTTTTAAGACAGTTTTTTGGTTCGTCTTCAGAAGAAAAAGTCCGCACAGGATTAGGTTCGGGTGTGGTGATTGATTCTGAAGGCAATATTTTAACCAATCAACATGTTGTGGCTAATGCCGATGAGATAGAAGTTCGATTGCCAGATGGACGTACGTTTACAGGGGTGGTTACAGGATCTGACAAACGGCTTGATTTAGCTGTGGTTAAGATTGCCGCAGAGAACGTGCCTGTGGCTAAGTTAGGCAATTCAGATGAGCTTAAGACAGGACAATGGGTGATTGCCATTGGCAATCCCTTTGGGCATTTGATTGCAGATCCGCAACCAACCTTAACAGTTGGTGTGGTGAGTGCCTTGCACCGGGCTTTACCGAGTGCGCTCAGTCGTGGGACCTATTATGGTGATTTAATTCAGACTGATGCCGCGATTAACCAAGGAAATAGCGGCGGGCCTTTGGTTAATATCAAAGGAGAAGTGATTGGGATTAATACAGCGATATTAAGTCCTTCAGGAACGTCTGCTGGCTTAGGTTTTGCGATTCCAACAAATTTAGCAAAGGTGATTTTAGAGAATCTGAAAAAAGGGGAAGAGTCTCGCTATGGTTGGGTGGGTGTTTGGATTCAGCCGATTACTAAAGAAGTGGCTGAACAACTTGAGCTTGATCGCAAACAAGGGGTGTTGGTTTATCGGGTTGAAAAAGAGAGCCCTGCAGCTAAAATGGGTTTGAAATCCGGAGATGTCATTATTGCTTTAAATGATGAAGAAATTAAAGATACACGTGGTTTGATCCGGCGTATTTTTAAGTTAAAGCCAGGAACAAAAGTAGATTTGACTTATGTTCGAAATGGTAAAGAGATTGAAAAAGAGCTAACAATTGGAGAGCGTCGTGGTGATGGGCGTGCGGTTCAGCCGACTCAAAGAGAAAAAACAGAGGCTGTTCAATGGCGGGGCATTGCGGTTGAAGATTTACCCGAAGAAGCAATGCGTGAATGGGGCGCTGATACAACCGGTGTTTTTGTCACAGGGGTTAAACAAAGTAGTGCTGCCTATCAAGCAGGTATTCGTCCAGGCGATGTGATTGATGAAATAAATAATCAATCGATTCGCAATTTAAAAGAATTTTACGATGTGATTAAAACAGTTAAAAAACAAGTACTTGTCCACACACAAAGAGGATTTTTTGTTGTCAAATGAACGCGACTGAACTGAGAAAAGCCTATTTAGATTTTTTTAAGAGTAAGGGTCACACGATCAAACCGAGTGATTGGTTGGTTCCTGCAGGGGATCCCACATTGCTTTTTACGACTGCAGGCATGGTGCAGTTTAAGTCTCTTTTTGCTGGAGCTCCACTTGAATTTGAACGGGCAGCAACGGTTCAAAAGTGTTTGCGCGCTGGAGGAAAAGGGAGTGACTTGGAAAATGTGGGAAAAACACTCCGTCACCATACTTTTTTTGAAATGCTTGGAAACTTTTCTTTTGGTGATTACTTTAAAGAAGAAGCGATTACTTGGGCATGGGAATTTGTGACTCAAGTGCTTAAGATGCCGACAGAAAAGATCTGGGTCTCTGTCTATAAAGATGATGAAGAAGCAGAAGCTTTATGGTTAAAGCATTCTGATATTCCTAAAGAGCGGATTGTTAAATTAGGGGATGCTGATAACTTTTGGGGTCCTGCAGGTTCGACTGGAGCCTGTGGCCCTTGTTCTGAACTTCATTTTGATTTGGGTCCTAAGCGTGGCTGTGGCAAAAAAGAGTGTGCCCCTGGATGTGATTGCGAACGTTATTTAGAATTTTGGAATTTGGTGTTTCCTCAGTTTTTTCAAGAGGAGGATGGAAGTCGTCGTCCATTAGAGCGTCGTGGAATTGACACAGGAATGGGTCTAGAACGTTTATGCTTTCTGATGCAAGGGGTGGCAAACAATTACGAAACAGATCTTTTTAAACCGATTGTGGATCAGATCCAATCACAGACTAAAACAAAGTATGCAGGAAAAGATAAATCTTCGTTTCATGTGGTGGCAGACCATATTCGTACGTTAACGTTTGCCATTGCTGAGAATATCCTTCCTTCAAACGAAGGACGTGGGTATGTGTTGCGTCGTATTTTGCGACGGGCTGCTCGTCATGGCCGTAAAATTGGATTAGATAAACCCTTTCTTTATCAATTAGTCGATTCTGTCGTCGATGTAATGAAAGAATCTTATCCTGAAGTGGCAAAATCAAAAGGACATATTGTTCGAGTGATTCAGGGTGAGGAAGAACGTTTTTTTCAAACGCTGACAACCGGTTTAACTTTTTTAGATGAGCAAATTGCTAAATTAAAAAAAGGTAAAGATAAAGAAAAGAAACTTGAGGGTGAATTTCTTTTTAAATTATATGACACTTATGGTTTTCCTTTAGATTTGACTCGTGAAATAGCTGATGATGAAGAAGTTGATTTGGATATTGAAGGTTTTGAAACCTTTATGGGGCGTCAAAAAGAGATGGCCCGTAAGAGCTGGAAAGGGAAAAGCTCTCAAGAAGTTAAAGCGGTTTACGAGGCATTGGCTCAAAAAGTTAAGCCTACACTTTTTAAAGGTTATGCGGACTGTGAAGCTCAAGGTAAAATTCAAATTATTTTGAAACAAGGAACTGAGATTAAAGAGACCCAAGGAAAAGAAGAGGTGGAGCTACTTTTAGATCAAACCTCTTTTTATGCTGAATCTGGGGGTCAGGTGGGGGATCAAGGCTTGCTTGAGACTGATTCTGCCAAGATGGTGGTGACTGATACTCAAGAACCGGTTGAAGGGGTTCGTGTTCATGTGGGTAAAGTCATTGAGGGTACCCTTAAAGTGGGCGAAAAAGTAAAGACAGTTGTGGATGAAGCCAAACGTAAGGCCACAGCTCGTAATCATACAGCCACACATATTTTGCATAACGCATTGAGAACTTTATTAGGCGATCACGTTAAACAAGCAGGCTCCTTGGTGGGTCCGAATCGTTTGCGTTTTGATTTTAATCACTTTTCAGCTTTAACACCTGAAGAGATGATTAAAGTAGAAAACTATATTAATGAAAAAATCATGACAGATGATGAAGTGGCAACTTACGAGATTCCTTATCAAGATGTAGAAAAACATGGGATCATTGCTTTCTTTGGCGAAAAATATAAAGACGAAGTGCGTGTTGTGGATGTGGGAGGATTTTCCAAAGAGCTTTGCGGAGGAACCCATGTGGTTCGTGCGGGTAATATCGGCTTTTTTAAAATTATAGAAGAAGCTTCCGTCGCTGCAGGCATACGCCGGTTAGAAGCATTGACTGGACAAGGCGCTTTAGAGTGGGTTCGAGAGCAAGAATCTTCTCTTGGAAAAATTTCAAATTTATTAAAAGCAGCACCTGAAGAAGTTCCTGTACGGATTCAGCAAGTGTTAGATGAAAATAAAAAATTAGAAAAGCAGCTTGTTTCGTTTTCTCAGAAACAGGCATTAGGTAAAGTGGATGACATATTAAAAAGTAAAACAGAAATTGCAGGTATTCCTGCTGTGGTCTCGTATGTTGGGGATGTGGATGCGGATGTGTTACGTACCCTGGCTGATAGTCTGCGCGCAAAATTGACTGATGGCTTAATTATTTTAGGAGCCAATCATGAGCAGAAAGCAAATTTAGTGATCCGCCTTTCCAAATCTCTAACAGAAAAGGGGTGGCATGCAGGAAAATTGATTAAAGAGATTGCCAAAGAAGTGGGTGGAAGTGGCGGGGGACGTCCAGATATGGCCCAAGCCGGTGGAAAAGATGGTAAAAAAGTGGAATCTGTCTTAAAAAAACAATCTCAGAAAATCATTGAAAACTTTTCAGAACAAATTAAAAAATAATCATGAAAACATTTGATTGGACCGATCTTAAAAGTCAAAAAGAATTTATTCTTTTTGTGAATCAGCGAGGGACTGATTTTTCTAATATTGAAAAATCAGTCCAAGAGATTCTTGCGTCTATTCGTCAAAAAGGGGATACCGCTCTTCTTGGTTTTACAAAAAAGTTTGACCAAGCAACTCTGAATCAAGATCAATTAGAAGTGACTCAAGAAGAATTAAAAGAAGCATTAGAAGGCGCTTCTGAAGAATTAAAAGCTGCGATTGAACTCGCCAAGAAAAATGTGTCTCAATATTACAATCAGTCAAAAAAATTTAGTTGGGAAATTGATGCAGGCGATGGGGCAAAAGTAGGTGAGTTGTGGCACCCTCTTAAACGAGTCGGTGTTTATATACCTAGTGGAACGGCTCCGTTGATTTCAACCATTTTAATGACTGTGGTGCCTGCTAAGGTAGCAGGCGTTGAAGAAGTGATTGCATTGACCCCACCCAATAAAGATGGAGACATCTTACCTGAAATGTTGGCTGCGTTTGCTTTAACAGGAGTGGATCGTGTTTTTCGTGCAGGGGGCGCTCAAGCAATTGGGGCTTTGGCTTATGGTACAGAAACCATTCCAAGAGTGGATAAAATTGTCGGACCGGGGAATCAGTATGTGACTGCAGCTAAAAAGATTGTTTTTGGAGATGTGGGCATTGATACATTGGCTGGCCCAAGTGAAGTTCTAATTGTGGCGGATCAGACTGCTTCTGCAGAGTTCTTAGCCAGTGACCTTCTTTCTCAGTTGGAGCATGACATTCAGAGCCAAGCCATCCTGGTGAGCCCGGATGCAGATCTCTTAGAAGAGACCCAAAAGGCATTAAAGAAGCAGATGAAGTCTCTAGATAGGCAGGACCAAATACAAGAATCGTGTGCAAATGGGGCTATTTTTGTTAAGGTATCCACTTTAACTGAAGCTGTGGAAGTCGCTAATCTGTATGGACCTGAGCATTGTGAAGTTGCGGTTGAAAAGCCTGAAGAGATTTATCGGCAAATTCAAACAGCAGGGGCTCTCTTTATCGGGAATTATTCGCCGGTGGCAACAGGTGATTTTGTGGCAGGTCCAAGCCATGTTTTACCAACAGGTGGAGCTGGGCGTTTTTCAGCCGGGCTTTCGTTGGATGATTTTATGAAGCGAACCAGTGTGATTCATTACAGTCAAGAGGCGTTAAAGAAAGTGCGAGGGGTGATTCAAACTTTTACACAAATAGAAGGTTTGGACGCACACCAAAAATCAGTCGATATTCGATTTGAAGGAAAAGAGTGATGAGAAAAAGAAAAGCAGAAATCAAACGTAAAACATCTGAAACAGATATTGCGATTAAATTAACCATTGATGGTTCGGGTAAAGGTAAAATCTCTACTGGAATGGGTTTCTTTGACCACATGCTTGATTTAATGGCCAAACATGCTTTGCTTGATTTAGAAATTAAAGCTAAGGGAGATTTGCACATTGATTACCATCACACCGTCGAAGATGTGGGGATTGCATTAGGCCAAGCTTTTACTAAAGCATTGGGTAAAAAAGAGGGAATTCGTCGTTACGGTCACTTTTTACTCCCAATGGATGAAGTGCTGATGTTGGTGGCACTTGATTTTAGCGGTCGTCCTCACTTGGAATATCAAGTGACTTCTCGTCAGAAAAAGATTGTTACGTTTGATGTGCAACTTTTAGAAGAATTTTTACGTGCATTTGTTTTACATGCTGGAATTACTATGCATGTAAAAATGTTTCACGGAAATAATGCTCACCACATTTATGAAGCGGTTTTTAAAGGAATTGGTAAAGCGCTGGATATGGCTTTACAGATTGACCCTCGAGTAAAGGGCGTTCCATCCACAAAGGGGGTGCTGTGATTGAAGTGTGTGGTCATCGATTACGGTATGGGAAATTTACGCAGCGTTGCCAAAGCGTGCGAAAAGGTGGGATTCGAAGCAGTTGTAAGCTCTGATCCTGAACAGGTGAGGTCTGCCCCGGCATTGATTTTACCTGGAGTCGGTGCGTTTGGTGAGTCGGTTTCCAATCTAAAGAAAAGAAATCTCTTTTCTCTCTTACAAGAAATCTTACAAAAAAATGATCGTCCTTTTCTAGGTGTTTGTCTTGGCTTACAGCTTCTTTTTTCTGAAAGTGAAGAGAGCAAAGATGTTTCTGGGTTTGGCGTGATATCGGGTAAGGTTCGTCAGTTCAAGGGAGATTTTAAAGTCCCTCACATGGGATGGAATCAAATTGATATTAAGAATGGAAATAAATTGTTTGAAGGGATTGATGGAAAGAGTCATGTCTATTTTGTGCACTCTTATTATGTCGACCCTGAAGAGGCTGACGTGGTTATTGCACAAACTGATTATGGACAACCATTTGTTTCGGCAATCCAAAAAGGAAATATTTATGCGACTCAGTTTCACCCTGAAAAAAGTCAAGGAATTGGAATCAAGATATTAGAAAATTTTAAAACTATTTGCGAAAAGGAAACAGCTTAGAGAGATGATTATTTATCCTGCAATTGATTTGAAAAACAAAAAATGTGTGCGTCTTGTTCAAGGAAGAGACGAGGATACGACTATTTATTCCGAATCTCCAGTAGAAATGGCTCAACAGTGGGAGAGCAAAGGTGCTAAAGCACTTCATTTAGTTGATCTGGATCGAGCGATCCATGGAACTTCTGAGAATTTAGAGGTGATTGCCTCAATTGTGAAAGCGCTTACAATTCCTGTTCAAGTTGGAGGGGGTATTCGTTCGTTTGAAGCCGCTCAAGAGCTTTTGGATATAGGGTGTGCCCGGATTATTTTAGGGACTAAAGCATTTAGTGACAAAAGCTTGCTTTCAGAATTAGTGGATAAATTTGGTGTAAAAGTAGTGGTTTCAGTTGATACCAAAGGGGGGAAAGTAGCGGTGTCAGGTTGGACTGAAAACACAGACAAAGATGAACTTGAATTTTTAAAAGAGTTAGAAGCCATTGGTGTGAAAAACATTGTTTATACTGACATTGCTAAAGATGGAATGATGTTGGGCCCAAACTTAGAAGCATTAAATAAAATTCTTTCAGCCACAACCATGGGAGTGATTGCTTCTGGAGGGGTGACAACAAAAGAAGATGTGATGGCACTCAGACAGTTAGAACAGGATGGGCTTGTCGGCGCTATTATTGGTAAAGCACTTTATGAAGGAACGATTAAATTAGAAGAGGTTATTTGATTAGATGCTCACAAAACGAATTATTCCATGTTTGGATGTGAAGGATGGCCGCGTGGTTAAAGGGGTGCAGTTTGTCTCTTTGCGCGATGCCGGTGATCCAGTGGAATGTGCGATTGCTTATGATGAGCAAGGGGCTGATGAGTTAGTCTTTTTAGATATTACAGCCTCTCATGAAAAACGAAATATTATTCTCGATGTGGTGAGCAAAACAGCTGAAACTATTTTTATGCCTCTTACTGTGGGTGGTGGGGTTCGAACTTTAGAAGATATACGCAATCTACTTAATGCAGGAGCAGATAAGGTTTCAATTAATACAGCTGCTGTGAACAACCCTGAGTTTGTTAAAGAAGCAGCTGATCAATTTGGGAGCCAATGTATTGTGGTGGCCATTGATGCCAAGCGTCATGGGGATCATTGGGAAGTTTTTACTCATGGGGGACGTAATGAGACAGGCCTTGAAGTGGTGGCTTGGGCTCAAAAAATGGTAGAGTACGGCGCCGGTGAAATATTACTTACAAGTATGGATTGTGATGGAACTAAAGATGGTTATGATTTAGGGCTTAATGCTGCGGTTTCAGAAGCGGTTTCAGTTCCTGTGATTGCCTCGGGTGGAGCAGGAAATTTAGAGCATTTAGCTGATGGATTAACTAAAGGAAAAGCAGATGCGGTTTTAGCCGCATCGATATTTCATTTTGGGGAATATACGATTAAAGAAACAAAAGAATATTTAAAAAAGAATGGTATAGCTGTTCGAATTTAAAGGAGTCAAACAATGGACAATGTTTTAGACAATTTAAAATTAGATAGTAATGGTTTAATCACAGCAGTGGTTCAAGACGCGAGCAATAACGATGTGTTAATGGTTGCTTATATGAACGAAGAAGCTTTGAAAAACACGTTGAAAACAGGTAAAGCTACTTTTTGGAGTCGTTCTCGTCAGAAATTTTGGATTAAAGGAGAATCTTCAGGACACACACAAAATGTAAAAGAAGTTCTTTATGACTGTGATATTGATTGTCTGCTTGTGAAAGTAGAACAAGAAGGAGGGGCCTGTCACGAAGGGTACCGCACCTGTTTTTTTCGCCGCTTAAATTCAGATGGAAGTTCTGAAGTGGTTTTAGACAAGGTGTTTGATCCGAACAAGGTCTATTAATGCATGATTCAACCATCATTTGAAGCATTTCAAACATTAGTTAAACAAGGTAACTTGATTCCTGTCTATCGAGAGATATTAGTCGATACAGAGACTCCTGCGTCGACCTTTTTAAAACTCAATCATATTAAGGGTAAGAATAAAGATTATTCCTTTTTACTTGAGAGTGTTGAAGGGGGCGAAAAGATTGGGCGTTATTCGATTATTTCGGGTGACCCTATGTTTGTCTACCGGTCTACGGGGCAAAAAGGATCTTTAACCTATGTGGCTGATCAGAAAACAGAATCAGCTGATGGGAATCCTTTAGATGTTTTAAGGACTTTGCTTGAGCGATTCAAGTATGTAGAAAATAAAGACTTGCCTCGTTTTTCAGGGGGAGCTGTGGGTTATTTTTCCTATGATGTGGTTCAATATTTTGAGCCGATTTCTATTAATGGCAAGGATGAGTTAGATTTACCTGAAGCTTATTTTATTTTTTCTGATACGCTCATGGTTTTTGATCATATCAAACAAACAATTAAAGTGATTGCGCATGCGTATTTAGATGGCCGTGATAGCAAAGAAGTTTATGATGAAGCCCTCAAAAAAGTAGATCTCTTAATCAAGCAGTTGAAACATTCCTTACATGAACTGCCACCTGAAGTGGATGGCGATGTGGCAGACATTCCATTTGAGAGTAACGTGACTCAGGCTGAGTTTGAGCAAAATGTGCTTAAAGGAAAAGAATATGTTGCCTCAGGTGATGTGATTCAGGTTGTTTTATCGCAGCGTTTTTCTACTGAATTTAAAGAAGATCCTTTTATGCTTTACCGGGTTTTAAGAGGGGTTAATCCTTCACCTTATATGTTTTTTCTTAATTTTCCAGAGGGAGCCGTGGTCGGTTCTTCTCCAGAACTGATGGTTCGTTGTGAAGGGGATGCGGTTGAAATTCGACCTATTGCAGGAACTCGGAAACGAGGCAAATCTGAAGCAGAAGATGTGGCATTAGAGAAAGAATTACTTGCTGACCCAAAAGAACGGGCAGAGCATGTCATGCTAGTTGATTTGGCCCGCAATGATATTGGTCGTGTTTGCAAAACAAGTTCGGTTGTTGTTGATGATCTAATGATTATAGAGCGTTATTCTCATGTGATGCATATTGTGAGTAATGTGATCGGAACATTAAAAGAAGGAAAAGATGCCTTTGATTTATTAGGAGCGACTTTTCCTGCAGGAACCGTAAGCGGAGCGCCAAAAGTACGCGCTATGCAAATTATTGAAGAGTTAGAAAATTGTCGTCGTGGACCTTATGCTGGAACAGTCGGTTACTTTAGTTTTTCTGGCAACTTAGATTCTTGTATTACAATTCGTACCATGGTGGTTAAAGATGATAAAGTTTATGTTCAAGCAGGTGCTGGAATTGTGGCTGATTCAGATCCTACATTTGAATATGAAGAAACAATTAATAAAGCCAAGGCATTACTTAAAGCTGTTTCCATTGCTAAAGGGAGTTCAAATTAGATGTTGTTGATGATTGATAATTACGACTCATTTACTTATAACTTAGTTCAATATTTTGGAGAACTAGGTGAAGAAATTGAAGTCTATCGAAATGATGCCATTACAATCGCTGAAATAGAAAAAAAGAATCCTGATAAAATCGTGATTTCACCTGGACCCTGCACGCCGAATGAAGCCGGTATTTCAATGGAAGTGATTGAGCACTTTGCGGGCAAAAAACCTATTCTTGGAGTCTGTTTAGGCCATCAATCTATTGGCCAAGTCTTTGGAGCAAAAGTAGTGCGTGCTGATCGTTTGATGCATGGAAAAACATCTGAAGTGCATCATGACAACAAAGAAATTTTTAAAGATTGCACGAATCCGTTTGAAGCAACGCGCTATCATTCATTAGTTTTAGAGCCAGATTCTATTCCTGATTGTCTTGAAGTCACAGCTAAAACCGATCAAGATGAGGTGATGGGAATTCGCCATAAAGAATTTCCTATTTGGGGTGTCCAGTTTCATCCTGAATCAATCCTCACTAAAGAGGGTAAAAAGCTGTTAAAGAATTATTTGGAATTGTCTTAAGTTTTAAGATTAGACTTTGTGGACTTTGACAATAGACATGAGCACGCCTGAACCTTTGCAGCGGTCACATTTGTGTTCGCCAGATCCATTACAGCGGTTACATTCAAAACCAGCTTGATTTGTGCCGGTTCCTTGGCAGTGGTAGCAGTTAACATTTCCTGAGCCGTGGCAACGTCTGTGCCAGGCAGACCTAGCATCTACTTCTATAGGGAGGGAAGCTCCTAATGTGAGGAGTAGTCCTAAACTAACTAAAAATGCTTTTGTTATCTTCAACATAATTTAACCCCAATGGTTAGTATATCAAATGGTAAAGAATTTGTCAAGTGATTGAGCTTATTAAGGCACAACCTCTCTTTCAATTGAAATCCACATAAATAGCATAAATAGTTTATAATTATGCTGATGGAAAACAATCGACCCAAGGTCGGGATTGCACTAGGGACTGGGGCAGCTCGGGGACTTGCTCATATTGGCGTGTTAAAGGTTCTTCAAAACGAGGGGATTCCAATAGATTTCCTTTCGGGAACGAGTATGGGGGCCTTAGTAGGGGGCTGTTTTGCCGCTGGTTTGCCATTAGAAGAATTAGAACGTTTGGCACTTGAAATAGATGCAAAAAAAGTACGCAGTTATTTTTCTCCTTCCTTTACGCGTCATGGCATTGCTCATGGCAATACTGTTGAAGATATTCTAAGAGATATTATCGGAGACATTGATTTTAAAGATTTAAAAATTCCTTTATCTGTGATGTGTACTGATTTGATTACAGGTAAAGAAGTTATTTTAAGTGAAGGGTCGGTGATCAAAGCCCTTAGAGCATCTATTTCTCTTCCGGTTATATTTACTCCTGTTAAACATAATGGTTATCTTTTAGTCGACGGTGGTTTGGTTGACCCGTTGCCTGTGAGTGCTGTGGCAAAAATGGGAGCGGACAAAATTATTGCCATTGATGTGACTAGAAATATTGAGAAATCAATCATGATGGCAAAGCCACCTCGTTACGATAAAGTGCGTTCTCTTTTTTCTTGGTGGAAAGGGGACCGCAAAGAAAAATCAGAATGGACTCCTGGAATGTTTCAGGTGATGTTGCAAACAATTAAAGTAATGGAGGCTAAATTAACTGAACTGCAACTTGCAGAAGAAAAAGTAGATGTGTTGTTGAAGCCTGCTTTAGACCATATTCTTTTTTTAGATTTTAAAAAGTCCGGTGAACTGATTCGTCATGGAGAAGAAGTGACCCGTTTAGCGCTTCCTGAAATCAGGAAGAAAATATCAACAACGTCCTCTAAATAAAGGACTGATAAGAAAATAATGGTATAATTAAACTATGAGTACGTATACACCAGGAACTTCTTACAACTACACAATGCCGCCATTGACCAAAGCGGTTAAGTTTTTGCTGATCACAAATGGCCTCATCTTTTTACTTCAACTTTTATTCAATCAATCTTCAGCTCTTTTTCAATATGGTGGATTAACGCCGGCATTAATTTTACAAAAAGGAATGGTGTGGCAATTCATTACATATCAATTTATTCATGCGAGTTTCATGCATCTTTTACTTAATTCAATTGCACTCTACTTTTTTGGGATGGATGTCGAACGTGAAATGGGTACACGTAATTTTTGCGTCCTGTATTTCTTTTCAGGATTTGGAGGGGGGTTGTGTAGCGTTATTTTAGACTCTAGCTCCATGGTTCCTATTGTGGGTGCTTCTGGGGCTGTTTTTGGGCTTTTAATGGCCTATGGCATTCTCTTTCCTCATAGAGTGGTGACCCTTCTTTTGTTTTTTATTATTCCGGTTCAAATGAAAGCGCGTCATATTGCTTTTTTCTTTGGGGGAATGGAGATTCTCTTCTTAATGGGGGAGCGCTCAGGGAGTGGGATTGCTCGTATTGCCCATTTAGGGGGACTTTTGTTCGGCTACCTTTATATGCGCTATGAAATTTATGTGTTAGATGCCATTAACTATTGTGAAAAATGGATTTTTAAACGAGAAGCAGAAGACAAAGTTGGGCATCAAAAAGAAGATTATATTCGCAAACAGATTGATCCTATTCTAGATAAAATCGCTAAAAAAGGGATTCACACATTAACTTGGCGAGAACGACGTATCCTTAAAAAAGCAAAAAAGAAACTCAAGTAATCAAACAATCTTAAAATCGATTTTCTTCCGACTTAAATCAATATTTACTGGCTTGACTCTTATTTCTTGCCCTACTTTATATGACTTGCGTGATCGAGTTCCTACAAAGCTAAATTTTTTCGCATCAGCTTCGTAAAAATCATCAGTCAATGAGGAGGCAGGGACAAAGCCATCGACTAACCAGTCTGTGGTTTCCACAAAAAAACCACGTGGCATAATGGTTCTAATCACTGCTTTCATTGTAGAAACATTTTTCTTTTCTATCTGTTCCTTTAAATATTCAAGTTTCTTCAAATCAACCGCTTCATACTCTGCTTCTTGAGCAGCTCGTTCACGTATAGAGCAATGTTTGGCAATAGCTTCAAGTTGAACAGGAGTCAGAGAAGGTTTTTTTTCTTTTTTGATGAGTCTGTCTAAAAAGCGGTGAACCTCTAAATCAGGGTAGCGACGAATAGGGGATGTAAAATGAGCATAGTCTTTTAAAGCCAAGGCATAATGCCCTATGTTCTTAGCGCTGTATTCAGCACGATTCAATGAGCGAAGCAATTGGTAGTGAATGTTTTTAGCTTCGGGGTTTTTGATGATGGTATCTAAAAATTGTTGAATATGCTTGCTGGTTGTCACAGGTGGAATTTTAAAGCCAAGAGCTTTAACCAGTTCTATAAAGTCATTTAACGATTCTTGTTTTGGGGGAGCATGAACTCGAAAGATGCAAGGAAAGCCTCTTTCAGTTAGTTTTTTAGCAACCAGTTCATTTGCTGTTAACATAAATTCTTCAATCATGATGTGGGCTTTATCTTGCACTTCTTTTTCAATGGAGGTGGGCTTGCCCTCTTTGTTTAATCTGATTTTGACACTTGGGATATCTAATTGTATAGAGCCTCTGTTGACCCGTCGCTGAGTTAATGTGTCTGCGAGTTCGGCCATTAAGTCTAAAGTAGGGGTGGTTTCTTTATTGGTATCTCGGAGAGCTTTATTTTTGTTTTCAACAATTTCAAGGACTTCTTTATAAGTGAATCGCTTTTTTGAATGAATGACTCCATTATGAAAAGAGCTTTTTAATACAGAACCATCTTTAGAAAATTCAACCACAACCGATTTAACCAAACGGGTTTCGTCTGGTTTTAAGCTGCATAAATTATTTGAAAGTTTTTCAGGAAGCATGGGAATCACTTTTCCTGGAAGGTAAACCGATGTTCCTCGTTGAGCAGCTTCTTTATCTAAGTCTGTTCCAGGAAGGACATAGTGGGATACATCTGCAATATGGATTGCTAATTCAAAGTGCCCATTTTCGAGTTTTTTAAGTGAAATCGCATCATCAAAATCTTTAGCATCATCAGGGTCGATGGTTAAAACCACATCCTTACGGAAATCGGTTCGTGAGGCGATTTCTTTTGGGTTAATGGTATTGGGAATAGCTTTGACTTGATCCTCAACAGACTGGGGAAAAGAATCTGATAAATTGTTATGAATAAGAATGGTTCTAAAGTCGACCCACGGGTCACCTGTTTTTCCTAAAACCTCTTTAATGATCCCTTCAGGATTATGTGAGGGAGATTGCCAAGAGACAATTGAAACAATGACTTTGTCCCCGAGTTTAGCTTTCTTCAGATCTTTTTTGTCGACGTAAATGTCTTGTTTGATCTTGGGATTATCAGGGAAGACATAGTAAAATCTTTCGGTCTGTTCTAATGTGCCAATAAGTGGTTTAGAATTTCTTTCAACAACTTCTACAATTTGACCGACTTGAGAGGGTTGATCTTTTTCTTTACCCTGACCTCTTTTGGGACGGCCTTGGCCTCGATCAACAAGGCGAATCAGAACTTTATCCCCATCTAAAGCAGTCCCCATATTACTAGGGGGAACAAAAATGTCATCTTTGGTTTCATCGTCTAAAATAATGAAACCAAATCCTTTTTCATTTGCGGAGAGCGTTCCAGTTATTTGACCAATACTAGAAGGGAGCGCATATCTATTTGATTTGATGCGCGTGAGTGTGCCATCTTTAACCATGTCTTTTAAGAGGTCGTGGTATCTTTTTTTCAGATGTGCTGGAATCTTTAGTTTTTGAGCCAGCTCTTTTCTTTTTAAAGGACTGTAATTTTTAGCTTTAACAACTTTTAAAATAAGTTCTGGTGTGAGTATCATTTATTCAATTACTGCTTCAACAGTATGTGTGCCATCAGTAAATGGTTGAAGCAGATTCCCCTTGATTTTGTTTCCATCTACAGTAAGGTGTTTGACCTGTCCTTCTTTAATAAGGTTAGGATTTGATATTCTGATTTGATAACGAGCACCACGGAAGGTCGTGTCTATGCCGCATTTTTTCCACTGCTCTGTTGCAGGCAAGCAGGGGGCAATGCGCAAACCATCAAGTTCTCCGCGAATCCCTAAAATCCACTGTTCAAACAAAATACGGGTCCAAACAGCTGTTCCTGTTAGCATTGGGTATTCCCCTTTACCACTCAAGTTCGCATTGTCTTCTGATATCCAATATTCAGGTAAGAATGGGGGAATAAGGGCTTCGGTTTGTTCGTGATTGAGTGGATTGACTCCATCCCAAGCTTTAGCTCCTGCTTCAGCACGGCCTAAGCGTAGCATGGCATACATCCAAAAGAGATTTGCATGGTTAAAGATAGCGTTGTTCTCTTTAGTTCCTGGAGCAAACCCAGTGATACGTCCAATTTTCTTATCAAATTGATTGTAGGCAGGATAGTTCAGCTTGTACCCACCATTTTTTGAATTAAAAAGATATTTTTCCACACTTTCAATCATCTTTTCTAAACGTTTACCTTCTGCAACACTTGAAAAAATAGAAAAGGAGTGGGGCATGAGGTACATCATCATGTCATCTTTTTTGTCGCTGAATAAAGTGTCTACTGGAGAACCAGCCTCGTCAAAGTAGCCAATGTAGTATTCGCCGTTCCATGCTTTTTCATTGACCAAATCTTTCATGACTTGGGCTTTTTCCCGTAAGTCTTTAGCTAGGTTTTCAAAAGAAATATCAGTTTTATTTCCTGAAAGAGGTTTGTTTACCTTGGTTAAAAATTGTTCTAACCGGTTATTACGTTTTTTAATATCAGGAGTGTTATCACCAATGAGATCTGACAATTCTTCTGATAGTGAATAAGTGGAATGATTGAGTCGTTTTTGGATCTCTTCAATAATGTGAGCCAGATCGTTTAAATCTTGAACAAGTCCCATGGAAAAAGTGGTGCTTTCTCCTTTGGTTTGGTCAACAGCATCGTTCCAATCAGCTCGTTTGACTCTTAAAAGACCATTTTTACCCGCATCAAAAAACATAGGGAGCACTTGTGTGAGTAAGTGTTCCATGACTGTTCCTGTGATTGCTTTGCCATTTTTAGCGGAGTGATTGCCAATTGTTCCTTTAGACCAATCTTCATCTTTAGAATCGCCTCGATTAATATAAAGATCTTTAAAATATTTAACGCCATCTTTTAAGAAGATGTCTAAGTCACCACTTTGTTGAGCATAAACCCAAACAGCTTGAGTGGTCCAATAAGGGTGGTCACACCACAGGCCATTTACATCATCCGAACCAAACTCTCTTGTTCTGGCAAAGAAGCGAGTGGCGTTTGTTCCATCGGTGCGAATCCCTTCTAGGGTTTTTAAAATGTGGTCTTTGACAGGGGCAGGATCAATTAAAATAATGCCGATCATATCTTGCCAGATTTCGCGCCAGCCACTGAAGTCTGTTCCATAATCAAATTGAGGATGAGCTGTGTTTCCAAACCAATAGCGCATTGAGAGTTGATAAAACCACCATTTATTCCAAGAGGTGTCAAAGTTGGCATCTTCAGTATGGATTTGTTTAAGGTTTGTTCGTTCTAACCAAAATTTATCTAGTTTTTGTTTTTCTTCAATAGCGACATCATAAGTATATTTATCAATCGCAACATCTGCTTCAGCTTCTGTGAAGTTGAGTCCTGTTACAACGACGAATTTGAATGTTTCATTTGGTTTTAATGTGATTTTGGAAAACTGAATCGCTCCTACAGCTTCTTTACCTAATACAGGGTGTTTAGGGGGTAGCTTAGCAGCCAAACTTAAAGGTTCGCGCCATTGATAGTGGGGGCCGAGAAATGATTCGCGATCAGAGTAAAATTGTTCGCCTGAATTACCTGATTCTGTAAGCGCTTTCATAAAGTAAGTGATATCGCTGGAATCAGTTGATCCTTCAATCCATTCTAAGCCAGGTTTTAAAAGAATGGTTGAACGGGCTTTGTCATGTTTTGATTTGTTGTAGAGTCGAACTACATCTCGATGATATTCCACATAGGCACGGTTGCCGCCAAAAACTGGAATGGTTGGAATCACATCAATGGTTTGTTCTTGATCAGAAGTATTTGTGATTTCTCCAAGCAACAATTCTACTTTATCTTCAAGTGGAACAAAGAGAGTTAGTTTGGCTTTTAGGCCAACAGCGTCGGTTTGGTTTTCTAAAGTGACGCTTCCCATCCCAAAAGTTGTTTTGAAAGAGGTGGGCTCAATGGTTCTTTGAGGCGCATAGTTGGCACACCATAAGGCATTGTTTGATAGGCGAATCCAAACATTGCGTCCCTGATCTTTTGGAAAATTGTGTCCGTCAAATTCTCCAAACATACGAGAGTAATCAAACCCTGAAAAACCACGTAAATATTGATCTGTAATAGAAAAGTAGTTAGAACTGGTTGCTAACATATGGATGTAGGGGACAGGAAGTTCATGGGCGCCATCCATGACGCAATCACCTTTTTCGTTAAACTCCCAAAGCTTAACACCATCTTTACGAGTGGCAATCATCTTGTCATTGATCTTTTTAACAAGAATCAAATTGCCTTTAGCATCTCGTCCATAAGTTAAAACTGAATCATCTAGAGGAATGATTTCTGTTTTGGTTAATTGATTTTGACTTAATTCTTGGATTTTCTTTTCATCAATTAATGGCAGGGCTTCATTTTCTGTATCATTCATAGTTGTTTCACTCATCAAAAGGATCCTTTTTCTTTTGGCTCATTTGGACTAAAAGGAGCTACTATACCAAACTTGTCTATCTTAACAAAGTCCTTAAATTATAGGTGGTTAGAGTTTTAAATTAGGGGAATTTTTGGACTTTTTCCTGTGTGAGTGACTGCATTCTACGTTTGTTATATGAGCTAATTTCTGTTAGTATAGAGGCTTATGAAAAAAATATACAAAATCTCTTCTTTACTAGCAGGGATCATCTTGATGACCACTCCTTTATTTGCGGCACAGCAGCTGATGATGGCTGACTTTGAGCGCTGGCCCAATAATTTAAATGGAGAGATTGGGGTCTACGGAGGCGGGGAGCCTGATTGGGAGCGCCCTGATCAAAGCTGGTTTTATGATCCTAATACACCTGGGTACCATCCAAAAAATGTGAAGAGTGGGGTTAAGTCCTTTCGACTCGTTAACTCGATGAATCCTAATAGTGCTATTTGGGCTACTTTTTCAATTGATTTGGGTCCTACGATTGATGTTAAAAAAGTGCCTAAAAAAATAAAAAGTTTGGATGTTAGCGGATATAAATATTTAACTTTTTGGATCAGAGGTCAAAAAGGTGGAGAACATTTCCGTGTTGCTTTTCGAGATGCCAAAGCAAAAAATTATCAAGATGAGTCAACCTATACGCCGATGCCAAAAGGGGCTCTTAAAGAATGGACTTTTGTTAAGGTTCCTATCGGAAAAATGAACCCACGTTTAAAATTGAGTGAGTTAGATATGGTTGGGATTCATTTTGGAAAGAACATTGGAAACGCAAAAGGATCCACACTTTTTGTTGACGATTTCGTTTTCACAAAAGAATAATGAAAACATTTCAGCGCCTACTTCTTCTTTTTCTTTTTTTACTTCCAAATCTTCTTCCGGCTGAAGAAGTGCCTTTACTTAATGTTACTGGGTTTGAAACCTGGCCAAATGCGCTTAAAGGACAAATGTGGGTAAACGGAGGTGGAGAGCCAAACTGGAATGAACCTGTTCAAAGTTGGGTTTATGGACCTGACACTAAAGAATATAAAAAAGAATATGTCTATTCAGGAGCGTATAGTTTTCGTTTGGTTAATGCACGTAATCCTAAAAATCTTCCTTGGGCTTCGTTTACCGTTGATTTAGGTCCGATTACAGATATTACAGTTGAACCTAAAAAAGTTGAAAGCTTGGATGTTTCTGGTTATGGCGTGCTTAGTTTTTGGATTCGGGGTGAAAAAGGGGGAGAAAAATATCAGGTCTCTTTTAGGGATGCGTCGCAGAGAGAGGTGACTCTGATTCCTTATCCTAAAGAAGCTTCAAAAGAATGGAAAGAAATCCGGATTCCGCTTTCCTCGATTGAAAAAGAAGTTAATTTACTTGAAATCGACGCTGTGAGTTTAAATTTTGGTTCTTCAGTTGGTAATCCTATCAATAGTATTCTTTACATTGATGATATTGCGTTTAGTGGAACGAAATCAAAACCAGATAAAGAGATTGTCTTTGAACAAGTGCAACAAGAAGGATTGTGGTTAGCTGATTTTGAACAAGATGTTTCTTTGTTTGAAGGCGACATGGTTCCTTATGGTGGGGCTCAGGCTAATTTTAATAACCGCGACCAGCTTCATACGACTCTCTATAATGAATTGTCTGAGAACTATTCCATTAATCATATTTTTAGGGGCAAGGGTTCGTATCGACTTGTTAATGAAGTTCCTTTAGAACAAAACAACCTGTGGGCAAGTCTTTCCATAAACTTGGTTCCTGTTGTGGAAATGAAACAAAAGAGATCGGCTCGGATGGGAGTGGATGTTTCACGGTTTCGTTATTTGATTTTTTGGGCAAAAGGAGAGAATGGTGGGGAGCGAATTAAGGTTATTTTTCGAGATGCCAAGGCACCTGATTTTCTTCCTCAAGTGATGATTGATCCTTATCCTCAAATCTTAACCCGCCAATGGCGTAAAATTGTTGTGCCCCTGAGCCAGGTTTCAAATGAAGTAGACCTGTCTCAGCTGATCTTAGTTGGTTTAGAATTTGGTTCCTGGTTGGGAAACTTAAAAGGGGACATTCTGTATGTGGATGACTTTGTTTTTACCAACCTTTTGAATGAGCCTTAGGTTTGCAATTGTGCAAAAAGGGGCATTCTAAACGAACATAATTGTTCCTTTTTCGTTTGGTCGAGTTTAAGTTGTTTTTAAAGTTAATTATGTAAGAGTATTAAATATAATATTTTATATATATCTAAACTAAAACTTTAACTGGTACCACATATGCAGGTAAAGCACTCTAAGAAAGGAGGGGAGATGAAATCTAAACAATGGCTCCTCTTAGTTGGTGGAGGGCTTATTTTCACAACATTGCTTACAACAGGCCAATATCTTAAGAACCAAGAACAAGAACAGGAGATGCGGAAGTATTTTTCTTTGCTTTTAAATGAAAAAAAGAGCCTGGAAAACCACTTGCAGCATTTACAACAACGAGAACAGGTGCTCTTGCAAAGAATGAAGCGCGCTGAACAACAATTGCAATCCTTTCAACTAGAAGAGTAAGCGACACGTGGCCTCAATCAAGATTGATAATGGGAAACTTCATCTCGATAAAGAGACTCTATCTTTAATTAGTGGAGAGTTTCATTATTGGCGTATTGACCCTTTATATTGGGATCGTATTTTAGATACGATTGAAGAGATGGGGCTTCAGTTTATTGCCACCTACATTTCTTGGGACTTTCATCTAACAGAGCAGGGTGAGCTTGATTTTGAAGGCAAAACAAATCCCCGCCGCAATTTAAAAGCCTTTCTTGATTTGACTCAAAAAAGAGGATTTAAGCTCTTTATTCGACCGGGTCCTTATATTTACAGTGAATGGAAAAATCTAGGGATTCCTGATGAAGCAGCAAAACATCATCGATTTTCTTCTTCCTTTTTAGATCTCGCTAAACCTTACATGAAAGAAGTCGCCTCGGTTTTAAAACCTTATCTTTATACTCATGGAGGCCATATTGTTCTTTTTCAACCTGACAATGAAATGGACTTGATGTCTGGTGGTTTTGAAACAGAGTTGGGTTTGAATGGTAAAGATGGGCCGTATCAATCTTTTTTAGAAGAGAAGTATAAGACGGTAGAAGCCTTAAATAAACATTGGGGAAGTGCTTACAGTTCATTTAAGGGAATTCCTGCAGTCACTTCGTGGCAGGGACGAGATAAAGGTTTGTGGCGACGTTATTATGATTACCGTTTGTTTTGTCATGATTACACAAATCAGGCTGCTTCTTGGATGGTAAAGGAATACCAAAAATTAGGAATGGATGTTCCTTTTACATTAAATACATATTCTGAATTTCAAGTTCAGAATTGGAGAGAGTTGGAATCGATTGTTGATGTCGTGGGTGTTGATGTTTATCCAGAAAATGAATTTTTAGAAGGAGAACAGAGTCATCAACTTTTTATGGAGCGTCTTCGTGTGCTGCCCACTTATTCTAAACTTCCTTATATTGCAGAGTTTGAATCAGGTTTGTGGCATGGATTTATTGAGCGAGTAAAAAATCCAACAGCACGTCATTATAAACTGTGTGCGCTTTCAGCTTTAGCTTCAGGAGTTGTTGGATGGAATTGGTACATGCTTGTGAATCGAGATAACTGGTATCAAGCCCCGATCACAGAATTGGGCGACTGGCGTCTTCCTTTAGAAAAAGTGTTTAAAGAAATGGTTCAGATGGTTCGATATTTGGACCCTGCTGAAAATAAGAAAGTGTGTGATGTGGGCGTTGCTTTTTCTTATGCCCATTATCGAATGGGAAAAGGGTATCAGCCTGATCTTATTTTAAAAAGCCTCTACGAAGCTGACATTGACTATCACTTTATTGATTTAGGCCAGCCAATAAAAGAAAGTCCTCCAATCCTTTTTTATTCTGGGGAGGATTGGCTCTCAAAAGAAGAAGCAAAGCATTTGGTTGAATATGTTGAGCAAGGAGGGACATTGGTCTGTTTTAAAACGTTTCCTCAATATAATGAAGACTTAGATGAAGCAAACCTTTTTGACCTTCTTCTTCCTGAAGCTGTTTTAGGGGGTAGAGAGGTGATGAGTGATAAGAAGCAAGTCGCTGTAAGCTGGAAAGACCAAAAAGAGAGTGTTGTTCAAAGTGAGCTATTTGTGTATCCGTCATCAAGCAAGGGCGAGCCTATCTGGGCTAATCAAGGACCTGTCTTGACCTGGGAGTTGCAATGGAAGCAAGTTGAAGGAGAGAAGTATTGTGTCGGCCATGCGTTTAAATATGGAAAAGGAAAAGTGATACAACTTGGTTTTGATCCTAATCCTCAGGCTCTAAAAGATCTTATAGATGTAGAGGGTGTTGTGATTGCATCCCAGTCTCAGACAGCAAAAGTTCAATCTGCTCTTTATCAGGGAAAGTCGAAAAAAGATTTTTTCTTAATTATGACGAATAATTCTTTAGAATCCAAAGAGACTAAGATTGCCTTGTCTAAAACGTTAGGTTCTATAGACTCCATAGAGACCTTTGCAGGGGCAAAAGTAGATGTTCTTCATAGAGAAGAGGGTTTTGAGCTTTTTCTCTCCTTAGATGCCAAGTCTGGCGATATTGTTCATTTCAAAGCAAATCCCTTATAGTCGATATTGTTAAAACTTTTATTTGACATACCATATGTCGTATACTAGACTTCTAACAACTACATGATGGGGTGTATAGGCCATTTATTCTATTTTCCCTATTGACGCTAAGACATTTTTCAAGTACTTTTACCCAGTCGTTTAGGTGGACCTATTGATTATAAAAGGAGATAGGTTAATGAGTTGGAAAAAACTTTTCATTGCAGTTCTCACGTTAACAGTCTTATTCACAGCAAAACCTACCTTGTTTGCAGCAACTGATGTTGAGCGTTTAGATGTACGAATCACTATTCGTCCGACGCTGATGTTGCGAGTTGTTCCTACAGGTTCACGTGGAGGTTCTGATATTGATCTTGGAACTTTTTATCCGGGTGAGCGTTGGAAGAATGAGTTAGGGATCAACGATTTCCGTGGAGTGATTTTAGCTGTCACTTCAAACCTCGGAATGCGTTATCAAATTTTTCAAGAATCTTCAGGACCCCTTCAAACAGATGGGGGTGAAATCATTTCTGAGAAGAGCTTCCGTGTTTTTACAATCGGAGGGAGCCAGAGTGAAGGGCGCACCTTGCATCCTGAAGTCTCAGTTCCTGTAACACAAGAACCATTGCTCCTTTTTACCTCTGATGAAGCAGGAACATCTGACTTTTTTACAGCAGGATATATTGTTGATCCGATAGAAGCTCCTTTGCCAGCAACTCAGCCAGCAGGGACTTATACCACCACGATCACCTATACAGTAGCGGTTATCTAAATGGTTTGGAAAAAAGTTGGAATCATTGTGAGTGTCGTAATGTTGAGCGCTCCGTCTCTTTATGCGGGCTTTCAATCAAGTGATTCTCCTGTCTATTCCACAACTACTGGACGTACTAGCCTTGGGACCTTTTCTGCAGCAGAAACCATTCGCGTTACAGCAACTATTGCCACTCTTTTTGATCTCTCTGTCGAAGTTGTCGGCGGGGGAGAGGCTTTAGATTTTGGTGAAGTCGGCGTTGGGGAAAACCCTTCTAGAAAAGAACTTGTTATTGCGATGAAGACTAACTTACGTCGTCCTTATCAAATCACTCAAGAATCTTTTAGTCCGCTTCAAAATGAAAGCGGTGTTGTAATTCCTGAAGAACGGTTTACTTGTGTGACCTACGGGTACACAGGGAATCAGACTCAAGGGGATTTAGGGGCAAAAGAGCCGACTCCTGTTTCGCAGAGACCCTTAGTTCTTTTTCTCTCAGATAAAATAGGCAATGGTGATTATTTTACAGTCGGTTATGACTTAATCCCTTTAAAAGATCAGCAAGCGGGCGAGTACAGTACTGTCTTAACTTTTACAGCCACGTTGCTGTAGATAGGAACACTATATGAAAAAACTTATTGGAATGTTTACTGGAGTATTTATTTTTTTAGTGACGATGACTTCTGTCAACGCTTTAACTGTTGGAACGGATTCCCCAAAAATTAAAGCTTCTGTCAAACCTGGTGAAACAAGTTCAGGCGTGATTAAAGTTAATAATGGTGGAAACAAGCCTGCTAAAGTAACAGCTTACATTTCTGACTGGATTTATAAACCAGAAGGAGATGGGAATAAAGTTTTTTCTCCTCCAGCAACAACGCCATTGTCATGTGCAAAATGGATTAATGTTTTTCCTACTGAGTTTGATCTCTATCCTGATGAAATTCGTTCTATCAATTACACCATTACAGTCCCTGCAGAAGCAACAGGGGGCCATTATGCGGTGATCTTTTTTGAAACAGATCTAGGCGTTCAAGACATTAAAGGAATGGCTGTCAAAGTAAAAGGGCGTGTTGGCTCTTTAGTTTATATTGAAAGCCAAGGGCATGTGACTCGAATTGGAGAAGTTACCGAGGTTAAGACTGTGGCTCCTCAAGGGGGTAACCCTCTTACAATGGAAGTTGATTTCATCAATAAAGGAAATGTGGATTTAACAGCTAAAGGGACATTTCATATTATTGACAGTGAAGGCAATATTTATGCACGTGACAAACTAGAAGAGATGTACACATTACCTGGAGATGCTGTCAAACGAACCACTTCTTGGTCTGGAACCCTTGAAAAAGGGGAGTATGACCTTATTTTGACTTACGATCTAGGTAACAATCAATCAATCATTAAAGAGACTAAGCTGGTTATTCCTTGAATAAAACACTAAAGACTTTTTCATCCTTTGTTTTGAGCTTAATGATTTGTTTAACAAATCAGACGGTCTCTTTTTCTAAAGAAGCAGGAGCTCTGACGTCGAAGGATTTGCCTGTTGTGGATGGAACTTTTATAGTGCGTGTTGAAGTTGATCAAGAAGCAGAACTTCAATTTGAAAAACTAAATCGTTTCTTAATTACTAATGGAGCGATTGCGGCCATTAAAGCAACAGAAAGCAATTCCTTAAAATTAACAGCTAAAAAAATTGGGAATACCTTTATTCACGTTTGGGGTCCTGATGGACGTAAAACAATTAAGTTAATTGTAAAACGTAAAAAGTTGCCTGAATCGACGGTGGCTAACAGAGTCCGAAGATACAATGAGAAGAAAGATACGTTTAAAATTGGATTTGCTTATGAATATGCTTCAACTGATATTGGGACTGAATATAATGTAGTTAATAATGACTTTAAACGTCATGATTACCGAATAACTTTAGCAGGGGACACACCTTTTGCTTACATTTATGGATTTGCCCGTTTTCAAGATTTTGGAAGTCTCCCATTTGAAGATGCCTTTACTGATGGAACGGTTCGTTTTGCTAATGTGAGTTCAGCCACTCGTATTGGACCTTATCCTAGTTCTGGTCCTTCAATTGTAGAGATTGGACCCCATGCTCCAGTAGGACCCTTACAAGATTTTACCCTTATTGGTGGAGATAATTTTTACAATGTGACTTCGTTAACAGCTCCTTGGAGTTTGGCTCGAGGGGCGTTTTTTTATCACACAGTATTAAATGAAAAAATCGATTATCTGACTCTATGGGCAAGTGATGAAGAGCCGATTCGTTTTCTTGGTGGGGGAGGAGCAGACTTTGATGAAGCTCCAGACCATTATTATACAGGTGGAGATATTACATGGCATGTGAACGAAGCCTTAGATTTGGGTGCCACCCTGTTTGTTTCATATGGAGATCGTACTCAGACAGTTTCTGACCATGTTGTTTCTTCAAATTACTTTTTAGATTTAGAATGGTTTACAACAGAAGGTGAAATTGCTCAAACTGAAGATGAAGTGGCTTGGACCACAGGCTTTGACATTTATAGTCCTGAAAATAGTTACCGAATAGGGGCGACTGCTCGAGATATTGATTCTGACTTTTTTGCGATTAATGGTCAAACAGCAGATCGGGGTGAAAAAGGAATAATTCTTTCAGCAGACGCTGATCCGACTGATTATATGCATTTTGATGCAAGTATTGACCGTTATCGTGATCGACTCTTTCCTAGTTTAACGTCTCCAACAAAGTACAACACTGATTTTATTGTTCGAGGTCGTTTTGATTTGCCATGGAGATCTTATTTTACTGCCACCTATCGTGATGCAGATAAAAAAGGATCTTTAATTGGACGGACTGAAAGCTCTTATAGTTTTCAATTAAATAAAACATTTACTCGGCCTCGAGGGTTAGGTCTTTTTGCTCGATATGAAAACCGAACAGTTGATAATTTAAGATCATCTTTATTGAGTTATGATCGGACTTCTTTTAGATTGGGAGCTAGGTGGCAAATTTTAAGAGGGCTTTCAATTGGAGCGACCCAAGAGTGGGCTCATGTTGATTCAACCGATGATGCAACGACCTTAACAGTGCCGCCACCTGATTTTGCAACCACTCCAATTTTTATTCCTGTGACATCTTTTCTCGTAAATGAGCGTACAAGCCCTACACGATTTACTGCTGATATTAATTACTTTACTCAAATTGCCCAAACACCTTTCTTTTTAGATGGTCGTATTCGTTGGGAAGATGAAGATGATACCGAATCAATTAATAGTTTTTTTGCTGGAGAAGATACGTTACAAGGGGATCTAGAGATTTCTTATATCCCATCAGAAAATTTTAAAGCCTATTGCAGAGGCCGTTTAGAAGAACGTAAAAGCGAAATCAGCGGAGAACGTGATCTTGTAGAGGCTGAGATAATCGTTGGAGCGAATGTTCTCTTTGATACAGGTGTGACTTGGCACCCTGAGGGTGTGATTCGTGGGATTGTTTTCAAAGATCTGAATGGAAATGGGATTTTAGATGAGGGGGAAACAGGGGTTCCTGATATTGAAGTCTATACTGATGAAACACGAATTAAAACAAATGGAGCTGGTTCATTTGATTTAGGTAAATTGCGTGGTAAGATTTTTAGAACCTCTATTGATTTAAAGACCATTCCTGCGGGTTATATCAATACAACACCTTTTGCTCAAGATATCTCCATTCGTCAAGGCAAAGTAAGTGAAGTCTTTTTTGGAATTATAGCTCGTTCAGGCGTTCGAGGAATTGTTTTTAATGATGTGAATGGAAATGGTTTTATTGACGGAGAAGATAAAGGTTTAGGCCAAGTAACTGTTCAACTTGATCAAGGTAAAAAAGTGATCACTGATTTTGAAGGGCGTTATTATTTTGAAAATGTTCAACCGGGTGAGCATACTATCAGCCTAGTGCTCGATTCTTTGCCACTTAATTTTCTTCCTAAAGCATCTGTGAAACAAAAGGTAAAAGTAGCTGAAGGTAGAACTCACACACGTTATTTTCCTGTTCAAGCCAC
>JAJCYG010000069.1 GCA_029263055.1 Actinomycetes bacterium
TAATTTATCAACAAGAGAACCCCAGGAATTGCGTGATAAAATGGTTGCCTTAGGCGTCACACACATGAGCGCAGGGAGCAAAACCAATCCAGGGGGAAACTCTCAAATTGAAGAACCTTCTGAAACTCAATTTGATATTGAAGATTCACGCAAAGTAACTGAAGTGGCTAAAATGTTATTAACTAAAGGGTATGATCCTGTATGGAAAGATTGGGATCGCCAATACCATAAAGAGGGTGTATGAAAATCATTGCCAACAGTAAAATATATGATGTGAATGAAAACACCACACTCGATCAATTCCTCAACAAAATTAAGATTCAAACAAAATGGGTTGTGGTCGAACATAATGGCGAACCGACCTCACGTGATCAATTCCCCAACACCTCTCTTAAAGAAGGTGACACATTAGAAATCGTCACCCCTATTGCTGGCGGATGAGCAAACTCCCTCGATACTACATGATTTCAGATCGAAAGCTCTGTAAACAAAAAAATATTTCTAAAGAAGTTCAACTCATTCAGCTTCGTGATAAAGAATTAAGCACAGAGCCACTTTTTGAATTGGCAATAAAATCTAAAGCTCTTTGCGACAAGAAAAAAATAAAACTACTCATCAACTCCCGTGTCGATATTGCACTAGCACTTGATTTAGATGGAGTCCATTTCCCCCAATCAAACACCTGTCTTTCTATTTCAGAAGCCCGCATTTTGTTAGGAAAGAAAAAGCTTATAGGAAAAAGCACCCACACATTAAAAGAAGCTTTGCATGCACAAAAAGAAGGGGCTGACTTTATTACATTTGGCCCCATCTTTGAAACCCCTTCAAAAATAAAACTTGGAAAGCCGGTTGGCTTAAAAAAACTAAAGCATGTCTGCACTAAAGTAAAAATTCCTGTTTATGCTTTGGGAGGTTTGAATCAAGAAGATCTCTCCAAGGTTCAAGAACAAGGGGCATACGGCTTAGCAGGAATCCGAACTTTCCTCTAATCTATTTTCTGGTATACTTAAAGTATGAAAATGCACCGAACATGCCCTCAATGCAAAAAAGAAGCAGAACTTCCTAAAGACATTCTCTCTACTGTGGATGATGAAGAGGGAGACATCATCTATGAAATGAAGTGCCCGCACTGCGAAACTGTTTTTGATGTCATTGAAGACATCGACTAGTTAGAAATGTGGTTCTATTTCTTTAAACGAGATTTGACCGATCTTTTCAAAAACCCAATCTGCTTCCGGAGTCAAACGCGCGGTTTCATACGTATGAGCCACAGCCGCAACACGCATCCCAGCTTCTTTTGCCGAATGTATGCCTTCAAGAGAGTCTTCAATGACCAAACATTCAGCTGCCATTAATGGTTTTTCATCAGGCTTGATTTGTTCATTTAACATGTCCAAGGCTTTTAAATAACCTTCAGGATCTGGTTTTCCTTTATCGACATCTTCTTGAGCCACAATCACTTTAAATTCTTTTTTAGCTCCAGCTTCTTTTAATGCAAATTCGATTTCATGTTTAAGCGCTCCAGAAACAATGGCTGTTTTGTATTTTGCAGTTGCTTTTTTTACCACATCAATAGACTTTGGAAAGAGCTGCATATTTTTTGCAATATAAGCATCATAAAGTTTTGATTTTTTTTGAACGAGTTCTTCTATTTTATTGGTTGTTACTTTTTGATTGTGGTTTTTATAAACGGTTTCCAAACAACCCACATCATCCATGCCTAAGTAATGCGCATAATAATCTTCTTGGCTTAAAACCAGACCCTCTTCAGCTAAAACCTTTTGAAACATCATCATGTGAACAGGTTCATCATCTAGAATCACGCCATTAAAATCAAAAATCACAGCTCGCAACATATTCTTCTCCTACTCTAACCACCTACGGTAAGATTCACACCAATAGCTCGGTTTGCTTTTTCACTCGCCATAAACACAACTGCTTCGGCAATCTCTTCAGGCACCATCTCTGGTTGCAAATGAGGCAAACCTTCACGAAACATTTTCGTGTCAACGCCACCCGGACTCACTGAGTTCACTTTAATCCCCTCTGGCTTAAGTTCAGCAGCCAAAGCTTCAGTAAAAAGAGTCACCGCCCCTTTTGTGGCGCAGTAACATGAAGAACCAGGAAACTTTTGAACCCCAACCACACCTGCCAATGAAGAGATATTTACAATGGCCCCAGACTTTTTTGGTTTCATCTGTTTAGTCGCTTCTTTTGAACAGAGAAACAGACTTCGAACATTTGCCTCCATCAGATGGTCCCACTCTTCAACAGTCATTTCGTCAATCGGCTTGGCAATAAAAGCAGCTGCATTATTTACCAACACATCCACAGAGCCAATCTCTTTTGCTATTTTTGAAAAGAGAGACTCAACTTGTTTGGCATCTGAAACATCACATGTTATTGCAGTTGCTTTAAACCCTTTTTCTTGAATTGATTTAGCCACTGCATCAATTTCTGCTTGAGTACGTGATGAAATAATCACATGCGCCCCTTGCTCGGCAAAAAGGCGCGCTGTTGCTTCTCCAATACCACGACCCGAACCTGTGACTAAAACTACTTTATTTTCAAAACTCATTTTATCCTCCAATTACTTCTCATAGGGAATACCTAAAGCTTTCGGAGCGCCGCCCCGCTTCTGGCCAAAGAGGGCCAAGACGAGTAATGTTAACGCAAAGGGGAGCATTCGCACAACCTGATAAGGGACTTTTATATCTAGAGCTTGGATCTTATACTGTAAAGCAAGAGTACAGCCAAAAAAGAGAGAAGCAGCTAACAAACCAAAGGGATGCCATCGACCAAAAATAACAATAGCCAAAGCAATAAAACCTCGTCCTCCTGTCATCCCTTCCACAAACGTATTGGCATGAACAACTGAAAGGTAAGCCCCCGCTAAACCAGCACACACCCCACCAAACAAAATGGCAGCAAATCGAATTCTTCGCACAGATCGCCCCATTGTTTCAACCGCACGCGGCACTTCGCCTGCTGCCTTTAATGCTAATCCAGGATAGGTACGATTGATAAAAATAAATAAAAGTAGTGGCAAGAACCAAAAGAGAGACTCAAAGAAAAAATCTGATATTTGAGGAAGTTGAGCCGTTGTTTTAAATCCAAAGAAATATCGAAAAAGAGAACCAGTCAATCCTAATGCCAACAAATTAATCGCTGTCCCAACGATAATTTGATCACACGGCAATGAAATAGTAAACACCCCAAATAAAAGCGCCATTAAAACAGCAGCAATCACACCGATTAATAACCCTAACCAAGGTACACCGGTTGCATAGACACCCCAAAAAGAAAAAAAGGCACCAATGAGCATCATCCCTTCAATGCTAATATTAATAATCCCAGATCGCTCAACAACAAGCTCCCCTAATGCTGCAATTAAAATGGGAATCGCTAATCTTAATCCAGCGTTAAATAGTTCAATGTCCATAACTGACTCGATTCTTTTTAATTCCAATGATTAAGACAATAAATATGACAACAGCTTGAGCAATGTAGAGTGTGGTCGATGGAATTCCAGCAACCCTTTCAAGAATGCCTGCACCGGCATAAACAAAAGCAAATAAGAGAGAGGAAACAATAATCCAGAGTGGATGCAAGCGCCCTAGCAAAGCAATCGCAATGGCAGCAAAACCATAACCAGGAGAAAAACGTTCAAACAGACGGTGTGAAACACCCAACAATTCAATCGCACCCCCAAAACCAGCAAAAGCACCACTCGCCATAAAAAGAAAAAAACGTATCTTTTTTAATGAAAAACCTGCCACATCAACCGCACGATCATTTTGTCCCATAGCTCGAACTTTAAATCCATTGGCAGTGTGAAACATAAATAAATAAGTGGCAAAAGAAAAAAGAAGAGCCAACACAATACCAATATGTATCACCTCATCTTGACCCAAAACAGGCAACTCTAAATTCATATGAATAGTATCACTCATGGGATAGGTTTGAGCAGACTCTTGCAAAGGACCATGCACACAATAACTAAGCAATTCAATCGCTATAAAATTAAGTAATATTGTTGTAATCACCTCTGGAACATTTCGTGTCACTTTTAAAAAACCGGCTATCCCTCCCCAAAAAGCCCCCGCACAAACTGCGCCAGTTAAAACAAGAGGGGTCCACAGCCATCCACTCAAACTCCAAGGCTGCGTGGCCAAAACAGTGGCTGCTATAGCCCCCACAATCAGCTGTCCTTCAGCGCCTATATTCCATAACCCACCTCGAAAAGCAAGGGTCACAGCTAAACTACAAAATAACAAAGGAGAAAGCTTAACTAATGCCCCAAGGCATAATGAATAAAAGATTTCCATTAACTTATACCTGCCATTGCTAAACTAATTTTTTCACTTGTCCAATTTTCTGTTGGAATTTCCGTTAAAACCCCTTTATACAAAACATATAATCTATCAGAAAGTTTTAAAGCTTCATCCAAATCAATGGTCACCAAAAGAATCCCAACATTTTGCTGGTTTAATTCGAGCAACTGTTTGTAAACATAACTTGCTGATTCCACATCCAAGCCCCATGTTGGATTAACTGCAACTACAGCTTGTGGCTTTAAGGCTAATTCGCGCCCCACAACTACTTTTTGCTGATTCCCTCCAGAAAGAAATCCAACAGGCTTCTTGTCGGTTTCTGTGGCAACAGAATAATGATGGATTAAATGCTGGGCAAACCGCTCAATTCGGCGGTGATTCAAAAAACCTCGAGAGGAACACTCTTTTAAAAAATATGGCTCTAAAATAAAATTTTCTCTAATAGAAAGAGGCAAGATCAAACCATCTCGCTGACGATTTGAAGGAATGTACCCAATGCGTTCCACAGCACAAGTCCTGAGACCTTTATCCAGTTTTAGTCGACCACGAACAACTTGAACTAATTCTTTTTGACCATTCCCCTCCACCCCAACCACGCTCACGACCTCTCCTTGATAACACTTAAGAGAAAGATCTTTTAAAACAACCGTATTGCGATTATTTTTAGCTGTTACTTTTTCTAATTCAACCCAACTTTTACCCGATCTTTTTTTGTCTTTTTTAAATGGTTTAAAAAGCCCTTCTTTTGGAACCATCTTCAAAGCAAGTTCTTCTTCTGTTGTCTTTGAAACAACAACTGTTTCAACAACTTTTCCTTGCTTTAATATCGTGGCACGATCACAAAGTTGTTTTACTTCTAAAACCTTGTGTGTGATAAATATGATTGTTTTATTATTTTCTCTTAGCTTTCTAAACATTTTAAATAAAGCCGCCACTTCTTGAAGTGTCAGCAAGGAAGTGGGCTCATCTAATATTAATATTTCACAGTTTTGAGCTATCGCCTTTAAAATTTCAATGCGCTGCTGTTCACCAACTGAAAGCTCTTCAATTTTTTGTGATGGATCTAACTCTAAGCCGTGTTGATCGGCTAATTCCTGGGCCCATTTTTTAATTTTACTCGGACTAAAAAAAGGGTTTTTATTTTTTGAACATGAAAGAGCTAAATTTTCAGCCACTGTTAGATTTGGAGAAAGTGTAAAGTGTTGATGAACCATGGCAATACCATGACGACGGGCACCACGAGAAGACTTAAACTGCACTCTTTGTCTGTTTAGTTTAATTTCACCCTGGTCTGGACAGTAAAGACCATACAGCAAATTCATAAGGGTTGATTTTCCGGCTCCATTTTCACCAAGAATGGCGTGTATTTCTCCATGAACAGCAGAAAAATCAACAGAGTCTAAGGCCTTTAAACTTCCAAAAGCCTTGGAAATTTTATTCATCTCTAAAATCAAAGGTTGGAATCTCCTGAAAGAACTTTAGCATGGTCATGAAACAGAAAAATTCTATTTTATCTTCAGGATAAATAAAATTCAAGTTTTAGACGACAATATCTAATATTTCTCGTAATTTTGAGTTCAATGCCTTGGCTGATAGTGGTTTCTGAATAAAATGGCTTCCTTCACCCACCATCTCTTTTTTAACATAGGCATCGGTATAACCCGACATAAAGAGAACTTGAACTTTAGGGGATATTGATCGAACTTTTTCAGCTAATTCAGCCCCTGTCATATGAGGCATCACAATGTCTGTTAAAAGTAACCTAATGTAGACTCCTGATTCTTTCTTTTCTTCTACTCTTCGAATAGCGTCCCTACCATTTTTAGCAGAGATCACGGTATAACCCTTCATTTGAAGCATGGTTGAAACAATATTTCGAACCGATTCTTCATCCTCAACAAGCAAGACACATTCATCCGCTTGTTCAATCACATTCTCATCTTCTTTTTGATCTTTAACAGGCTCAGAATCAGCAACAGGCAAATAAAGTTTAAACGTGGTACCAAGCCCTTCTTCACTGTAGACTCCAATATGACCCCCATTTTGTTTGATCACAGCCAAACTTGTAGCCAAACCCAAACCAGTCCCTTTTCCGTTTTCTTTAGTTGTAAAAAAAGGTTCAAAAAGACGCTCTTTCACCTTTTCAGGGATTCCAGAACCTGTATCGCTCACAGTAATCATCACATACTCACCCGGCTTCGCATAAGGATGAGATTTAACATATTCATCGTCTAAAGCGATGTTAACTGTTTCAATCGTTAATCTTCCTCCATCAGGCATAACATCTCGCGCGTTCACCACCAAATTAGTCAACACATGTTCGATTTGAAAGGGATCAACATGAACAATCCCGACTTCATCGTTTGCTAAAGTTTGAAAATCAATATTTTCACCTACGATCCGCTTAAACATTCCATGCATATTTAAAATCAATTTATTCGGATTAACAGATTCTTTTTGCCCCATCTGTTTCCGAGTAAAAGACAATAACTGGCTTGTTAACTGTGCAGATCGATCGCTTGCTTTTTTAATTTCATCTAAATAGGCATACATAGGATCTGTCTCTTCAATCATATCCAACAAAATATCAGCAAAACCAATAATCACGGTTAACTGATTGTTAAAATCATGCGCAACACCTCCTGCAAGCTGACCGATTGAACCTAATTTTTGACTTTGAAAAAGTTGTTCTTCAGTCCTCTTTTTTCCTTCTTCCTCTTCTAATTCTCTCAAAGCTCGATATATCGAAGGCATCAAACGAGAAAGTTGATTTTTTATCACATAATCGCTAGCCCCTTTTTTTATACTCTCAATAGCTTGATCTTCTTCAAGATCCTCAGCTAAAAAAATAAACGGGGTATGCAATTCTTCTTGTTGAACTAAATCCAAAGCTGCCACTCCATCAAAATCTGGAAGAGAAGCCTCAGCCAAAACAATGTCAAACTCTCTTTTTTTCACTGCTTGCACAAACTCTTCTTTATTCTTCACTTGCTCGATTTTAAATTCAATCTCATCACTCCTAATAGCATCACAAACCCTTTTTGCCTCTAAATCAGAGTCTTCTAAATAAAGAATCCTAAGACCAACGTTTTCCTTATCTGAATAGACTGATTTTTTCATATTAGTTTGCTTTTTCATTTGATTGCCTACATTCATTTTCACATTTCGGGATTGAGGTGGCTTCGGTTACACCTGATGCTTTCTTTAATTGTCTATTCATTTTCTCCTCCTTCTTACCCCTTTAACTTCTCTATCTAGATAAAAGCATAATTGATACCATTAAAAAGCAAGACTATATGTCAATAAACTGTATAGCTACAGTACTTTAAAACATTCAATTAAAGTTAGTTGCAGAGAAAAGCATGATTTTTTAAGTGGGTGGTAAATACTAGACATAACGTCAAGACGCACAAATTTGTCCCCTTTGTATAAAATTTGCGCACTTCTAGGTAGATTTATCGTTCTGAGAAACTAGACTCTCCGTCATTTTAAAACAAAAGGTCAGATTCTCCCAAAAGGATTTTTCTCTTTTCTTGTTCGACTTGATCAAAGACTTGCTGAGATAGTTTTTCTTTTAAAACAGGATTTAAAGCTAACCAAACACCTTTTTCTTTTAACCCATATGGAGCTTTGCGCGGGATAAAGCTCTTTTCTTTAACTTGTTTGGCTGTATTAAATAAGACTTTAGGAATATCGCATACTGCAGAAGCTAAGATAACATCGGGTGCTTCTTTGGTTTGATCTCGATTTGTTCCAAAAACAATGAATCCTTTTTCTCGAGCAGCTTGAACAATTCCCCACCCCGCTGCATCAGCATTATGAATCACAATATCAGCACCTAAATGTCTTTGAGCTAAAGCAGCTTCTTTAGCACCATTGACATCTTCCCAACTTCCTAGATAAGTTTCCAAGACTGTTCCATCTTGGCGGACTGATTTAAAACCTTCTCGAAATCCATTAAATGCTTTTTTAACAGGTGGAAGGGCCATTCCTCCGATCATGCCAACGGTTCCTGATTCAGACAACTTACCCGCAATGATTCCCAAAAGATAAGCTCCTTCACCTAATTCAAATGAAACTGCTGAAACATTTTTTCCTTGAGTCTGATTTCCTGCCGAAACAATAAAAACAGTTTCAGGAAAACGTTTTCCCATTTTATTAGCTGCATCTTGAAATTCAAAGCCATGCCCAATCACAAGGTCATAACCTAATTTGGCGTACTCTCGAAAACCTTCTTCAAACTCTAAAGGGGTTCTCGTCTCAATATGAGAGACTTTAGCTCCCAATTCTTCTTTTATGCGCAATAAACCTTCATAAGCACTCGCATTCCACCCCCCATCAGTCACTGGACCGGTCAAAAGCAAGGCTACTTTAAATTTTTCCCCTGCTTCTACAGAGAAAGAGGCTCCAAAACAAAACAACATTATCCATAGTAAAAATCGTCTCACACAGATCTCCTTATAAAAGTTCTATTTTATCTCTTTTGACAGAATTCGAAACCTATATTTAAATAGAGGGATGAAAAATTTATATTTGATGCGACACGGCATTGCAGCTAGAACCAACAACACCCAAGATGATTTTGACATTCCTCTCACTCCAGAAGGAATCCACCTGCTTGAAGCCCAGACCTTAGGCATGAGAAAGCTAGGTGTTAAACCTCAAATCATCATTGCCAGCCCTTATAAACGAGCTCAAGAAACAGCTGCTCTTGTTGCCCATGCTTTAAACCCAGAGCTTAAAGAGACCATTGAAACAACAGAAGACTTAGTCCCCTACAGTTCTCCTCAAAATGTTTTTGCGACTTTAAGTGCCTATCAAGAATTTGAATCTGTACTGGTGGTAAGTCACCAACCCCTTATGGGTTCCACTGCAGGATCACTTGTAAAAGGAAGAGGCTCTCACCTCCCTTTTGGAAAAGGATGTCTCTGTTTAATTGAAGTTGAAGAAACGCCTAAAACAGGAAAAGGAAGTCTACAGTGGCTGCTTACTCCACAACAGCAAGTTGAGGCGGTACAGACTCGTTAGACTTGAGCTCGCACTTCAGAGAAAATATTTTTTCAAACTGTTTGACAAACTTTTTAGCAAATTCTTTTTCGTCGATTTCTTTGCCTAATAATTCTTTTAAAGAAGTGACTGGTTTTGACGCGATGCCACATGGCACAATATATTTAAAGTAGTTAAGGTCTGTATTTAAGTTGATGGCAATCCCATGCATGCTCACCCAGCGAGAGAGGCGTACGCCAATAGCTGCTATCTTAGCCCCATTCACCCACACGCCAGTCATTCCTTCAACTCGAACGGCTTCTAATCCATACTCTGCGCAAGTTTGAATGGTCACTTCTTCAAGATCGCGCAGATAAGCATGCACATCTAATTTGTGATCACGCAATTTAATAATCGGGTAAGCAACTAACTGGCTAGGGCCATGAAAAGTAATGTCCCCACCTCGATCAATTCGCACAAACTGCGCACCAATCTCTTTGAGGACTCGCGGATCAGCAAGAAGATTATTGTCGTCTCCCCCTTTACCTAAAGTATAAGTAGGAGGATGCTCCACCAACAATAATGTATCAGGAATAGCCTCTTGCTGGCGCTGAACCACCAACTCTTTCTGCCACTCCCAACAAGGCTCATACGCCACCCTGCCTAAATTGTACAAATCACATTTCATCTTCATAATTTTCCTACCACACTGCGTGTCGAATTGTTGCCTCAAAGGACCGTTCCCTAAGCGACTTGCCGCCCGGCAACTCGCTAGACTCACTCATACTCGCAAACACACCCAGGAAAAGTACACTCCTCTTGGAGTGCACTTTCCCAGGGCCCCTGTTTACTCAGATGTCCTTTGAGACAACAATTCAACACTCCGTTTATCAAAATTTTTAACCACGTAAAAAGAAAATAAAATATGTTTCTTCCGAACCTTTAAGGAATCTTGTCGCAAAGACGGAGCAAAAAATGTGAGGAAAAGAGCGAGACTGGTGTCTGAACGGAGCCTCGCGCCGAATGTGCGAAGCCATTCGGACCAGAGGCGCAGAGAGTTCATTCTCGCCCTCACATTTTTTGCGCAGTCTGCTACAAATTCCGGGTGAGGGAGAAACATATTTTATTTTCTTTTGGCCCCGGGTGACCCACTACTTTAAATATGAATCGCCTGATCATATGCGGCGCCGGAGGCTTCCATTACTGCTTCGGCTAGTGTTGGGTGCGCGTGCATGGTGCGGAAGATGTCTTCTGCGGTTGCTTCTAAGGCGCGTGCCAAGCCAAGCTCTGCAATCATTTCGGTTGCTTCGGTACCAATGATTTGAGCACCGAGTAATTCTCCATATTCTTCGTCGAAGACAAGCTTCACAAATCCTTCTGGTTCGCCAATTGCTTTGGCTTTTCCGCTTGCTTGAAAAGGAAATTTGCCGACTTTAACTTTGTGGCCTTTTTCTTTAGCTGCTTTTTCATTCAAACCAATGGAAGCAACTTGAGGTTGGCAGTAAACACAATTAGGCACGTTGTCATAATCCACCCCATGGCCTGATTTGTTTTCACCAAACATATTTTCAACAGCCACAATGCCTTCATGTGAAGCCACGTGAGCCAACCAAGGAGGACCGGCAATATCACCAATCGCATACAGACCTGGCACATTGGTCATAAAGTTTTCATCCACTTTAATAAAACCTTTGTTCATTTCCACACCGAGTGTTTCAATTCCCAAACCAGCGACGTTAGCTTCCACACCAATCGCAACTAAAGCAATGTCTGCTTCAATTACTTTAGAACCTTTGGCATCACTGACTGTCACCTTCACACCTTTAGAAGTGGTCTCAACTGATTCCACTTTGGTTTTCACCAACAAATCAATCCCTTGTTTCTTAAAAGAACGACCTAAAGTTTGACTCACTTCAGCATCTTCAGCAGGTAAAAGCTGATCCAGCATTTCAATTTGAGTTACTTTTGTGCCAAAGGCATTGTAAAAATAAGCAAACTCAATTCCAATCGCTCCGCCACCCATCACCAACATGGACTTAGGTTGCTTGTCTAAAATCATGGCTTCTTTACTCGAAATGATTTTCTTTCCATCAAATTCAATACCAGGAATACGACGTGGTTTGGCCCCAGTCGCCACAATCACTTGCGCCCCTTTAAGGTCAGCCACTTTTTTACCGTCGTTGTTAACTTCAACAGTCGATGGGCTTGTTAATTTTGCCAGTCCAGCAAAGTGAGAAATTTTGTTCTTCTTCATTAAGAACTCAACACCACCCGAAATTTGACTTGAAACCGTTCGGCTTTGGCCAATCACCTTACTCCAATCAACAGAAACATCTTTGACTGAAATACCAAATTCTTCACTGTGTTGAATGGATTGAAATTTTTCAGCACTCTTTAAAAGTGCTTTAGTTGGAATACAACCCCAATTCAAACAGGTTCCACCTAGTTTTTCTTTTTCAACAATCGCCACACTCTTGCCAAGTTGTGCCGCACGGATAGCTGCCACATAACCTCCAGGGCCCCCTCCGATAATCACTACATCAAAATTTTGAAAACTCATTGCTCTCCCCTTTACAGAATCAATAGAATTGGATTTTCTAGAAGGCGTTTTAGTTCTTTCATAAAACGCGCTCCGGTGGCGCCATCAACAGCCCGGTGATCAAATGAAGCAGTCAAATTCATTCGTTTACCCGGAACCACTTGGCCATCAACCACAACCGGTTTGTTCACAATCGAACTGATTGCTAAGATGGCCGCTTCTGGCGGATTGATAATGGCTGAAAAATTTTCCACGCCAAACATTCCCATGTTACTTGTGGTAAATGTGCTGCCAGTATATTCATCTGGTTTTAACTTTTTCTCTTTAGCACGCACAGCTAATTCTTTAGTCTCTTCAGAGATATCAATCAAACTCTTTTGATCGGCATTGCGCACCACTGGAGTGATTAATCCATCAGGAATAGAAACTGCAATTCCAATATGCACTTCGCCGTGCAAACGAATGATCTCACCATAAAAAGAAGAGTTCACTTCAGGGAACTGGCGCAATGAAAGCGCTGAAGCACGAACAATCATGTCGTTATAACTAACAGAACCGACACTCGCTTCTTTTAAAGCCCCTCTTAATTCCACAGCTTTAGTCATATCAACTTCAACGGTCACATAAAAGTGAGGGGTTGATGTTTTACTTTGCAGCAAACGGGTTGCAATCACTTGGCGCATTTGTGAAACAGGAACATCTTTTTGTTCCAAAGCAGGCAATTGGTTTGCATAGGTTGAGATCAACGAACGACCTCCACCTGAAGCCATAAAAGATTCAATATCTTTTTTAACAATACGTCCACCCGGACCACTTCCTAAAATGGTGCCTAAATCTAATCCTTTAGCTGAAGCCATTCGTTTAGCTAATGGCGATGCTTTAACACGTCCCGAACGTCCTGCTGTTGGAGCAGAAACAGGAGGCGCTACCGGCGGTGCTGCCACAGGAGGAGGCACATCTAATTTAGGTGCTGCAGGAGCTGCTGCCTCTTCTTTGGCTGGTTCTACCGCGGCAGATTGTAATGAAGCTTCTGCTTCTTTAATTAAGTCATCAATATTTTCACCTGGCTCACCCACAATAGCAATGGTTCCACCTACAGGAACTTTCCCCCCTTTAGGAATCATAATTTTTAACAGGGTTCCTTCTTCAAAGTTTTCTAATTCCATATTTGCTTTGTCTGTTTCAACTTCAGCAATAATGTCGCCAGAAGAGATAGTCTCGCCCTCGTTTTTTCTCCAATCTAAAATCACACCGATACTCATTGTGTCACTTAGTTTTGGCATTGATATTTGTGTTGCCATGGATTCACCTTTACTTGGTTATTATATTATTTAATGTATAAAACTTTTTTAACGGCTTGGACAACTTTCTCAGGTGTCACAATTGAAGCATACTCTAAGTTCTTCGCATACGGCATTGGCACATCTTCTTGAGTCACACGAATAACAGGTGCATCCAAATGATCAAATGAATTTTGTTGAATTCGATCTGATATTTCTGCGCCCACACCACTAAAGCGATGGCCTTCTTCAACCACCACACAGCGATTAGTTTTTTTCACAGAATTAAAGATGAGTGTTTCATCTAAAGGACGAATGGTTCGAGGATCAATAATTTCTGCACTAATGCCATCTTTTTCTAAAAGCTCAGCTGCTTTCAAACTAAGATCAACCATTTTACCCCAAGCAACCAAGGTCACATCTTTACCCGCACGTTTGATATCACCCACGCCTAAAGGAATCGTATATTCTTCAGTAGGAATGTCCCCTTTCCAACCATACATTAATTCACTTTCCATAAAGATGACTGGGTTGTCATCTCGGATCGCACTTTTAAGCAATCCTTTGGCATCTTTACAGGTTCCTGGCACCACTAACTTCAAACCAGGCCAGTAGGCATAAAGAGATTCAAAACTTTGTGAGTGTTGCGCACCCAAAGAGTGAGCCGCACCATTAGGACCCCGCACAACTAACGGACATTTAAAGGCTCCACCAGACATGTAACGAATTTTAATGGCGTTATTAATAATTTGGTCCATGGCTAAAATAGAAAAGTTAAAAGTCATCATTTCCACAATGGGTCTGAGTCCTGCCATAGCAGCTCCTACACCCAATCCACAAAAAGCTAACTCAGCAATTGGGGTATCTTTGACACGCTCTGGACCAAATTTTTCAAGCAAGCCTTGGCTCACTTTATACGCTCCATTATATTCAGCAACTTCTTCCCCAATTAAAAACACATTGGGATCACGTTGCATTTCTTCGGCCATTGCCTCGTTTAAGGCTTCACGAAAAGTGACCTCTTTAACTTTAGAATTTGTTTCTGCTACAGTTTGTGTACTCATATCAAATCTCCTTTTAATTCCAGATGAATTTAGACAAATACGTCTTCGTACAGTGCATCAAGCGGCGGCTCAGGACTCTTTTCTGAAAACTCAACCGAGTCAGCCACGATCTTCTTGATCTCACTATCCATCTCTTTAAATTCATCTTCCTTACAAATTTTTTCTTTGATCAATGCATCTTTCAACACAGTTAAACAGTCTTTACCTTTTTGTTCATCCACTTCTTCTTTAGTTCGGTACGTTGCGGGATCACTCATGGAGTGGCCACGAAAACGATAGGTCCGCGCTTCAATCAAAGTAGGCGTCCCTGTTTTACGTGCTAAATCTCCTGCTTGTTTCACCTTTAAATAAACATCAAAAATATTATTACCAATTAATTGGTAGCCAGGCATGTCATACGCTTGAGCTTGATCATAAATATTGTCATGAGCTAAGGCTCTCTTCACATGAGTTCCCATTCCATACATGTTGTTTTCACAAATAAACACAACAGGCAATTCCCACAATGCAGCCATGTTTAATGATTCGTGAAACGCTCCTTGCGCCACAGATCCATCTCCAAAAAAACAGGCCGTAACACGATTGTCTTTTCGATATTTACTGGCAAACCCATAACCAATGGCTAATGGCAAGTGCCCACCCACAATTCCGTATCCTCCAATAAAGTTTTTCTCCACATCAAACAAATGCATGGAGCCCCCTTTACCTTTAGAACAACCGGTTGCTTTTCCATAAAGCTCAGCCATCAAAACATTAGGAGTCATACCTCGGGCCAAAGCCAAACCATGGTCACGATAACTGGTCATTACGTAATCATCGTCACTTAAAGCCGCAACCGCTCCAACTGCCACAGCTTCTTGTCCCACGTACAAGTGACAAAACCCGCTAATTTTTCCTTGTTGATACATTTGGGCTGATTTTTCTTCCAAACGACGAATCATCAACATGTCGTAATACATTTGTCTCAGCTTATCTGCTGGAATATCGACATCATTAATACCTGTTATTTTTTCTTTTGCTGCCATTATTTTCTCCGATCTTAAAATTATTTAGCTAAACTTTTTACTTTCTTTAAATCTGCATGCACATCTCCGGCATGATAACTTGACCGCACCAGCGGGCCTGATTCGACATGTGGAAGTCCACATGCTTCACCAAATGCTTTGTATTCTTTAAATTCTTCAGGTGTGACATAACGATCTAACGGAAGGTGATTCTTGGATGGTTGTAAATATTGACCAATGGTTAAAATATCTACTTTCATTTTAACCAAGTCTTTGATCACTTCAAAAATTTCTTCTTTTTTCTCACCAATTCCAACCATCAAACCGGTTTTGGTAATCATGCCTAAATCTTTAGCATCTTTTAATAATTCTAATGTGCGGTCATATTTAGCTTGGGGACGAACCACATTATATAAACGAGGAACGGTTTCAGTATTATGATTTAAAATATCTGGCTTGGCATCGCACACTTTTTTAAGCGCTGCGGCGTCCCCTTGAAAATCTGGGATAAGGACTTCTACCAAAGAGTCATTAATGGCTGCATGCAACCGTTCAATGCTTTCAGCAAAAATAAAGGCACCGCCATCAGGGAGTTCATCTCGATTCACAGAAGTGAGAACAATATAACGCAGACCGAGTTCTTTGGCTGCTTCAGCCACGCGACGAGGTTCATCTTTGTCTAAGATAGGTGGGCGACCCGTTTTAATGGCGCAAAAACCACAACTTCGGGTGCAAACATCCCCTAATATCATAAAGGTTGCCGCTTTTTTAGACCAACATTCGGCAATATTAGGGCACAGCGCATCTTGACACACTGTATTTAGCTTGTAGTTATTAATTACCGACTCTGTATCCCGAAAGTTCACCCCTGTTGGGAGCTTTACCTTCAGCCAGGCCGGCCGCCGCCCTTTTTGGGGCAGTGCAGTCTCAACCATAATTTCTCCTAAAAGTTCCAGAGATTATACGGATTTTAGCTAGAAAGGCAAGGACGAAAAAGAAACCCTCATTTATATCCCTATATAAGAAGAGGTTACAAAGAGAGAAAAGAAACTCTACGAGGTCTAAACATTATGTTTATTTTATATCTACCTTGTAATAAAAAACTTACATCATACGCATATCTCTCACCTATTTTTAATGGAGCACACTGACTGCCAATTTAATATTTTTGCCTTGGCTCGTTCTTGAGCTTCATCTCCGCCATAGATTAGATAAGCCTCTTTTTCTTTTCTTTGAGTTAAGTTGTTCCAATAATCAAAAATCTTAAGCCAATCTTTAACCATTGTTTCTCCTGATTTGATTTCAATAGGGAGCAGTTCCAACCCTCTATCAATCAAACAATCAATCTCATTTCCTGTTTTGTCTCTCCAAAAATATAAGTTGGAACGCAAACCTAAATTAATGCGCTGTTTCAATAACTCTCCTATCACAAATGTTTCAAAAATATTTCCTCTTAAGGGATGGGTTTCTAACTGTCTTTTATTTTCAATACCAAGCAACGAACAAACCAAACCGGTATCATAAAAATAAATTTTTGGTGTTTTAACAATCCGTTTGTTGAAATTTTTATGATGAGGCTGAAGAAGATGGAGAATAAAACTGGCCTGTAAAATGCCAATCCATGATTTAGCTGTATTATGCTTGATACCACATTCATTTCCTAAAGAAGACAAATTCAGAAGCTGACCTGTTCGAGCAGCGCACAACTTAATAAATTTTTGAAACGTTTCAAGTTGATCAATGTTTTTTATCTGACGAACATCTCGTTCAATATAGGTTTGAATATAATCAGGATACCAATCTGAGGGAGATAACTTTTTGTCATAAATCCTTGGATAAAGCCCCTTAAATAAAACTTCATCTATATTGCCTGGCTTTAACTTACTCGATTTTATTTCTTCCCAAGAAAATGGGAGCAAATGAAAAATAGCTGTTCGACCTGCAAGAGATTGTGAAATTTTTTCTAAAAGTAAAAAATGTTGAGAACCAGTTAAAACAAACATCCCTTCTTTATTTTTTTTATCCACAATCCCCTGAATATAAGAAAAGAGTTCTGGAGCACGTTGTGCTTCATCAATAATAACCCCATCCTCATATTTGTTTAAAAACTTTCTAGGGTCTTCTAAAGCAAATTGTCTTGTATCTGGATTTTCTAAAGAGACATATGGCTTATTAGGAAAAAGGCTCTTAACTAAGGTTGTCTTTCCTGATTGGCGAGGCCCCGTAAGTGTGATCACAGGAAGTTTACGCGCCATTTGTTTGATTTTCTTAGACAAGGTTCGTTCAAGCATACAATTAGCCTACACAAACATGGACAAATTGTCAATTAGAATGTTAATTTGACTAAATTTCAAATAAAACTCTTTCTTTTAATTTAGGGTAACGGCGGAATGCCCTACTTTAAAGCAAACTTTTTACGAAGGGGAAAAAGCCCAAATGAGGCGGAGGTTAAAAGGAAGAGAGTGGTAGGTTCTGGGACAGGTGAACTCCCAAGAAATGCGATAAAGGCTTCAGTATCGCCACTTGGATTATTCCCATAGCCAACAATCGTTTCTCCATCATCAGCAATATCAAGGGCCTGGGTCAATGCCCAACCTGTCAAATCTAAACCTAAACCTTCTAAAACTGTTTTTAAGTTTCTCATGCCATTGGTCGCATCCCAGATAAACGCTTCTTGTCCTGATGCAGTTGTTCCATATCCGACAACAACAGAGCCATCGGCAGAAACATCAAAGGCAAAACTAGTAAAGGCGCCACCCGCTAAATCACCTAATCCAACCATGCCACCACCCGATGTCCAACGATAGGCCTCTGTTCCTGAACCTGAAATAGACTTCCCAACCACTACAGAACCATCGGATGAAACACCTCGAGCATCACTGTTTGTTGTTCCACCTGGTAAATCACCCAAGCCAACCATCCCTCCACCACTGGTCCAACGCCAGGCTTCAAAGTTACTACTTGAGTCAAGTCCTACACCCACAACCACAGACCCATCATCTGAAAGATCATAGGCTTCACTACTAAAAGCACCACCAGGTAAATCGCCGAGTCCAACGATTCCACCACCAGAGGTCCAACGAAAGGCTTCATTTCCATTACTCGAATTACTACGTCCCACCACAACAGAACCGTCAGCTGAAACGTTTTGAGCAATTCCATTCACACTCCCACCAGGCAAATCACCCACACTCACCATGCCGCCACCAGAAGTCCAACGAAAGGGTTCATTTCCCAATGCTGAAACACTAATACCCACCACAACAGAACCATCACTGGAAACGTTATACGCATCACTACTAAACGCTCCACCGGCTAAATCACCGAGAGCAACCATACCCCCACCACTGGTCCAGCTAAATGCTTCGCCACCATTTGATGACTGACTGATACCAACAACTGTTGTTCCATCATCTGATATACCACGCGCTTGGCTAAAGTTACTCCCACCAGTCAGATCACCTAAACCAGTAAACGAAAAAGAATGGACTGAATTAGGATTAATAATGAAGAGAAGAAATAAAATACTTAAGGTGTAGAAGAAATTTCTACTTTTACTGCTTTGCCAAAGTTGTTTGCTTCCCGAAGAAGGCAACATCTACTAACCTCCGAAGTATTACGTTAATTATAGCATATAAGTCACTTAATGTCAATGAGATGCAACTGACTTAGAGAAAAGTTCTTCTTTATATATAGGGAGGTTAGGCAGAGGCACTTACAGAAGGGTCTAATTTAGGAGCATATTCCTTTTCCCAATCAGTCATTTCTGGGGTGAAATAGCTAACACGGGTCTTCTTATATTCTTTGGTGGAGTAGAGGCCAAAATAATCGGTGATGCCTGTATCTTTGGCAATGGTGTCGATCACATTGTTGCACTCTTGAACTGATTTGGCATGGACCATAGTGAAAATGGTGTAAGGCCAATCTTCATATGTAGGACGTCGGTAGCAATGGCTCACTGCGCGGTAAGCTCCCATTTTTGGACCGAGTTCTTCGCAACGATCTTGCGGCACCACCCAAACACCCATGGCATTGGCAGTGAATCCAGCTTTGCGGTGATGAAGCACTGCTGAGATGCGACGCATTTTTCCGCGGCTCTGCAAATCTTTTCCCATGGCTGCAAGCTCTTCAATTGAAAGGCCAAGCGTTTCACAGAAACCTTTAAACGGTTCTTCAACCACAGGCAAATCGCGTTGCAATTCTAAAACGTAATCCATCTCTTTTTGTGTGAGAGGCTCATCAGGCGTGCGATCCGCATCGGTATAAGCAGCTTTGCCTACTTTTTGTTCCGGCTTATCTTTACCTGCCACATCAAAATTAACTCCAATCTTATAAAGATTGAGTGTGGGCATCAGACGAGTCACATTTGCTTTAGAAAGTTGGTGCAATAAATCGACTGTTTTTTGTAAACCTAAAACGCTATTTGGAGGAACAGCTACGGTGTACCACAAATTATAATCATGATTACGGGCGTAGTTATGCGTGACTCCAGGATGGGTATTAATGATGGCTGCTGCTTCATCTAAATGCTCAGGATTGATTTTTGCCGCAACCAAACTAGACTGATAACCGAGACTTCGTGTATCAAAAATAGCACTGATTTGGCGAATCACTCCCACTTCTTTTAACCGCTTGATTGCTTCTATTACATCCTTTTCAGAGGCCCCCACTTTTTCAGCCAAAGCAATAAAAGGGCGATCCACCACAGGTATATCCTGTTGGATTTCATTTAACAAATTCTTCTCTAAGTCAGACATCTCAATAGCCATAAGTTCCTCGATAAAAATGAGCTGATAGTATAGATGAAATCAAACTTTTTTACACCCTATTTTACAAGCTCTTCCCCCTTCCCTTTTTATCTCAAATAAGCTATACTAACCACATAAGAAGTTCCCAACCTACTGTCATGGAGGGCCACAGTCATGAAAAACGAGGTTGAGCAACAAGCCTGGGATTTCTTTCAAAAAGCCTACTCACTTCAAATGAAAGGAGAACTCGACGAGGCGATTGGTCTGTACGAAAAGTCGCTTGATCTACATCCTACCGCTGAAGCCTACACCTTTCTTGGGTGGACCCACAGTTTCAAAAAAGATTATGAAGAGGGAATCGCATTTTGTAAAAAAGCGATTGAACTCGACCCTGCCTTTGGCAACCCTTACAACGATATTGGCGCTTACTTAATTGAGATGGGACGGATTGAAGAAGCGATCCCCTGGCTCGAAAAAGCACTGAGTGCGCAACGCTACGACTGCCGTTTCTTTGCTTATTACAATTTGGGCCGCGTAATGGAAGCGACTTGGAACTGGAAGGAAGCACGCGATTGCTATAAAAAGGCGCTGAACGAAAACTCTGATTATGAATTAGCACAAAATTCGCTTAACTTTCTGAATTCTTTATCAGAGTAAGCTTGGGCTGAACCAGCTACTTTTGCTATAGTGAGTCATGTACGAAAACTTTTTTCGCTTAAAAGAGAAACCGTTTTCTTTGACTCCAGATTCTCAGCTTGTTTTTCCGTCTAGAAAACATACTGAAGCTCTGGAGCATCTTCGCTACGGCATCCTTGAAAAAAAGGGATTTGTCTTAATTACCGGTGAAGCAGGAAGCGGAAAGACCACACTTTGCCGCACCTTCCTTAAAAATGCTGAAAATAATATTGAAGTCGCTCTTATCTTAAACTCATTTTTATCTGAGATTGAATTACTCCGCGCCATTAACCGTGATTTTGGAATCAACTCCAATGGCGAAACACGTGAGCAATTAATCACCACACTCAACCACTTTCTTTTAGAAAAAAAAGAAGAGAACAAAACAGTGGTGGTGATGGTTGATGAAAGCCAAAATTTAAACACTTCTGTGTTAGAGCAACTACGCATGCTTTCAAACTTAGAAACAGAAAAAGAAAAACTGATTCAAATTGTATTGCTTGGCCAACCAGAACTTGAACAAAAATTAGATCAACACGAACTACGTCAACTCAATCAACGCATCACCATTCGTTTTCATATTAAACCACTTGATTTCTATGAAACTCAAAAATATATCTATTATCGACTACACGCTACTTCAGAAGAAGAGACCACTGTTGAATTCACGCAAAGAGCTCTAAGAAAAATTTACAACACAACCAAAGGGCTGCCCCGTAAAATCAATGCACTTTGCGACCACACCCTCTTGGCTGCGTATGTTAAAGAATCTTTTGTGATTGATCCTGCTTTAGTTCAAAAAGCAAAGAAAGAACTGAAATGGACTCATAAATGGTCTCTACCTAAAATTTCGTGGCAACTCAGCATGGGAAGCGCCACTGTTTTAACCTTAATTGTGTCTACTTTCATTATTGGTAAATCAGCCTTTGATTTTTCTGGCGAAAGCCAAACCATAAACTTAACTCAGGAAGAGAGTTTTTCTGAACAAACTCCTATTAAAAAAATAACTAGAAAAAAGACTCCCAAACAAATACAAGAAACTGTAGAGCAAAAAGCTCCACTCTATTTTTCTAAGTTAGATAATGCGATCTGGAAATGCGTTCAATTCTGGCCCGGTCAAAAAAACCTCTCTTTGTTTGATTCAGAAAAAAACAAGCTCACACGTTTAAAAGAACGAGGATTTGACTATGCTGATACCTGGGCAGGACTCGGTATTTTATCTAAGATCAATCTTCCTTGTGTGCTGCAAGTCAACTTTCCAGGAAACAATGAAAACCACTACGTTATTTTAAAAGCACTAAAAGATAAAAAAGCCACTCTAATCACAAGCAACAATGTTCCAACCGTTGTGAGCTGGAAGGAACTCGAGCAAATGTGGCATGGAAAAGCCTATATCCCTTACTTTGATCCTAAAGGAGGCGAGCACACTCAAATATTTATCCAGAACATGAAGGGTAAAGAGGTTGAGCTCATGCAACAGCGGCTGTTTGATTTAGGCTATTTAAAGGGAGGCGTTTCTGGCACCTATGACGGTCCCACTCGCGAAGCTGTTGAGCGTTTTCAAAACGACATGGGTTTTCCTGTTGATGGCGTGGCAGGCGTTGAAACCCATTTAGCTCTATTTCATTTGAGCGAACAAAAAGGGACTCCTTTTCTTGTACAAGCAGGTACGTCAACAGCAACCATGATCACATATGAGGAAAATACTTTCTAAATATGAGCACTATTATTGAAGCACTTAAAAAAGCACAAAAAGAAGAAGCGATTAAAAAAGAAAGAAATGCTGATCGCGTTATCTGGGTTCCAACTCAAAAACATTCTCGATGGATTCTTCCTTTAGGTGTCAGTTTTTGTTTTGTCACTCTTTCAATCATTTTCTTTTGGCTCTTTTTTTCAAACACCCCTTCAGTCATTCAATCGGACGGGAAAACAACCACACAAGGCCAATCAATTACCAAAGCAGCATCAGACAAACCAGAGTTTAATCTTTCTGGGATTATGTGGGATAACAAAGAACCGATTGCACTTATTAATTCACTCGCGCTAAAACAAGGGGAAACTATCCAAGGGTCAAAAGTAATTTCGATTCATTCTAAGAGCGTCGACCTCTCTTCAGATGGAAAGATTTGGACATTGACTCTGGAGCAAACCCAATGAAGCGGTTCCCAACCCTCTTATTAAGCGCGCTATTCTTGGTCCTTCCTTTTAATAGTCTCTTTTCAGAGACAGAAGTGATGCCACCTAAACTAGTGGAATCCTTTTTAAAATCTCTTTATAAAGGAAAAAAAACCGAGCTGCTTTACGAAAATATGTCGACTACCTATAAAGGTAAGACTTCTTTCTCTCAGTTTAAAGAACAGATCAAGCCCTATCATTTAGCAAAATGGAATTCTAAACTCAGATTAAAAAAACTAAGCCAGGTCACGCTAAGTCCTACATATGGCGTCCTCTATTTTATCTCTCACATTCAAAAAGCAAAAATCACAAGAAACAACTTCTTTCTAATAGAAAAGATCCGCGTCGTACGAGAACCCCAAGGTTGGCGTCTTAATACACTGCCAACGCCGCTTACAACAGCAGAACGAAGTTCTAATCTAACTAAAAAAGACCTTCAAAAAATTCTCTATATGGTTAGAGAAGACCGACAACAAGAAATATTACGCCGCTCTAAAAAGAGCTCGGTGGCACGTTCTTTAGATGAAGCCTACTTCTTATTACAATCCAAAAAATATCGACAAGCTTTAATCTCTTATGAAAAAGTGCTTCAACTCGACCAAAATAACAACACAGCCAAACAAGGGGTGGCTTTTTGTGAAGAACAGTTAAGCCATGAGTAAAGTTTTAATCAAACAAGCCACATTAATCGATGGAACAGGTCGCCCCTCTTTTAAAGGCGACCTTCTTATTGTCAATGAGCGGATTGATTCCATTGCCCCTGAAATCAATTGTCCTGAAGCAGAGGTTTTAAATGCTAAAGGTCTTTTTCTAACCCCTGGCTTTATTGATGTTCATTCCCATTCTGATTTTTCGATCTTAGTTGATCCGTATGCCACTGGAAAAATATTTCAAGGCATCACCACAGAGGTCATTGGCAACTGCGGCCAATCCGCCTTTCCTTTAAAAGGAGCCTGTCGAGATCATATTCAAAAATCATGGGACCGCTTTGACTTAAAACTCGATTGGGAAGACCTTCCTAGCTACCGAAACAGAGTCGAACAAAGAGGAACCGCTGTCAACCTGGCTCCTTTAATGGGACAAGGCAATATCCGCGCCAGTGTCATGGGTTACAAAGAGAACGACCCCACTGAAGAAGAACTCAATGAAATGCAACAACTGAGTCGAGAAGCCATGAAAGCAGGCGCATTTGGCATGTCAACCGGGCTTATTTATTTACCGGGAACATTTTCAAAGCGCTTTGAAATCATTTCTGTGATGCAAGAGATTGGAAAAGCAAAAGGGATTTATGCCACACATTTGCGTAATGAAGGGGATACTCTTTTAGAAGCAGTCGATGAAGCCATTGAGATTGCGCGCGAAAGCAACACCTCTTTGCAACTCTCACACTTAAAAACCTGGGGAAATAAAAACTGGCATAAGTGTGCTCAAACTTTAGATAAAGTAAAACAAGCTGAATCAGAAAACCTCTCCATTCACTTTGACCGCTATCCTTACCTCGCTGCTTATACAGATTTAGACGCGGTTCTCCCTCCCTGGACTTACGAAGGAGGGAAAGAAACAGAGATCAAACGGCTCAAAGATAAAACAATACGAGCTAAGATCACAAAAGAACTCAAAGAAAAAATAGGCGATGATAAAAATTATTGGAACACCATCGCGGTCTCTTCTGTTGTCACAGAAAAAAATAAACCGCTTGAAGGACTCTCTGTTCAAGAAATTGCCGACCAACTCAATCAAGATCCCATTGAAATCGTGTATCAAATCTTAATTGAAGAAAAACTAGAAATCGGGGCTGTTTTTTTTGCCATGTGTGAAGAAAACCTAAAAACAATCTACCAGCATAAAAACTGCATGGTCGGCTCAGACAGTTGTGCCCGCCCTTTTGAGGGGCCTTTAGCTGATGGCAAATTTCATCCCAGAACCTATGGCACCTTCCCCCGTTTTTTTGCTGAATTTGTGAAGACAGGCTTTCTTTCATGGGAAGAGGCAGTCTATCGCGCAACAGGCTTAGCCGCTGAAAAGTTTGGCTTTGTCCATCGTGGCAAACTAATTCCCGGTTATTATGCAGACTTAGTTTTACTTGATCCCAACAGAGTCCAAGACAAAGCAACCTTTGAAAAACCAGCACAAGCACCCATAGGAATAGAACAAGTATGGGTCAATGGGAAGGTTGTTTTAAAAGAAGGAAACCAGACACAAGAATTACCTGGAAAATTTCTATCAAAGAACTAACTATGAAAAAATTATTTACCTTTATTTTTATTCTGATCTTAACAGGTTGCGCTCAAACACCTGAAGAACCCAATACGCTTCGTCTGCGTCTCAAACACGACCTCACCACTCTTGACCCTGCTTACATTGTTGATTTAGATGGCGGACGGGTTGCGGCAAAATTGTTTAATGGATTGGTTAAATATGATAAGAACCTCGATATTATTGGAGACCTCGCAGAAAAGTGGGAAGTTTCTAAAAATGGTGTGCGCTATCGTTTTTTTTTAAAACCAGATATTAAATTCAGTAATGGTCAGCCCCTCACCTCTAAAGATGTCGCTTTTTCATTTAATCGAATTCGCAACATAGAAACTCTCTCTCCACGAAAATGGATCTTTGACAGCGTCAACACCATTGAAACCCCAAACAAAACAACCCTTGTCATTTTACTGAAGAAACCCTTTTCCCCTTTTCTTTCATTACTCACACTTCCAAGTGCTTATATTGTTCCTAAAAAAAGTTTTGATCAAAAAGAAAATGGATTCAAACACAATCCTATAGGAACCGGCCCTTATCAATTAAAAGAATGGCAAACAAGCACTCAGATTGTTTTAGAAAAAAATAGGCACTATTTTGACACCTCTTCCAAACTGAGCCAGATTAAATACAAGATTATTCCTGAAGATTTTGTGACAGTAGGTGAATTTGAACGCAACCTACTAGACACCATAGAAATTCCTCGAGCTGATTTTAAGCATTACACCACTGCAGCCAATCTAAAACCTTATATTATTGATCAAACAGGGTTAAACACCTATTATTTTGGCTTTAATTGCCGCAAAAAACCTTTTTCAAATAAACGGGTCCGCCAAGCAATCAACTACGCCATTAACAAAAAAGAGATTGCTGAAAAAGTGTTAGAAGGTCGGTGTGAAATCGCGACAGGCCCAGTCCCCCCACCTTTAAATACAGCACAAAAACAGCTAGACGAACTCTACACCTATAATCCTGAGAAGGCAAAACAGCTCTTAAAAGAAGCAAACCAATCACTCCCCCTTAAAATCGAATTTTATATCAATCAAGACAAAGAAGTCTTTAGCATTGCCACCTTAATAAAAGAAGACCTACAAAAGGTAGGCATTGAAGCCAACCTTATCTTAAGAGATTGGAGTGCCTTTAAAGAAGCGATCAACAAAGGTGACTCAGACTGTTTTTTTCTCTCTTGGTGGGCTGACTATCCAGACATTGAAAACTTTCTCTATCCTACATTTCATTCGAAAAATTTTGGAGGGGGGGGTAACCGATCTTTTTACAAAAATAGAAAAGTAGATCAACTGCTAGAAGAAGCTCAAAAAACAACAGAACCCCAAAAGCGAATGGCCCTTTACCAACAAGCCCAGGAACAGATTAGAAAAGATGCACCTTGGGTCTTTTTATGGCATCGAAAAACTTATTTTGTTCGCCAACCCCATGTTCAAAACTTTCAACTCTATCCTGTCTACACCATGGAAAAAGGAACACAAATCGCTTTAGAAGAAAACTATTAAACTATGCTTAATTATTCGCTGAAACGACTTTTTTTTGCCATCCCAACCCTTTTAGGGGTGATCTTCATCAGCTTTTGCCTGCTTCGCTCTATTCCAGGCAACCCGGCCCATGTGCTTGTTGGGGAACGGGCTTCTCAAGAAGTAATAGAAGCGTATGAAGAAAAATTAGGCCTCAACCTCCCCTTTCCAATTCAGTTTGGCAAATATTTGCTCACGATTTGTGAAGGTGATTTTGGCGTCTCCTACTTTTCAGGAAAACCAGTATTAGGAACATTACTTCAAAAATTTCCCAACACGTTTAAGCTCGCGTTTTTTGCCCTGCTCTTTTCTTTTATACTTGGAACCATAACAGGGCTTTTGGCCGCAGCCTTTAAAGGAAGTTGGCTTGATAAGTTTCTTCTCTTCTTTTCATTACTAGGGCTCTCCATTCCTGTTTTCTGGGTGGGACTCCTCTTAATCTTAGTCTTTGCCATTTATCTTCCCCTCCTTCCTCCAGGAGGAATGGGCAATGGCCATTGGACCTACTTAATACTTCCGGTCATCACACTCGGCGCCCGCACAGCGGCAGCCACATTTCGCCTTTCACGCACCTGTTTTTTAAAAATATTAAAAGAAAAATATATTCAGACTGCCTTTGCCAAAGGCCTTCCAAAAAACAAAATACTCTGCGTGCATGTTTTTAAAAATGCGCTCATCCCTATTGTCACTTTTTTAGGACTTGATTTTGGAAGCACTTTAGGAGGGGCTGTCTTAACTGAAACAGTCTTTGGATGGGATGGAATTGGCCGTTTTGCCGTCGAAGGATTGTTCAAACGAGACTATCCGGTTATTTTAGGCACCATTCTTTTTGGAGCCATTGTGTTTGTGATTGTCAACTTAGTAATTGATTTGCTTTATGCAAAAATAGATCCAAGGATTGAATACAAATGAGACCCTCTTTTTGGATTGTACTCATATTGTTAGGTTTACTTTTTTTTGGAGCTCTTGCAGCCCCTTGCCTCTCACCCTTTGATCCCAACACCTCAAACATTGAGCTCAAAAAACTAGCCCCTTCGTTAACCCATCTTTTTGGAACCGATGAATTGGGTAGGGATATTTTTTCGCGTGTTCTTTATGGCTCACGTGTTTCTTTATTGGTTGGCCTAAGCGCCACTTTAATCTCTTCTTTTATCGGCACCTTGCTTGGCCTGTTAGCAGGTTTCTTTCGCGGTAAAGTAGACTTTGTTATTCAAATGGTTACAGACCTTACCCTCGCGTTTCCCATGCTCTTACTTGCCATTGGGATTGCCATTGTATTACCCCCAGGTCTTCTCTCTATCACGCTCACCCTTTCACTTGTAGGCTGGGCCCCTTTTGCACGCTTGATTCGCGGCACAGTCATGGAACTGCGCGAAAGAGAGTTTGTCCAAGCCGCTTATTCTTTAGGTAGCTCTTCAAATAGCATTTTGTTCAAACATCTATTACCTAATCTAGGTCATATCTTCTTTGTTACAGCTACCATCAAAATAGGCGGCTTTATTTTAAACGAATCAGCCCTCAGCTTTCTTGGTTTAGGAGCCAATCCCTCCACTCCAACCTGGGGCTCCATGGTCTACCAAGGAATCGACTTCATCCGCTACCAACCTTGGATCGCCTTTTTCCCTGGCCTAGCCATCTTCACCACCGTCTCCCTCTTCAATCTTCTAGGCGACCAACTAGACAAGTAGACTTTATCTCGTCGCTGTCCTCTTGACAAAAACACTCGATTCTGTTATGTTATTTTTCTATTTCATCTAATTAGAAGGGTTTGCGTATAATATGTTTTCTCAAAGGATGTACAAGCTTTTGTTTAGGAAAGGGTTATGCCTACTGTTGGCAGCGCTCATTATCTCTTTTTGTCCATTACCACAGCATCCTTTAAGCAATCTCTTAGCCCCTGAAACCCACTTTTTAGCAGGAAAACGCTCTGCAGGCCCCATTGATTTCATGCTCCCCTATCCAACAAAAACCTCGCTTGGAGGAGTCATTCCTGATGCCGAAGAATTAAAAGAGGCTTTACTCGAGACGTTTTTACAGGAAATAGAAAGCCATGATAACTCAAGGCTCGAACAATTAATTGAACAGTTAAAAAATGTTCCGCTCGACCCAAACAAACCCAATCATCAAATATATCTTCAAGCGGGTTGGAAAAACATTGATTGGGATCAACTGCGCACAGACCTTACATGGGGATTCTATGATCTTACCGATGCGATAAGGGATGAAGTCATCACAATCATGGTGCATGAAAACGGATCTAATTTGGGTTTTCTAAGTTCAAAGGCAACCCATAAAAAAGCGCTTCCAATCTATTCATTCTTAAGCGATGAAACAAAGATACATATCACTCTAGGACTTCTTACTTCTGACGATTTGCTCTTTAAATTACAGGTGTTGTTTAACACTCTAGTCAAAGAACTTGTTTACTCAAGTTTAGAAAAAAATAACGGTGTTAATGCCACACGATTAGCTCATCCTATTACCACAGCACTAGAACCCCTTTTAGAGCCATCTGAAGAGGAGTCCACACTCAATAGCACGACACAAAAAGTAAGCCTTCTTTATGCTGTGGAACATGATTTAACCGATTATCTAAAATCAATCGAGCCAGATCATCCTCTAGACTTTGAAAACGATTTTTACGAAAAGTCACAATCTCTCATCGTTTTTCTAGAAGAAATAAAATCTATTTCAACGCTATCTGAAACAACTCTTGAGCTGAAACTCAATCAAGTCTTAGCAGAACTCAATGACGTAGAAAAATATGAACTCATCTTTTCTCTTCTAAAAAACAAGCCACTCCCTTTTAAAGGAGGAACAAGACTTATACAAATCTTCTTAGAAAACAAAAGATTCTTTAACAAAAAACTTATTAGAGCAGTAAGCCCTCACTTTCACAACGCTCTTTTATCTGCTTTAGAGAAAATTTTAAGTGCTGATATCATCGAATCAAATAATCTAAGATTAATAGAAAAAACAGATTACAGCACTTGTTATACACATAAAGGTAAACGTCTATTAAAAATAGCAAATCATTTTGATGCGATTAAATTTTTTATTTATGAAAGAAATATTTTAACTTTTATAAATCAGCAGTCTGACACGCCCCCTTACTTTCCATATTTTTTAGATGGACTAAAAATAGTTCGAATAGATAATCAATATGAACTTGCTCTAGAGATGGAATATATTCCTGATTCTTATAATTTAAGCCAACAGATAGAAAAAGGGATGCCACTAACAACAAAAACATCTGTTCAACTTATGTGGCAGTTTCTTGAAGCACTTGCTTTCCTACAAAAGCACGACATTGTGGTGCGAGATATCAAACCAGCTAATTTCTTAATTCAATATATTAACAGGAGCGGCCTCAAGTATAGACCCTATTTAATCGATTTTGGAATGAGTCATTTTCAGGCAGACTCTCCCTTTTCCAACGAGGCAATGATTGGGACACCTCACTTTAACTCTTATGAAGAAATCCTAGCGGGTCCATATACTCAAAAACAAGACCTCTACAAAACAGGACTCTTGTTTTACTACCTTTTTTCAAGAGGATATCTCCCTATGTGGCAACACCCCATCTATGGGCCAGGAGAAACAGCTGTTATTGGTGAACCAGCACCTTCTAAGAAAATTCCAATGGACATCTTTAGAGAGATCAACGAGACAGAAACATTTATTTCTTTAAAAACTCATGTGAGCGGGATTTCCATGCAACCTATCACTTCCATCATTGATGGAATGGTACAAAAAAAGTTAGAAGAGAGACCACCCTACAGCTCTGCTTTAGACGTAATGAGAGCACTTGCTCCCATTATAGAACAACTCTTCACACCTGAAGAATGGAAACAATTTGTAGCCCCTAAATACGCAAACTTGTTTTATAACACTCCACTTTCTAAAGAACTAGAAAACAAAAGCGAAACTAAATTTGCTGTCGCCATTTAACTAACAGGATAAATAAAAAGCAAAGTGCTAAGATTTGAGGCACAAATAAAAAAATCGCCCGAATCGTATATTAAATACGTTGAGGGCGATTTTTTTATTTGTAACGAAGAAGATTAGTGCTTTGCTTTTGATTTATGGAATTGTTGTGTTCCAACCGTATAGAGGTTGGTTTGTTAAATATTCTTTGTCTCGTTTAAGTTGTGCACGACGAGCCAAGTCAATTAACTCAACCACAATTTGACGATCTTCAGGTTCTGGACCTTGACGTAAAATTGTTTCCCAAGTTTCAATTGCTTTACCATATTTCTTTTGCAAGTAGTACTCTTTACCCTCGGTGAGTAAATTTTCCATCTTGTTACGATCCAACATAGCCATTGCTTCTTGGTAGTCAGAACGAACCGCGAAACGATATTCGTTATCAATGTCTTTGTTGTATTCGGTACGAACAACGTTTGACATTGCTTGAGCTAAGTCACGCAACATTTGGTTTTCAAAAAGCCGTTGCGCTTTACGATGCAACTTGTGAGCTTCTTTGCTTTCAGGATAAATTTCAATCGCCACTTCTGCTTCTTCTAACGCTTTTTCATACATGTGATTATGAATGTAGCGTTTTGAACGGCGAAGGTATTCACCCACTTTTGTGTTACGTTCGATTTTTAACTGACGGTTATAAGCACCTTCTGCAACACGAAGATGTTCACGAGCCATTTCATATGTAGGATCAATTTCAAGGGCTTTTTGGAATTCAACGATAGCTGAATCAAATTTTTTGGCACGATAGAATTTAGTTCCTTCATCAAAATGATGAAAAACCATTGCTCTTTTTTCTTGATCAGAAAAACGCTCTTCAATCACTTTTTTGAGAACTAATTCATGAGCCATATTAAAAGCTTCATAACGAGGTTCTTCGTAAGGACGGCTAACTTTCCCCCCACGTTCTTGGGCTTGAATACTAGCTGGAATTAAAATACTAAATGCAACAACCGGGAACAACAAACGACTTTTGTTAAAACGCCCTCTGAAAGAGTCCTTCATTCTTCACCTCGTAACATGGAGTTAATGGCTCTTAATTCTTAAATTTTAGGTCTTTACCCAAAAACTGTCAACCAATAAAGCACAATTTGTAGCGATATTATGATGCATCCTAACAACTGGTAGTGGGTACGTCAACACCCTTTTTACAACTTTTTTTACTCTGGAATAACCAGTACGTCCCCTATAGCCAAATAATTCTCGTTTTCAATCTCATTAGCGAGGATTAACTCATCTTTGGTAATCCCAAATTTAACCGCTATTTTAGAGAGCGTATCCCCTGTTCTGACCAAATAAGTAGTGGCATTTTCAGGAATATATGAGGTTTGATTATTTGTTGATTGGGATTGATTTGTGACCAATGCCCGTTGTTCAACCCTTGAGACCTCATCTAAAAGAACCTGCATCTTTTTTGTTGAAACCTCTTGTTCTTGAACCACTTTATTCTCAACGCTTGCAACCCGGTCATACACTTCGGTTGAAAGAGTGAGCATTTGGTTTGTTGTATCTTTCTCAACTAAATCAACTGTTTGAGAAAGCTCTTGCACTTGTTCTTGTAGACGTTGAATTTCAATTCTTAACGCAGCAAACTCTTCGTTTGTTGTTGATTTAAGAATATAAACATCGTCTTTAGTTGCCACAGAAGTGCACCCAGCAACAGACAAAACAGAAACACACAAACCAAGAGCAAAAACTTTTTTCACAGGTTCAAACTCCCTTAAACTATCGAGTGATTAAGAAATGAGCGCGACGATTTTCTGACCAACCTTCGTCATCATGCAAATCACTGAGTGGTTTTTCTTCTCCATAACTCACAGTATAAACACGCTCAGCATCGACGCCCAAACCAGTCAAGTATCGACGGACAGAAAGCGCACGTTGTTCACCTAAAGCTAAATTATATTCTTTAGATCCACGCTCATCACAATGCCCTTCAATCATCAAAGCAACATTACGACGATCTTTTAACCATTCAGCAATGCGTTCTAATTGAGGACGCGCATCTTCACGAATGATTGAGCTATTGTATTGAAAGTAGACATCATTAAAAACAAGAGGGTCATTGGCTTCAACAAATTGCCAATCTTCTAATTCACTTGAAAGAGGGATATCATCACCACGTAATGCAGCAAGCTGATCCTGTTTTTTCTTATTCTTCTTTTTGCCGGCACAACCCGATGCTAAAAGAGATGTAGCTAATAAAAACGCTAGAAACGAAAACGTGCTTAATCGGAAGAACTTCATTTAAAACCTCCTCAAGTTAAAAAAAAGTCTAATAGGATGGGCTCCACGAAGGACTGGTACAATCTTTAAGTCCTCTTGTTAATCGTATGGGATGGCCCTCATTGATGTCAATAAGATAAATGTCTGATTTATACTTTTTTGTCGACGTGTAAGCAAGATGACGACTGTTTGGTCCCCACGAAGGGTCTTCATTACTGTTTGTATCTCGTGTCACTTGCACACTCTCTCTTGTCTCAGGATCCAAAACAAATAATTGAAACTTTCCACCGACCATCGAACAATAAGCAATCAAGTTTCCATCTGGAGAGACTTCAGGAGAAGTATTGTAACGCCCTCTTCGAGTTAATCTTTGAACTTGGCTTCCATCCGCATTCATCCAATAGATCTGAGGCGAACCACTTCGGTTAGAAACAAAAACAATCTTCTTTCCATCTGGAGTCCAACAAGGTGAAGACTCCACACTCTTAGTTCGAGTCAATCGTTTGAGACGGCTCCCATCAGCCATACAAGTATAGAGCTCAGGGTTCCCATCACGGCTTAAGGTTAAAACCATCTTTTTTCCATCTGGAGAATAACGAGCAAACGCATTCAAGCCCGGGCGTTTAGAAAGTGGCTTTTTAGTCTGCTTCACCAAATCTAAAACAAAGATATGCGGCAAACGGTTAGAGTAATCCGTGCATAAGATTTTCTGTTCAAGTGGAGACCACTTTGGGTAAATTGCGATTTCTCTGCCATTGGTTAGCTGGAGCAGGTTACGTCCATCCCAATCCACAGTATAAACCTGCTTACTGCCTGAGCGGTTTGACACAAATGCGATCTGGCTCGCCCCAAGACCTGGCTTACCTGTAACCCCTTGAATGATTGCTTCAGCGACTTCGTGCATGAGCTGTGCTTTATCTGCCTCAGGACGCTTAAACTTTTCTTTGAGAACCACCTGGCCCGATGTGACGTCAATCACTTTACTAATCACCTCAATAGAGCTACCACGACTCTCCATTTGAGTAAAAACCAAGACTTCTGCACCGCGCTGCTTCCAATTGGCAATTTCGCGTAAGCTGTTTCCACTCACACTACCTGTAGCCATTAATAAAAAATGGCCTGAAAGTTTGAGATCATTTTTTAAGATCCCTTTTAATTCCTCTGCCAGGGCTGTTTCATCAGAAGAGGCACATTCAAAATCAGCCAAAGCCAGTTTTGTTTTTGAAGAAGCGCGCTTGCTCACACTCAAAGAGACCTGAGCAATGGCAGAAGTGGCCATTGTTAATAAGAGTAGAGTAAAGAGGAATTTTTTCATCTGCCTATTGTACTACTTTTTTGTTATTCGTCGAGCTGAAAACGAATTGTTAGCTCAAGTATTTGTTCTTTATACTCATCTGGAAGAGGAGGAAAAGGAGACGCCGCTTCAACAGCTTTAAGAGCGGATTGATCAAAAGCTTGTTTTCCAGAAGATGATTTCAACCGTACACCTGAAACACTTCCATTACGGGCAATTGTAAAAGTAACAAAAAGGTTCAGCTCTTTCTCAAGTGCCAAGTGACTTGGAATTTCCCACGACTGGGTCACCTTGCTTTGCAATCCAACCAAATAATATTGGTAAGGAAAGTATTGCGTGGTCATGACGCCACTCATTTGAGTTGGTTTGGCTTTGGCTGCTTTTTTATCAATTGATTTTAGTTTCTTTTCTAATAAACGGCGGCGTTGTTCTGCTGTTAATAAATTTTTCTTTTTTACTTTAACCTTCTTTTTCTTAAGTATTTTCTTTTTCACTTTTGGCTTTGGCTTGGGTTTGATTTTTGGTTTCGGTTTAGGCTTTGGTTTTTCAGGGATCACAATTTGTTTTTGGATAGGATCTACTTTTTGCGGCAGAACAGTCTCTTCAATCACCTCTTCTTCGATCACCTTAGGCTCAATCACTTTTTCTACCTTAGGAATCGGCACCATTTCCATTGGAGGCATTAATTTAAATTCAATAATTTTTGGCTTGGGGCGCACTAATGGAGTAAAGACAAGAATAAACAAGAGGGAAAAATGGATCACACAGGAAAAATAAAAAACTCTTCCCCATGCACTTTTTTTATTCATTTTATTTCACTTGGGTGGCCATACCGAGTTTAGTTAAACCGGCACCACGTACTTGATCTAACACTTGCACTAATGTTTCGTAACGAATCTCTTTATCTGCACGCACAATAATCGCTGTTTCAGGATCGCTCTGAGCCACTGTCTCAAGCTTAGATCGAAGCTCTGTTAAAGTGAAGGCTTTGTCCCCTAAAAAGACTTCCCCTTCTTTTCCAATACTTAAGGTCATGCTTTCTGGAAGTTTCATTTTTTGATCTGAAATTTTGGGTAACTCAACTGAAATCCCTTGTTCTAAAACAGGAGCGACTAAAATAAAAATAATCAGCAAGACCAACATCACATCGACTAAATTAGTGACATTGATTTCAGCAGTCATTTTCTGATCAAAGTAAGAACGGGCTTTTGATTTCATTAAATAGTTTTAAGGTATTTATACTTTACGATTGAGATAAATTCTGAGGCGAAACTTTCCATAGTTACAGCTTGTTTTTTTGTTTCATTGTTAATTAAGTTAAATGCGATCAGGGCAGGAATCGCAACCATTAAACCGGCAACCGTTGTCACCAAGGCTGAAGAAATTCCAGGAGCCACCACAGCAATCGAAGCATTGCCTGCTGTTCCCATACTTTGAAACGAATCCATAATGCCCCAAACCGTACCAAGCAAACCAAGCAAAGGCCCTGCAGCAGCAGTAATAGCCAAGATCACATTAAACTGATCCAGTTTAAGCAATTGATCGGTGATTTTTCTTTCTAATGTTTCTTCAACAGCCACCACCTCAGATTGAGTGAGATCGGTTTTAAACTCGGTTTGCTGAGCAATAGCAACGCCCCCTTCAGCACCGACTTCCACATCTTCATTCACACTTTTTTGACTGCCTAGAATTTCTGCAAGATGATCGACTCCAGATTGAAACACTTCGGCAATGGGTGATTGAGGTTGGACTTGAGCTTGAATAGAAAGGACATCTTTAGCATGACGGTGAAAAATAGAAAGAAACGCATCGGTATGTCTTTTACGTTCACGCGCTTCTTTGATCTTTTTGGCAATCACACCCCAAGTCAAAATAGACATGGCAAAAAGAGTCAACATGATCAATTGACCCACGGCCCCTGATTGAGTGAATGTGTGGACTAAAGGTGATGCCATAATTTAAACCCTTCTAGTATGAAGAAATATAACGCGCATCTAAACCATAACGTGTTGGACGTTTATCCCGCTTACGTTCTTCCAAACCACTATGCTCTTCAGGAGTTGCTTTATCAACAAGATCAGATCCTTTTAAAGGATAACCAAATTGAAACACCATGGCAGGACTCCACTCTTTGCTTTTAAGCCCGTCATAAATCATTTTCTGATCTGCATTGCCTTCATGATAAGCAACCAAAATGTCTCGAATCTGGTCCATAGCCAAATCAATCGGGCCCGTCTTTGTGATCGCGGTATACCCTTGGCGACGCACTTCATAAGAAAGCAAGGCACCCAATTTTCCGACTGTTTTAAAATTAAAATTCAAGGTTTGAAGCGTGTCTGCTTCTTTTCCTGAAATTAATAATGTGACGGGGTGAGTATTTTTAAATTTTAAGAAAAAGTTTCCAAAGGTTGAAGCAATCCCAGATAAAAGCTTCACCATTAATGCGACAGAAACAGACTTTCCTCTTTCAGAAATAATGTTTCCCTCTTCATCGACAATATACTTTCCATCTAAAGTCATCCGCTCAAGAAGGTAAGGGCCAATGTGGCGTGCTTTTAAAATGGTTTCACGTGCAAGAGGTTTTAAATCTGCCTCTGGCATATTTTTAATTTGATCTAAAGTAAAGAAAGGAAGCATTTCAGGATCGCCGCTTTTCAAGCAAAGAAAATAATTGCGAATCGTCATGCCAGAAAGAAAACCTTCGGCCCCACCTTTTTTGGTTTCAGGATCAGCCCCTTTACCATAAAGGGCTTCAAACATCCCGCTTCCAATATTAATCACAGTCGGATCATGCCAAGTAAAAGAAGAGATGTGCACTTTTTCTCTTTCTTCAGGTGCTAATGCAGCCAAACAGTTATCGATCACGAGTTGAACATCTGCTGGAGGAATCTCACCACTCGTAGAAGCAACACGTTGTGTGGATCGCTCTAAAGTTAAGGCGTCAAATTGAGGAAACACACTCTCTGTTTCTTCTTTTGGATAACCTGCTTGAAACAACACATCAGGAAAATACTTTCCACGTTTTAAAAAGTCTAATGTGATTTCTATTTTTTCTATTTCTGCTTTGACAAGGTCGGTGGATTCTTCTTCTTTTAATACTTTTAATTTTAGAAGCAGGTCATCTTCAACCAAACTCACAGCCCCTTCCATCATCGAATCATCCACTGAACCGGCATGATAGCCAATCCCTTTAGAGTGGAACGACATTTTTAAAATCTCTTCGTAAATCCCCACATCAATTGATTCTTCTTTAGCGGTGACAGCAAAACCAAACGCTTCCATCACATCCCCAAGCAATGAATCGTAATGCTCACGACGCATTAAAAGAATCATAGGAAGGTTAGGATTGGGTTTAGTATTGAGTTTAAAGTGAGAAATATAAGCTTCTTGTAAAGAAGGGTCCACTTCCATCACCATAACAGGTTGCCAGTTAGTGGCGCTCGGCCCCCATAGACCATTAAACGCAGCCATCAACATTTCTTCGCGTGGCAGCAGGCGAGTTTCATCTAATTCGCTCTCTTTTTCAATTAGAGGAATCAACTTGTCAAAGCCAGGGTAAGTTGAAAACTTACGGTCCATGGTCCCATCAGGATGAAAAATCCAGGTATCTCCCCCATTGGCAAGACTCACTCCAGAACCATCCACTTCTTGAGGCTCCCCTGTTTCTTTAGCCTTTTGAAGCGCCGCTTCCATATTTTTATTAAAGGTTTCCCACTCTTTTTCTAAAATTACATTGCGGTCAGATAAAGTTTTGCCAATCAGAGACCCAACAACCCCAAAGGTTTTGGTCTTTTCGCAAAAGGTTTGAAGTTCGTCTAAACTTTTAGTTTTGGATGCCACAGTCTCACTCATAATATGCAACGGCCCTTTTTTGGATGTTTCTAGAATTGAAAGTCTCTTCTTTTATACTCGATATCGCTAAATTGTTCAAACTCTTTTGTCTTTTCCTTTGACTCACTCTACAAGATACTGTATCGTGAAATTAAACACACCACTTCTACTCTAAGGAGCGTCCTATGAGCAAACTATTTCGACCATTTAGCCCCCAAAATGAGACATCTTCTATTTCAACTAAGGAAAGTTCAATGAGACAGAGTTCCCGTAACCGAGTGGAGTCTTCACCTGGATTTGCAGAGAAACCTGAACTAGCCGCAACCAATCTTAATTCAGATGTACAAATCAAAGGGTCGATCCGTTTTAATGACTCGCTCCGTTTAGATGGCCAATTTGAAGGCGAACTTCATTCTGATTCTGGATTGCTTATTATTGGTAAGAATGGCTCCATCAATGCCACCATTACTGTTGGAAGTGCCATTGTTGAAGGCGAAGTCAATGGCAACATCATTGCCAAAGACAAAATCGAATTGCGTAGCACCGCACAACTCTTTGGTGACATTAAAGCCGGACGCTTGGTTGTTGAAGAAGGAGTTGTCTTTGTCGGTAAATGCGATGTCAATCCACAGCAAACAATTGAACCGATTCGTCCAGAAGCAACTGAAGCAAAAACTCAAACTTCAACTGCTGCCTCTTCTATTATTGAAGAAGAGTCTGATGAAGATGAACTTCAAGAAGATTTCTTGCGCTAAAAATTAACTTCAAAGGATACCGATGAAGAACTTTTTTGGCCGCCAAACAGGCAATCAATATTCGAGAAGCCGTGTTGAACCCGCTGCCTCAACTCAGCGACGGAAAACATTTACTCTCAATTGCCCTCATTGCCAAGTCTCGCAAGAGGTTCTCTTTAATGGAATCTCCACCTTTTGCAAAAGCTGCCAACAAGTCATTAACCTTGAAAAAGTTTTTAACCCGCCCGAAGTCACACACAACAATCGCCCAGTGCTCAAACGGGTTGCTTGTTTTCACTGCCAAAGTGAACAATCGATTCCCAATAAGGCTCTCTCTTCGTTTTGCAAAAAATGTGGCAAGCGAATCAACCTGCAGAACTATAAAATTACAGGAAAATTTAATGGTTCGTTAGAAACGCAAGGAACCGTACACGTCACTCAAACAGGGGAGCTTCGTTCTAATGTGATTTGTCACTCTGCCATTATTGAAGGGAAAATTAATGGCACGGTACGAGCGCTAGGTAAAGTAGAATTGCGACAAACCGCTGTCATTAAAGGTTCGATCCATTCCGAAAGTCTTGTGGTACGCGAAGGGGCTTCTTTCCGCGGCGCCGCTAAAATTTCCTACTGATCAGAAACAGAAATTTTTTCTTCAGAAGCTTCTTCTTGAGGCTCTTGACTTGTAGGGTCTTCAGCCAATTCATTATTTTCAATGATCGGCTCTAGGTTTTCTTCAACAGGCTCATCCGGATGTTTCATTTCATCATCCAACAACGTTTTAACCTGTTGTTGCACGCCTGCGATTTGACCTAGTTTGAGTTGAGGGTCAGTGATAACAAAGGTCTCACCCGTTTTGTGGTTTTCGTAGATTAAGAGTTTTTTGCCTTCGGCATCTTTAGTGCTATCTTTATGGGTTAAGATTTTTTTACGCTCAAGCATAACCGCTAAGATGTAGCACAAATTGATGTGACCTGGGCTATCTGACTTGATGTACTTTTTTAACATCAATTCAATCTGATCGCGTTTGACAGGCTCTTCTTTAGTGACCGGAATAATTTTAAAGTATTGAGTTTGCCAGTAAGAAAAGAATTCAATGCCAGCTCGTTCGAGCTTGGTCTCTTCCCAACACTCGGTGCAGTAATCTTTTCGAGTTTCTTCTGGGTCTTGGAGATTGATAAAACAAAAGAGCATATGATTGTCTTCAAAGACTTTTTCACATTGAGAACAAGCTGCGCTACGTTTTTGAATATTCCAGTCGGTGTTCATTATTCAGTCTCCGAAGGACCGTAGTTCTTGCGTTCGTGCTTTTCCCAGTTGAGCTCAACATCTGAATCGCTCTTTTCAGCAGCAGGAGCCGATTCTTCTTTTTTAGGTTCCTCTGCTTTAGGTGGCTCAACTTTTTCTTCTTTAGGAGCGTCTACTTTATCAGCAGGAGCTTCTTTAGATTTTTCCACAAAATTCATTTGCAAGTGGTTGACCAACTCTTCTATTGAAGCTCGCTCAACTTGCGTGAGATTCCCTTTTGTTTTTTCTTTCATCATGACCAAAATATCAACAGTCATTTTTGCTGCTTTTAAATCTATTTCAGTCTCACCTGTAATAGGATTGGCAATAATCCCCATTTGGTACAGCGCCGTGCTTCCGAGCATATTAATAAATTCTAAAAAACGTTGTTCTGTTTCTGTTAAATTTTCAAACATCTTGTACACCTTTCTAAGCAGTTGTTCTTCGTCGCTATAGCGAGTCTTGATTTGGTTTTACGATAATAAGGCTATATTCTTTTTCATTAAAGTATTTTCTGGCCACACGAGTAATATCGTTGAGAGTCACACCCCGTATATTTTTTTCATAATTGTTATAAGACTCCATACCGAGGCCATATAGTTCATCTAGAGCTATCTTAAAAGCAAAGGTGGAGCTGCTCTCCATTCTTTTTTGTCGCGAACCAATTAGCCCGTTTTGAGCCCGTTCTAGCTCTTCTTGGGTAATGCCACTCTCTTTAAGCAAAGCCAATTCTTGTAAGATAATATCAACCACTTCGTCCCCTTTATCAGGGCGCGTACCGGCATAAAAGGTAAAGAAACCAGGGTCGAGCCCCATCACCTGATAAGCTCCCACAGTGTAGGCCAAACCACGCTCCTCGCGCACACTTTTAAACAAGCGCGACCCTTGGCCAGAATAAATAGACGCAATGATTTCTAATGCATATTGATCTGGATTATAAAGATCAACTGTGTGAAATCCTAAAGCAAGCACTGCTTGAGCAGATTCTTTTTCTTTTATTTGGCGGCGAATCTCTTTTTGAACTTGTTGCTTTGGATTAGGGAATTTAATTTTTTGTTTTGATTTAAAAGAAGCAAAGAGAGTCGAAACATAATCTTTGACTTGCTGATCCTCAATCCCACCCACCACCACAAAAACCATATTTTCAGGATCAACATAGGTTGAGTAAAGTTGCTGCACATCATTTAAGGTTAGTTGTGAAACGCTCTCAATCTTTCCTTGTGCTTGAAGCCGGTAGGGATGTTGCACAAAAAGAGATTCACGCAACAGTTTGCCTGCGGCATCAAACGGATCATCTTCACGGGCTCGAATGCCTGCTTGCATTACTTTTTTCTCACGCTCTAAATCTTGTTGATTAAAGTTAGGCGATTGAATCATCTCTTGCATCAACTGAATCCCTTCTTTCCAAAAAGGAGAAAGGAGCGTCATCTGCGAACCAAAACTGTTGTAGCCCGCATAAGAAGTCACTTCTCCACCATAAAGCTCAAGCTGATTCATGTATTCTTGGCGAGAACGGTTTTGAGTCCCTTTTGAAAAGAGCTGGCTCATTAAATAAGTCACGCCGTTTTTATCAGAAGACTCAATCAGCACGCCCCCTTTAAAAACAGCTTTGATCGACACAAAAGGAAGACCTGGTATTGAACGGGTCAACAAGGTCATCCCATTAGGTAAAATGGTTTTAACCACCTCAACTGATTCAGCTGCTACAACAACAGCGGTCTCTTTTTTAGCACTTTTTGTTTTTGGTTTTAAAACAGTTAGAATTTCTTTTTCTTTTGAAAGGTATTTGCTTGCCATGGCCTGAACTTCTTCAGGTGTGGCTGCCATCACTTGGTTTAGATAAGTGCGGGTATAATCTGCATCTTCTGCTGTAAAAAGATTAGAGCCCAAACTACTGGCTTGGCCTTTTGCGGTTTCAAGAGAGCTCAACATATCTCTTAAAATTGTTGCTTTTGCTTTTTGCAACTCAACAGAGGTCACCCCTTCTGTTTGTACTTTTTTAATTTCTTCCCAAAGCGCTTCTTTTAATGGCTCAATGTTTTCAGGTGCCAGCGTAGCTGAAAGAGCAAACAAGCCTGGTTCCTTAGGTGTGTAAGACCAAGCTTCAACAGAGTAAGCAAGTTGTTTTTCTTCTCGAATCGACTTGTAAAGCCGGCTTCCTTTTCCTTGGCCTAAAATTGCTGCCAACACATCTAAAGGGCCGACATCAGGACTTGTCAAACTCGGACCATGAAAAGCCAAATAGAAAAAGGCTTTATTTAATTCTTTTTCAACCACTAATTGGCGCGGGCCAATTTGCGGGGGTTCCACAGGTAACGAGAAAGGGGCCACAGAACCTCGTTCTAAAGAAGAAAAATAGTCTTCTACTTTTTCAATGGTCTGTTCAGGATTTACATTTCCTGCCACAACCAACAACATGTTGTTAGGCACATAAAGACGCTTGTAATATTCTTCTACTTCTTCACGAGTCACTTTTTCAAAGACAGATTTGTAACCAATCACAGGATGATGATACGGATGTGTGCGAAATGCATTGCTCCACAACAGCCGAGAAACTTTTTTCTCTGGGTTATCATTAGAGAAACTCAATTCCTGAAGAATCACTTTTTTCTCTTTTTCAAATTCAACGAGGTCGAGTGTGGCATTCACCGAAACATCAGCCAAGATGTCTAAACCCGTATCTAAATAGTCTGATGGCAAATCAATGGTGTAAACCGTTCGATCAAACGAAGTGTAAGCATTAATATAGCCCCCCTTGCGTTCAATCTCTTGAGCGATTTCACCCACTCTTCTTTTTTCTGTTCCTTTAAAAAGAAGGTGTTCTAAATAATGAGAAATACCACTTCCAATATAGTCGCCTTCAGTCAAACTTCCAGCACGGACCCAAAGTTGACATGAAATCATTTTAGATGCAGGAACATGCTTGATCGCCACTTGCAGACCATTCTCTAAAACAGTGAGCAATGGTTTGTTGGGATCTTCAGGAATGGTGTATTCCAGGTCAGCATTAAGCGGAATGGTTAAGATAAAAATAAAACTAATTAAAAGAAGAAATTGTTTTTTCATAACGTTGTTGGCACTCTTTTGAAAGGGATTTAAGATTTTCTTTGCGCACTTTTTCAAAAGCAGAATGAACGGTTCGGGTTAAGCCTTGGACTCCCTTGAGAATATCTTCAGCCCGCTTTCGATACGTATTTTCATCTTCATTAATCTCATCTAGCGATTGGCCCAAAAACTGGTTCAAAAAACTTTTGTCTTCTTCGAGTAAATTTTCATGGCTCACCATGGCTTGAACTGCTTTGGCAGAATCTAAGATCAATTCCAGAACTTTAAGAAAGTTCCTTTCATTAACCCCACACTCAATGCCCCGCTGAGCATAAAGCCCTTCTTTATAAGCTGATTTAAGATTATTGATCAATTTCTCCACGCGCCAGACACGCTCAGATAAAGGCTCACTAAACGAACCTTCCCCTAAAAGCTCTAGGGCTTTTTCATAAAATTGATCGCGGCGGGCTAAGTGGACCGGCCGGTTCATAGAAACATCTGTCATCCAACTATTTCCCTTTGTTTTCTGTGGGCATTTTTCGTATTATAGTGCAATTCTTTGACTTATTCAATAGTAGAGATGTGATGAAAAATCAAATTCCTGAAAGCACCATTGCCCGTCTTTCCATCTACTTACGCTTATTAGAAGAGCTGGAACGGGAAAAAACAGCCACCATTCGCTCGTCTGAAATTGCAAACCTATCAGGTTTGACAGCAGCTCAGGTGCGCAAAGATTTAGCTTATTTTGGCCAATTCGGTGTGCGTGGCCAAGGCTATGCGGTTCCCCTTTTAAAGAAGAAGATTTCACAAACCCTAGGCGTTCACCAATCATGCAAAACCATTATTTTAGGAGCCGGTAACTTAGGCCAAGCCCTCTCCTCTTACCGCGGCTTTCACAAAGAAGGATTTGATATTGTCGCCCTCTTTGACATTGCCGCAGATAAAATAAAACAAAAAGAGACAGCCACTCCGATTTACGATCTGTCCGAACTCCAAAACTTTGTCCAAAAAAATAAAGTAGGGATTGCAGTACTGGCCGTCCCTGTCCAAGCCGCCCAAGATGCCGCCATCCAAGTCGTCGAAGCCGGCATCACCTCAATCTTAAACTTCGCCCCAGTTGACCTAGCGGTTCCAAACAACGTCCACGTCCGCAACGTTGACCTAGCGACTGAACTCATCACCCTCGCCTACTATTCCAAATCTTAAGCCTTTTGCACCTTTTCTCTATTTAAGGTATATTAATTAGTAGTATTTAAGGTATTTAGAGAATGTTAAATAAAATAGAAATTTTTAAAACACTTCAAGAACACCAACAAGATTTAAGCGCTTTTGGAATTAAGCGTCTAGGCCTGTTTGGTTCTTTTGCTAAAGAAGACTATTCTAAAAATAGCGATTTAGACTTTATCGTTGAGTTTAAAGAAAAAAGCTTTGATTCTTATATGGGCCTTAAGCTCTGTTTAGAAGAACTCTTCCACCGTAAAGTCGACCTTGTCCTTCCCAATACAATTAAGCCAAGACTTCAAAAAGCAATTTTAAAGGAAACCATTTATGCCCCGGGACTATAAGGTTTACCTGGAAGATTGCCTCGAATCAATCCAAAAAATATCTGAATTCACCAAAGACTTTTCTCTCAAGAGCTTTGTCGAAGATGCCAAAACATTTGACGCCGTCATTCGAAACCTTGAAATTATTGGCGAAGCAATAAAAAAAGTTCCAGAAGAGATCCGTAATTCAAATCCAGAAGTTGAATGGAAGAAAATTTCTGGATTAAGAGATATTTTAGTCCACGAATATTTTGGCATTGATCCCGACATTGTCTGGGATGTCATTCAAACCAAACTCCCCACATTAAAAGAACAAATCAAAAAACTAATCTAGTTATCCACAAGCACAGTAGCTAACCCTAGGGTTGTGGATAAGTGTGCCTGACCCGTTATCCACAGGTGATTTGTTTTAGATGGCGGTGGCGAAGGGTTGATCGGGGCGGAGTTGATTGAGTAATGGGGTTGCTGTTGGATTTGATTCTATTGTTTGTCTTGTTGAAGTACGAGTGATGAAGCCTAGTTTTTTGAGTAGACGCTGTTTTTCTGCGAGCAATGCCGCCAAATCTGATGGCGCTGTTTTCTCAGCAGACAGTTTTGGTTCTATTAAGGGTAAAAGAACTTCTAAAGCAGCAGGGAGGTTCTCTTCAAATTGTTGAATCCAATCGACTCCAAACACAACAATAAGCTTTGCTTTTATTTCTTCATAAGAAATTCCTAATGCAACCAAACAAGAAAGATGAGCAACACGTGCTTCATCAAACATAAATCTTAAATCAATTCTACTCATAAAAACTTCTTTAAGATCGACATCATATAATGGAATTTGCTCATCAAGCGCCTGTAAAAACCAAACAAATGCTTCTTCGATTTCTATTCCTTCAAGAAGAGGATTAAGTTCCATATAGCGTTCAAAATCTGGACTACTTCTTCCTTCATCTCTTGTACCAACAAACGCCACATAGTCTTCTATAAATGCATCTACTCTTTTTTCTTCAAGAAAATCTGTTTTAATTCCAACCTTTTTCGCCCAAAGATAAAGCAATCCTTTAACTCCAGTCGTTCCAGTTATAGAACCCGTTTTTTCTTGCTCTTTTAATCTTTCCCAAAGATGCGCTTTTGCTAAACCTATCAGCCCTTCTTGAACAAAAAGATCAAGCACCTCTCGAACAATCTTCCAAGGAGCACTTCTTATAAGACTTATCGGCCAAGGGTGCTGATCGTCTAAAGACCTAACACCCAACCGAAGCAATGCTTTGATCGCTTCCAAATGAACGGCATAATGAAGACTATCAGACGTATTAAATGCTTTGTTAATAAACTCCAAAATCTTTTCAGAAGGTCGGGGGAAATGACTCAAAAACCGAATCAAATCACCATAAGTGGCAGTGCCTCTATTTTCAGCTAAAGCCAATATCAAGTCAGCATTGAGCAAAGACATATCAAATCCCAGGTCTACCCATGCATCTCGAGCACAATCGGAAGCTTGACCTGACTTTTCTGCAAAAAACTTTAAGCGGTCGCGCACCTGCTCATCATTTGCATTTAAAGCAGCTAAAGCTTTAATTGAGGCCTCTATATGCCTAGGAGCATCTGCGACTTCTTCAGAAGCAATGTGTTGAAAAAAGAAATCCCTTAAACTCTCTTTTGAATGATTCTTTAAAAGCTGCTTAACAATGTTTTTAATTAAAAGGTCATCATCGGCACTAGCAATAAATGCAAATTCAAGATCTTTAGGATCGATTCTCATACCTGATATTAATATAGCTTGAACAGCATCAAGATAATGATTCAGATTCTTGCCATAATTAACAAGTTTTCTCTTTAATAAATCTTTAATTTTATCTAGATCAAAATCAAAATCCTTATATGCCTGAACCGCCGGCACCAACTTTTCACCCATAGATTTTTTTATTCCATCAATGAGTGTAGTCTCAAGAGCTTCTCTTTGATCCAAAGAAAGCCAATCAATCCCCATCTTTTGAAAGAGTTGAATCAAAGCCATAAAATGCTCTTCTTCAATAGAAGGCTGTCCAAGTCGAGCCAACATTGCTTGACGCACAGCTTCTAAATCGCTATTAACAGGTTCCTTAATAGCAAGAAGCATTTGAGTTTTAGGCGATTCTATTAAAGGCAAGAGAACTTCAAGAGCTTTGGGGAGACGATCTCCTAAGTATTTGATCCAGTTGTCTCCAAAAGCCTCAACTAATTTTGTTTTAATCTGTTCAAAAGAGACATCTAAAGCCAGCAAATAATTAAGATTGTCCACGTAGCCTTGGTCCAACAAATTAGCAGGGACCATTTTATCCAATAAAGCCTCTTTTAACTTAGCTTGTCCAGACTCATCACCAAAATCAATTGCTTTTAAAAATTCGAGATAAATCTCTTCTGTTCCCATTCCTTCAGAAAGTGGATGTGAAGCAATATAAATCTTGTAACCACCTCTACTATTTTTCACTTTAACCCAATCTGAATAAACATCCTCTAACCACATCTCTTTCAGTGTGAGAACTGTAACTGGATTCAGATCCCAATCAGGCCTCCCACTTTTAAGAAAATCAGTTTTAATATCCGATTCTTTGGCCCAGAGATAGAGCAGACCTTGCGCTCCAAGAATGCGAACGTGGCTTGTTTTTGCCTTTAGTTTTCGCCACAACTTCTGGCTCGTTATTTCTGTTTTGTTATTTTCAATCAAAAGATCAAGGGCTTGTTGAATAACATCCCATCTCGTATCGTGCCTTAATAACTTAAAAATATCTGATTCTATTTGATCAAAAGAGATTCCCATTTGAAGCAGTGCTTTAATAGCTCTTAACCTGACACCACCGCGGCTATCCTCGAGTTCTTTCCTAAGCGCAGCTTCAAGACGATCGGTATGAGAATAATAACCTAAAGCACGTGTAGTAGCCTGCCGAAGGTCGTTACTTCTTACCTTCAAATAAGACAACAAGACTTCTTTATCTAGCTCGTCAGACTCTAGCCCCAGATCAACCCAAGCATGAAGAGCCGCTGCAATAACTCTGTGGCGAGATGATTTATTTAGCTCTGCTATTTCTTTTAAACGAGTAGAGACATTCTCTCCATTTGCATTTAAAGTAACCAACACTTTTATGGCAAAGATTAGCACCTCATCGCTAGTATCATTGAATGCTGTCACAGAAAATTCATTTAAGAAGCGCTCTATAATTGAACTTCTTTCGTGCTTTTTCAACATCTGTTGAACAACTTCTTTAATCAATAAATCTCGATTATAAATACCATCCAACGAAAATGAGAGCATGTCCAGTTTGCCCATATCAAAAACTAGAGCTGCACGAATATAATTTACAAACTCAAAAGGGCTATTGACAAATTTATATATTGATCTTGAAAGAGAATCAACCACCTCTTCTGAATCAAGCTCAAATTCTTTTAATGCCTGAGCCGCAAAAACCAAGCGCTCATCTTTATAATTTATTGCAGCGGTAATAAGATTTTCTTTAAGAGCTGCTTTTTCTTCTAAAGTAAGCCAATCAATCCCCACAGAGCGAAGCAGGCTGATAATGTCGAAAAAATCGTCATCTAAATAACCTCTATTTAGCTTAAATAAAATAATTTTTCTTAATTCAGCTAAATCACTATCAACAGCAATTTCAGGGGACACAATACTTAATTCTTTGGATTTAAATATTGTATTCTCAGAAATAGGCTCTGGACGCAGTTCATATAAAGAGGTTAGACTTAATATCGTTGCAGGTAGGAAAAAATCTATTTCTTCGCTATGAGTCAAAGCATGCTCTAACTTACTTTGTAATTCATTCCAAGAAACACCGAGTTCAAGCAACCCAGAAAGAGCTGTTTTTCCTGACTCTTTGTGTGTCGCTGAAAACACGGCAGAATATAAAAATTCTTTTGCAGCACTAAGCTGTTGTGCATTGGCTGAGCTTTTAGCCAATGTTATTATCTGCTTAACAGCTGGCATAAAATAACCACCATCTTCTGTAGGACCATCTGTAGAAATTTTTATCAAATCATTCATAACTCCCTTTTGATTCTGAAGATGAGATTTGTTTTCAAGATAAGCTCTTGTTTCAATAATTTTCTCCACGTCTCTTTTACCAAGCTTATGCAGCCTATCTACAGGCAAATTAAGTTTAATGTCATCGCTAAAAGGGAGCAACCAAAGTGCTTTATAAGCAGAGAAATCGTTTGAATTGAGATATACATCATTTAATTTCTGAAAAAGCTCATCTGAAGAGTGATTCAATGCGATTAAACTTTTAAAAACCTCATCAGTCATGTCTCTACGGTCTGATTGATCGAGAAGCTCTATTAATCTTTCGAGTATCTGGTCTTTAATATCATTAGAAGCTTCTGCATAATGACCCGCAATAGGTGTTATAAAATATTGAAGCTCAACATCACCGCATGGACCCTTTAAAAACTCCATTGTCTTATCAATCGGTATCAGCTGATCTGAAAGTTGGCTCAAGCCATAATAGACTCCTCCAATATAGTCTCCATTGCTATTCTGACTATTTAAATGGTCTGTTAATGCCAATCGAATACTTTCTTCTCCCTCTTTTAGCACCCATAGTTCAAGAGCTTTAACTCTCTCAGCCTGATTATGTCCGAACCCACTATCTGGAAAAAAGAATAAGCACTCTATGGCTTGTTGAACCTCATCATCCTTTATTCCACCCTCAATAAGCACTGTTAAAGCGAGAAGGAAGACATAATCGTGATAATCACCATCACAAGTTACATCCTCAATCATTTGTTTTAGCTGTGGTTTTATTTCAGAAATATCTAGGCCAAGTTCAGTTAAAGATTTTAAAGTTATTTTCATACGCTCTTGATGCATTGTGCCTGTTACATAAGGGATCAGTGTCTCTTTACCCTGATCCAGGGTCACACCCATTTTAGGCAAGAGTTCAATTGCTTTGAGTTGGCCATATTTATTTTCTAATAGTCCTTCACCTTCAGGTACAGAAAGAGACTTTTCTAAACGACCTAGATCTACTTCAGCACCGATTAAAAACCGCACAAAAAGTAGGTCCTCTTCATTATCTGCTTTAAAGCCTAAGCTAACTAATGTCTCTAACGCCTGTTCTGCAAGAGAAGAGGATTCATTAACAAGCACCATCAATTTTAAGAGATTTTTAATTTCTTCTAATGAAACCTGAAAAGCGGGCAGAGCTTGAACTGCGGCTAAAAGAACCTCTTCTTCATTAGAGTCAACGTGATGATTCAGAAGCTCTTCTTTGAATTTCATCCAAAAAACACCACCTTGCACTTCAGGGGACACAATACTTAATTGTTTAGAATTAAAGTTTCGTATTTGAGTAATCACGTCAAATAAGCGAACTAAGTTCTGCTCTTTTTCTTTTAAGCGAGCAATATTTTTTGGATCGATTGATGGGACTTCAGCAATCTCTACTGAAACAACTTGCTTTGGACGTAGTTCATATAAAGAGGTTAAACTTGATATTGTTGCAGGTAGGAAAAACTCTTCTTCACTATGAGTCAAAGCATGCTCTAACTTACTTTGTAATTCATTCCAAGAAACACCGAGTTCAAGCAACCCAGAAAGAGCTGTTTTTCCTGACTCTTTGTGTGTCGCTGAAAACACGACAGAATATAAAAATTCTTTTGCAGCACTAAGCTGTTGTGTATTGGCTGAGCTTTTAGCCAATGCCATTATCTGCTTAACAGCTGGCATAAAATAACCACCATCTTCAGTAGAACCATCTGTAGAAATTTTTATCAAATCGCCCATAACTCCATTTTGATTTTGAAGATGCGATTTATTTTCAAGATAAGCTCTGGTTTGAAGAATTTTCTCCAATCTTCTTTCATCAATATTTTTCAGCCTATCTACAGGCAAATTAAGTTTAATGTCATCGCTAAAAGGGAGCAACCAAAGTGCTCTATAAGCAGAGAAATCGTTTGAATTGAGATATAAATCATTTAATTTCTGATAAAGCTCATCTGAAGAGTAATTCAACGCGATTAAGCTTTTAAAAATCTCATCAGTCATTTTTCTAGAGCCTGATTGGTCGAGAAGTTCTATTAATCTTTTGAGTATCTGGTCTTTAACCTCATTAGGAGCTTCTGCATAATGACCAACAATAAAGAATATGAAATATTCAAGATCAACACCAAGGCGTGGACCCTTTAAAAACTCCATTGTCTTATCAATCGGTATCAGCTGATCTGAAAGTTGACTCAAGCCATAATAGCTTCCTGAAAGATAGTCCCCATCACTATTTTGACTATTTAAATGGTCTGTTAATGCCAATCGAACACTTTCTTTTCCCTCTTTTAATACCCATAATTCAAGAACCTCACCCCTCTCTACTTTACCCCAAAACAGATCCGTTGGGTAAAAGAAGAAACTCTCTATAGCTTCTTGAACCACACCATCCTTTATTCCGCCTTCAACAAGCACCTTTAATGCAAGCATACTTACATTTCTTATAAAGTCACTGTCACCGCTTAAATCCTCAATCATTTCTTTTAATTGCGGTTCTATTTCAGAAACATCTAGGCCAAGCTCAATTAAAACCTTTAAAGTTATTTGAATGCGATTTTGATTTTTTATATCCGTTACATAAGGGATCAAGATCTCTTTAACCTGATCTAGAGTGGCACCCATTTTAGGCAGGAGTTCAATGGCTTTGAGTTGGCCATGTTTATTTTTTATTGCGTCTTCTGGTATATTTAACGATTTAGCCAAGCGAGCTGGATCCACTTCATCATCAATTAAATAGCGTACAAAGAGCATATCCTCTTTATTGTCTGCTTTAAAACCTAATTCAAGCAATGTCTTTAGGGCCTGTTCTGCAAGAGGCAAAGAATCTTCAATAAGAACATTCAGCTTTAAAGAATATTTAACTTCTTCTAATGGAATCTGAAATACTACCAATGCTTGTATTAGAGCGAGATAAACAGCTTCGGTAGAATCATTACTGATGTTTAAATATCTTTCTAAAAGCTCTTCTTTGAATTTTATCCAAAAAGCTCCACTCTGTTCCTCTAAGGATTTTTGCTGATCGATTTGGTTGTAGTGAGATGCCCATGCTTTTAGTGCTAAAGCTTTGGTTTCTTCTTGAGTTAACAACCAATCAAGTTCTTCTTGGTATTCTGATAGAGGGACTTTTAGTTGAATCAAGGCTTCAAGTACTTTCACTAAAACTAGCTGCCAAGCATTAATTGATTTTACCCCAGAGGATTTCTTAAATTCCTTTTCAAGCTCTATAAGTTCTTGCAGGTTTTTGAGTAAGACCGATTGAACCTTTCCAGGGTCAATTTCAAACTGAGTTAAGGCAGGAATGGCCTGATAACGAACCTTTTGATTTCCACTTAATGCCAACTCTAATAAACGCTCTTTATCTTCAAGCTCCATTTCTCCTAAAGCAACAAACCCTTTTATGCCTGTCACTTGTTGGGAAGGATCTTCAGATGTGAGCAGAACTCTAAATCCAATTAAGTGGAGACCTTTAGGCAAAGACAACATCGTCTTAATCTTGGATGCCCACACCATTTGATCAAAAGAGCCTCCAGACTCCCAATTCATATAAATTCTTGCCAAGTCCATATCAGAAACTTTGTGAAGCGCTTCAGCAAAAACCAAAGCTTCTTCTTCAGTTTTAGCCTGCTTCAAAGCCTCTTCTAATTTATTTGCATCAGGCACTTCGCCTAACATCTGCAATCCTAACATGCGTCCTAAATCATTTTCATCTCGTTCTTCTAAGTTTGACTTTATAAGATGTAAATTATGAACACCTCTCTGTGCAATCAAAGCTTCTGTTAACGCTTTAATAACTAACGGATCACTGCTGTCGGCAGAGAGAACAGATAAAAGATCATCAAAAAGATCATCTGGAAGACTATCCATCTCTAAAACGGTTTCAACAACGAGCATCTCTAAAGCCTGATTCCCTTGATCAAACTGAATATGTGGCCACCATTGTGGGTAAGAAGCACCTAATTGTATTAATCCCTTTAGAGCGACTAATCCTAACTCATTCTCTTGATTCTCAATTAAATAGTTGATTAGTTTTGACTGAAAGGAATTGTCAAAAATTCCTAAAGCAAGATTAAATTCAATAAAAGCAATCTTCTCTTTTTCGGCCATATAACCGCCTTTATCAACGATATCCTTAATAGCTCTCTCTATATTCTCTTCAGGCCAACCCAATTCCTTCAACCAACTCATATAACCCTTCATGTAATCAGACCAATTTTCTTTTTTGGAAAGTGACATTAATTTTTCTTTATCGTCTTTACTTAAAAAGACCATTTCTCTTAACCCCTCAAGAGCACGACTTCCTAAAAAGTCGTCATTACTTTCGAATTGACTGTAATCCGTTTGATCTAATTTTCTTAAGACAGGCAACTCAACACCAATAGCAAACAACAGTTCAACAGGAACCAACCACTGATAACCTGTAACACCTGAATAATAGCTTTGAGAAAGAGTCATAGCTCTTTCTGCATCAGCAGGCAAAAGAAGTTGAAAGAGCTGATGACAAGTTTCTAAACGAGCTTCTTTATAATTCCCAACCGGCTTGATCTTTTTTAACTGATCGAGAAACATTGTTTCTAACTGCTCACGGGTTAGGCTTGGTCGAGTCACATTTACAAACGTTGTAGTCTGCGCTTCCTCATAGTAAAGAACCAAAGCTCCCAACGCATAGGCTCGAATTAAGGACTTTCTATCTGAAAGAAGCTTTTTTAACGGGTCTTTGTAATGTGAAGCAGGTATGGAAAACCTTAAAAGAAGTTTCAAGGCTTCTAATCGATTAACAGCTTTACTAGAGTGAAGAGTTTTAATGGCCTCTTCTTCAACTTCTTTAGATATCGATCCGAAATAATTTTGAAGAGCCATAAAAATAGAGGCACGCACTTCACTTCCTAGTTTCAAACTAGGCAACAGCTCAACCAAGTATTGTCTGAATTCAGGTGCAAGATAAAAGTTTTGAGCCAAAGAACGAATGAACTCTTTTTTCTTGGTCAGAGAAGACTTTTTTAAACGTTCTATGGTTTCAGCGTCTTGAATCTTTAAAGGAGTTCTTTCATCAGTGATGAGTAAACCTTCAAAAGAGCTCTTACTCAAACCTATTTGATTTAACCAATCAAGATAAAACCGATGAAAATCAAACCAATCGATAATACCAAGCGACTGCATCAATTTTTGTTTAACTTCATCACTGTATGAGTCCATTGAGCGGAATTGTTCCAAAGCAGCTTGAGCAAACTTACCCCCCCCTAAATCTTGAACATCTGGAGCCGTGTTAAAAAGAGATTTGATCGACTCAGCAGAAAGACCCACACTATAAAGCCAAGGAATCGGGACTTCAGTCCATAAATCCTGCCTATCAGAATTGTGGTGCAACTGCTGTAAAAAATATGCCACCTCATGCTTTTCTTCATCAGAGTAAAGATTAGCCAAACCAATTAACAACGCCAGCTCTTGCTCATCATTTGTGGGTTTTATTTTCACTTTAATCTTTTCTCGAAGCAGCTCTCTTGTTAAAGTTTCACCGTCAAAAACAATACTTGGTTCGGATTGAACCAAAACATTCTTGGATAAAGTCTGCTCAGAATAACGGATTAATGCTTCAAAAGCTAAAGCGCGTACATTCATATCACTCGATTCAAGCAATCTCTTTATTTGATCAATCTCGTTAACTTCAGGTTGCTGTTCTAATAAAACTTCTAAAGAATTTAGTTTTCTTTTTTCTAAATCTGTTTTAAGGCCCATTAAATCATTAGGTTTTTCAAAAGAAACACCCAGCTTAATGAGCCCACTTAAAGCAGCAAGACGTTTTAGCTCTGGTTCTGTGTCTGATTGGACCGCTTTTATCAGTTCCTGTTTAAGCCACCCTCCACCATCGTCTAGTTGAACCAAGGCATGAATACCCACTTCAGCTATGCGAGGATCTATATTTTGAAATGTAAATCTTAAGTGGTTCTTTAAAGCAAAATTTTTGAGGCCTATTTCTCTTAACCACTCAACATACTGCTCAACAAAATCAGACCATTCCTCTCCCTCGATTATTTCAACCAACTTTTGCTTCATAAAATCATCTAATTTTGCCATTTCTGCAAAACGGTCCTTTGAAGGAGTGAGGAATAGCTCTAGTTCCTCTTGATTTAAAACACTGTTTGTCTTGAGCATTGAAATTATTGCCTCTGGAGAAATACCGACTGCAAACAACCATTCAATCGGCACACTTTGATTCCAAGCCCTTTTTCCATTTCCATATTTTGCAAGCAATTGAAGAATGGTTTTTCTAAATTCTTTAGTTCCATTTCTTTTTGCTAATGCTTTAAACGCCACAAACGCAGCCGCACCCTTTGACTCCATAAAAAATTCAATTAAATCAAATTTTTCCATCGCTCTAAAATCAACCGTCTGACTTTCTGCAGAAACAGCACTCCCCTTTTGCTCTTCAAGTTGACGCAACTCCTCCCGCACATCAAACAACCGCACCAACACCGCCAACTCTTCTTTAACTGCCTCTGCTTCAACCCTCGGCCTGTGGATAACGGGGCCTGACCCCGTTGTTAACAGGTTATGCACAGGTTCTATTGTGGAAGGCTTGTAGAGTTCGGCTAAGAGGGCGATTTTGTCTCTGGTGGAAATACCTTCTGCAAATATCTGTGTTTCAACTTCATCTTTAGTAAAACCAATTTTTAATAAAGTTGCCACTAACTCTGGAATAAAATTAATTTTCTTTTCTTTTATTTTCTTTTCGATAAAACTTTTTGAGATTTGATCATCTTCCACTGTTAAGAGAAGCGCTTCAATCAATCCATAGCTATTTTTATGTTTTCCGGCTGAAAGCTGAGCCGTTAAAAGTAAAGAGACTTCGGCTTTATTCATTCCTTTAGCTAAAAGAAGCTGGGTGGCAAGAACAAGTAACTCAGCGTCTAGCTCAATACCTTTTTCAATAAATTTAGTTGTTTTTAGTTTGATGTCGTCTAAAGTGATTGAGTCTAATTTCAAACATTGCGTAAGCCCAGTGACAATAGACTCTTTTTGAGAACGACTATCAATGGCTGCGATTAAAACGACCTTAGAATAATCATTTAAAATACCCAAGGTTTCTAGTCGATTAACTCCTAATCCTAAATAACCACCCAGCTTAGAACCCACCCCTTTTTCTTCTAAAATCTGCCAAACTTCCTCTCCCGTTTGTCCCAAAGCAAGCAAACCATCTATAGACGCTTGGACAATACCAACATCATTTAAAATCAACAGGCTCTTCAGTTTTGTTTTAAATGCAGCTTCAATCTTTCCATAAGAATTGAGTTCTATAATTTTTTGGATTAGAAAGGCTTCTACTTGATAAGAAGAACCTTCATTGAGTAGTTTTGCCATCACAAGAACAGCGAGAGAACCGTCTGCCATTCCCAACTGCGTCAACCCCTCTATGAGCCATTTTAAAGAAGAGATGCTCTGAGATTGTCGCAATATATCTGATAATCCACCAATATCTGTCAACGCCCCAAATCGAACTAAAGCAACAGCGGCACGTACACGCACATCTATATCTGTATTTGAATCATCATAAACTTCCTTTAATCTTTCTAGAACTTTCTCATTTTTAATTTTTAAAGCTAGAATAGTTTCAATTGTCTCACCGACTACTTCAGGTTCAGCAGATTTGAGTAATCGAACAGCATCACTCTTTACTATATTTACTAGACTAGGGACCCTTAGTTCTCGGACTGATTTTAAAGAAGCCACAATTTCTTTATGCGATCCAATAAAGCCATTAGCCATCATGCTTACTGAACCTTTTGAAACAGGCGGCACAGTCACATCTGTCTCTTCTGGTTCCTTAGGTAAAATAGGTTTTTGTTGCTCTAATTCACCAATCTCTTTTTGCAATTCAAGCAATCTCAAAATGTGCGATTCTTCTTGCTTAAGTTGAACGAGTGAAAGCAAACCCGTGTTTATTTCTGCTGAAGGAACAGAAACTACTTTTGATTGCTGAGGCTTTGTTTCGTGGTAATGAGCAATCCATGCTTTAACAGCTAATGCTCGTTCTATTTCATTTGTACTTTCTAACCATGGCTTCACACTCGGCCAATATTCTTTGACAGGAACTTTTAAGGTGAGGAGGGCTTCTAATGCTGTAATAGCTAACTCATCTCGGTTATTGCTCAAAATTGATTTTAATGTCTCAATAAATGAGGCTCCTCGATTGGTTAACCACAGATTATTAAGAGTGGATGTCGGATCAGAAGCTAACTGAATCAATCCTTTTAATGCTTGAACACGAACAGTATAGTTTCCTTGCTTATACTTTTTAACTAAGAGATCTTTTATTGTTCCTTTGGATATCCAAACAGGTGACTCGGTTTCTTTTATTAAAAGGTCAAGGACCACTTGTTGCATCTCAATTGAGTCTTGATTTAGTTTTTTAACTAGCTCATTTTTATAAGAAGAAAAAGAAACTTTCCCAGAGATTAAAGCTTGAACCACATCATATACAGCTAATGGATCTTGAGTTAAATTTAAAAGTTTTAAATAAGGCTGCCTTAAGCCATGAAAAGATCGCCCATTCTTAATCGCTTGAAAAATAGCAGCCAATTTCACATCTTCTCTAGATTTCTCAACAAGCTCTGCTAATAAAGGTTGAAAAGGGTCATCTACCACGGTGTCTGAACTAGCACTCAATATCTTTAAAATAGATGTGACGATTTGATAGTCTGTCTCACCTTTTACTTGAGTTAATAAATGTGCAGTGACTGCTCTAGGGATGTGGTCCCATGCTTCAAGCTCTTTGAGTGCTAATCGACGGATGTCAATGTCAGTATGATCTATAAAAGAAAGAAGGATGTCATCAGGCATACGCCCCATTCCCATCATTCCTTTTACAGAAGCCAACTTCACTTTTAGATCAGAATGTTCATCATATATCTGTTTGAATCGGGCTATAGAATGTGATTGACTGGAATCAAACTGAAGATAGAAAATATCAATATAGCCTTGATATATATCTGAATTAATTTGATAGAGAAACTCAGGTCTAACCACTCTTGTCCAAAGAGCAGAAAGGCTTACTTCAACACCTAGTTCCTTAATCCAAGCAATATAACCTTTTTTAAATTCTTGCCAATCAGAAACCCCCTTCATCTTCATCAACTCATTCTTAGTCTCTTCAGAGGAGCTTTCTATTTCTAAAAGAGCCTCTAAAGCTATTTTTTGAAAGGCGGCGATATGATTGTCCACTCCAACAAAAAATAATGAAGCATCATCTAAGGATGCATAAATCTCTTTGGCATCAAAACCAACAGCATACAAAAACTCAATTGGCAAATCTCTAGGATCGTTTCTTTCTAGCAATAAGCTAAATAAGTCTTCAGGATGATTATCTTGACTTAAGGCAGACCATCCCTTTAGTGCAATAAGCTGATCTAAACCGCTATACGACTCATAATGCTTTGACAGGTCATTTTGAAATCGAGTTTCATTAAATTTTTCTTCAAACTCTTCTTCTTTAACCAAGCGGTAAAGGTCAGTCCATAAAGAAATACGAGCTGCGGATTCGAGCCTTGCTTTTGCAATGAACCGACTGACTTCTTCTTTTGTGAAGCCATTTTTAAGCAACACGGAAATAAGCTCTGGAGTCCAGTTAATTTTATTCAGTTGAATGATGTTTGCCAAAGATGATTTAGATCGTTGTTCCTCTGAAACAACCAGCAGATAAGCTTGAAGGATCCCATGAGAAACAGTCGCTTTACTTGTTATCTGTAATTCTAAAAAATTAGTTAGCTCGAGTTTATCAGCCCCTTTAGCTAAAAGAAGCTGAGTTGCCAAAACAGTTACTTCTGGATATCGATCTTCTTGAATCAAGGCACGCGCTCTGCTTGTAATATCTTGCAAACTAATATCATCTAAACTCATGCATTGTTTTAATGCAACGAGAAGAACTTGCCAGGAAAGGCGTGGAGGATCCATTGCGCGAAGAAAAGAATCTTCATTATAACGATTCAACTTTCCTGTTTGCTCTATACGCTTTAAATCTAATCCGAGTAAATCCAAATAATCCTGAGCAAAACTTAATTCGCTCGCAATTTCAGAACCAGGCACTCCTAAAGCACTCAACGCATCAAAAGCAGCTTTGACTACTTCGATGTCATTATCTTTTAACTTTTTCTTTAAATAACCTTGAACATCATTAAGTTGATTTGCCACAAGCTCTAATGCTAACAACTTTTGGATTGCAAATATCTTAGCTTCTGAAGGGGCTGTTCTGGCGATCTTTTTGACCAAAAGTGGAAACATATTCATCTCAGGATTAATGCTATTAAAAGCATCTATAAGAAGCTGTAATCCTTCAGCATCATCGGTCTTATACCAAATTTGAACCATCTCACCTTCTAAAGAAGAAACTTCATGCTTTAACAAAGCAAGAGCCCATGCTGTTCTTAACCGAAGAGAAATATCTTTTGGATCAACCTCATCTCTTCTTTTCTGAGTAAAGCTCTCTCCTCTCTGCCTGTTATATAAACGGACTAATCGTTCTCTGAACTCTTCTGAATCAAAGCCTAAAGCAATAAGGGCTTCTACAACTGTGGCAACCAGCTCTTTGTTTTCATTACCTATATAATTAAAAATATATTTCCCAACATGTGTTTTATTTGGAATCAAATGCCTTAATTCAGTTAATGCTTTAATTGCAGCAATCTTGATTTCAATATTCGAACTTTCAATACGATTGATAAGAAAAGCGATCACCTCTACAGAGTTCACTTCTTTAGGTAGAGCACTCCCTTCTGTAGTAAAAGACTCTTTCTCTAAACGCTCAATTTCAGCTTGTACTTGAGCCAAACGTTGAGTGTATCGATTTGTTTTTGGAGTAGGAATTGCTTGATGTACTTTTTCTAAGAGGGATTCAAATGCGACAACATTAAATGGTTTTTCTTGAGTTGCGGGCCACACAAGGCTTAGTTTGAGCAATGTTTGGTAAAATAGCTGCATGCTTTTTTCTGAAATAAGGGGACGAATTTCTTTAAGATTAATTTCTTGAGGCACGTTATTTTTAAGCTGATTTAATAACTCCACAAAAAGAGGATGGATGGTTTTGTCTAGTTGTTGAAACGGCTTAGGCAAAATAGTTTGATCAATCTGCTGCCAATTTAAACTTGGAATAATAGTATTATCGATTTGAATCAGTGGTTTAATGAGCTCATTTTCAGAACCAGAGGCTTCTGCCAAAGGAATTCCCTGTTCTTGAAAGAAAGCATTGATTTTCTGGACAAGCTGATTACTCGTTTCTAGAGCAGAGTCTTTTAACTTTGGTACCAATTCAAACAGAGCCACACGCACATTATAAAGATGGCGTAGACGTTTTAGTTGTTTGTGTTTTTCTCGTTCAGGCAGTGCTTGAAGGTAGTTTTTTTCTAAATAGGCTTTTACTTTTTGGAGCTGGCTGTAAGCATAATCCAACTCTTCTGGAAAGGCATAGGCTTTTTGCAATAAGAGATCAGAAGTCGAATCTTCCGTATAAAGTGTTTTCCAAAACCGAGCTGCTAATTGTTCCTCAGATTCTGCAGAGTCTAAAATTGATTCAGGCCAATCGTGTTGAATCAAAAGAACCGATTGAATATTTTCTTGAATTGACTGCATCAGCTTAAGGTTTTCAGCAGCATGAGTCGGACGCTCTTTAATTACCACACCTAAAACTTGATATATTTCTTTTAGCTTATAAACTCTTTCTAACTTATCGCCAAAAGAGGCTTCTTCCCAACCTTCAGAGTACTCAGCTGAAGCAAATTCTCTCACTTTATTTAGTTTGAAATTAATCGAAGCCCCTAATGTGTTTTCTTGAATATAAGTTAAGATCGCATCAACATCAGCCAAACCAACCTTAGGTTCTCGGACCACACCCAATTGCTGCACAACCATTTCTTCTCCATTTAATAAAAGTTCAATAGCATCTTTATTTTCTTCCTCTATCCAAAGTTCTGTTCCAACAAAAGCTTTTCTTAAATTTTTTCGCCAAATAGCTATTTTTCTCTCTTCACCCTCTAAGGTGAAAGTTTCTAAAAAGAATTCCCAAAATATTTCTTGTGGTTTTTTAGCGGAATAAGCAACTTCAAAAGCATAATAATCAACAAGTTTGCGTACAAATTTTTTAAAGGTTCCTAACCCTGGTGAACGGGGCAAGTAAGAAGGGTCCTCTTTTCTCTTATAACGAATAAACTGTTCTAAGCCCATTAAACCAGTCCACATCATTTGTCCATGGAAGTCACCTGGTTTCCCTTGTTCATCTAGTGCAACTTCACCCACAATTTTAGGGTTGAGTTGTGTTGCTTCTTTTTTGGATGCTTCTTGAATATAACCAGAGGCATCTTTGGGACCTAAAGGCTCAAATTCTAAAATAGTGTGGCGTTCTAAAAATTCGTCTGAAAAAGCAGCCACATTAAATTCTTTGCCCGGAGGGTTGATCGCATGGATCACGGCAAATCCAGGTTTTGCATATAAAGGAGGCATTTGAGAATGCACCAAATAACCACGCTCCATCACTTCGTTTAAAACCCCTAATGTTCCAGGCCGTCCTTGGGGCGTTTCTTCTAAAATTAAAATTTTACCCACCCCTTTTGTGTTCATGGCTTGAGGCACTTCTTGTGGAGCAAATCCACTTTGAAAGGCTTTGCCTTCTTCACCGATATGTTGTTCATAACTAAGCTGCTCTTTACTTGTTTGATAATTAATCGGCTTGATCAATACATTGGGACCTGAGATTAAGCGTGCTAATGCGACAGCCAGAGTACTTTTACCTGTCTCTTGCTCACCCACAAAGATAAGATTTTTACCTAATGCAAGAGATTGAAGAGCTTCGTATATTTTTTGTGCGTTACCAGAAGTTCGAATCCATTTAAGTGTGTTTAAAGGAAAGATCCCCTCTCTTATCTCAGCATCAGGATGAAGAAAAACTTCGACAGGATCATAGGCCGGCAAAACAACACCATTTTGGTCAACAGGTGTAACAACTAATAAATCGCCAACCACTTTAAAAGATTCCGGGCGAAGATAAAAATCACTTGATGGACTATCAATAAATCCTGCTGCTTCAAAATCTGTTTCAACACGCCTGTAAGTCTCTTTTGGATCTTCTTCAGCAGCATAGGTAAAATATTTTTTAATCGTGCTCCAAGCCCTGTTTTTACGATCTTCAGGGAAAAAGACAAAATGACGAAGAATACTTTTAATGGTTCGAGGTGAAGGAGGGCGCTTTAGTAAAAGCCCCAATCCATTGGCGGGCTTAAATTCAGGATCACTTAATCTATTCCAGTTAGGGTATTCAACAACCGTATTGCCTTCTACTCTAATACGCTTTTCTTGAAGTAACTCACCCATTTGAACAGCACTGTAACCAATAAAAGAAAGTCTTTCTTGGATGGCGATCTTAACTAAAGAACGGACCAAATCACTCAATTTTTTTTCATATTCTTTAATTTGAGCCCCATCTAAATCAGCCAATTTTCCTGATTCTCTAGCCGCACTCATGGCATAATTTAACTGCAATTCTATTTCTTGGTTTGGTGGCATCCAATTCATGCGAATGAGTCGTTTTCGACGCTGCATTGCCTGATCAGATGGAGAGCCAGAAGACGCGACTCCTTTACGTCGTAAATTAGAGGTTCCAAAAATTCTAGCGCGCGGATGATCCGGAATCATGACTTGTTTTTTCATTCCTGATTCGTCTGCTTCACGCCAACGATGTGTTCGACTCGCAATACCTGCTTTTAAATCATCTAAAACTTTGGCTTTTCCTTTATTGATTTCATCAAAAACCAACAACCCACCAAAATGCCTGACTTTAGCCACAATACTTGGGGTATACGTTGAAACACCTGCTTGCTCAATCCCAATTCCACGGTACTCGGTTAAATCCTCAACTTCCATATCCTCATTTACAGGAATAAAAAAGATCTCTTCATTAAGCAGATGAGCTGCTGCGCGCAATAATTCCCCCTTACCAATTCCAGGCTCTCCACTCAGTTCAATCAAAGATCCTTCCCATTCATTCGAGGGTTGATTGCCCTCCATTTGCAATGTCTCTTCAACTTCCCAATAAGTCTCTCCTTTCTTTAAAAAGAAAACTCTTTTTGACTGAGCATGAAAAACAAGCAAACTCTCTTTAGAACGCTCTACAAATGTCAGCTCTGCAGGAGAAGGGCCTAACCAACCGAATACATTTGTAAACCCATCTCCATTTAAGGCAAGATTTAAAGAATAAAACTCTCCATTCAAGCTATCACCTTTCCACTGGATGCCTTCTTGATTGGAATAAATGGTTTCATTGCTTTCAACTTCAACTTGTTGGTTTGGTTTTTCGCCTTGAGGAGGAAAACGATGAATAATTTTCTTGCTGCCATTGGTTCCGGCCAACACTTCTAGCTGATCCCCACTGGCATAACGGATTAAATAATTCCCATCTGCAGAATAAGAACTAAATGTTTGGCCTTGACGATACATATTACGCAAAATTTTTAATAAGATTTTCTCATTGTAATCGACATCAGGCACTTTTGTAGAAGGAAGCTCAGACCCCCCTGTTCCACGTTCCCAACTTAATTCAGGCAGCCCTTCTTTTTTATAAACCAAATAAGAGCGCCCTGCTTTTTCTTCAATAAAAAAATGGCGATACCCTTCTACTTGAATCAGTTTTCTTTCTGGCTTGCGAGAAGTTGTGCTAAAAAATAACTCTGCAGAACGAACTATAAATTGTCCTAAGAGACCTAATAAACCGGTCATTTCGGTTAAAGCACTCGGCAAAAACTCGAGCCAACTTCGTCCTTGCGCAGGGGGCTCTAAAAAGTCAGCAAATTTAACCAATACTTGTTGAGCTAATTCTTTTAAATTTTTTGGGACAATCGCTCGATCAGAACCATATGCCTTCAGCACTTGTGTTCGCGAAGCTTCATCCCCAACAGCAATAGGTATAACCGCAATTTGTTGTTCTTCAGCATGCCGGACAATCTGCTTGATCTCATCCCGAACAAAGGCTCCAAGATTTCCATCCGTCATGACAAACATCAATTTTCGGGAACCTTCAGAGGTTCGATTCGGTGAATCTTCAAGGCGAGTCACAGAACGGCCTAATGCCCTGACATCATCGGTTCCCCCATCAACCACAATCTTTTTCATCAAGTCATAAATGATCCTTTCTTTTTTTGTGCCATCTAACATTTCACTCGATTCATGTGAAAGAATTAATTTATCTTTATCTGAAAAAACACCAATTTCAAATTCAATCGGGTGAAACCCTTTTGTTACCAACTGTTCATTGAGTTCAAACACCACTTCCAAAAGAGTAAAGAGCGTTAATTTCGCATATTTCAAACGATCTCCACTCATAGATCCAGAGGTATCTAATAAAAATGTGATTTTCACATCTTTAGGCTCACGCTCAATCCGCACCCCTTTAGCAGGCGCTCCCATTAATCCTTGAACAAGATGTTTAAAAATCCCTCCATGCTCTTGATGATTTAACCATTCAATGCCTGTTGTGGGTAAACCCAAACCGCGAGCTAACACTTCAGTCATATTTTCAATCAAATCAGCCATTGGTTCATACCACTGGTCATACTCTCTTTTTTCTTCAGGGCTCAAACCGGTTATTCGCTTAATATCTAATTCTTCTTGCTGCCTGAGCGCTTCAAGCCATGCTTCATCAAAAAGAGAGGGTGCTTCTAATTCTTCTTCGACACTTTGAGGTTCAGGCAAATCTGCCCCATATTTTTCAGCTAACTGGTTTAAACCGGAAAGATCAGCTGGCTGATTTAGCTGAGGAGCCGCAACAGGTTGAGCCTGAGGTTGTGAAACTTGCGACTGATCCGTGGAACCGCTCAAATCACTTGCTGTCTGAGGGCGGCTATCACCTTGCTGAGCTTGATCCAAACTTTCTTTTAATTCTGAAACTTGTTTTTCTAATCCTTCTACCAAACGTTCTAAATCTCGGTTCGACCCCTTAATCGAGCGAACCTCGTTTTCCATATTTTGAACCGTTTCTTTAATCGCACTATTTTGCGCACCTACAGTACTGGCATCAGGAGACTCTTTTGAAAGCGATTGATTTAATTTATCAGCTAAACCTTTAAGCTTGTTTGCTAAGTCCATTATTTTTTTTGCTTTGCCTAAAAGCTCTGAAGAAGCGTCTCCCATTTGATCAAATTGATCTGAAACAGATTCTCCCTGTTCTGGAGAAGGGAGCTGTTGCATGGCTCCACGCGAATCTGAAGCTCCTTGCTGAGCTGCTTGGTTAAAATCACGTGCTTCATCAAGAAGGCCTTGTGCTTCACCTTGAATTTTAGAAGAAGACTCAGACATACTCTCTGCCCCCGCCTTTTGTCCTGACCCACCTTGAGAAACTTGTTCGCTTCCCTCTTTAACCTCCCCAGTCCCTTCTTTAACTTGATCAAGAGAATTTCCAATTTCTTTAAGTTCTTGTTCCAAACCAGAAAGAGACTGCTCTAAACTTTTAAGCTGCTCTTCTACTCCCTCAATAGAAGAAGCTGGCGTTGGCTGAGAAGAAGCTGAATCCCCACCTTGACTCGGTTGACTAGATGGTTGAGGCGTTCCTTGACCGATTTGCTGAGGCGCTCCTGATTGCATCATTTGAGAATACTTATCCATGGCCTGTTGCATCTGCTGCTGGGCTGCTTGTTGAATCGCTTGTTGAACTTCTTGAGGAAGAGCATTCAAATAGTTTTCAATATCTTTCTTTTCTTGTTCAGTTAAACGATCAAACTGTTCTTGCATTAAACGTTCGTGGTCTTCTTGCATCATTCGAGCATGAGCACGGCGTAATTCTTCTTGTTTTAATGCTTCTTCATAAAGCTTTTCATATTCAGGCCAAACCTTTGTTATAACTTTAATTAAAAAGTCCTCATCATCTGCTCTCTGAGGATAAAACATTAATTTATCCCACCCTAAACCTCGACTCGCTCTTGAACTAAAAGTAGCCATCACTGTTTCAGCCACAAGTCTATTTTTTAAACGAGGATCTTCCAAGGTGATTGATTTGCCATCAAATCGACTCCAACGATAAAGCAATGTATCTAAAAATTGTAAGTGAAGAGGCAAAGAACGAAGCAGTGCTTCTTCCACAAGTGGATTACCTATTTGATAGCGATCAGCAAAGAGGCGTGCAATCCAACTTGGAGCTCCTTTAAATTTTTCAGCAACCGCCAAACTATTTATTTTTTCTTGGTTTCTAGAAAAAGCATTGTAGACAATATTAGGTGTGAGCAATGTTTCCCAAAGCCCCAAGAACTCTCGATTTGAAGCAAGATCACCTAGCTTTTGTAATACATTTGATTTGCCATACTTGATTTTATTAATGGCTAAGAGAACTTGCCCTAAGCCACGCTCGCGTGCTGCAGCCCGTTGTTTTTCCAAGGTCTCTCCATCCATAGAACGGGGATAGAGATCTGTTACCAAATAGTGTAAATTTGCTTTAGTCTGTGTCTGCTGCTCATACTGCCAAAGACCAGAAGTGGAAGGGATCATTCGAACGTTGGTTCCTGAAAGAGAGGAAGCATAGTTTTGCAACTCTTTGATTAATCCATCATTTTTTTCAATTCGAGCGATCTCCTCTTTTGACGGAGGGGCCCAACGTTGGTGGAGCGTATAAAAGAAATCACGTAAGAGTGCTAATGGTTTGAGATCATGATCTTTTTCCACCATGCCGGTTAAAATACCCCCCAATAAAATACCAGCATGCTTTTGCGCATCATACGGATCTAAAAGACGATCAGCATTCAATCCTTTTTCTGCATAAATTTTACGTGCTTCTAAAATCAAAATATCACTTGAGAAATAGCTGGCCCGATGATCTGAAATACCTGGTCGTACAATAAATCCAGTATCCCCTGCCAACCCCATCTCTTTACCCCGCAAGAAAAGTTCTTTTAAAATATCGATGCCGAAATCATCTTTATACGTATCGAGCGCACTTTCACCCACCTGCTTTACCCGTTCTAGAATATCTACGGCATAGGTAATGTTTTCCCATTCTTCTGGAATTTTTATTTCACCGTGATGAGCTAAGTAGTGAACTAATTCATGCTTTAACGTGCAACGTAACACCAATGCATCATCAGAAGGATTAATATTTACTTTTCCTAAGATCGGAATCATATACCCAAAACTTCTTGCATTGGTATGAAGTTGGCTAAGCATTGCGAGAGCATATTGTTTCCAAAGTATAAATTCTTCTTCAAGCAACTCTGGTTCTAATTGATTTTTTAAATGACTGGTTCGAACATCTCCACGAATCTTCTCGCGCATATACTCCTGTTTTGATGAATCCTCATAAAGCTCTATCACCACTTCATCAATGACAGTATTTACTAAGGCCTCTGTTTTTGGATCAAAATGCTCTTGCCCCATCACTTCTAGTTCGCGACGAACACTATCCCTAGGATCAATTATTTGATTTTCGGAAACCTTGATAAGTCCCATGACATAGTCAGGAAACTTATGTTGAGAAAAAGTTGCTTGGATCAATTCAAATAGACGATCGTTATCAACCTTTAAAACCGCGCGGCGTAAAGGCCCAACAAGTGCTAACAGCTCTGCAACTTTTTTTCGAAACAGATCAGGCTGATCTTGATCAGCAGCTTGAATCAATTCATGCTTAAGTTGGTAATAACGCAGAAATTGATTTTCTAAACCACTAGGAATCTGTGGAAGGAATTGCCACTGCTCTAAAATTTGATCTGCCTGCACCGGAATAATAGAACTCTGCGCCACAGAAGCAGGGGATAAATTTTGAATCGAACGAATGGAAACACCAGAATTAGCCAGAAAGAAACTCTGGTTAAGAGTAAAACATATTAAGGTAAGAGTTGAGATTGCTTTAATCAATATTTTATTCATAACTATAGTGTTTAGAAGAAGATAAGATAATACCTTAATTAATGAAATCTGTCAAGAAAGAAGACTACAGGTAAACACCTGTAATAAAGCAAGTTAGAACAATAAGAAGAATTACAGCATGCGCCGGAATTTATCGGTGGGGAAATACTTGCCTGGGCAGAGGGTTGATTTTTGCTTTACTTCATTATGGACAATAACCCGCGAACGAGGAATCCCAAACTCTTTTTGAAGGTGGCGTACCAAATCAGCTAAAGATTGCAATTGCCGTGAGGTAGGACGGTTTTTTTGAAAGTTCCCAACTAAGCAAACCCCAATCCCCACTTCATTCATCCGCTGGTTCGAGCTATGCCCACCTGAAAGTTGTTTTTTCCAACGGTCCCCGACTTCGATCTTTCCATTTTGCGAACCATGGCCATTGCCAAGCACAAAGTGGTACGCCATCCCATTTTTCATGTGGCGTTTTTGTCGGTGGTAATATTCAAATGCCTTAGCGCTTCCATTTTCTGTTGCGCTGTGATGGATGACAATATAACGCCATTTATTTTTCTTGCGGGTTTGAACTCGAAGCAATTTGTTGAGGGTGCGAGCATCATATTTAAAACGCCACGTTCCACTGTTTGAAGAAGAAGAGGAAACTCTTTTTTTCTTTGAAACAACCCTCTTTTTAATCTTATCTGGAATAGAAAGCTTTTGACCAATGTCTAAAGAATTAGGACGAGAAAGATGATTGGCCCGAACAATCGACTTAACAGAAACCCCATATTTCCTAGAAATAGACCACAGGGTCTCTCCATTTCGGACAAGATGGGTTTGCGCAGCTAGACTTGGAATACAAATAAGCCAGCTTAAAATGAGGGCAACGCAGAGAGTAAAGCGACTCATATTCATGAGATAAGCTTAGCTTTTTTAGGGGTTGGTCTCAACCTTTATTTGGAAGCAGCTTTAGCTTTTTCAGCCTTTTTTTCAGGCTTTTTAGCGGGCTCTTTTTCAGAATCTGCGGCAGCTGGTTTTCCCTTTGCTTTAGCAACTTTTTCAGGTACTTCAACTTGCTTGGGTTCGACTTGGCGACCCACGAGTTCTAAGATACCCATTTCAGCTCCATCACCATGACGAAAAGTAGTGCGAACCAAACGGGTATACCCACCTGTTCGCTCTGCAAATTTTGGTGCGATTTCTGAAAAAAGTTTTTTAACCACTGATTTGTCATGCAAAATAGCTACGGCACGACGTTGAGAAGCGACATCTTTTTTCTTACCTAAAGAGATCATCTTCTCAGCAAGCGGTTGAGCTGCTTTTGCTTTAGCTACAGTTGTGTTAATCGCTTCATGCAAAAACAAACTTCTCACCAAGTTAGATAAAAGCGCTTTACGGTGAGAGGAATGACGATTAAGTTTTACAGTCTTTTTACGGTGTCTCATTTACGACTCCTCACCCACTTCAACCAAAACCTTAGAAGCTTCTTCATCAATATTCATTCCTAATGAAAGCCCCATTGTCACTAAAATAGCTTTAATTTCGTTTAAGGACTTTTTACCAAAGTTACGATATTTGAGCATTTCAGGTTCTGATTTGGTCACCAACTCACGAATCGTTTTAATGTTGGCATTGTGAATACAATTAGCTGAACGAACAGAAAGTTCAATTTCACTAATTGGCATGTTTAATAGTTTTTGTAATTGATCAACTTCTTCTCTTTCACGATTTTCTTCAAGTTCAAACTCAAGATAGTTTTCGTCGTAGTTCACGAAAACATTTAAGTGTTCACGTAAAATCGCGGAAGATTGCTTCAATGCTTCTTCTGCAAGAATACGACCATCTGTCCAAACTTCGATGATCAATTTGTCATAGTCAGTCACTTGGCCAATACGTGCATTTTCAACATAGTATTTAACTTTTGTGACAGGTGAAAAAAGAGAATCAATCGCAACCGTGCCAACTGCTTGGCTCGAATGTTTGTTTAATTCGCTTGAGCGGTAACCACGACCCACTCCAATTTCTAACTCAATGTTAATATCAGCATCTTTTTCAAGAGTAAAGAGTTCTAAATCAGGATTAGAAACTTCTAAAGTATTATCTACAGAAATATCTCCTGCTTTAATAACACCCTTTTTCTTAACTTTGAGTTCAATCTTGCGTGTTCCACGATCATGAGAAACAAACAATACTTTCTTAAGGTTCAAAATGATTTGAGCCACATCTTCAACCACACCAGGAATGGTGGAGTATTCATGCGTCACACCTTCAATTTTGATCGCTGTAATAGCTGCCCCTTCAATAGAGGACAAAAGAATTCTTCTTAAAGAGTTTCCAATGGTGTAACCATAGCCACGTTCAAACGGCTCAGCTTCAAACTTTGCATAGGTTTTTTCTTTATTTTCATCTGTTTTTGCCAAACGATTTGGCATTTCAAAACTTCCGACAGTTACCGCCATTTTAAACCTCCACCTTTGACTCACGTTTAGTAAAAGGAGAAACCCTCCTCACCAAACCTCTAGTCGCTTTAAAAGATTATTTTGAGTACAACTCAACAATCACATTTTCGTTTACAGGAACTTCAATTTCATTTCTTTCAGGAACTTTAATCACTTCAGCTTTAAGATTCTTTTTATCAAGCGAAAGCCAAGTAGGAACTTGACGACTTTCAGTTGTTTTCAAAGTCTCTTGAACCAATTTCTGACTTTTATCTCTTGATTTAACGCCTAAAAGTGAACCTGCTTTAACTTCATAAGAAGGGATATCAACTTGACGTCCATTCACAGTCACATGACCATGACAAACAAGCTGACGCGCCATATCACGAGAGTTAGCAAAACCTAATAAGAAAACAACATTGTCGAGACGAGTCTCTAAATATTGAAGCAACAGTTCTCCAGTAACCCCTTTTTTCTGAGCGGCACGGATATAGTAATTGCGAAACTGCTTTTCCATTAAGCCATACATACGACGTAGCTTTTGTTTTTCGCGCAACTGCTCACCATACTCAGAAAGCTTCTTAGGCTGATGCATTCCTGGTGGATAGTTACGCACTTCAATCGCACATTTAGATGAGAAACAACGCTCTCCTTTAAGAAAAAGCTTTATTCCTTCACGACGACATAAACGACATTTTGGACCAATATAACGCCCCATTTTAACTCCTTTATCTTATAACTAAATTTAGACTCTTCGGCGCTTAGGTGGACGACAACCATTATGTGCTACAGGAGTCACGTCTCTAATGGCTGTAATTTGCAACCCAATCGCTTGCAAGGCTCGGATAGCAGATTCACGTCCTGCACCTGGCCCTTTAACCAAAACTTCAACTTCTTGTAATCCTAAAGTCATTGCTGCTCGACCAGCATCTTCTGCCACCACTTGAGCGGCATAGGCAGTACTCTTACGAGCACCTGTAAAACCAGCTTTACCTGCACTTGCCCAAGAAATCACATTTCCACGTGTATCAGCAATCGATACAATCGTGTTATTAAATGTGGCAAAAATATTGGCAATTCCAACAGGAACATTTTTAGCCACTTTCTTTTTAGCTTTAAACGCTTTTTTCTTAGTTGCTTCTGTTTGCTGCTTTGTTTGACCGCTTGCTTTATCTTTTTTCTTTGCCATAAGACACCTCTAAAACTACTTAGCTACTTTCTTTTTGTTTGCCACCGCTTGCTTTGTAGGCCCTTTACGGGTACGCGCGTTGGTACTAGTTCTTTGCCCACGAACAGGCAACCCTTTACGATGACGAATCCCACGGTAACAACCAATCGCCATTAAACGTTTGATGTTAGAAAGGATTTCACGACGAAGATCCCCTTCTACTTGATATTCTTTTTGAATCACTGCAGTGATTTTTCCAGCATCTTCTTCGGAAACATCTTTACTGCGAATATCAGAACTTACACCTGATTTTTTCAAAATTTCTTTAGATCGTGTTAACCCAATTCCATATAGATAGGTTAGCGCAATCTCAATTCGTTTCTCACGAGGTAGGTCAACTCCTAAAATCCGTGCCATAATTTCTTATCCTTGTCTTTGCTTGTGACGTGGATTAGTACAAATCACACGAACCACACCAGAACGTTTAATCACTTTACAGTTTTCACATAATCTTTTAACAGAAGCTCTTACTTTCATCTTTATAACTCCTAACAGTCCTAAACAGCTTATTTTGCTCTATAAATGATCCGTCCCTTACTCAAATCATACGGGGACATCTCAACCATCACTTTATCTCCTGGTAAAATCCGAATAAAGTGCATTCGCATCTTTCCTGAGATGTGTGCCAATATCTTGTGGCCGTTTGAGAGCTCAACACGAAACATAGTGTTAGGCAGCAATTCTGCAACCACTCCCTCGACTTTAATTGGCTCTTGTTTTTCCATAAATTATCGCTTTTATACCTTCTTAGTCATTGTCTTTCAAAGCCTTAGAGTAATTCAAACACTTTAGTGACTAAAAAAAGCGCTGTATTATGACAAATATCTTCTCTTAAAGCAAATATTTTTTTATTCAGGGCGGATCGTTAAAATTTCCGGCCCATTTTCAGTGATCGCCACAGTATGCTCAAAGTGAGCAGAGGGCAATCCATCTTCTGTGACCACTGTCCAACCATCTTCTAATACTTTCACCTGGTGAGTGCCCATATTCACCATCGGTTCAATGGCCAAAACCATTCCCACTTCAAGCCGAGGCCCTTTATTTGGGGAACCATAATTAGGCAACTGAGGATCTTCATGCATTTGCCGGCCAATTCCGTGCCCAACAAAATCACGCACCACAGAAAACCCATTCTCTTCAATCACTTTTTGAACCGCATGTGAAATATCAAACAACCGATTTCCAACACGCATCTGTTCAATCCCTGCAAAAAGAGAATCTTCCGTCACTTGCATCAACTTCTCTTTTTTAGGATCTGATTTTCCCACAACAACAGAAAAAGCAGAGTCGCCACAATAGCCGTCAATAAAAAGACCAAAGTCAATACTGACTAAGTCTCCGTCTTGAATCATACGATCTCCTGGTATCCCGTGAACAACTTCTTCATTCACAGACACACAAACATATGAAGGAAACCCATGGTAATTTAAAAAAGCAGATTTTGCTTTTTTCTTTTCAATTAGATCAGCTGATAAAGAATCGAGTTCGCTGGTTTTAATTCCAGGAGCAACGGTCTTCTTTAATTCCGCTAAAATTTCGCCAACAGCTTTGCCGCTGACACGCATCTTTTCAATTTCTTGTGGAGACTTTAAAATAATCATTTACTAACTAGCATGAAGCGTTTGACTTTAGCTTTGTAAAAACCCCTTCTAACTCTTCATGTCCCTCTTGTTTTTCAAAATCTCCGTTAACTTGGATCAAAATGTCTTTATTTTTATAATAATCAATTAATGTTTTTGTCTCTTGGTTATAAACTGTCAATCGGTGTTCAATGGTGTCAACTTTATCATCAGCACGCTGATAAAGCTCACCGGCACACTCATCACACACACCCGCCACCTTAGGAGGCAAGTTTTTAATATGATACCCTTTACCACACCCACGGCACATCCAGCGCCCTGTTAAACGCATCAAAATCACATCTTTGCACGTTTCAAAATAGATCACAGCTGTTAACTCAGAATCAGATTTTTGGCCTAACATTTCAGCCTGTGGCAAACTACGAGGAAAACCGTCTAAGATATAACCTTTTTGACAATCATCTCTTTTTAACCGATCCAACACCACATCTACAACCACCTCATCAGGGACTAACTCCCCGCGGTCCATAAACTCTTTTGCTTTTAGACCAATCGGTGTTTCATTCTTGACTGCTTCTCTAAAAATTTCTCCAGTTGAAATATGAGGAATCCCTAATTCTTTAGAAAAATCTGCTGCATGGGTTCCTTTTCCAGCCCCTGGAGGCCCTAAAAAAATAATATTCATTAATAGCCTGTGCGTCCTTTAATGCGACCTTTTTTCATGAACCCATCATAGTTGCGCATAACCAAATGAGATTCAATTTGCCGCACTGTATCAAGCAACACACCCACAATAATAAGCAAACCTGTACCACCAAAAAACTGTGCAATCAAATAAGGAATATCAAGTACTGCTCGGCTACTAATAATGTTTGGCAAAATAGCAATCGTTGCTAAAAAGATCGCACCTGCTAAAGTGATCCGAGTCATAATGTAATCAAAAAAGTCAGAGGTGGCGCGCCCTGGACGAACACCTGGTACAAACGCTCCGTTTTTCTTCATATCTTCTGCCCATTGAACAGGGTTAAACTGCGTCGCTGTCCAAAAATAACAAAAGAAAATAATCAGCAAGACAAAGAGCACACTGTACAACCATTGGCCCGGTGCCAGAGCTTGAGAAATAGAAGATAAAATTCCCCAGTCAATAAAACTACCCATTGTTGCAGGGAAAAGAAGAATAGAAGAAGCAAAGATAACAGGAATCACACCTGCGTAGTTAACACGTAAAGGAATATAAGTGCTTTGTCCGCCATAAACTTTACGTCCAACCACTCGCTTTGCATATTGCACAGGAATTCTGCGCTGTCCTTGCGTCACCATAATCACTCCGGCAATCACCGCAAACAACATCACCACCATGATCACTAATGTAATTGGGTGGCGTCCCCCACCTTCAATTCCAGGAAACATGATTTGTTTTGTCAGCATCACAGCTGAAGGCAAACTTGAAATAATCCCAACCGAAATAATTAAAGAGATACCATTTCCAATCCCACGCTCAGTAATCTGCTCTCCAATCCACATTAAAAATGCCGTTCCCGAAGTAAGCGTAATCATGGTAAGAATTTTAAACATCAAACCTGGCTCAGGAACAATAATACGCCCATCAAAATGAGCTGGATTTTCTAGCCATGTAGCAATAAAGAAAGATTGGAACAGCGCGAGTAAAATCGTTCCATAACGTGTGAACTGAAGAAGTTTTTTTCTTCCGGTCTCTCCTTCTTTAGCCAAACGCTCTAAAGCAGGAAAAACAGCGGTTAAAAGCTGAATGATAATCGAAGCACTAATATAAGGCATGATTCCAAGAGCAAAAATAGTACATTGCTGCATGGCGCCCCCAGATAACATATTCATAATCCCGAAAAGATTACCCCCTTGGGATTGGGCCATCTTGTCAAAAAATTCCGCTAACTGAAAACCATCAATACCAGGTGTTGGCGCATAAGCTCCTATGCGACAAACCGCAATCAAGCCTAAGGTGAAAAAAATACGTTTTTTTAACTCAGGTATTTTTAGAGTATTAGCGAATGCTGAGAGCATGTTAGATTAGAACCCACTTTCCCTTTGCGTCTTCAATCTTTTTCTTTGCACTTTCAGTGAAAGAATGGGCTTTAACGGTTAAAGCTTTTTTTAAGTCACCCTGACCTAAGATTTTCAAATTGATGTTTTTACCTTTGATCAAACCTTTTTCTTTTAAAATCTCTGGAGTCACTTCGCCATCTAACTTTTCCAAGTCAGCAATGTTAAGGACCAAATAGGGCGTTTGGAATCGCTTGTTGTTAAACCCTCGTTTTGGCAAACGACGTAAAAGAGGCATTTGGCCCCCTTCAAACCCAGGACGAACACCCCCACCAGAACGAGAGTTTTGCCCGTTATGGCCTCGTCCAGCAGTTTTTCCATGGCCTGTACCACGACCTTTTCCAATACGTTTCTTTTCTTTTCTTGATTCAGGATGTGGTTCTAATTGTGACAAATTCATTTGATACCTACTTCGTTAATCTTGTTTTTTAGGTCTATGTATTGTAACACCGCGTAACTCTTCAACAGTCTCAATACTACGTAGACTTGTTAATGCATCAACCGTTGCTTTCACAACATTAATCGCATTCTTAGATCCCATTGATTTTGTTAAAACATCTTTAATTCCAGCTCGTTCCACAATGGCTCGCACACCCCCACCCGCAATAATTCCTGTACCAGGAGAAGCAGGCTTTAGTAATACTTTTCCACCTTTGTGAATACCTATCACTTCGTGAGGAATGGTTCCCCCTTCAAAGCGAATGTTTAAAATACTTTTACGGGCTTTTTCAACACCCTTACGAATGGCATCTGCGACTTCATTGGCTTTACCAAATCCATAACCCACTTTTCCTTTGCCATCGCCAACCACAACAAGCGCACTAAAACTAAAACGGCGACCACCTTTTACCACTTTGGCACAGCGGTTAATGTGAACAACACGTTCTACCAAACCATCTTCAGGTTCTGGACGACGTTGATTACGCCCTGGTCCTTTACGACCCCGTCCTTGGCCACCTCTTTTATTACGTTGGCCAGGAGCACCACCCCCACCTGTTTTGGCCTTAACATCAACCACTTTATTCTCAGCTGGTTTTGTTGCTGCAGCTGCAGGAGCTTTTTTTTCAACAGCAGGAGCTGCTGTTGCTTCTGGTTTTGCTTCTTGTTGTTTTGATTCTTCTTCAGACATAAAGTTTTCCCTTTAACGACTTATAAATGAGTACTTAAAATTCCAAACCACCTTCACGAGCAGCGTCAGCCAAGGCTTTAATCCGTCCGTGGTAGCGATAACCTGAGCGATCAAAAATCACTTTAGTGATATTTTTCTCTTTTGCTTTTTGACTCAAAAGCAAACCTACTTTTTTAGCAGTTTCAATATTATTAACTTTTGAGACTCCAAACTCTTTTGACTTTGTTGAAAGAGAAACCAAAGTCTTTCCTTCGATGTCATCAATAATTTGAACATGAATATGTTTTAAACTACGATAAACAGAAATACGAGGACGCTCAACCGTTCCTTCGATCTTTTTGCGAATTCGTTTGTGTCTTTTCTTTAATCCAATATGTCTTTTCTTTACTTTATCCATTTTTCACACCTTACTTAGTGACGCTTTTACCCGCTTTACGGCGGATGTGTTCTCCAACAAATTTAATTCCTTTACCTTTATAAGGCTCAGGAGGATAGTATGCACGAATATCTGCAGCTGCAGAGCCTACTTTTTCTTTATCTGCACCGCTGATGTTGAGTTTAGTATTTTTTTCAACAACAATCGTAATACCCTCTGGAATTTCAAAATTAATCGGATGGGAATAACCAATCACTAAGTTGAGCTTTTTGCCCTCTACTTTAGCGCGATAACCTGTCCCAACGATTTCCATTTGTTTTTCAAAACCTTTAGAGACCCCAATAACCATGTTATTGATTAAGCTACGGTAAAGACCATGGAAGGCTTTATCTTTTGCTTCGTCTCCTGATCGAGAAACAACAACACTTTTCTCTTCAACTTTGACTGAAACAAGTTCAGGAAATTCACGATCTAATTTACCTTTAGGTCCCTCTACTTTGATCACATTGCCGCTCACAGCAACTTTCACATCAGTAGGGATTTCAATAGGCATTTTTCCAATTCTAGACATTTTTTACCTCAATAATTAACTACCAAATATAACAAAGGACTTCGCCGCCCACTCGTTTTTTGCGGCATTGACCATCTGTAAACAAACCACCTGAAGTTGAAATAATTGCCACACCCAAACCATTGAGCACACGTGGTAAATTTTCTACATCTGCGTAAACACGCAAACCAGGACGGCTCACACGACGAATTCCAGCAATCACACCTTTTCTTGCAGAATCATATTTTAATTCCACATTAACAGTGCTCTTTTTACCCATCTTTACTTCTTGAACACCAGTAATATAACCTTCATCTTTCAAAATTTTAGCAATTTTGAGTTTCATTTTAGAACCAGGAATCTCAACCGTTGTTTTACGGGCTTGAGTTCCATTTCTGATTCGAGTCAACATGTCTGAAATAGGGTCTGTCATCATGATTAAACACTTACTCCTTCAATTACCAACTTGATTTGACCACACCAGGAATTTCTCCTCTGGAGGCCAATTGACGAAAACAAATACGACACAACATAAATTTTTTATAATACCCTTTACGACGACCGCAGCGTTGACACCGGTTATAACTTCTTACGGCAAACTTTGGTGTACGGCGTTGTTTTTCAATCAAACATCTCTTGGCCATTTTTTCCTCTTTTACTTAATACTTTGTTAGTTCGCGAACGGGACGCCCATTAACTTGAGCATCTCTTTTGCTTCTTCATTGTTTTTAGCAGTCGTGTTAATGGTTATATCCATTCCTCGCACTTGCTTTACTTTATCAATCTCGAGTTCTGGAAACACGATTTGCTCAGTTAACCCAAAGGTGTAGTTTCCTTGTCCATCAAACGACTTCCCTGGCAAACCACGAAAGTCACGCACGCGAGGAACAGCAATTCCGATCAAACGTTCGAAAAATTCATACATCATGCGTCCACGAAGAGTCACTTTACATCCTAATGGTTGTCCTTGTCTGAGTTTGAAACCAGCAATTGATTTCTTTGCTCGGGTAATCACCGGACGTTGCCCTGTAATAATTCCCAACTCATCAGCAGCTGCTTCAACAGTTGCTTTATCAACAGCACCTTGTTTGACTCCCATGTTCACAACAATCTTGTCAATCTTAGGAATCTGAAAAACATTTTTGTAATTAAATTTTTTCTTTAATTCAGGAGCCACTTCATTTTTATAAAGCTCTTGGAATCTTAAAGGTGTTTTTGTGCTCATGGTTTCACCTCCAAAATTTCACCGGATTTTTGAGCCACACGTAATTTACCGCGATCTTTAATATCTTTACGACCCACACGTGTTGGTTTATCTGTTTTAGGATCAACCACACCCACATTTGAAATGTGAAATGGACGCTCAATATCAATCAATCCTCCTTGAGGATTTTCTTGGCTTTTGCGGAGTGCTTTCTTACGAAAGTTCACACCTTCGACCAAGATTTGTTGAGCTTTAACAAAGACGCGAAGAACTTTTCCACGCTTTCCTTTGTCACGACCACTCAAAACTTGAACTGTATCGTTTTTACAAACTTTAACTTTCATGGCTACAACACCTCTGGGGCTAATGAAATAATTTTCATAAAATTCTTGTCCCGCAATTCCCGAGCAACAGGGCCAAAAATACGAGTCCCGCGCGGGTTATTTTGACCATCAATAATGACAATCGCATTTTTATCAAAACGTAGGTACGAACCATCAGCTCGACGAATAGGATATTTGGTTCGGACAATCACTCCTTTAACCACTTCCCCTTTTTTCACCACACCATCTGAGTTAGCCACACGAACGTTTGCCACAATCACATCGCCAACACTAGCAGACATCTTTTGAGATGCTCCAAGCACTTGGATCATATGAACCAATTTGGCTCCTGTATTGTCGGCAACTTCTAATCTAGATCTTAATTGAATCATGATAACACCTTAATAAAACTATTGTTTTTTCCCTTGTTGAACGATCTCTACTAACTGCCAGCGCTTTAAATGACTTAAACGACGTGCTTCAATGATACGAACCACATCCCCTGCTTTGACTTCATTTTTTTCATCATGCGCATAATACTTTTTACTTGTTTTCACCACTTTTTTGTAAAGCGGGTGACGAAAAGAACGTTCCACGCGCACCACAATGGTTTTATCCATTTTGTCGCTAACGACAGAACCAGTTAAAACTTTTTTATTACTCTTTTTTGCTTCAGCCGTTGTCACTTACTGTTCTCCTTCGTACTTTTTCCTTTTTCAGGATTCGCCAAGGCATCTTCTCGTAATAATGTTTTAATACGAGAAATCCCTCTTCGCAAAACTTGAATCCGAGAAGGCTTTTCAAGTTGGTTCGAAGCAGCCTGCATCCGCAAGTTAAACAGCTCTTCTTTATACAAAAGCTCTGTCTGCTTTAATTCGTCTGTTGATTTTTCTCTTAATTCTTTAATTTTCATCTAACTACTCCGAATGCCTTGAAACAAATTTACATTTGATTGGCAATTTTGCTGCGGCCAAAGCCATTGATTCACGAGCCAAACCTTCAGGCACACCTTCTAATTCAAAGATGATTCTTCCTGGCTTAATCACAGCTGCCCAGAAATCAACAGCCGCTTTACCTTTACCCATCCGAACTTCAGCAGGTTTCTTACTAATTGGCTTGTCTGGGAAAACACGAATCCACATTTTTCCACGACGTTTAATGTTACGGTTGATGGCAATACGTGCTGCTTCAATTTGATTGCCTCGCATCCAACAACGATCAAGGGCCATAATGCCGTATTCACCAAAAGCCAGAAAGTTTCCAGATTTGGCTAAACCTTTACGGCTTCCCCGTTGTTGTTTTCTATATTTAACTTTTGATGGCAACAAAGCCATGATACTACCTCACTTTTTTATTAAGAAATAGGTGCGCCTAAAGGAGCTTTTTTCTCTTCTTTAACTTCTTCTTTAATAAATCCTGTTTCACCTTTATAGATCCAAACTTTCACACCAATGGTTCCATAAGTAGTGTTTGCTCGGGCAAAACCGTAATCAATGATAGCGCGTAAAGTATGAAGAGGAATTTTTCCTTCTTTATAACCTTCACTACGAGCAATTTCTGCTCCACCAACACGACCCGCAACTAAAATTTTAATTCCAAGACCGCCCTTATCCATACAGTTACGCATGGCTCGTTTCATGGCACGACGATGGGAGATACGTCTCTCTAATTGAAGCGCAATGTTTTCTGCAACCAATTGTGCATCGCCATCAGGGTTTTTCACTTCTTCAATATCAATCATGACCTCACGGCCTGACATTTTAACTAAATCTTCTTTTAAACGATCAATTTCAGCCCCTTTACGGCCAATAATAATTCCAGGACGAGAGGTGTGAATAATCACACGAGCACGGTTACTTGCTCTTTCGATCGAAATTTTAGAAACCCCTGCAAAATAGAGTTTCTTTTTAATGTAATCGCGCATCTTAATATCTTCGAGTAAAAGCGGACCAAACTCGTTTGAGTTGGCATACCACAAAGAGCGCCATTCTTGATTGATACCTAATCTGAGTCCAATTGGATTAACTTTTTGTCCCACTACGACCTCTTTACTTTTTCTTTGATTCGGTTTTCTTATCGTCTTTTTTTGCTTCAGTTTGTTTAACTTTTTCAGGCTCAGCTTTAGCTGCTTTTTTTGGAGCGGCTTTGGCTTTTTTACCTGTCTGTTTTTTAGCTTCAAGTTTTGCTGCTTCTTCGGCTTGAATCCGTTTTAAAATTTCTTCACTCTCTTTTAACACCACAGTGATGTGGGATGTTGGCTTTGTCACCAATGTGGCTCGGCCCATGGCACGTGGCATATAACGTGTCCAAGAAGGTCCACCATCCACAAATGCTTTTTCTACGTACAATGCTTCCAAGTTCATGGAATGATTGTTCTGTGCATTGGCCATAGCTGAATGCAATGTCTTACTCACTATTTTGGCTGCCTTTTTATTGCTAAACTTCATAATCCTCATAGCTTCTTCGGCTGTTTTACCCCGAATCAAATCAACTATTAGGCGTGCTTTATAAGGCGAAAAATGTATAAATCTTGTTACTGATTTTGCTTCCATAACTTTCAAATTCTTTCTTTAGATCAAGACTAGTTCATCGAGATTCTAACGAAATCTCCCTCTTTAATTGGCTGTGCTGTCTTCAAATTCTGAATGTCAGCAGCAGCAATATTGTCACGTACTTCTATTACCTTGGTGCCAGCAATCACACCTTTTTCATCGAGAACATTAAACTGCATTCCCACTTCAACCCCTTGATTAGACCCTTTATCAATCACAATAAAGTTTAAGTTTTCATTCACAACTAAAACCTTACCGACTAACTCACGGGCACTACTTGCAGCAATCACTGAAGCAACTTGTGCAGGCTCTATGACCTGAACTCGAGCCACTGAAACCGGTGTTCGAGTTTGCGAACCCACAACGATCGGTTCTAATTCAATCTCTTCGATTTCGTTTTGCACGTACGTTTTTGTTTCTTTTAAGGTGGTGTCTAAATCTTGTTTCACCTTAACAATCTCACTCAAACGATCGCTAATCACTTGCTGTACATTTTCTAGCTTAGCTGTTAGCAAGCGTTTCTCTTTTTGAGAAGACTCTAAATCTAACGCTATCTCGTTTAACTTCTTTTGAGCATACTCTTTCTCAGTAAGCATTTGCTCTAACTGCCGAGAAACATTTTCTTTCTCGCTATTTGCAGCTGCGAGTCGGCTACCCAACTCTTTAGATTTCGTCTTTTCATTAGCCAAGTACTTTGAAAGCAACTTGTTTACACTATCTTTTTCTTTGATCTGACGAGCTAAAATTTCTTCGCTACGTCCACCAAGACTTAATTTACTAATTAACGCTTGGTTTTCATCTTTAACAGAAGTAAGTTCAGCTTCTTTTTGTTGTATCACTTCTTCAAATTGTTCTACCCGAACTTCAAGTTCGGCTTTTTCTCGAATCGTATCTGAGAAAAAAGTATTTGATTCAATCTCAGCAATCTTTTTCTTTAAAACAAAGATCTGATTCTCTAAAGACTGACTTTGGCGATTTTCGCTTTTAGCTAACCCGCCACCCTGATGGAGCATTTTAATTTCTGCTTGCAAGGCTGCTTTTTCAGCCTGAACCATCATCAATGTTTTTTCTAGCGTGCTTTTATCTGCTGCCCACGCATCTTTTACTTCAGTCTTACTATCAAAGAACAACAGGCCTATGGCCCCTACAGTAACGATTCCAACAACGACTAATACAGCAACAACCCCAACGTTCCCAATTTTCCAATCATCTCGCTTCATGGACCCTCCAGACTTGAGAAATTAACCTGAGAACTAACTAGGTCTTTTTCGCTATTTATTTTCCGGCTGCTTTATCCGATGTTGCATGTTTTCTAAATGTTCTTGTTGGTGAAAACTCACCCAACTTATGTCCAACCATATTCTCAGAAATAAAAACGGGAATATGTTTACGGCCATTGTGTATCGCAAATGTAAAACCAATAAACTCAGGAACAATCATTGAACGTCTAGACCAAGTCTTAATTGGTTTGTGCTGATTTTCTTGACCTAACTTGTCGACTTTCTTTAACAACTTTTCGTCAACAAAGGCGCCTTTTTTCTGTGAACGACTCATTATTTTTTCTTCCTTGATTTCACAATATGTGCGTTAGATTTTCCTTTAGCCCTTGTTTTATAACCTTTAGCAGGTGTCCCATAAAAGTTACAAGGATGACGTCCACCAGAAGTACGTCCTTCTCCACCACCCATAGGGTGATCAACAGGGTTCATAGCTACAGGACGAACACGTGGGCGACGACCCAACCAACGCTTTCTTCCTGCTTTACCTAATGATATATTTTCGTGATCTGCATTTGAAACTTGGCCGATCGTGGCACGACAGTTCACATTAATCAATCGAACTTCGCCTGAAGGCATTTTAATGTTGGCGTTCTTTCCTTCTTTAGCAGTCAACTCAGCCACTCCGCCAGCACTGCGAACTAATTTAGCTCCAGCACCAATGCGCAATTCGATATTGTGAATGGATGTTCCTAATGGAATGTTTTGCAAAGGAAGGGTGTTACCAACTTGAATTTCTGCTTCAGGTCCTGATACTAAGGTCGTTCCTACTTTTAATCCTGCAGGTGCAAGAATATATGTTTTAGCTCCATCAGCGTAATGGAGTAGCGCAATGCGTGCGGTTCTGTTGGGATCATATTCAATTGCTGCTACCTTTGCAGGAATCCCATCTTTAGTCCGTTTAAAATCAATCTCACGGAAGCGACGCTTATGCCCACCACCAATATGAGGGGCTGTTGTACGGCCGTAATTGTTTCGACCTCCACTTTTTTTCTTACCACGTGAAAGGGCTTTTTCTGGCTTTCCTTTGGTCAGCTCATCAAAAGCAGAGATCACAGTGTGACGTAACGAAGGTGTTCTGGGTTTAAAACTTTTTAATGCCATTTTATTAACCTATCATCTCAATTTTGTCGCCAGCTTTTAGGGTTACAATGGCTTTTTTCCAAGCAGCCGTATAACCTGCAATTGCGCGAACACGTTTTTTCTTTCCGACACGATTCATGGTATGCACATTAGCAACCTTGACTTTAAAAATTTGTTCCACAGCATATTTAATGTCTGTTTTATTTGCAGAGACATCAACACGGAATGGGTACTTATTTAAGGAACTGATTTGGTCTGTTCCTTTTTCCGTTACAATCGGTTTTAGTATGACGCTATAGGGATCTTTCATTATTCTTTCTCTCCCTTAAGAAGCGCACTTAAATGCTCAAAAACTTCTTGGCTAAGTACTAATTTTTCATATTTTAACACATCAAGTGTGTTTAAGTTGCTGACAGTTGTAGTTCCAATTTTTGGAATGTTACGAACCGCTCTATTTAAAATTGGATCGCTTTTTGCCGTCACTAATAAAGAACTCTTTGTTGCTTCAATTTTGTTTAAGAACTCAACAGCTACTTTTGTTTTAGGTTCTTTAATTTCAATCTTCTCTAAAACAATCACTTCGTTATCTCTAATCTTACGAACAACAGAGCTCATCAAAGCCAAACGACGTACTTTCTTAGGAACTGTGTAGCTCCAATCACGTGTTTTAGGCCCAAAAACAACTCCACCACCGCGCCAAATAGGAGAAGCAGCTGTACCAGCACGAGCATTTCCTGTCCCTTTTTGCTTCCAAGGCTTTTTACCCGTTTTATTCACATCCGAGCGGCCTTTGGTATGCGCTGTTCCACGACGACGATTGGCTAAATGCATCACAACCACATCGTGAATCGTTGCAGAACGATTTTTCAAATATGTTTCTTTAGATTCAACCGTTAATTCGCTCTTTTTCTTGCCATCTGCAGAGAGCAAATTAACTTTCAATTCTATTGGTGTTTTTTTCTTTTCTACTGCCATTTTAAATGCCTCAAAATCTTCAATTCTAACTGTTTAAGCTTCAGCAAGTTACAAGAGGCCATAAAAGCCCTCAAGACATGAACTTGATAAAAAAGCTCACAATCATACTCCCTGATAGAAGTATTTGTCAAATTTTATTTTCGTTTTTTATAATTTTGTTCGTTGGTTATAAATAACCCAGCCGCGCTTATCAATCAACGAACGATTAGACGTTAATAAATTAAACTTTGATCTTGATATCTACCCCAGCAGGGAGATTCAATTTCTTTAATTCATCAACAGTCTTGGCTGTTGGATCTAGGATATCAAGTAATCGTTTGTGAGTTCGAATTTCGAACTGCTCACGAGACTTTTTATCAATATGCGGTGAACGCAATACAGTATACTTTTCAAAATCAGTTGGTAAAGGAATCGGACCAACCACACGCGCACCGGTGCGCTTGGCGGTATCAACAATGTCTTCTGCTGATCTATCCAAAATCCGATGATCAAATGCTTTTAAACGAATCCGAATTCTTTGCCCATCCATAAAACTTTACTTCCTTTCTTACTCAGTTACGTCGCTGATACTACCAGCACCCACGGTATGACCCCCTTCACGGATAGCAAAGCGTAAACCTTTTTCCATCGCGATTGGGCAGATCAAATCAATTGTTACACTTACGTTATCCCCTGGCATTACCATTTCAACACCTTCTGGTAATTGAACCACTCCCGTTACATCT
>JAJCYG010000070.1 GCA_029263055.1 Actinomycetes bacterium
CCTAGGCCAACCAATTCTTCCATGGTGTATTTGCTTAAAACATGGGCAGAACTAAAAACATAGAGGGCCCATGATTTGTTATGTTTTTCCATTAATTTTAAAAGTTCTAAAGCGCGTTTACGATATAAAAGAAAATTTTCATCCATCACAAAAAACGAATGAACTTTTAATTTCTTTTCCATTTCACACATGATGTCAAACAACTCTTGACCTGTTTTAAAAAAGTGAATGGCACTTCCTTTGCCACCGAACATCGCTGAAGTGGCGCAAAAATTACATCCCATAGGACATCCCACCGAAGGAATTAGTGTGGCTGCTACCTCTCCAGGTTTTTCTGATAGATAAGACCCCAGTGTTCGAGCTTTAAATCCTGACTTAATCATAGGATGACGAATTGGTTGATTGACATCTTCTCCTAGAAATTGACGGAACCATCGAATTCCTTCACCTCGCACAATGTGGTCTGCATTTACTTTTTCTTTAAGATCAGGATAATTGGCAACGTGTCCACCGACGATAATGGTTGTTTTAGGAAGGTGCTTTCGAATTAAAGAACACATTTCTTTTACTTTTTCAACGTTGGGAATAATAGAAGTGATTCCAATTATATCGTAATGATTGTTTTTTATTTCTGAAATGAATCGATCTCTAGAGGGAAAATCAAGCAACACGCTGGGTGTTGAAATGTTTTCTTGAATCATCATGATTCCCCAAGAACGATGAAACATTCTTAAAGAAAAAATCCCTTGTCCTCGGGTCACTTGATTTTGATAGAGCTCCATAGGGTTAATGGCCCGACTGCCATATTGATCATCTTGAGCATAAGGCCCAAACACACTTGTGAATAATATTTTCTTTTTCATTGCCACCCTTTAAATAAGACTAATTAGTCTTATTTAATCACATTGGGTGCTTTTCTGTCTACCAAAAGAGATGTTGAGTTTAGTTCTCTTTTTGGCACCAATTCTGCTTTAATTTCTTTTTTTGAGTTATAATTGACTGATTAGATTCTTAGAAGAGACTCTATTTGTCTTAAACAAGACAGGCTGCTTAATCTTAAAGTAATAAGTGGTTGATGTAGAGATGGTTGAGATGTGGTAAAAAGGTCTTGCGAAAATGGATAAATTAAGACAAAATAGTCTTAATAAGGAGGTGTTGTTATGTTAGGTGGTATTGGATTGCCAGAATTGTTACTCATTTTTGGAGTGCTCTTGCTTTTGTTTGGAGCTAAAAAGCTTCCAGAATTAGCCCGGGGAATGGGAAAAGGAATTAATGAGTTTAAGTCAGGTTTAAAAGATGTGACCTCAGTTGACGATCAAACTCAGAAAAAGGATTAACGTTGCAGAATAGAAAATTGGTGGATCGTTTTGGACGCACCAAAACTTATTTGCGTGTGTCTGTGACGGACCGGTGTAATTTTAAATGTGTCTACTGCATGCCTGAAGGCGGAATTGAAAAATTCCAGCGAGATGATATTTTATCTTTTGAAGAAATTGAAAAAATTGTTTGCTCTGTTATTCCTATTGGGATTGAAAAAGTTCGGTTAACAGGGGGAGAACCCTTGTTGCGTCAAGGATTACCAGAGTTAGTCGCCTCCTTAAAAAAGATTGATCAGTTACAACAAGTTAGCCTAACAACAAATGGAGCCTTATTAGCAAAGTATTCTGATCAATTAAAACAAGCAGGTCTTGATTCTATTAACATTAGTTTGGACACGTTAAACCCTGAACGCTTTGAGCGGATCACTCAAACACCTTTTTTTCTTCAAACCATGGAAGGAATTGAAGCTGCTTTAGCTGCAGGTTTTCCCTTAAAAATTAATGTGGTTCCTTTGAAAGGAACGACTTTAGAGGATGTGTTGGATTTGATTCAGTTTGCGATTCAACACCAAATAGAAATTCGGTTTATTGAATTTATGCCTTTGTGTGGGAGTGGCTGGAGCCCGGAAAAAGTATTGCCTATTCCTATGATTCGATCATGGGTGGAAGAACATTTTGATTTGCAGAGTATAGAACGGGGACGAGAAGTCGCTGAAAGTTATAAGATTGCCGGCACACAAGCTCAAGTTGGTTTTATTGCCTCTTTGTCAGAACCTTTTTGTTCTACTTGTAACAGGCTAAGACTTTCATCTAATGGAAAGATTCGTCCTTGTCTTTTTTCAACATTAGAGTTTGATTTACTCAAAAAATTACGTGATGGGGCAAGCACAGAAGAGATACAAAATATATTTTTATGGGGTGCTTGGAATAAGCCAGAGGGGCATCCTTATCGTAAAATGAAGATTCCTTCTTCAGAGAAAACAAGTTCTTCTGAAGGGGCTTTGATTCGAAATATTGGAGGTTAGTTGTGATTTCAATTACGCAAAAATATGAAACATTAAGAAAAGCAGTTGCTTCAGGAAAAGTATTGATGGCTGCACCCACGGCTGAAACCGTTAAAAACAATCAAGTCCCAAAAGGAAATGTGCTTGAGGCGGCCCGTATTGCTGGGATGATGGCTTCGAAAAGAACGCCTGATTTGATTCCAGATTGTCATCCTTTAACCTTGGACCGTTGTTCTCTTCATTTTGAAGTGTTAGAGGATGCTGTTTTGGTTCGAGCTGAAGTGGAGACAATTTCCAAGACAGGGGTGGAGATGGAAGCCTTGACCGCAGTGAGCGTGGCGGCTTTAACGATTTATGACATGCTTAAACCGATTGATAAAGATTTAGAAATTTCAGAGATCAAACTTCTTGAAAAACAAGGAGGGAAATCCCAATACAAAGAAAAACCCCTTTCTCAATTTAAAGCAGCAGTGGTGGTCACCTCTGACGGTACTTTTAAAGGAACGCGAGAAGATAGTTCCGGCCGATTGATAGAAGCACGTTTCAAACAATTGGGCATGGATGAAATAGAGTACATTGTTTTACCCGATGAAAAAGACCAAATTATTCAAACTTTAAATCAACTTTGTGAAAAAGGAATTCGCTTGATTGCGACAACAGGTGGGACCGGGATGAGTCCGCGCGATGTGACTGTAGATGCGACAAGTGAAGTGATTGAACGTGAAATGCCAGGGGCGGCTGAAGCCATGCGCTCGTATGGACAAAAGCGAACCCCTTATGCGATGTTGTCACGAGGCTTGGTTGGTGTAAAAGGCAAAACCATTATTGTTAATTTGCCTGGTTCTTCTAGAGGAACACAAGAATCTTTAGATGCGCTTTTTCCAGCATTGCTCCATACCTATGGAATGTTAAATGGAGGGGGGCATTAGAGTTGTTGCCACTCATTTGTTTGATCTTTTTTGGCATTGCGTTTGTTTACGCTTCTGCAGGCATGGGCGGGGGGTCGGCTTATTTGGCGACCATGGCACTTTTAGGTGTGCCTAAAGCGTTGCTTCCAGCAGTGGCGTTAAGTTGCAATACATTGGTGTCATCGTCCTCTTTTTATCATTATTTTAAAGGGGGACATTTTCGTTGGCAAAATGTGATTCCGTTTATGGTGGGGTCGGTTCCCTTTGCCACTATTGGGGGAGTTTTAGAAATCAGTGATTTTTTATTTCGAGTTCTTTTGGTAACAAGCTTAGCTTTTTCTGGAATAGTGATGGTTTTAAAAAAAGAATCGTTTCAAAAGAGAAAGACCTTAAGCTGGAGTAACGTGTGGTGGATTGCGGTTCCCATTGGCGCTTTTTTAGGTTTGTTGGCTGGTTTGATTGGGATTGGAGGGGGCGTGTTTTTGATTCCTGTTCTCCTCTTTTTTGGTTGGGCCAAAACCAAAGAAGCCGCCGCAGCAGGGGCATTTTTTATTTTAGTGAATTCTTTAGCTGGTTTGGCAGGTCATGCGGTTGCCGGCCGAGTGGCCATTGATTGGATGTGGCCTGTTTTATTAGTGGTGTTAGTGGGTGGCTGGCTTGGGGGACGATTTGGCTCGTTTAAATATTCTCCGGTTGGTTTGCAAAAAGTGTTTGGAGCGATTATTTTGTTTGTCGCTTTTAAAATAGGAAAGAGTTTAATTTTATGATTTCGGTTAGTGAAGCTAAAAAGATTATTCAAGAACATGCTCTTCCAAAGAAAAAAAAGCATCTTTCTTTAGAAGCTGCCTATGGTTTGGTTTTAGCTGAAGATGTGTTGGCTTGTTTGGATGTGCCTCGTTTTGACAATTCGGCAATGGATGGTTATGCCTTATCTGTTGGCAATGGAAATTCGTTTAAAATTAAAGGAGAAATCAAAGCAGGAGATGAGGCTGAGATTTTTCTTAAGACAGGTGATGCTGCACGGATCATGACAGGCGCTATGATTCCAAAAGGAACAGATGCTGTGGTGATGCGTGAAGTCACAAAAGAAGCCAATGGTGACGTGTTGGTAGAAGCTCCTGTAAAGCAAGGTGACCATATTCGTCGACGTGGTGAAGAAATAAGAGTCGGAGATGTTGCTTTAACAAAAGGAAAAGTGTTAAACCCTTCTGCTCTTTCGTATTTAGCTTCTGTGGGTGTTGATAGCGCCTTGGTTTATCAACCTCCTAAGGTTTCCATTGTGGTGACAGGAAATGAGCTGGTTAACTCGATTGAAGAATTAAAACCAGGTCAGATTATAGACTCCAATACATTGACCTTAAAAACAGCTTTAAAAGAAGCAGGCATTCAAGAGATTCATTGTTTTCGGTCACAAGATGATCCTGACTCTTTGCGGCAAACTATTGAGCAAGCCTTAAGTGTGAGTGATTCTGTCTTAGTCTCTGGTGGTGTTTCTGTAGGGCATTGGGATTTTTCTAAGGATGTTTTAAATGAACTTGGAATGAAGGAACTTTTTTGGCGTGTGGCTCAAAAGCCAGGTAAGCCTTTATTATTTGGTCAAAAAGGGGAAAAAACAGTTTTTGGATTACCAGGTAATCCAGCCTCGGTATTAGTCTGTTTTTATGAATATGTTTATCCGCATTTGAGAGAGGCAATGGGTTTGATTCCTTCTCATTTAAAAACATTAAGAGCTTCTTTTTCTGGTCAAGTTAAAAAGAGAGCACATCTGACAACTTTTTCTCGGGCTGAATTGTTTTTTGACAATCATCAGCCTCATGTTCGTGTGGTTCCAGGACAAGAAAGTTTTCGATTAGGCTCTTTTGCCCAAGCCAATGCTCTAGCTGTTTTGCCAGAAGGTAAGGAGATCGTTGAAAATGGAGAAAAGGTAGAGGTTCATTTATTGCCATGAATACAATAGATGTTCTTTTATTTTCAGTTTTTAGAGAGAAAGTCGGCAAAGACAAAGTCGAAATCTTATTAAAAAAAGGAGAGACAGTTGAAAGTCTTTATTACTGGTTGGTTGATCGCTATCCAGAAATCGAGTTTCCTTTAGATCGCCTTAGGTTTGCTGTAAATGGATGTTATGTTGAAAATAAAACAGTGCTACATCATGGGGATGAAGTGGCTTTGGTCCCCCCTGTGGCAGGAGGCTGAAGATGATTCAGTTAACCGATAAACCGATTAGTTTTGAACAGATTCAGGAAAGTGTGATTGATCCTACTTGTGGGGCTGTGGTCTGTTTTGAAGGGCGTGTGCGCAATCACCACAAAGGTAAAAAAGTGCTTTCTCTTGAATATGAAGTCTATTCAAAAATGGCTTTAAACACATTTGTGACGATTGTTGAGCAAGCTAAAGAAAAATGGCTGCTTGGCCAAGTGACGATTTCCCACCGTTATGGTCATCTCACTGTTGGGGATATTGCTGTGATTGTGGCTGTTGCTTCTGCTCATCGAAAAGAAGCGTTTGAAGCGTGTTCAGCCATTATGGATCAAGTCAAAAAACAAGCCCCGATTTGGAAAAAAGAACACTATGAAAATGGAGAAAGCGAATGGGTCTTTTGTCAGGAGCACTCCTTGCAGGGGGGGCTAGTAAGCGGTTCGGCAGCCCGAAAGCTTTAGCGCAGCACGAAGGAAAACCGTTTTATCAGCTTAGTTTAGATTGGTTGCATTCCTATTGTGACGATGTGATGGTCAGTTGTAATGACCCCTTGCTATTTAAAGGAGAGTCTTTAAATATTGTTGCTGACGAGACGTTAGGGCAAGGGCCTTTAGGGGGTGTGCTTACATTATTAAAAAAGAGTTCAAACCCATGGGTCTTGATATTGGCTTGTGATATGCCTTTATTAGAAAAAGAAGTTATTGATTTGTTATTAGACTTTATTCACTTAAAAAAGAAAGTGATTTGTTATCAAGTAAAAGATCAGTTACATCCTTTTCCAGGCCTGTATCACCAAAGTTTAATTGAAGATTTAGAAAAAAGATTGTGTCAAAAAAAATATTCTGTACGATCGTTTATAGACTCTTTGCTAGACAAAGAAAAGCAGGTCCTTTATTTAGATCAAAAAGACTCAAATTTTATTAATATAAACACAAAGGAAGATCTGAAAGCACTATGAATATTTCAAGCATACTGTTGCACATACAGCCTGACTATAAAAAAGAAATTGAAACTGATTTGCTTTTAACTAAAGAGATTCAGATTGAAAAGTCTCTAGAAGACAGGCTTGCTTTAACTTTAGAGAGCCCTGATCTGAATCGTTCTACTGAGATATGGGCTTATTTAGAGCGTCTTGAAGGTGTTGAGAGTGTCACTATGGCTTATTGCCATTTTGATGATTTGGTTGAAGAAAAAAAGAGTGCTTCGTTTTTGGAAAAAGAAGTGACTCGTCGAGAATTTATTCGAAAAACAGCGGCAGCAGCTGCTTTGGCTATTTTATTTGGTCAGCTGGCGACAAAGGGGCATGCTGCTTCGGCTGAATCTTCAAATGGGCTCGAAGTTGGAAGTGATAGCTCTGTTAATTGGCAAAAAGGGGTTTGTCGTTTTTGTGGTGTTGGATGTGGTGTGATGCTGGGTACCCGTGGTGGCCGCGTGGTCGCGATTCAAGGGGATAAAAAGAGTCCAGTTAATAAGGGATTGCTTTGTGTGAAGGGGTATTATTCACCTAAAATTCTTTACGGAGATGACCGTCTCACAAAACCTTTAGTTCGAAAAAATGGAAAGATGGTTCCTGTTAGTTGGGATGAAGCGCTTGATTTAGTTGCAAGTAAATTTAAAGGTCTTGTGGATCAACATGGTCCTGATGCTGTCTCAATGTATGGTTCGGGTCAATGGACCATACAAGAAGGTTACGCGGCTTTAAAATTTATGAAAGGGGGGATTGGCACAAACAATTTAGAAGCCAATGCCCGTTTATGTATGGCAAGCGCTGTGACCGGTTTTATGACCTCTTTTGGTTCAGATGAACCGATGGGTTGTTATGATGATTTGGATATAGCTGATACCTTCTTTTTTTGGGGAAATAACTCTGCTGAAATGCATCCGATTCTCTTTTCTCGGATTGTCGATCGTCGGTCAAAGGGAGATGACATTACGTTAATTGACTTAGCCACACGTAAAACCCGCACTACGCATTTGTCAGACATTCATGTCAGTATGAATCCGCAATCTGATTTGGCTTTAGCCAACTCTATTGCCCATATTATTATTCGAGATAAAAAATGGGATCCTGAATTTGTTAAAAAACATGTTGTCTTTAAAAAAGGAAAGACAAATATTGGTTATGTCTTAGAAGATAACTTTAAATTTAAAGACAAACCTCAGTTGATTGAGTTTGACGAGTATAAAGAGTTTCTAAAAGATTATGCCCCTGAAAAAGTCGCTTCTTTAATTGGAACCACACCCGAACAAATTGAAGGATTGGCAAATTATTTTAAAGATTCTAAAAAGAAAATTGTCTCCTTATGGTGTATGGGTGTCAACCAACATACACGTGGCACATGGATGAACAATTTAATTTATAACTTGCACTTGTTAACGGGTCAAATCTGTAAGCCAGGCTCGACAGCTCTTTCATTAACAGGCCAGCCTTCTGCTTGTGGAACGGTTCGCGAAGTAGGTGTGGTGACCAACCGACTTCCTTCGGCGCACGTGGTAACCAATCCAAAACACCGAGAGAAAGTGGCTAAAATGTGGGGTGTGCCCGTTGAAAAGATTTCTCCAACTCCGACCTATCATGCGGTTGAAATGTTTCGTGCTTTGGGTAGAGGTGATGTTAAAGCAATGTGGATTAGTACGACCAATCCGTTTCAAACCATTCCCAACTTAGAGCGTTTTGAAAAAGGGTTAAAAAAGAATAAGCCATTTATTGTTGTCTCAGATGTTTATCCGACAGCATCAACGAAATTTGCTGATGTGATCTTACCCTCCTCGCTGTGGGTTGAAAAAGAAGGTTGTTTTGGTAACACAGAACGCCGCACCCAGTTTTTTCCTAAGATGGTTGATCCTCCAGGTGATGCCAAATCAGATGTGTGGCAAATTGTGGAAGTGGCAAAAAGAATGGGGTATGGAAAACTCTTTCAATTTAATCCAGACAAATTGGAAGAAGAGATTTTTGAAGAGTATCGAACTTTTACTTTGGGAACAGGAAAAGATGTCGGGCCTTATGAGTTGTATCAAAAAGAACGGGGTTTAAGATGGCCTGTTATTGATGGTAAAGAGACAAAATATCGTTATGTCGAAGGAGAAGATCCTTATGTAAAACCAGGTGAAGGGATCAAGTTTTATAAAAACAAAAAAGATAATGGACGAGCGGTGATATGGGCACGTCCTTATGAGCCTCCTGCAGAAGTGCCAGATAAAGAGTATCCTTTTTGGCTCTGTACAGGACGCGTGTTAGAGCATTGGCATACAGGAACGTTGACACGTAGGGTTCCTGAATTGCATAAAAGTGTGCCTGAAGCGTATGTTGAAATTCATCCTTTAGATGCAGAGAAGCAAGGAATTGTTTCAGGGGATAAAGTACGCTTGATCAGTCGACGCGGCCATTTGGAACTAACCGCAGATGTTTCGTATTCGGGAAGAGCTTTGTCGCAACGAGGAATGGTTTTTGTTCCTTTTTTTGATGAAGCTAAATTAATTAATTTTGTGACGCTAGATTCGATGTGTCCTATTTCAAAGGAGCCAGATTACAAAAAATGCGCAATCAAAATAGAAAAGGTTTAATACCATTTATTGTGTTGTCTCTCTTTTTTGCACAGGGGTCTGTTTTTGCTAGTGGAAAACAATCTGTAAATGATTTACAGGCCTATAGAGGGGCTCCTCCAACTATTCCGCATAATGTTCGAGAGTTAGGCAGAAAAAAGTGTCTCTCATGTCATTTTCGTGGTTTGGACTTAGGCATAAAGGGGGGAGAAGCGTATAAAACGCCTCATCCAGAAAGAGCAAACTGCTTGCAATGTCATTTGCCTCAAAAAGAGACGGAGTTGTTTAAAGAAAATAAGTTTGTTCCCTTAAAACCTAAGAAAAAAACCTTCTTTGAAAAGAAAGATTAATATGAGTTTTTGTTTAAAATCGCTACTTCCAAAGTTTATTGAAGAGCCGTATCGAATATTTTTTCCAATAGGTATTTTGATGGGACTCTTAGGTGTGGGTCATTGGATGTTTCATCATCTTGGATGGACGTCTAATTATTTAAGTTTTCAACATGCCTCGATTCAGATACAACTCTTCATGTATTGTTTTGTGGCTGGATTTTTATTAACAGCCATGCCTAAAATACTGATGTCTTCTGCTTGTACGCCAATTGAATTTTCTTATTTCTTTATTCTTATACTTCTTTCAATACTATTTGAGTTTTTTCTTATTTGGGTGGGTGTTCAGGTCTGTTTTATTTTAGGTATTATTGGATTGCATGTTTTTATTTTAAACCGTCGAGATAGTCGAAGTGCGCCACTCCCTCCACCTTTTGTGCTTATTTTCTTTGGATTTATTAATGCTGTTTTAGGAGCGACTATTTTGTTGTTCTATCAATTAAGTTGGATCCCTTCATGGGGAATGAGCCTAGGCCGACAGATGTTTCAACTTGGATTTTTACTCTCTATTGTGATGGGCATTGGTGGGTTTATGGCGCCGCGGTTTATGGGCTATTTCAGTTCTAGTGTGATCCAGCTTGATAAAGATCCCGCACAAAAAGCAGCCTTACAAAGAAAAGAGGTTCAATTTCACGTTTTGGTGGGGCTGGTTCTCTTTTTTAGTTTTTGGATGGATGCTTTTGGATACGGTCGATTTGGTTCATTGATCCGAGCGCTTTTTGTGAGTGCTCAAATACTTTATACCACTCAAATATATCGTCCTCTTCCGACAAAAAATATATTTAATTTATTGTTGTCTATTTCTTTCTGGAATCTTTTGATTGGTTTGTGGGGTGTTTTTATTTTTCCTGAGTATCACATGGCTTTCAAACATTTTATTTTTATTGGGAGTTTAAGCCTGATGACATTAGTTGTTTCGACGAAGGTGATTTGTTCTCATGCTGGGCTCGAGTCTTATTTCCATGAAAAAATGATTTCCTTATATATTTTGGGAATTGCTGTTTTAACGGCTCTAGGTTTTCGTTTTTGCGCTGATTTTGATCCCGACAAATATATGTCCTTTATTTTTTACTCTTCCACAATTTGGGTGTTAGGGGTTTTGATTTGGTTTTTAACGATCCTGCCTAAACTTTTTATCTTTTCTAAAAGAGAAGGAGGTTGTCCTAAAAAAAGAGGTTAGGACCTATCTTTTTTGATAGGTTTTTATTGCTTCTTTTAAGTAAGGCAATTCTGAATTTAAATATTCATGGTGATTGGCAAAAGAGGGAATGATGCGGTCAATCCTCTTAAGAAAAGGTGTTTGAACCGCTTTATAAAATCGATGTAAAAAAGGGAAAATCAAGTCATCTTCCATTTTTTCTAGTTTATCCACGAAAATCAAAGCCTTTTCAAGACTAACTAAAGCAGGTTGAGAGAGTTGATGTTGAATCGATTGAATCAGCTTGGTTGCTGGATCAAGTTTATCTTGTTCGAGTAGTTTGACGTTATTCCACAGATTAAGCCTAGCCACTTCAACTTTGACAATTCTTAAAATTTCAGAGTGAGCTTCTTCTTGATAGGAGAGTGTTTTAAAAAACTTTCTTACTTCTGGAATGTGAGTAAATTTTTCCATTAAATTAAAGTAAATAGACGAAATCTGTGATTCAAAATGGATTAATACATTTAATTGATCTGTAACCTGTTTTTGAACAGGCTCTAAAATAGGGGGAATGTTTTTACTCAAAACCTCTAGAAAAGTTGTTTCTTTAGGTGCTTTTAAGACATCGTAGAAGGTTTGCCATCCATATCCTTGAATCGCAATAATGGGGTGTCTTAAAATATCCTTTTTTCCTATAAGCCCGCGCATAATTTTACCTTTCTTTAATTTAATGTACCATTTTATTGCTGAAGCTGCTAAAATAAGACAAAAAGGTATTAAAATATGACTTCAACATCAGTTTATAGCTTAGATCAGTTTCTTTATATTAATTTAACGAATAGGTGTACCAGCCGGTGCCAGTTTTGTCCTGTTGGAAAAGATGAGTCATTAGAAGTGGATGGGTATGATCTGGAGCTTGCTAAGGAACCTTCCAGTGAAGAGATTCTGACAGCTGTTGATAACTTTATAGAAAATTACTTTATTCCCGAAGAGGTTGTTTTTTGCGGCTATGGTGAGCCGACTATCAGATTGAAAGAGCTTATAGAGATCTCTAAGGCTCTAAAAGAGAAGGGCCTGAAGATCCGTTTAAATACAAATGGACATGGGAACTTGATTCACAAACGTAATATTGTTCCTGACTTAAAAGGGCTTATTGATGAGGTTCGAATTAGTTTAAATGCAAGTAATTCTCAAGATTATAAGCGGATCACAAAATCTAAATTTGACGAGGATGTTTATTCATTTGTGAAATTATTTGTTCTTGAATGCAAAAAAGTTATTCCACGTGTTTTAGTTTCATGTGTTGAATTTAAAGGTTTGGATGTTGCTTCGATCAAAGAAGTGGCTGAAAAGGAATTGGGTGTGCCCCTGATGTGTCGTGAACAAGACAAGCAGGGTCTTCCGCAAGAAATCATCTAAAAATCTTAAAAAAAGACTGTAAAGTCTTAATATTTGTGATAAACTTTTTCCCAATATGAAGCCGTTAAAAAGTACTTTAGATGGGAATGAAGCTGCTGCGTTTGTTGCTTATAAGACAAGCGAAGTGATTGCTATTTATCCGATTACTCCCTCATCTCCTATGGGAGAACTCTCTGATACATGGGCTTCACAAGATAAAAAGAACCTCTGGGGGTCAGTCCCTTTTGTGCAAGAAATGCAATCTGAAGGGGGAGCGGCTGGGACCATTCATGGTTCTCTCCAGGCAGGTTCCTTAACCACGACATTTACAGCCAGTCAAGGGCTTCTCTTGATGATTCCAAATATGTTTAAGATTGCTGGAGAATTAACGGCAACTGTGTTTCATGTTGCTTCTCGTTCTTTAGCTGCCCAAGCATTGTCGATTTTTGGCGACCACAGTGATGTGATGACAGCCCGTACAACAGGATGGGCCATGTTGTTTTCTAATTCGGTTCAAGAAGTAATGGATCTAGCCTTGATTTCTCAAGCCTCAACTTTAGAAGGGCGTGTTCCCTTTCTTCATATTTTTGATGGATTTCGAACATCACATGAAATTTCAAAAATAGAGATGTTAGAAGAATCGGTCATTCGAAACATGATTTCCGATGAATTAGTTCAAGCGCATCGAGCAAGAGGCTTGTCGCCTGAGCATCCTTTTATTCGTGGAACAGCACAGAATCCAGATGTCTATTTTCAAGCGCGTGAATCTGTGAACCGCTATTACAATGCTCTTCCAGAATTAGTGCAGAAGCAGATGGATCTTTTCGCCGAGCAGACCGGTCGAGCCTATCACTTGTTTGATTATGTCGGGGATTCAGAGCCTGAAAGAATATTAATTATGATGGGGTCGGGCTGTGAAACAGTTGATGAAACAATCCAAGTCTTAAGAGGGCAGGGAGAAAAAGTCGGCGTTGTTAAAATTCGATTATATCGTCCTTTTTCCGTTAAACATTTTGTGGATGCGATACCAAAGACAACAAAGAAAATCGCTGTTTTAGACCGAACAAAAGAACCAGGTGCTTTAGGCGAGCCGCTTTATATGGATGTTGTGGGAGCTTTGGCCGAAGCTTGGACTGATTCGAATGCCCCTAAAGTTATTGGTGGAAGATATGGTTTGAGCTCTAAAGAGTTTACACCTTCAATGGTCAAGTCTGTTTTAGAAGAGCTCAAAAAAGAGAAACCAAAGAACCATTTTACGATTGGTATTAACGATGACTTGACTCATACCAGTCTAGAATTTGATTCGACTTTTATCACAGAAAGCAAAGAGAATGTTCGGGCTGTTTTTTGGGGGCTTGGTTCTGATGGAACAGTGGGTGCCAATAAAAACAGTATTAAGATTATTGGAGAAGAGACACCTCTTTTTGCCCAAGGTTATTTTGTTTATGATTCTAAAAAATCAGGGGCTGTGACGGTTTCTCATCTTCGTTTTGGAAAAAACCCGATTCAGAGTACTTATCTTATCGAGAGTGCCAGTTTTATTGCGGTTCATCAGTTTGGGTTTTTGTTTCGTTATCCTGTGTTGGAACCGATAGAAAAAGGAGGCGTTTTTCTTTTAAATGCGCCTTATCCAGCAGACCAAGTTTGGGGAGAGCTTCCTGAAGAGATTCAAAAAATAATCATAGAAAAAGAACTTCAATTTTATGTGATTGATGCTTATAAAGTGGCTGAAGAATCAGGGATGGGAAATCGAATCAATACGATCATGCAAACCTGTTTTTTTGCGATTAGTCAAGTGTTGCCCAAAGATGAGGCCATTACAAAGATCAAACAAGCCATTGAGAAAACATATGGAAAAAGAGGCCAGTCTGTCGTTGATAAAAACAATAAAGCGGTTGATATTGCTCTTTCTCATTTAGCGTTAGTTAATACACCTGATCAGAGTAGCTCTGATCATAAGTTGCTTTTACCTGTGGCAAAAGGTGCGCCTGAGTTTGTTCAAAAGGTAACCGCAGAAATGTTAGCTCGACGAGGAGATCTGTTGCCTGTGAGTGCGTTACCTGATGATGGAACCTATCCTTCTGGAACCGCTCGATGGGAAAAACGTAATATTGGTTTAGAAGTACCGGTCTGGGAAGAGGATCTCTGTATTCAGTGTGGAAAGTGTGTCATGGTTTGTCCTCATTCTGTGATTCGAACAAAAGTGGTTGATAAAGAGCATCTCAAAGGAGCCCCTATTTCATTTAAAACCGCTGAACCAAAATGGAAAGAGTTTTCAGAAAAAGAATTCACATTACAAGTGGCAGTTGAAGATTGTACGGGCTGTCAATTATGTGTGGAGGTTTGTCCTGTTAAAGATAAATCTCAAGTCAAACGCAAAGCAATTAACATGCAACCTCAACTTCCACTCAAAGAAGAAGGAATTAAAAACTGGGATTTCTTTATGAATCTTCCAGAGGTTAAAGAACCTTTTATTTTTGATAAACCAAATACAAAAAATGTTCAGTTGTTAGAGCCGTTGTTTGAATTTTCTGGAGCGTGTGCGGGTTGTGGAGAAACGCCTTATATTCGATTGATGACGCAAATGTTTGGTGACAGAGCTGTTGTGGCTAATGCAACAGGCTGTTCTAGTATTTATGGTGGGAATCTTCCTACCACTCCTTGGACCAAAAACAAAGAGGGTAAAGGCCCTGCTTGGAGTAACTCATTATTTGAGGACAATGCTGAGTTTGGTTTGGGAATGCGTTTAGCATTAAGCAAACAACGCCAACATGCATTAGAACTTTTAGAAGATCAAGAAGAATTGATTGGTTCTCAATTAATTGGAGATATTCTTAAAGCAGATCAAACCACTTCTGAGGGAATTCAAAAACAGAGAAAAAATGTTGAACAACTAAAAAAGAAAATAGAGGATCAAACAGATCCGCTTCTTCGCGATTTATACAGCTTGTCTGATCAGTTGGTGAAAAAATCAGTTTGGATTATTGGTGGAGATGGCTGGGCCTATGATATTGGATACGGGGGATTAGATCATGTTCTAGCCGTTGGCTTGGATGTGAATATTTTAGTTTTGGATACAGAAGTTTATTCTAATACGGGGGGGCAAGCATCAAAAGCAACACCGGTGGGTGCGGTTGCTAAATTTGCTACAGCTGGAAAAGAGAGTCCAAAGAAAGATTTGGGTCTTTTGGCTATGGATTATCGAAACGTTTACGTGGCTCAAATTGCTATGGGATCTAATGATAATCACACTGTTAAAGCTTTTGCTGAGGCTGAATCGTATAAAGGTCCTTCGTTACTTATTGCCTATACCCAGTGTATTGCTCATGGAATTGATATGACCAAAGGAATGAACCAACAAAAATTAGCTGTAGATAGCGGGCATTGGCCTTTATTTCGTTATGATCCCCGTTTAGAAGATGAGGGGAAAAATCCTTTTCAATTAGATTCTCAAAAACCAAGAATTCCATTAAAAGAGTATATGCTTAATGAAGCTCGTTATAGAATGTTGTGGCAGTCTGATCCTAAAAGAGCTGAAATGCTTTTAAAACAAAAAGAAGACTTTACTCAAAAACATTGGAATTATTTAGAACATCTTTCAAAGGGTAATGGAAAACGTTCACAAGGTGCTTTATGAATCTAAAGACAACTTATTTAGGACTTGAATTAAAACATCCTTTAATGGCATCTGCTTCGCCTCTTTCAAAAACAGCGGATCAAATCAAATTACTAGAAGAGGCTGGGGCGGCAGCTGTGGTGATGCACTCTTTATTTGAAGAGCAACTTACTTTAGAAGAACAACAACTCGACAATACATTGAACTATGGAACAGAAAGTAGTGGAGAAGCCTTAAGTTATTTTCCTGAACTAGGAAGTTTTAATATTGGTCCAGATGAATATCTGGAGCAGATAGCTTTAGCTAAAAAGAGTGTCGATGTTCCTGTGATTGCGAGTCTCAATGGAGTGACAACAGGTTGGTGGATTGATTACGCCAAGAAAATCGAAGAAGCAGGGGCAGATGCCTTAGAGTTAAATGTTTATTATATTCCAAATCGAATTGATCAATCAGGATCTGAAGTCGAAGAACTTTATTTAGATGTTCTAAGAGAAGTAAAAAGAGGTGTTTCAATTCCCATTGCAATGAAATTAAGTCCTTTTTTTAGTTCGACGCCTAATATGGCTTATAAGCTAAGTAAAGAAGGGGCCGACGGACTGGTTTTGTTTAATCGATTCTACCAACCTGATCTTGACTTGGAAAAACTAGAGGTGGTTCCCAACTTAATCTTAAGTTCATCTTATGAAATGCGACTTCCGTTATTATGGATTGCAGTGCTTTTTGGCAAAGTCAAAACAGATTTTGCTTTAACAACCGGAATTCACAATCACCTTGATGTTTTAAAGGCAATGATGGTGGGGGCTAATGTGGCAATGATGACTTCAGAAATGCTTTCAAAAGGAAGAGGGCGGTTTAAAGAGATTCTTCATGAAATGGCTCAATGGATGGAAGAACATGAATATGACTCTGTAGAACAGATGCGCGGAAGCATGAGCCAAAAAAATGTGGCGGATCCCTCAGCCTTTAAACGAGCCAACTATATGAAGATGCTCGCTTCTTTTCGCCCTGATCCCAATAGCCAACTCCCTTAAAAGTTCAATTATTTCTATCTAAGTCTTTTCTAAAGAATGCATAATCTGTCGTTTTCATTTAGAATAAGAGTTGATGATTAAACTAGAAAAAGAACCTTATCTCTTAACAGTTGATGAGCTGAGTGTAGCTTTCCAGACAGATCTTAAAGCAGGGTTAACTTCTGAGGAAGTTTCAACCCGTTTAGCTGAATATGGTCCCAATGCTTTAACAGCAAAAAAAGGGCCTTCGCCTTGGCTCTTATTTTTCTCGCAGTTTAACAATTTTATTATTTGGGTCTTAATTGGGGCAGCTGCTATTTCTGGGTTGCTTCAAGAGTGGATTGATACAATAGCGATTTTAGCGATTGTGGTTTTGAATGCTATTTTAGGTTTTATCCAAGAATATAAAGCAGAGAAGTCGCTTGAAGCTTTGAAGAATCTCTCTGTTCCCATGACAAAAGTCTATCGACAAGGAAGGCTTGTTTCTCTTCCTTCTCGCGATCTTGTCCCTGGCGATTTGATTTCTCTCGAAGCTGGAGACAGCATCCCTGCAGACGCTCGCCTGGTCAGTGCTTTTAACGTCTCTTCTCAAGAAGCTTCTTTAACAGGAGAGAGTACGCCTGTGAGTAAGAATCTTGATGTTTTAATGAAAGAGACGAGCTTGGCAGATCGAAAAAATATGGTTTATCAAGGAACAACGGTTGCCTCAGGAAAAGGGACCGCTGTTGTGGTGGCAACTGGAATGAAAACAGAGTTAGGAAAAATAGCGACTTTAATTCAAACAACGGGTGTTGAAGTAACCCCACTTCAAAGAAGATTGGAAAAGCTAGGTAAGATACTTGTTTTTGTTTGTCTCTTGATCATTGCACTTGTTTTTGGATTAGGCTTGTTTCAAGGAGCTCCTCTTCTTGAGATGTTCATGACAGCAGTCAGTTTAGCTGTTGCTGCTATTCCAGAAGGGTTGCCTGCTGTTGTGACGATCTCCCTTGCTTTTGGCGTTAAAAAAATGGTTAAACGCCATGCCCTTATCCGGAAACTTCCTTCTGTTGAAACCTTGGGATGTGCCACAGTGATCTGTTCAGACAAAACAGGGACGCTGACTCAAAATCAGATGACTGTTCAAAAGATTTGGACGGGTGATCACTTGATTGAAGTGAGTGGAGTGGGATATGAACCAAAAGGAACGCTTCTTTTTGAAGGAAAAGAGCTAGAGCTAGAGGCTCAAAGTGCTGTTCAGGAATTGCTTCAAGCAGGGATTCTCTGTAACGATGCGACGCTTCAAGAAAGTGAGGGAGTCTGGGATATTATTGGCGATCCTACTGAGGGAGCTATCCTTACAGTGGGAAAAAAAGGAGGGGAAGATAGAGAGGCATTAGAAAGTGAATATGAATTATTAGAAGAGCTCCCTTTTGATTCTGATCGAAAAATGATGAGTGTGCTCCGGCAAGATACAGAAGATGTGACCGCGTTTGTTAAGGGGGCTCCTGACGTGGTTTTGAGTTGCTGCTCGCAAATCCAAAAAAATGGCACAGCCATTTCTCTACAAGAAAAAGAACAAAAAGAAATTTTAGAAATGAATGAACAGTTAGCTGGACAAGCTTTGCGTGTGATTGCACTGGCTAAACGAACTTACCCAAGTCTTCCTAAGGATGTTTCTCCTGAGCATGTGGAACAAGAACTGACCTTTCTTGGATTGGTTGCCATGATTGATCCTCCTCGACCCGAAGCAAAAGCAGCTGTTCAAGTTTGCCGAGAGGCAGGGATTCATAGCGTGATGATTACTGGCGATCATAAGAGCACTGCCATTGCGATAGCACGTGAATTAGGTCTTTTAGAGGAAGGCATGGAGGCGTTAACTGGAAAAGATTTGGATGACATCAGTGATGTTGATTTGGTTCAACGCGTTGAAAAGGTTGCTGTTTATGCGCGCGTGACAGCGGAGCATAAGATGCGAATTGTTAAGGCGTGGCAGTTGCGTGGCGATATTGTGGCCATGACAGGAGATGGCGTTAATGATGCGCCAGCAATCAAACAAGCCAATATCGGCGTGGGGATGGGTATTACAGGGACTGACATCACAAAAGAAGTCTCAGACATGGTGGTGACCGATGATAATTTTGCTTCTATTGTCAATGCCATTGAAGAGGGCCGCGGCATTTATGACAACATTAAAAAGTTTGTTAATTTTCTTTTGCTTTGTAATTTAGCTGAGGTGATGGTGATTGCTTTAGCTCTCTTTTTTAATTTTCATGGGGCTGGAGGAGAGTTAATTCTTCCCTTAGTTGCGATTCAAATCCTTTGGATGAATTTGGTTACTGATGGTCTTCCTGCCATTGCGATGGGAGTGGATCCTGTAAATCCTCATGTGATGAAACGTCCTCCCCGACAGAAAAATGAAAAAATTCTTTCTTTGGATGTGGCTCTTAATATTTTTATTGGAGCGATTCTTATTTGTGGTGCCACACTGTTTGCTTTTTATTGGGGGCTTGAGAAGAGTGTTGATTTAGCTCGAACCATGGCGTTTACAACATTAGTGATGCTCCAACTTACCTGCGTTCAAATGATTCGTTCTCTTTATTCTATTTCAATTTTTTCTAATCGGTTTTTACTTCTAGCTATTGCTTCTTCTATTTTGCTTCAGCTAGTGGTGATTTATACTCCTTTAAATATTGCTTTTCGAACGGTTCCAATTGGATGGACAGAATGGGGACTTATTGGTGGATTGTCTTTACTGGTTTTTGTTTTAGGAAAAGGATTATTTAGCTTGATTGCTCGCTTAACGCCTCAGCCTGCTTAAAGCCAATCTCTTCATCGGTAAGATAACAAGCAGGGTCTTCTGCCCAAGGGTTTCCATTGAGAGAATAGGCTCGAACGCGTAAGCTCCCTCCGCAAAGGCTTTGCCACTGACATTTTTGACAGCGTCCTTCGAGTAAGGGTAAACGATTTTTAAGACCTGCCATCACTGGGTGAGAGGTGTCTTCCCAGATTTCACTAAAAGGGCGTTCTTTTACATTACCAAAAGGGAGGGTTTGCCAAAATTGATCGGCATGCACATTGCCTAAAAAGTTAATGTTGGCAACTCCCACTCCAGAGGAATTAGCGCCTCCTCCATTCCAGGCTAAAAGTTCTTTCACTTTTTCAGCTCGTTGCGGGTCTGTTTTTAATAATTTCAAGTAGAGATAGACACCATCGGCATGATTAGCAACGGTGAGAATATCTTTTTTAAATCCACGATCATGAAGGTCTTTTGATTTTAAAAGAATTTTATCAAGAGCAGCACGCGTCTCTTCCGCAGAAAGGTCTTCAGAAACTAATTTGCGCCCACGTCCTGAATAAGCCAAATGATAAAAACAGATGCGGTCAATATCTTCATTTTCTATAAACTTAAAATAACGATCAAGTTCGTTTACATTGTGTCGAGTGAGTGTGATGCGCAAACTGATTTTGATGCCAGCTTTTTTACAATTCCGAATCCCTTTAACTGCTTTATCATAAGCCCAGGGTTGGCCTCTAAACTTGTTGTGCACTTCTCCGATTCCATCAAGGCTGGCTCCCACATAAATGAGACCATGTTCTTTTAATTTTTCAGCCACATCTGGTTTGATTAGTGTTGCATTGGTTGAGAGAACGGTCCGAAGCCCTACTTTTTGGGTGGCTCTTAATAGTTGCCAAAAATCATGTCGTAAAAGGGGTTCCCCACCTGAAAGGAGGAGAGAAGGGATTTTGTATGCCGCTAAATCATCAATGACTTTAAGAGCCTCTTCGGTAGAGAGTTCGTTGGGATAGAGCTTGGATTCAGACTCTGTATAGCAGTGAATGCACCGGAGATTGCATGTACGCGTTAGATTCCATACGACAACAGGGCGCCGCTCTTTGGCTGATTGGGCTCTATGATGTGGTTGAAGCGTCCCAGCCTGTGCCTTTTCCCCATACCGCAGTGGGTCATGGGCAAAAGAATCATTACAATATAGCTTTGAAATACCAATCATAGTCTTAACCTATAGGATCCTAGGGTAAAAAGTCAATAAAATAAGACTAAATAGTATTAATATTGTAAATTACACAATATTTCTTTATCATGTATACTACTAGTAGGATACATTCATTTAGGGGTAAATACATGTCCGAAAGACTCTTAGTTGTTGACGATGAAGATCAGGTAAGAGAAGTACTGCGTAAACATCTTGAAAACGCAGGATATGAAGTTGAAACTTGCGCCAATGGGCAAGAAGCTTTAGAAAAGGTGAAGCAAAACGGCGGGGTCGATTGTATTTTAACTGACCTTAATATGCCGGTTATGGATGGCCTTAAATTCTTAAAAGGTTCTAAAGAAATCGCCCCCTCTATTCCTATCATTATAATCAGTGGAGCCGCTACAGTAAACGATGCTGTTACAGCTCTTAAGTTGGGTGCAGTTGGTTTAATCGAAAAGCCTTTTGAAGTAGAAAAAGTCAAAGCCACTGTTCGTGAAACTCTTTCGTTAAAAGTAAAAACAAATCGTAAGCATCTTTCTCTCCCTTTTTTAGAAAAAAAATGGACCCTTGAAGTTTCTACAAACAAAAATGCAATTCCTTCGATTATTGAACTTGTGCTTAAAGGCATGGAAGGAATGGCGCTCCTTGCTCCAGCTAAAGAAGAGCAGATTGCAGAGGCATTAAACGCTGCGTTGAATAATGCGATGGAGCATGGTAATAAAAATGATACGGCTAAACGTGTTTTGGTTAATGCTCATGCCACAAGTGACAAAATGTTAGTCAGCATTCAAGATGAAGGGGATGGGTATACTCCTTTTGATTTAATTGATGAGGGAAACCTCAATGAAGATGCATGGGGAAAAGCGAAAGGCCTTTTAAAGATTTTCTTAGTTGCTAAAGAGGTTACATTTAATGCTAAAGGAAATCTTATTTGTATCGCTTTTGAAAAGGAATAGGAAATGGCTAAAGATCTTTCAGAAAAACCAACACTTTTAATTGTTGAGCATAGCGAAAAAACACGGGAAGAATTAGTTAATTCTTTAGGCAAGCATGGTTATCAGGTAGAAGTGTCTGATACGGTTGATAGTGCCTTGGAAAAGTCTCAGCAAATCCCCTTTTCTTGTATTGTAACAGCTATTGATTTTCCAGACTGTGATGGCCTTAAGTATTTAGAAAAACTTCAAAAAATCGTCAAAACCACTCCTATTATTGCACTTTCTTCTAATACGAATGTTAGTAGTGCGGTTGCCACTATGCAACAAGGGGTCTTTTTATTGATTCAAAAACCAATCTTTGTGATGGAAGTTGTTCGTGCTGTTGAAGAGGTTTTGGCGAATAAGCAAAAGGCTAGAGGGTTTGTTTCAATCCAGAATTCTCTTTATGCTGATATGAATTTTGAGGTCCCGGGTAATTTGGGTCAAATTGAAAGTGTGATTGATCATATTGCGGAAGATGTAGAAGGAAAGGTCATTCCTAATAGTGAAGATGCGGCGTTTCGAGCTGTATTACGATGTGCGCTACATAATGCGGTTATTCATGGTCATCAAGGGGATGAGAATAAAAAAGTCAAAGTTTATGCAAGCTTAAGACAAGATCAATGTGAAGTGGTTGTAACCGACCTTGGAAAAGGTTTTGATCCTCAATCATTTATTAATCCAGATAACCTACAAGGGGCTGCTGAAAAGAATCCAAGTGGTCTTGTTCGGATTTATTGTTATATGGATAAAGTTAGCTTTAATGAGGATGGCAATCAAATTCGGATGATTAAGCAGCGTCAATAAATCGCATAAATGGAGAAAACAATGCCCAAAAGAGTTTTAGTTGTTGATGATGAAGAAGCTATTGTTCATATTCTTAAAAAAAGACTTGAGCAAGCTGGTTTTGAGGTTGAGACTGCATTAGATGGGGAAGAGGGATGTCGAAAGGCTAAAGAAGGTGGTTTTGATGTGATGTTGCTTGATTTGAATCTTCCAAAACGAGATGGTGAATCGGTCTGCCTGGAACTTAAGATGGATCCTACAACACAAGATTTACAGATTATTATGCTGACTAATCGGACTGACTCTTTAACAAAAGAGATCGGCGAAAAGTTAGGGGCTGATGCTTTTATACCTAAACCATTTCAATATCAAGATGTTATTGGAATGATTAATGATGTTCTAAGCTCTAGCTAACGGCCTTATCTTGCCTGTCTAATTCTTCTCTTATTTTGGAAATAACATTGTTTGATGAATACGGTTTTTGAATAAAAGCGGCCTTTTTCTTAAAATCACTTTCTTCATTAAGAGCTTGATCAGAATAACCCGAGGCAAACAATATTTTTATATTAGGGTAGAGTTTTTTCACTTTTTTAGATAATTCAATCCCGCCCATATCAGGCATAACCATATCTGTAAAAATAAGATCGATTGATTTATTTTGTTCATTTAAAATCTTCAAAGCCTCTATTCCATTTGAAGCTTCTAAAATACGATATCCTTGTTTGATTAGGTTTTTTATAGCGACATCTCTTACAGCGACTTCATCTTCAACGACTAAAATAGTTTCATTTCCTTTAAGATTCTTAGGCTTTTTATTTTGAGAAGCAGTCTGTTTTTTATTAGTTTTAATGCGCGGCAAATAGACTTTTATGATTGTTCCTTTTTCCGGCTCGCTGTATGGATGAATATAACCTTTGTTTTGTTGGACGATTCCAAAACAGGTTGATAAACCTAAACCAGTCCCTTTTTCTTTTTCTTTGGTTGTGAAAAAGGGTTCAAATATTTGCTCCATGATTTTTGACGTCATTCCGCAGCCTGTGTCACTGACTGAAAGCATCACATATTCTCCAGAAGCCACATTTTCATAACCTATGACTTGACTCTGCTCTAAAACAGTGTTTTTTGTCTCTATCAGTATTTTCCCTTTTCCAGATATTGCTTGAGTTGCGTTCACAACTAAATTAGCCAATATATTTTCTGCTTGTGCTGGATCGATAAATACGTCTCCTAAGTTTTTAGAAGGAATAAATTTAAATTCAATATCTTCGTGAATCAGTCTTTTAAGCATTTTGTCTAAGTTTACAATAAGTTTATTAAGATTTAAGTTGGTTGGGTGGATCATCTCTTTTCGGCTGAATGCCAAAAGCTGACGTGTTAAAGCAGCAGAACGTTGAGCTGCTTTGATAATACCTTCTATTTCTTGGCGTTTGGTATCATCTTGTTCAAGCTCATCAAGGATAAGTTCGCTGTAGCCTATAATAGCTGTTAATTGGTTGTTAAAGTCATGCGCGACTCCTCCAGCTAATGTCCCTATTGATTCCATTTTTTGGGATTGCGCTAGTTGTTTTTCAAGCTCGAGGCTCTTCCTCATTTCTCTTGAAAGTTCCTGTTCGGCTTGGACCTTTTCGGTAATATCCCGTTTAATAGCAACAAATCGAACAATATCACCTTCTGGAGAGATGACTGGAGTGACAGTCATCTCTTCGGGATAAAAAGAGCCATCTTTTCGGCGATTGACCATTTTTCCTGCCCATACTTTTTTTGATAAGACTGTTTGCCAAAGGTTTTTATAGAAGTCCTTGTTTTGTCTGTCTGATCTCAATAGATTGGTGCTCTTACCAATTGCTTCTTTAAAAGAGTATCCTGTTGTTTTAGTAAATGCCGGATTTGCGTACTCAATAAATCCGTCTATATCGGTAATGACAATCATATCTGCAGCTGCATCAATAGCAGTTAGACGTGTTTGAAGTTGTTCGAGAGACTTTTTTGTTTTAGATATATCGCGGACACTTGCTTGTAAGAATTTTTTATTTTCAAACGTGAAAGCTGTTAATAACACTTCTGCAAAAAATTCTTTCCCCTTTTTATTGAAATGAACCCACTCGAATTTATTTTCCCCCTTTTTAAATGCTTCTTCTATTTTTTTATTAGCTTCTGTGCGCGAGAGTTTGCCATTGGGTTGTTTTTTGGGGGAGAGGTCTAAGGGATGTAGTTTAAGAAAATCTTTTTTACGAGAAAAACCAAATAATTTTAATGTGGCTTGATTGCAATCAAGGACTTCTTTTTTATTTAAAAAAACAATAGCATCTATTGACCCTTCATATAAAACATTAAAATGGTATTTTTTTTCTTTTATTTTTGATAGCTTTTTTGTCATATTATCCTTATTGCTTAAGTCTATTAAAATATATTAATATGTTATTTTAATTAACAACACTTTACATAAAAAGCCTTCATATAACTATACCTGTTTTTCTCCACTCCTGCTCTATGCAGTTTTGCATTGGATTTTGTTTTAGCTTTCCATAATTAACTGCTTTATTGCAATAAGTTATGAAAGATTAACCTAAAATGAGTGTTATAGAATAATCATCCTATCTTAAAATAAGACAAATAAGTATTATTTTATTGTTTTTTAGCGTCACCAGAGCTAAAATGAAAGTATGGAAGACCGCTATTTCGATAAAAAGAGAGAGCTTGCTCGACTTTTTTTGGAAGCTGCCGAAGAAGAGGACTCTGCTGTTTTTGCACTTTCCATGTTAGCTCAAAATAGAGATCAGCTTGCTATTTTTGAAGAAAAGAGGGCCCTTGTAGAAGCTTATTTAGAGGTTTTGATTATAGAAACAAAAAAGCACCAACAGATGTTGGAGAGTATCGCTGATCGGTTAATAGATCCGAGGAGCTCAATATGCAAAGAGAAACTTTAATTGAAGTATGGAAGATACGCTTTCAGAAAATGCTTAATTTGGAAGAAGAAGCGGTTGATTTGTATCAAACACTCATTGAAGAAAATTCTCAATTATTAGATGAAGCTGATGTTGAAGAGTATTTAAAAGAGATTTTAAAAGACGAAATTAAGCATGTCAAAATGGCAAAAAAGCTTTGTCAACTTGCAGAAGAACTAAAAAGTTAGAGTTCTAGAGTCTTTCCAAATAAATGTTGATTAATAATTTATCAAAGGAGAAAAAATGAAAATACTTCTCGTAAATCCTATACGAGAGGGGCGTGGTCAGTCCGCGGTCCGTTTTATGAATTCAACACCGCTTGCTTTGCCCATTCTTAAGGCACTGACGCCTGATGATATCGAAGTTAAGATTGTTGATGAAAATATTGAATCTCTAAATTTTGATGAAACCTTTGATTTAGTGGGTGTCACTGTGATGTTGCATGTTTCGCAACGAGCGATTGAAATTGCGAGTGAATATCGTAAGCGGGGCACCCAAGTTGTTTTTGGTGGTTTTTTTCCAACGTTGTGGCCTGATAAAGCATTGCCTCATGTTGATGCCATTGTTTCAGGAGAAGCTGAGTATGTTTGGCGTGATGTGATTGAAGATGCTAAAACCCGTTCGTTAAAGAAGATCTATCGTGCCTCTCAAATGGCAGATCTAAAAGATGTGCCATTTATTTCTAAAGATTTTTATACTGAGCAAGAGAGTTATCATGTTGAGACCACACGTGGTTGCCCTTATCACTGTGATTATTGTTCTGTCACCACTTTTTATGGGAACAAGTTTCGGCATCGAGAGGTTGATGATGTGGTGAAACAGGTGGCTGAGTGTAATGATCGTTTTATATTTTTTGTCGATGACAATATTACAGCCAATCCTAAATATGCAAAACAAGTGTTTAAAGAAATTGCTCCTCTGAATATTAGTTGGAGTGGTCAGTTTTCAATCAATTTTGCTAAAGATGGGGAGCTTTTAGATTTAGCTGCAGAGTCTGGGTGTAAGATGCTTTTTGCTGGATTGGAAACATTAAATTCAGATTGTTTAAATGAAGTGGGAAAAGAGTGGGCTGTTCCTTCAAAGTATCCTGAATTCATTCAGAGAGTTCATGATCGAAATATTGGCGTGTATGGGTCATTTATGTTTGGTTTTGAAAATGACACAAAAGATGTGTTCAAGCAAACCCTCGATTTTTGCGAAGAAAACCAAGTCGACCTAGCTCTTTTTGGGGCGATGTATCCTCTTGAAGGGTCTAACACCTATAAAAAACTGAAGGAAGAAGGGCGATTGTTCGAAGGTAATTCTAAGAAGTTTAATGGTCAGTATTCGACTTATATTCCTAAAAATATGACACCTGAAGAATTAGATGAAGGTCTTCGTTGGCTTTGGAAACAATATTATTCAAAGAAAAGTATTAAAAATCGATTAAGTAATTATCTTGGCAATGGAGATATTCTTAGTGAGGGCCGCACAAGTACATCGCAACTAATGATTGCGTTAAATATGGCTTTTAAAGCAGCTGTTGTTGATTTTTAAGGAAGGTCTTTCCGGTGATTAGAAATAATTTTGATGTTAAGCCAGCTCTTGTTTTTTGGGAACTTACCCAAGCATGTGATTTGGTGTGTAAGCATTGTCGTGCCTCTGCAAAAAAGTATTGCGACCCGCAAGAATTATCTAAGCATGAAGGAGAGCGCCTTATTGATGAGATTGCTCTATGGGATGGTCCAATGCTTATTTTTACAGGTGGAGATCCACTAAAAAACCAGCATTTTTGGTATTGGCTTGATTATGCTCGTGTCAAAGGGGTCAAGGTTTCTGTGACACCCAGTCCGACTCCATTGGTGACTGAAGAGGCAGTAAGTCGGATGAAAAGCTTGGGTGTTAATCGTCTCGGCTTGAGTTTAGATGGGGCTTATCCAAAGACACATGATTTGTTTCGAGGGGTTTCTGGTTCTTTTGATCGTTTGCTTGATATTGTTGGTTATGCTCAGCAAGTAGATCTCTCTCTTCAAATAAATACCACTTTGACTCGACATAACATTGATGAATTAGAAAATATGGCCATTCGAGTAAAACGTTTTAAAGCAAAAATGTGGTCACTCTTTTTTTTAGTTCCAGTAGGACGAGGGGAGGGAATAGATCTTTTTACTCCACAAGAGCATGAAGAAATATTTGATCGCTTATATTGGATTAAAGAAAAATATCAGCTTCCAATAAAAACAACTGAAGCACCTCATTTTCGACGCTATATGATGCAGAAAAAAAGAGGTGAGTTTGTGAGAGGGCGAGGAACGGGCGATGGAAAAGGAATTGTATTTGTTTCTCGTTTGGGAGAAATCTATCCTAGTGGTTTTCTGCCACTAAAAACAGGGAATGTAAAAACAGATTCTTTAAGAGATGTTTATTCTAATGCTCCTCTTTTTTGTTCTTTAAGAGATCCTGACCATTTTAAAGGTAAGTGCGGTTGTTGTGAATTTAGGAAGCTTTGTGGTGGATCTCGTGCGCGTGCTTACGCGGCAACGGGTGATCCTTTAGAAAGTGATCCCCACTGTTTGTACGTCTCTGCGAGTTAGTTATAAAAATTCCTCATAAAATAAGACAAAAAGATCTTTTTTTATGTGGAAGCCTCTCTCTACATGTTGTAGCATGGAAGTATAAAGGTACATTATTTAGTTGTCTGAGCTCGATGTTAAAAGAAAAGGTGAGAACATGGAAACAATCAAAACTCAATCAAACCGACTCGTTTTTAATAAAAAATCCCGCCAAGAACCCATTATCACAGAAAATTGTAAAAAGGTTTTAATGGCGCGATATTTAAAAAAAGATAAGCAGGGAAAAGTTATTGAAACACCTAAAGAATTATTTGAACGAGTTGCTCAAGCAGTTGCTGCAGCTGAATTAGAAACGAGCAAACTTTCAGTAGATCAAATCAAAGAAGTTGAAGATCAGTTTTATTCTATTATGGCTAAAGGTTTGTTTATGCCGAATTCTCCAACGCTAATGAATGCGGGTCGAGAAATGGGATTGCTGTCAGCTTGTTTTGTGTTGCCTGTGGAAGATTCAATTGATGGCATTTTTACCTCAATTAAAAATACAGCGTTAATTCAAAAAGCAGGAGGGGGGACAGGTTTTGATTTTTCCCAGCTTAGACCTTCGGGTGATTTGGTGTCAACAAGTGGCGGAACAACTTCAGGACCTCTCTCTTTTATTCAGGTTTTTTCTAAAGCAACAGATGCGATTCAGCAAGGAGCTTTCCGACGGGGAGCAAATATGGGGATCATGTCGATTACTCATCCCGACGTGGTTGACTTTATTAACTTTAAAGAAGATTTAACTCGCATCAATAATTACAATATTTCAATTAGCATTCCAGATATTTATATGGAAGAAGTTAAGAAGAATCCGAATAAAGAACACCTTGTTACAAATCCTCGAACAGGGGAGTCCTATCCTTTAGAAAAGAAAGATGCTAAAGGAAAATTTTGGACCTACGGTGAAGTCTTTGACTTGATTGTGACACGCGCTTGGAATACCGGTGAGCCAGGGCTTATTTTTATTGATCGCATTAATCGGGACAATCCAACCCCTCATATTGGCAAAATGACAGCGACTAACCCTTGTGGGGAACAACCGTTGTTACCTTATGAAGCCTGTAATTTAGGTTCTATTAATTTAGGAAAGTTTGTCGAGACAGAGTCTGATTCAAAACCCTTTTTTAATTGGACTGCGTATGCTGAAGTGATTCAAGTTGCCACTCGTTTTTTAGACAATGTGGTTGATGTGAATAATTATCCTATTCCTGAAATTGAAAAAATGTGTCGAGGGAATCGAAAAATTGGATTAGGTGTGATGGGATTTGCCGATGCGCTTTTTATGTTAGGTATTCCCTATAATTCAGAGAAAGGACTAGAGTTTGGAGAAGAAGTGATGTCTTTCTTGCAGAAAGAAAGTCATCTTGCATCAGAAAGATTAGCTGTAGAAAAAGGAGTTTTTCCTAATTGGGAGGGGTCTACTTGGCAAACTAAAGATAATCGAAAAATGCGTAATGCTTGTACAACAACGATTGCACCAACAGGAACGATCTCAATGATAGCCGATTGTTCAGGTGGAATCGAGCCACTCTTTTCTCTGGCCTTTTACCGTAATGTTCTTAATGGCCAACGTTTAGTTGAGGTGAACAAGCAGTTTAAGAAGTTGTCTCAAGAGAAAAGTTTTTACACTGAAAAACTAATCAATGATTTAGCTCAGCATGGAACGTTAGAAAAGTGCGAAGGTATTTCTGATGAAATAAAAAAAGTATTTGTTTGTGCTCATGATATTGATCCTGAATGGCACATTAAAATGCAAGCTGCTTTTCAACGACATTGTGATTCTTCTATTTCTAAAACAACTAATTTCCCTCATTCAGCCAAAGTCGAAGATGTGCGTAAGATTTATGAAATGGCTTTTGACTATGAGTTAAAAGGAATCACTGTTTATCGAGATGGGTGTCGTAATAATCAGCCAATGGCTCTTGATAACCAGAAAAAGAAAGAAGACGTGAAGGTAGAACTAGAAAAGCCTATTCGGCCTAAGACTTTACCTGAGATTATGTCGTGCTTGCGCATACGACAGCATACTCCTTTTGGCAATATGCATGTGAAGATTAGTGTTGAGCCTAGAACCGGATTAGAGCAAGAAGTCTTTGCCCAACTCGGTAAAGGAGGGGATGTGGCTAATAGTGATTTAGAGGCAATTTGCCGTATGATGTCTCTTTTTCTTCGTTCTGGTGGAGAAATTAAACAAATCATGAAACAGCTTAATGGTATTGGTTCGAGTATGTCGGTTCCTTCAAAAGATGGACGGGTGATGTCGCTTGCTGATGGTTTGGCAAAAGCAATTAGAAAGTATCTACGAGCGAAAGAACTCTTTGGTCTAAAACCACTCTTATTGGGGGATGTTGATTTCGAGAAACTAGACAAAACAGGGAGTCCCTTACTTGATTCTAAAAAATCTCCGGTCTCTTCTTCGAATGGGAATGGAAACGGTAATGGCAATGGCGCGACTCGTGGCTTTAAAGTTAAATGTCCCGAGTGTCAGAACAATCTTTCTTTTTCTGAAGGCTGTGTAAAGTGTAATGATTGTGGCTATAGTCAGTGTTGAGGTTAATCTTTTTTAACTACGGCAATTAAAGACACGCCAAAGGGAAATTTGATCGTATTGAGAAAGTGTTTTTCAAACGCATAAATCTCTTTAAAAGTTGTGTTGATGAGTGGATGGAGTGTGGGTAGAAACGACTCATCGTCATTTTTTTTTGGTTTTTTCTCTAGTAGTTTAAAAATAAGTGCGAGAGGAAAGAGAAACGAGTTAAAGTAGCTTAGTTTTTCAATTTTAAAGCCTGCATCTAATAAGAGCTTTTTAAAGTTAGTGTAGGTATAGCGCCGATAGTGGTGGGCAATGGTGTCCATGTGGCTCCACATAAATTGATACGCAGGAACCGTTAAAATAGAAAATCCTGTTTTAGGTTTTAGGGCGTTATAAATATCTTTTGTTCCAGCCAAATCATCTTCTAAGTGTTCCAGCATATCTAAAGCATAAATTTCATCAAAGCTATTGGCCTGAAAAGGGAGTTGGCCTCCATTGCCTTGGACTAAGTCAGTCAGTTTTCTTTGACGGCAGCATTTTAAGGCGTCATTAGAATAATCAAGGCTATGTACTTTGCCTGAATCAGAGAGATCTTCAGATAATCCTCCTGTGCCACATCCTAAATTTAAAATAGAAGGGAAGTTTGTTTGAGCTTGTTTTTCTCTTAAATGACTGATGATTTGACGGCGAGCAGCATGCCACCAATAGTTGTCTTCTTTTTCAAAAGTAGTTTGATAAGCAGTGGTTTGCATTAGGCCTGTTTTTTAAATTTGAGGATGGCTTTGAGGTAATCGATTGAATCTTTAACCACTCGAACGCTTGATATTTTGTCATCTCGTCTTAAAAAGAGACAAGGGAGAAACTCGATTTTCCAGTTTGATTTGTGGGCACGTGCAACGATTTCTGTATCCCAAAACCATTGTTTGTCATGGATTTGATTGGTAATGTCTAAAACTTTTTGAGTATTAAAAAATTTGTAACCGGCCTCAGTGTCAGGATAATGGATCCCAAGAATTTTTGTTGAGAGCCAAATATAACCTTTGCTTAAAATAAAACGGGTTAAACAGAAAGGGGTCATTTGAACTTTGTAAATACGTTCGGCAATCGCCATATCCGCCCCTTGTTTAATAGCGGAGAAAAAGTGAGGGATGTATTGGCTTCCAATTTCTAAGTCAATATCAAGGTAGCCTGCAATGTCGTATTTGGCATGGGCCATTCCAATCATGACTGTGCCCCCTCGACCGATATTTTTTTCATTAAAGATTTTTCTAAGAGGAATATCTGGATTGTGCTCAATCACCTCATCAATGACCGCGCGGGTGTTGTTTTGGCTTCCATCATCAATGAGAATAATTTCATAAGGGACTTTTAAAAGCTCAATGATTTCAGAAATCTTTTGAACGCCATCCTTAACAATGTGTTCTTCTTCATTGTAACAAGGGAGCACAATAGAGAGCCCTGTGGTTAATTTTTTGGACTCGACTTCAATTTGTATTGGGTTAATGGTTTCTGATTCAATCATGATTTACCTTTTATAATACAAAATAACCTTTCGAAATGCATCAATCACATCTTGTGCCTCTTGATCTGTTAAATGAGGTGAAAGAGGGAGTGAAATTGTTTGGTGTGAGACTTTCGCCGCATGGGGAAAATCTGCTGCCTGATAGTTAAACGTCTCTTTATAATATTGGTGTAAATGAAGCGAAATATAGTGAATCCCTGTCCCAATATTTTCTTTAAACAGTGCTTCCATGATTTGATCTCGAGAAACGGTTAAGCCATCAAGGTCGAGTCGGATGGCATAAAGGTGGCGCGCATGGCGCATGTTTTTGGGTGTTTCTGCTGGTAAGATGACTGGGAGATCGACAAATGCTTCATTGTATCTCTTCCAAATAGATTCTCTTTTGTTTAAGTATTTTTCTAGACGAGGAAGTTGATGGATTCCCATCGCAGCTTGAATGTCCATCATGTTGTATTTGTAGCCAGGGTAAATCACTTGGTAATGTTTGAAACCTTCATCGCTATAACGTTTCCATGCTCCTTTGTTGAGTCCATGTAAGCCGTACATCTGAATTTTTTCAGCCCATTCTGAGTTGTTAGTCGTGACCATTCCGCCTTCGCCAGTCACTAAATTTTTAGTCACATAAAAACTAAATGCGCCACAGTCTCCGAATTGTCCTACATGTTTGCCACCAATTGTTGCTTCAATGGCGTGAGCAGCATCTTCAATGACATGTAAATGATATTTGCGAGCCAGTGCCATAATCTGTTCCATGTCACAAGGAAATCCATTTAAGTGAACGGGAATAATTGCTTTGGTTTTTGGAGTGATTTTCTTTTCAATTTCTTTTGGATCTATATTTAAAGTGACGGGATCAATATCAGCAAAAACAGGCTTGGCACCCGCATGCACAATCACGTTGGCAGTTGCAGCAAAGGTGAGTGGGGTGGTGATCACTTCGTCCCCAGGTTGAACCCCAGCCGCTAACATAGAAAGATGAAGGGCGGCCGTACAAGAATTCAGGGCTAAAGCATGTTGGGTCCCTATATAATTTGAAAAATGATCTTCAAATAGACTCACTTTAGGGCCAGTTGAGAGCCACCCTGATCGAAGGGTTCCAATCACTTCATCGATTTCAGCCTCTTCTAAGTGGGGCTGGCCAAAGATCAAGAATTGATCCCGAACAGGGGTTCCCCCTTCAAAAGCTGGTTTTTGGGTCTGAAGCTGAGTCATTTTGAATCTCTTTTTAAACTTTTGGTTAATTCTGTAACCAACGAGTCTAGACTTTATTGGGTCAAGAAGTCAAGGGTAAAGCCGGTACGATATTCCTGCTTTTTTTAACCTAATATTATGCTATGCTACAGCTTATGAAAATTCGATTTGGGATCTGGGCGCTTATTGCGACCTCTTTTTTCATCCGGCTGATTCAGGCCAACCTCAATTATACCCCTCTTTTTGGAGATGAATGGGTCCTTTCTAGCGCTTCTCTAAATATGATGATGACTGGGACGTTGAAGAATATCTTCTTTGGTTACGGGGATGTTTGCAAGATTCCGTATCTTTTGATTGATGTGGTCACCTTTTTGATTGGGGCATGGCGGGGGATTTATGCTTCTGTTTCATCTGTACTCCCTTTTGAAGACTTTGTTTTTGCCAATCGACTTTTCAATGTTACTTTAGGGGCGCTTTCGATTGGAGTGGCTTATCGTTTAGGGGTAAAGATTGCTACAGAACGATTGGGTTGGATTTTGGCGTTGCTTACTTTTGCGAATCCGCTTCAGTTTAAATATTCTCTTTATTCTAATCCTGATGAGACGGCCTTCTTTTTTATGCTTTTTTCCATGGTCTTTGCTTTAGACATTGCTTCTAAAGAGGATAAGGAAGCAAGGAAGGGGTATCTTTTTTCTGCCATTTGTATTGCTCTTTCGATTGGAGCAAAAGTGAATCACATGTTTGCGATTTTGTTTCCATTGATGATCCATTTTTATGTGCGACCAGGTAACTTGATCGATAAAACATTTAATTTGAATTTGATTAAGTTTGGTGGCGCTTTGGCCGGAACTTATTTTTTAGTTTCGCCAACCGTGTTGCTTAGTTTTCCTACTTTTTTTGATTTTTGGCTTCGTTTCTTTTTTGGCACTGAGATGAATTTAAGTGAACGTCAAGTGTATGAAGTGTCTCAATTTTCACTTCTTTTTGAAGAAATTCGTAAGGTTTTAGGGACATGGACTTTATTTGGATTGGCTTGTTTTGGGATTTTAGGTTTTCTTAGAAAAAGAGAGCATCAGGTAATTCTCTTTATTGGTTTGGCGCTCACTTATTTTTTCTCAACTGTAATTCATGCCAACACAAGTTATCGTGTGGATGCACATGCGCTTTTTCCATTGCTTCCCTTTATTTTAATTTTTACAGGTATGGGCATTGATTTATCTGTTCGACTTGTGCAATCTGTTCTTCCTTTTCTAAAGGGGAGAGCTCTGCCTCTTATTGCCACACTGATCTTGATTTTCTTTCCTTTAAATAAATCGATTTTAAATTCAAAAATTGATTACACCTATTTAGGTGGAAATAACAAAGAGAGTTTTTGGGATTATTTTTTAAAAGGTGTCAAAACAAGTCAAGCAGCTCCTTTAAATCCGATTGCAAAAAATGAAATGAATCAAATAGAACGTTTGCCTGTGACTCTTAAAGGGAATGAAAGTGAGTGGGGAGTACTTTTAGATGTAAATGGAAAAGAAGCCGTTGAAATAGAATTTGAATTTGATTCAGAGACAGAGCTGCTGCCGAGTTTGGCAACGGTATCGCTCAGTTACCTTGATGAAGTTCAAAAAAAGAAGTTTGTGCGCCATCGCAGAAATTATTTGCTCGAGGATGTGGGCCATTGGAACTGGCGGCAATTAGGTGTGAGCACGCCTATTAAGGTTGGCGAAGAGGGAGATGTCGCCCGTATTCCTTTAGAAATACTAGAAAGAGGAAAGATTGTTTTGGTCCGCGTTAGTCTTAAAAGTCCTTATCAAACCGGTTCGCTTCAATTAAAACGTGTGGAATTAAAATGAGAAATTATTTCACGGATTGGGACAAACAAGTTTTGGGTTCTTTTAAAGAGTTGATTGGTTCTGTTTGGACTGGATTGATTCAACTTGTTTCGTTAAATCGATACCAGTGGTCTTTTGTTTTGATTTTAACCTTAGGTCTAGGTATGCGGTTATGTGGTTGGAATTCAGGCCAAGTTTTAGAAGAAGAAGTTCGAGTAGTTCGAGAAACATTAGGTCTGATTTCATTTAGCGATCACTTTAAGTATGAGTCGAGTTCTTTTTATGGATTGCTTCTCACGATACCGACTTTAGCTGTTTTGGTGATAGGCTCTGCTAAGTTGTGGTTTTCAGCCTCAATGATTTTTAAAACCTATGGTGTTTCTTTAATCACCTATCCCTATGTGCTTTTTTCAAGTCGTTTGTTTTGCTTGATTTTGTTTGTGGTCACTCTCTTCTTATTATGGCAATTGGGGCGTCGTTTTTTTAACGAGAGAGTGGGACTTGTGTCTGCCTTGTTGCTTGCATTTGTCCCCGTAGCCATTGAAACCTCTCGATTTGCTCTGCCTCAAAACTTTGTTCTATTGCTTGTGGTTTTATTGGCTTGGGCTTATTTGGCTCAACGCAATATTTTATTTGGCGTGGTGTGGGGGCTCTTGAGTGCCACAACCTACCATGGAATTTTCTTAGGTCCGTTTGTTTTTTTCATATTCTTTTTTGTGAATCAACGCTGCGCATGGACCTTTTTATGGAGTTCACTAACAGCCTATCTTTTAGCCACATTTTACCTTCATTTTGATCTTCCTGTTCGTTTAGATGCGATTGCTTTCTCAATCCAACAACGAACCGATCTTTTTCATATTCTTTCTTTAAAAGAGGAGACCCTTTTCTTAGGAAAGCAGTTGAGTTGGGGGCTTTTGGTTGGCGTGATTTTTTGTTGTTTTCTTTCTTTTAAACGTCAGCTTAAAAACCGATTAGTTAAAGCAGCCTTTGTCTTGATTGAGCTCTTTTTAATCAGTTTTTATTACCATTATGCCAATCGCCCTGAAGATTTGCTTTGGGTGGTGATTCCGTTTGTTTTGCTACTTGCTTTATTTATTGATTGGTTATGGCAAAAACGCCTTCAATGGGGCGTGCTTTTCTTAATCGGATATGGGGCACTATTGTTGCCAGATCTTTCAGCTCTATTAAAGGATTCTCCCACATTTCAAGCAAGGCTAAAGCCTCAAGAAATTGCCTTTTCTTCGTTTACACCGGGTGATTGGAAGGCTGACTACCTATTAGGCAAACCCTATCAACCCATGGATTGGGTTCAAACTAAAGTGGCTCAAGCCTATACCCCTAAATTCAAACCTGTCTCAATTGCGAATAAAGAGATAAAATGTCGGTTTTTAAATCGATTTGCCTATGTTGATGAGATTCAGTTTGCTGTGAAGTCTGATTCAGGCAGAGAAAAAGAGTTGGCGCTTGTTTTGGACTCAGGGAAAAAGGTTGTGGGCTTGTTAAAACCTAAAAAAGGGTGGCAGGATGTTTCGTTTAAAGTAAGACAAGCTTTTCCTGTAGGCGAAGAGGTTGCTTTTAGGTTTGAGACAAATGAGTCTATAGAGCTCTTATTTAGTTCTGATGAAATTTATTTAGATCAAGAGATTGTCTATAAAAGAGGTCCGGGTCTTCCCAAACCAGAGCTTCATGAAGTATTATTTAACGTGATTTATTCAAAAGAAAGAAACAATGAAACCAGATAAACCGTGTTATTTAGATTGGCTTTTTTTAGCCTTGCTGGGCTTGGTGCCACTTTTGTGGTTCCGGTCTGAGGGACTTCTGATTTCTGGAGATATGTTGCCACCGATGTCCTGGGAAGCTTTCATGAATCGATTCTTTACATGGGATGAACGATTGGGTGGGGGGCATGAATCTCTGCTTCATTTTAGTGTGATGTTTTTTCATTTTGTGGAAGCGGTGTTGACCACAATTTGTCCCACTCTTTTAATGGCTCAAAAAGTAGAATTTATGTTGTGGTTTTTTCTATCAGGTGTGGGGATTTATTACCTGCTTGGTGTGATGTTGGAAGGGGAAGGGAAGCGGATCGGCCGTTGGGTTGGGGTTATTTTTTATCTCTTCAACCTTTATCTAGAGCCTATTTGGCAAGGGATGAACATGGCCAATCTCTCTTGCTTTATTTACATTCCAATTATGCTTGGATTGACCATGGAATGTTTTCAGCGTAAACGCCCCTATTGGTTTTGTGTGGTTGCCGTGGGACTGCTCACTTTTTTCTGTGCGCCGATTGGAACCAATCCACCTATGCTTCTTGTGACAGTCTTTCCTTTTGTTATTTATGGGCTCTTTTATTTATTTAAAAACAGAGTGTGGTTTAATTTAAAAGAACTCTGTCGCTTTTTTGGTTTCTTTATTTTGGTTGGTATCATGGGAGTGTTGTTGAATCTTTTTTGGATTTATCCCTTTATTCTTCAAGTTTTTGTGAATACGGCTCAGACTTCTTTAGAGTTTACTCCTGGTTCTAATTTAGATTGGTTGAAATCATTAAGCACAAACACCAGCCTTTTTAATGTGGCTAAAATGCAAGGAGCTTGGGTTTGGTATTCAGGTTTTGGAGAGCCCTATATTCCTTATTCTGCACTTTATCAAACCAATCCTTTCTTTTTAATTTTGGGTTTTATGTTGCCTGTGATTGCAGGAATTGGTTTTGTGATCAGTCGTCACAAACTCGCAGGTCTTTTGTTTGGTTCCTTTGCTTTAATAGGCGTGATCTTTGGCACAGGAGTGCACCCCCCATTTGGCAAACTCTATGCTTGGCTTGTGGAGAACATCCCTTTCTTTTATATTATTCGATCTCCGTGGTACAAATTTACCTTTTTAGTTTGTGTCGGTTATGCCGGACTTTTTGCTTTGCTGGGACAGCGTTTGGCCACAGTAAAAGTAGGGAAGAAAAAGGTGTTGGCCTCTATTACGATCTTTCTTTTATGTGCTTATAACGTGGTTTATGCCTTTCCTATTTCAACGGGACGTCATTTTCTTGTTCCAGAAGATCGTGAGTTTATGACTCACAACTACATGGATATTCCTGAGTATGTGAATGAAGCGGTCGACTTTATTAAAAAAGATAACAATCAGTTTCGAGTGTTTGAAGCCACAGCCAAAAAGCACCAAGAATATACTTGGGGCAATTATGCCTTTAACCATATTTTAACGAGTTATTCGTTAACACCTGTCTTTTATTCCTCAATGGTCAACAGCCCTTCTCTTTATCCAGGGGATGAGATGGTTAAGATGTTGCATCGAGCGATTAAGCTGAATAATAGATCTCAGTTCGTTGGATTATTAAAGAACTTTAAAATTAAACGTGTTTTATTTCCTTATGACCTGCATTGGTATGAAATGGCAGACATACAAGGAAGCTCTAAAATTTGGGAATTTCTAGAAGGGTGTGATGATTTAGTTTTAGAAGAGCGATTTGGTCCGTGGCGTATTTATTCGCTTGAGGGTCTTTATCCTTCTTCCCTTTATGTGACTACAGAACCTTATTTTGTGATGGGGAGTTGGACGTTGCTTCCTTCATTGTTAAATACCCCGCAATTGGAAGATGCCAATTTTGTGTTTGTTGATTCTTTAAGAGATGTTTTAAAGCATAAAGAAATTGATCCGCTCAAACTGATTCTTGTGAATATGAACGTAGAGCAGCTTGCTGCTGCTGAATTAGGACAAGAGTTTGGATTAGGACAGATGGCCCGTAGTAAACAGCAACTTTCTTTTGAACAAAAGAAGACAGAGTCTATTCAGATTTGGGTTCAAGCCAAAGGCGATGATCTTTTAAAACTCTCTAATATGTTGCTTGATAAAGAACGGTTGAAGGTCTCTTCTCAGCAAATCTATCCTGGGCAAGCGTCTCAGTGGCTTCGTATTTATAGCGGAACCCTTAAAGAAGGGACGCATACTCTTTATTTGCGTAATCCAACCCGGAATGGGGGGATTGAACAAGTTGCTGTCATTCCTGAGTCTAAAATCAAATCGATTCAAAGTGAGTTTCAATCTTTATTTGAAAATAAAAAGATAGAAGCGAGTTGGCTTAAAACCGTTCAAAAGGGAGGGTTTGAATTTAATGCAGCCTTTTCATTTCCGCTTAAGTCTTCTCAAGAAACAAAGTTCAATATTAAAAGCCATCTTTTTGGAGATGATCAAGACACACTTTTATGGACAGGGGATGTATTGCAGCAAAATATTGCCGATATTGATATTAAACCTCAGCATAAAGGGGTTGAATATTTTCGTGCAGCAGAAGGGTGGACCTTTAAGTTTTTAGATAAAGTGGTGGAAGGGGCTCCTTCTGTTGTGATCTTGTTTCATCATTTTGAGCCTGTTCTATTAAAAGATTTTCCTGATGTTTATCTCGATTTCAAACTTTATGATGTGCTCTCTTGTGACGGACAGATCAAGTTTTACCTGCAGGATGAAAAGGGAGAGGATTTTGAAACTGTGTTGCCACTTGCACGTGTGGTTCCTTTATATGATGAAATCAGTCGCTATCACCCAGAGAAGCAAGGTGTGGTCTGTACAGGGATTGATTTAGAGATCAATCATTCTTTTAAGCACCGTAAAGGGTTTCGACGTTATCCGAATAAAGACCTGCTGCTGCGAGAAGTTAAGATGGGGCAGATTAATTTTAAAGAGACAAGTGAGTCAGACCAGGTGACAGGAGACCGCAACAATCGAGCTCAAGTGAATTGGTCTTTATCTGATCAAGTAAGGGAGTCTAATTTGTGGGTTCCTTATCAACAAACTGCTTCATTTGAAAAAGAATCAGTTGAGTCAGTTAAGGTTGATCCAACGCACTACACCTTAGATTTTGAAAAGCCAACAAAAGGTTCACTGGTGTTAAATCAGGGTTACCATCCTTTGTGGCAAGCCAAAACAGCTCAAGGCAAGGAACTGTTGCATTTTAAATTCAATGGATGGGAAAATGGTTATATTTTAACAGGAGAGCAAGGAGACGTTGAGCTCCGTTTTGAACCCCAACAGAAAGTTTTATTAGGTTGTTATTTGTCAGGGGGAACCGGACTTGTTTTGCTCCTTGTTTTTAGCCTCTTGTATTGGAGAAGAAAGCAATGAACCAGAAGATTTTAAAATTAGTCGGTTGGGCTGCATTGCTTCTTATTGTTGCTTCTCTCTGTGCTTACTTTTGTGGCAAATACCGCACGTCATATTATTCGTTTGAGTTTGGTGTTTCAGCTTTTCTTATCTTTTTTTGTTTGTCTCTCTTTCTCTATTTTTCAAAATCAATCCCTAAGTTTTTGGGATTCTTTCTTTTAATTAGTTTTTCGATTCTGACGTTGTTCAGTGCACACTTTTTAGATGAGATTCGAGAAGGAAAACGAAAAAACTACCGAGAGTGGACATTAAAGGCAAAGCAAAAAGGATTGATCTTAGAACTTCCTTTTACAAAGCGCCAGAAAGAGTCTGAAGAGAAATATAATCAAACTTTGATTCAAAATAATCTCGATCAAGTCAAACAAGGGTATACCGTGAGTGAAATCTTTCCAAAGTTTACTCAGTTGGATGGGGCTTATTTCACCCAGCTTGATTTTATAGGTGTGCGTTATGTGGTCTTTCATATTAAAGAAGGCAAACAAAAAATATTTTTAAATGTGACCAACCTGCCTGTTGTGGCTACTTATCCTAAACAAATCCTTTTTAAGGTTCCGATTCGAAAACCTAAAATTACAGTGCTTTATGGATCTGAGTTTTCTGATGCCTTACGCCTTGATTTTGGAAAAGGGTCTAAATGGTTTGCTCAAGAACAAGGCCATCTTTATCTGCATAATCATGAGTATCGGGATTGGCTTGTTGCGTTAAAACTAAAGTTGGTTTCAAAAAATCCCGTTTCAGTCAAAATCAGACATCAAAATCGAGATGAAATTGTGTGGCAAGGAGAGGTGAAGGGTGAAGCGCTGGTTGAGCTGCCTCAATTATCTTTGCTCTCAGGTAAGAACCTCTTTTTATTTGAGGTGGGCCAAAGTAAAACAAAACAAGAGCCGATTGATCTTCTTCTTTCTGAAGGGAGTGGAGTCGGGTTAGGGCTTGCTGATTTAGATGTGCATAGTTTAGGGTTAAAGCCTGAAGCTATTTTAACTGAAAAAAATAAAGTGACTCAGGCTGATCCTGCTTTTGAAAAGTGGATGGACTCTTTAAATGAAGAGACCACTTACTTGCAATATCCTTTAGCTCATAAAGATTGGTCCACACCGATTCGTTATAAAAGAAACAGAGGAGAGCATAATTTTTATTATGACCAGTCTATTCCTAAGTTTGCCGCCCGTTTTTTAGGAAATAAACCAACTGCTTCTTTAGCCTTGTGGATGGATTTTTTAGGAATTGATTATTTGGTCTTGCATACAGAACTTTATAACTGGCCTCCTCTTTTAAAAGAGGGAGATGGGTTTGAATTGTTGAATCAGTTTGGCTCGGTTCGTATTTACAAGCCAGCTACAGATCAGATCTATTTTGAGTCTGAGAAAGCACCTCGTCAAAAAGGGAGTAATGTGGTTGATTCAGATACGCGTGAAGGCATGGCTCGAGTCTCTGTGGCTCAAGCAGAAGGGCGTTCAGGTTATTTGGTGTTTGGCCCCCATGTCCCTCTTAGTCCTGGAAAGTATCGAGTGACCTATAAATTAAGGGCTGAAACTAAAAGCGATCAATTACTGGCTAAAATTGATGTCTGTGCCCGTGAAGGTAACAAGGTGCTGGTTGAAAAGGAACTTAAAGGGAGTGATTTTAATCAGGCCGCCCAGTATCAAGAGTTTTTACTCGAGTTTGAGTTAGATCAAGTGGAGAAAGTCGAGTTTAGAGTGTGGCATGAAGATGTTAAAAATGGATTGTGGTCTGACACGATTTTATTGGAAAGAGTGAACTAATTCATGGTTGGCATTCGATTGTTTCAAGTCGCTCTGTTAACAGCCCTTATTTTTTTAGGGCTCTCTTTCCCGCTTATTTTAAATTTTAAGTCTTCGATTTTTGCTGATCCCCAGTGGCCTTTTGATACGTTTGGAACCCTTTATGGTATTTGGTGGTTTCAAGCAGCTTGGGAAAATGGAGTATCAGCGACTCAAAATACCTTATTAGCTCATCCTTTTGGTTTAGATTGGTCTTCGCTTCCTGTGCAACCATTGTTAACCTATCCGTTATTTATTTTTTCATTTTTAGGAGGCGAGATCTTTGCGTTTAATTTTTATGTGCTCACTAATTTTGTGGCAACAGGTGTGGCCATGTATGGGCTTTGTTATTATTGCACGCGTCATGAACGGGGGAGTTTGCTCGGGGCCTTAATTTTTACTTTTTCTTCTAATCATTTGCTGCAGTCAATGAGCCATCTCGGTTTTTCAACCACACAATTTATTCCTCTCTTTATTTTATGTTGGATTTACTTTTGGGAAAAACGGAGTTGGTTGAGTGCGTTCTTATGCGCGCTTTCAGTCTGTTGTCTTTTTTGGAGTAATTACTATTTTCTCTATTTTTGTCTCTTTTTTCCGCTTTGTTATTTTGGCGTCTCTTTTTTCTATAGAGGTTTGCTGGCATGGAAGGGGGCTTGGACCAAATTACTCGGTATAGGGCTTTTTTGTGGTTTGCTTCTTTCACCGCAATGGGTTCCGATGGCTAAAATATTACTCCATAAAGATCCCAGTGCAGAGGTACAGGCAAGTGGGTATGCTCGTTCACAAAAAGATGTTATTAAGTATGCCGCCCATCCAAGTGATTATCTGTTGCCTTCAGAATATCATCCTGTTCTTTCTAAAGTAACAGAGTGGGTCCAAAAGAATGTTTTAAAGAAGAAACGTCATTTTTCAGATAAGACTCTTTATCTGGGGATTTTTCCTTTGATTGTTGTATTCCTTCTTATCTTTTTTAGAAAGCGGTTTGAATCGCGTGATCGATTTTTGATTACTTTGTTTGCTGTAAGTGGTTTGTTCTTTTTTTGGTTTTCACTTTCTCCTTGGTGGCAGATTTGGGGTTTGTCTGTTCCACGCCCTTCAGCTTTTCTGCATCCACTCGTACCAATGTTTCGTTATTATTGCCGTGCTGGTTTTTTAGTTTCTCTTTTTGTGGGATTGTTAGTTGCTTATAGTTGGAAATACTTTCCCGTTAAATTTGTCAAAGAAAAGACTCGAAATTGGGTTTGTGCGGCAGCTTGTTGCTTGATTTTATTTGAATTCAGCGTGATTCCTCCTGCTAAAAATATCAATTTAGCGTCAGTTCCAGAGGTTTATACCTGGCTTAAAGATCAGCCTGGTGATTTTGCCATCGTGGAATATCCTTTTGTGCGCAGTATTAAAGAAAGGCAACAAAAGTATATGTTTTATCAACGTATTCATCAGAAGAAAATGATGAATGGAGGCGATGTTGGTACGCTTTCAGATATGATTCGTAAGAAAGCACAAGAGATTGATAATCCAGAAATGTGGTCTTTGCTTGCACACTTTGGAACCAAGTATGTGTTGGTCCATAAAGATCAGGAGCGGTTTCAGCAAAATGAATCGTTAAAGTTAGTAGGACAAATGGGAGAAACTGAAGTCTTTGAAATTATGGCAAAGCCTCAAGCTGTTCACACTGTTTTTTGGAACTTTGGCCAATCTTTAAAATGGAATGATGAAAAGGGATGGCGTTGGATTGGAAGGACTGCCAAGATTTGGTGTTTGAATACAGAAAAAATAGCTCTTCCTGCAAATCTTGAATTCAAACTTTATTCGCCACAAGAGAATGAACTTCAAGTGGTGTTAAATGGGGAAGTGGTTCAAACAATTAAATGTGAAAAAGAAAAAACAAAATTGCTTAAACTCTCTAAACTCAAACTTGTTTCAGGTGAAAATTTGATTGAATTCAAGCCAGCTCGATTGGTTTCCCATTCAGACAAACCTTCTCGAAAGGTCTCTTTTCGTCTTAATGACCAGGGCCGTGTCTTTAACTTTTATAAAAATGATTTTTAATAAATAGTATAAATATTTGTAAATAAGGCTTTTATAAACAATGTAATGCCTTGTGCTCTTCATTAATATGTGGTAAATTAATTATATAATAAGGGAAATATCATGGGGAATGAATGGGTCTGTTCTCAGGTTAAGAGAATGAGTATTGTTCTATTTGTAGTTTTCTTTATAACTGCTTGTGGAACAAGGGATAAGGTTTACTCTGAAGAAAAGGGGCGCTTTATCGTGAAGTTTGAAGAGCGACTACCAGAGGCAAAGCAAGAGACTATTTTAGGGGAATTAGGTCTTAAAATAGACCGTCGCCTTGATTTAATTGGGGCGCTTTCATGTGTCAGTAATGGCAAATTCTCCTATGAAGAGCTGATTCAAGAGGCTCAAGCCCGGCGTGAAATTCGCTATATTGAGCCAGATTTTAAGGTCCAGGTGGAATAAAAACTGTGGTATTACGTCTTTAAGGGCGTAGTATTATATATAAGAAGCGATAAGTGGAGTTTATGAGTCAAATAAAGAAATGGCGCGCGCTTGTAATGCTTGTGAGTGGACTATTTATATATGGTCTGTCTGCACTTTTCTTTTCATCTGCAATTGCCCAATCTAACGAACCTTCCGCGGCAACAGACAATGTTGCCATTGTTACTTCCGAAGCCTACCCCGAACCTCATGCTGAAAATGAACTTTTAATTAAATATAACGATCAAGTGAGTGACCAACAAGCTGATGCTGTTGCAGAAAGCCGAGGTGTTGAATTACTGCAACGCAACCAAATTGGGAATGTCAAAATTTATCGTTATAAAACCGAGCATGGTCATTCGTTAAAAGCATGTGTGGATGTCTGTTTTTCTTTACCTGCAATTGAATTTGCAGAGCCTAACTTTGTGGTGAACACAGAAGTCATTCCTAATGATCCTAATTTTGGGTCGTTATGGGGATTGCATAACACGGGTCAATCAGGTGGGGTGGCAGATGCGGATATTGATGCGCCTGAAGCATGGGATGTGAATACCAATGCAAGCACGATTATCGTCGGTGTGATTGATACAGGGGTTGATTGGGATCACCCTGATTTAGCGGCCAACATGTGGACCAATACAGGAGAAATAGCAGGCAACGGTATTGATGATGATGGCAATGGTTTTGTTGATGATGTGCATGGTTATGATTTTGTGAACAATGATGGAAACCCTGATGATGACAATTCGCACGGAACTCACTGTGCAGGGACAATTGGAGCGATTGGAAATAATAACATTGGTGTGGTGGGTGTGACGTGGAATGTCAAAATCATGGCGCTCAAGTTTTTAAATGCAAGTGGGAGTGGATTTACTTCTGCTGCGGTGAGTTGTTTGCAGTATGCGATTAATAATGGGGCGCATATCACAAGTAATAGTTGGGGGGGAGGGGGTTCTTCGCAATCCATGTCTTCAGCCATTGATGCCGCTAACAATGCAGGCCAACTTTTTATTGCGGCTGCAGGAAACAGTAATACTAATAATGATGTGTCACCACATTATCCTTCAAATTATCCTCAAGGCAATGTGATCAGTGTTGCTTCTACAGATCGAACTGATGCCCGTTCTTCATTTTCAAGTTATGGTGCCACAACGGTTGATATTGGGGCGCCGGGTTCTTCTATTTTAAGTACAGTTCCAGGTGGCGGATACGGCACAAAAAGTGGAACATCGATGGCGACACCGCACGTATCAGGTGCCGCAGCATTAGTGTGGGGACAAAACCCAACACTCACCAATATTCAAGTTCGAGATCGTCTTTATGCTGGAGTGGATGTGATCCCTGGTTTAACTGGAATTACTGTGACAGGTGGACGATTAAATGTATTTAATTCTTTGCAAAAAGAGACGGTTCCACCTGGTCCGATTCAAGATTTAGTCACGGTTTCTAGCGGACAAAATTCAATCACGGTTCGTTGGACAGCGACAGGGGATGATGGTACAACAGGCAATTCCGCGCGTTATGAAATTAGAACAAGCACGCAGTTGATTACAGCCGCTAATTTTTCTCAAGCCACTTTAGCTCCAAATTTGCCCACACCGCAATCGCCTGGTTCGCAAGAAACCTTTGAAGTGACAGGGCTCACTGCAAACACTTCTTATTATGTTGCTGTGCAAGCTTTTGATGAAGCAGGAAATGGTTCCGGTGTTTCAAATGTGGTGACTGAGCAGACTAAACCTGCGATCACAATTTTTGAAGATGACATGGAATCAGGTGTGAATGGATGGACCGTTTCAAATGGGGCATTGTGGCATCAGTCAACTCGTCGAAACACCTCTCCTTCAAATTCGTGGTACTACGGACAAGAGTCAACAGGGACGTACAATACTGGAGGAACTAATTCCGGTTCATTAACTTCGCCAGCAATTGATTTAACCAATGCCGATAGTCCGGTATTTACCTTTAGAACCTTTTTAGTGACTGAGAATAATAGTAATTACGATAAAGCAACCGTCTCTATTTCAACCAATGGAGGCACCAGCTTTACTCAAATATGGACCAAGACCACAACTAATAATGTTTTTTCAACTGAGTCGATTGATTTGTCTAGTTATGAGGGACAAACTATTTTAATTCGCTTTCATTTTGATACGGTTGATGCGATTCAAAATGATCACGAAGGATGGTATGTCGATGATGTGGCGATTAACGGAACAGGGGTTCCTTTGGCTGCACCAACCGGTTTAACGGTTACGGCAGGGGAACAGAGTTTGAATCTTTCATGGGATGCCAACACAGAATCAACTCTTGGAGGGTATCGAGTTTATCTAGCCACAGTGAGTCAATCGAGTTTGAGTGCCGAGCAACTTGAGGACTCTGAAAATGAGACTGAAGATATCACCACGTGGACTGATGAAATTAATATGAGTTCTTCACCGATTGGCCAAAATGGTTGGTTTTTATTTGGCTCCAATAGCTGGAGTTTTTCAAATGGAATCGGAACCTTAAATACTCTGAATCAGAGTTCGCTTAGCTCGATCAATAAAGGATGGGGAGGAAACACTTCTGGCTGGACCGTTGAATTTAGAATGAAAGTGGATCAGAGTGATGCGGCAGATGGCCGTGTTCGCATGTTAATGCCAGATGGGCATTACAGTGGATTGCATTTTTCTTCAACTGAAGTACGTGAAATTTGGACAGGGGCAACGCATTCAATGAATACAACCGATAAGTTTCACTTATATCGGGTCACAAAACAAGGCAATCAATTTAAACTTTTTGTGGATAATAATTTAGCTTTTACCACAACCATTTCTCAAGGAGCTTCTGATTTTAATTTAAGATTTGGCGATGAAGCGGGTCCTGGGGCTCAAAGCCAATGGGATTTTATTCGTTATTACACTCAGGGAGCGGTTGATCCTGATCCGGTGACGATTATTGATGTGGGCAATGTGACAAGTCACACCATTAATGGTTTGGAAAATGGAACGCAATATTTTGTTCGTTTGATTGCTTATGACACAAGTGATAATGAAAGCCCTTTTTCAGAAGAAAAAACCGGTGTGCCAGCAGATTCGCAAGCTCCAGCTGCGGTTCAAGGATTGAGTGCAGTGGATACGCCGCAAGATACTGGAAGAAGTATCTCCGTCAATTGGATCGCTAACAGCGAAACAGATGTTGATCATTACAATGTTTATCGTGGCACCACTTCTTTTAATGATGTGATTGTGTTGACTCCATTGGGAACATCTCAAACAAATAGTTATGTGGATAACACTACTCAAGATGGGACTGATTATTATTACGCTGTGACTGCAGTTGACCTGGGTAGTAATGAAGATAAATCAGTGAGTAGTGTAGGACCGGTTCAATCACGTGATGATTTGGGGCCAGCCAGTGTCACAGGTTTTTCAGCTGCAGCAAGTGATGCTTCGGTTAATTTAAGTTGGACTAATCCAACCGATGCTGATTTTGTGGGAACACGCATTGTGCGTAAAGCAGGGTCTGCTCCAACCAGTCCAACCGATGGAACGGTTGCTTATTCAGGAAGTGCCACCTCGACAACCGATTCCAATTTAACCAATGGCACCCAATATTTTTATGCTGCTTATTCGTTTGATGGCACGACTAATTATGGAATCGCTGTGACAGCTTCAGCCACGCCAATTGATAATGTCGCTCCTGCAGCGCCAACAGGATTAAATGTCACTTCAGCCGGACCAGGGTCCTTGCTTGCGCAGTGGAATGCGAATGCTGAAAATGATATTGGTGGGTACAGGCTTTATCTTTCAACGGTGACACAACAAGGTTTAGGCGCTAACGATATTACGACTTGGACAGATGAGTTGACGATGGATGACACGCCTTTGAATCAACCCGGTTGGTTTTTATTTGGTTCTAACAGTTGGAATTTTACAGGTGGGATTGGTCGCCTTGATACAGCAAGTGCCAGTTTATTAACTTCATTTAACCGAGGCTGGGGAGCCAGTATGGGAACGGGTTGGACTGTTGAGTTTCGCATGCGAGTCGATCAAAGTGATGGCTTAGATGGTCGTATTCAAGTGGTGATGCCAGATGGCCATTACACAGGATTACGTTTTACAACGGATACAATTCGAGAAATTTGGACGGGTGCGCAAATCTCATTTAATACTTCAGATGATTACCATTTATATCGCGTGACCAAACAAGGAAATGTGTTTAAACTTTTTATTGATAACAATCTAGTGATGACCACCAACCCTTCTGTTCCAAGTGCTGATTTTAATTTACGATTTGGAGATGAAGCCGGCCCTGGTTCTCAATCAAATTGGGATTTCTTCCGTTATTATATTGGAGGAGCAGTGGAGCCTGATCCGATTACCGTTGTGGATGTGGGAAATGTGACCGCCCATACCTTTACCGGTTTGACCGACGGTGCACCTTATTTTGTGACGGTCTCTGCTTATGATACGAGTGATAACGAAGGCCCTAAGTCATCCGAACAAACAGGCGTGCCTGCTGATACAGTGGCCCCTGATGCGGTTGCAGGTCTTTCAGCCATTGATACGGTTGGAGATAATGGGGGCTCCGTCTCATTAAATTGGACAGCCAGTGCAGCAACCGATCTTTCAACCTATCGCATTTATCGCGGCACAGCTACTTTTACAGATGTGACCGGACTGACACCTTTGGCCACATCCAATACAATAAGTTACACCGATACAACTTCAGTTGATGGCACAAATTATTTTTACGCAGTCACTGCAGTTGATTTTGGTGGCAATGAAAACAAAACCGTGACACCTGTCGGCCCTGTTCAATCACGTGATGATTTGGGTCCAGCGAGTGTGACTAATTTTGTCGCCACACCAGGTGATCTTTCTACGAATTTAAGTTGGATCAATCCTGCTGATGCTTCTTATGTCGGTACACGCATTGTTAGAAAGACAGGAAGTTTTCCAACCAATGCAACCGATGGAACCGTGGTGTTTGATGCAAATGGAACTTCTGTTACCGACTCTAATTTAACCAATGGCACCCAATATTTTTATGCCGCTTATTCATTTGATAGCATACCCAACTATGGATTAGCTGTGACAGCCACAGCGACGCCGATTGATACGATAGCACCCTCTGCTCCTACAGGATTAGCCGCTGTTGATGCAGGCAATGGTCAAGCCAATGTGAGTTGGAATGCTAACCCAGAGCCAGACATAGCAGGTTACAGACTTTCTTACAGTTCTCTTTCTCAGGCGGCTCTTTCAGCAGATGATGTCACGACTTGGACTCAAGAACTTGATTTTAATACATCGCCATTAGACAATGGTTGGAATGTTTTTGGTTCGCCAGTCTTCTGGACGTTTAATGGAGGGCTTGGAATATTAGATACTACTGTTGCACCAAACAATGTGCTCACTTCATTTAATCGAGGTTGGGTGCCAAACAATGCCACAGGTTGGACCGCTGAAGTTAAAATGAAAGTCGATGTGAGTGCTGGAACCGATGGTCGTATTCAGTTGGTGATGCCATCTGGTTATTACACAGGGTTGCGTTGGACAGCGACAGAAGTTCGAGAAATTTGGACTGGCGCCTCTTATGCTATGGATACAACAGATAGCGCTCACGTTTATCGTGTCACGATGCAAGGCAATCAATTTAAACTTTTTGTGGATGGCGCTTTAGTTTTTACCACAAATCCTTCTATTCCTTCTGGCGGGGATGTTCTCTTCCGTTTTGGGGATGAGGCAGGACCCAATGCCCGCGCACAATTTGACACGGTTCGCTTTTATACAGCAGGGGCTGTAGAACCCGATCCCGTCACCGTTGTAGATGTGGGCAATGTGACCAGCACCACTGTTTCAGGTTTGACTCCAGGTCAAAATACTTTTTTCCGTTTGCTTGCTTATGATACGAGCGCAAACGAAAGTCCAAATTCTTCTGAAACTTCAGCAGGCATTACAGAAGTGGAAGAAGAGAGCACGTTGCCTGCTGTGGATGATTTGCGGGCCACTAATATGACCGCAACTTCAATCAATGTGGTTTGGTCTGCTCCTGAAGGGGCTGCTTCTTATGATGTGCGTTATTCAACCAGTTCCATTACTGAAACTAGTTTTGATTCACTTTCTTCATTAACCGTTGCTTCAAAAGAGGGCGTTGAACAGACTGCTTTGATTACAGGACTTGATTCTGATAAGACTTATTTTGTTTGTTTGAAATACAGTACTGCTGAAGGTGGACTTTCAAGACTTTCAAATGTGGTTCAAGCTGCAACTAACTTAAGTGAGCCCTTAGTTGATAGTGATGGAGACGGGCTGTCTGATCAAGAAGAATCAATCTTAGGAACCGATCCAAACAATAAAGACAGTGATGGAGATGGGGTTTCAGATGGGGATGAAGTGAAAAAAGGATTTGATCCAGGCGATCCAAATAGTTTGCCTGAACTCAAAAACAATATTTTGTTTCTTCAACAACCAAAAGGAGCTGTCCCAACAAGTTTGGATGGACTCTTACAAAATTTATATCAATTCGAGGGCTCGACTCTGTTTCAACCCGGTGCTAATTTGTTTCAAATGCCAGTGGATGGTTCAGCAGAGCCTGTGGCCTTAACTTCATTTGAAAATGCTATGGTTCGAGATCTCACAGTTAGTAGTGATAATGCCACTCTTTATTTCTCAATGAAAGCAGATGGGGCTCAAACCTGGCAGATCTATTCAATGAGCTCAGATGGAACAGGGCTCTCAAAAGTGAGCTCAGACGCAAGCTTTAATGATGTGGAGCCTTCCTTCTTAGATGAGGATCGTATCGTCTTTACAAGTGACAGGGGCTCCTTAGCTGAAGCAACAGGGATTCAGGTGAACCTTTTTATTATGAATGAAGATGGGAGTGGGGTTGAAGGGCTCACATCTGCTTCAAACCATCAAGACTTTGCCCCACTCGCCACTTCTTCAGGTAATGTCTATTTCTCACGTTTAAAACAAGCAGAGCCGGTTGCAGAAGGGGAAGAAGCTCCTGCTTCAGACTTGATTCAAGGGGCCTTGTATCAGGTTCATCCTGACACCAAAGCTGAATCCGAAGTCTATAGCTATGTGATTGCTGAAAACAGTGATCAAGCTTATTTAGGTGTGGTTTATGTCCCTTCAGATGAGTTGGTTCAATACTATGGAATTGTTTATGCCAATAAAAAATTAAATTTAATGGGATTGCCGTTTGAATTGAGTTCATTAGAAGCGCCGTTGGCATTAAGTGGTTCGTTTACAGCACTTCCAGCTTATATTGATGAAAGTCATTTAGTGGTGCCTCAAGCCAGTTTAAACGGGGATCTCTCTCAACCCACAGTTGCCGCTGATTTTGACCTCTTTATTTTGAACCCAACTTCAAATGAAATGACCCCATTATATTCCAATCCAGATACATGGGAATGGATGCCTGCTCGTCTACAAATGGTAGAATAATTTCTAATAAAAAAAGTTTTGTTTTTTAAAAAAGATGTGGTTAGAATGTTTCTCAATTAAAGCGTCTTACCTGTTTTCAATGCACACAATTTACTACCTGGGATAAACCTTATGAAAACAAAACTTTATACGATAGAAGAAGCAAACCAAATGTTGCCAGCCATTGAGTCTCTAATACAGACCCTTTCTGACATCAAACTTGATATCAATAAACATCAGGCTGAGATTGATGTGCTGGAGTTGATTCAAGAAGGGAGTGGAGCTAAGCGTGTGAAGCCAAGCTCTGCTTACTTTGAAAAAAAATTAGAAGAGATGCAGCTTCTTTTTGATCAATTTAAACAGAACATTCATCGTTTTAGCGAGCTAGGCTGTGAGTTGAAAGATTTAGATCAAGGCTTAGTTGACTTTTACTCTCTAAAGGACGATATGCTCGTATACTTATGTTGGAAAAGAGGCGAGAAGAAAGTTTCGCATTGGCATGAAATCGAGGCTGGTTTTACGGGGCGTAAGTCATTCTAACTCTTTTTATAACAACCTTTATGTTCGGTATATAGAGGTTATTCATTGACATTTTTCTTTAGAGTGATATAATCTGATATTATGTTGAATAAACAAAACTTCACAAAATTCTTTACTGTTTCATTGGCGACTGGCCTGGTGAGTCTGTTTGTTACACAGACAAGTCTAGCTCAAGTCTCTTTTTTTATTCCTTTTAAAGCCCAGTCCATTCAGTTGACCCAGCAGCCATTAATGAGTCATTCTGTGATGAATCGTGTTGCTTTTACTGGTTCTAAAGAAGTGGAGTCTAAGCAAATTTGGGTAGGAAAGGCTGATCTGCTTTTTCATATCGAAGCCAGAGAGTCGTTAAAATCGGTTCAAAGTCCTTTGTTTCAACTTTCCCGAGAATCTAAAGATCTCTTCAAAAAGATGGCTTACCGGGTGGTGTTACAGATTCTTCTTCAAAATGAGGTCATGGCCCCTTTAAAGCAAGATGTGGGTTTGACTAAGCTTAATCAAGCAGCTTAAAATTCGCCGTGATGATCCTTTAAAGCTTGAAGCAATTCAAAGCAAGTGACATTGCCAATCACTTTTCGTTCTTCATTAATGACAGGCATTTCGTAAATAGAACTTTCCATCATCACTTTAATCGCAATACTGATGTGATTTTCCATGCGCACATAAATAGGGGTGCTCATTAAGTCGCTTGCTTTATGCGCTAAAAGCTTTGAAAATTTGGTGAGCATGTCAATGGGGCCTGATGAAAATTTGCATCCATATAAATTGATAATGGTCCCTATATCAATTTGTCCCACTAGTTTTTCTTCTTGATCGGTCACATAAACAACGCGACTCTCTTTATTGCTCATAAGAGCTTCATAAACTTCGTCAATGCTGCTTGAAGCTTGCACAAAACTAAGTCTGGCATCTGGATCATTGTGATGGAAATCTTTTACTTTCATGTGGCACTCCGTACGTTCTCATTTTTAACCGCGTTAATTAATTTAGGCAGAATAAATGGGGGAAGAAAAGTGGTGGCCAAACACATAAAAGCAACCGCCGCAAAAAGCGTGTCGTCGACAACGCCCATTGCTTTTCCAATCCCGGCAATAATCAGTCCTACTTCACCTCGAGGCACCATGGCGACGCCAATCAATAATGATTCTTTAAATGGAATACCAAAGGGCATGCCGCCGATGAGTCCGCCTATCAATTTACCTAGAATACCGAGGGTAGTTAAGATTAAGGCAATGGCAAGTCCGTCGACAAAAGAAGATAGATCAACCATAAAACCAATGCTAAAAAAGAAGATGGGCGCGAGAACTAAATAAAATGGGTTCACAAAATGTTCCGCATGTTCATCCCGATTAAAAGATAAAACCATTCCCATAAAGAATGCGCCAACAATGGGTGCGAGTCCTGTCCAGTGTGCGGAGTAAGCAATTAAAAGAAGTGTTGCTACGGTTAAAACACCGCGGGTTTCCAATCCAAATATTTTACTCAAACGATTTAAAATCTTAGGAACAAAAAACCAAACAAACGGCATGATTAAAACAAAGAAGAGGCCGATTTTTATTAGCTTTGTTGATAAAGCACCCCCCTCTGCAGAGACGGTCGAAATCACAAAGGTTAACACAAGAAGTCCTAAAATGTCGTCGATGATGGCGGCGCCCAATACAATTTGAGAGGAGCGGTGTTGAACAAAATCTAAATCAATAAAAGCGCGGGCTGAAACCGTAATACTTGTGGCAACCAAACTAGCTGAAACAAAAAGCGTAATTGGCATTGTCCAGCCATAGTACATGCCGACTCCCAGTCCAGATAAAAAGGGGAGAACGACACCTGCCAAAGCCACAGCAAGAGCAGGTTTACCCACATTAATAATTTCTTTAATGTTGGTTTCCATTCCAATCACAAAAAGAATAAAAATCACACCAAGTTCAGCAAAGACATGAAGTAGGTGTTCGTCGTGATGGGCGCCGACTAAAGCAAAAACGAGTGCCATAAGAATACCGGCACTGATTTCACCAATTAGGGGGCTGATATGAATGCGCTTACAGAATTGACCGCCAATAATTGCGGCAAGCATAAAGAGGGGAAGTTCAAATAACCAATTCATTAATTAAATTTGTACTTGTTGATTTTTAGAATTTTAACCTCTTTGGACCCTTCAGGAATAGGGATGGCAAATTCATCTCCTTCTTTCTTTGTCATCATCCCTTTGGCTAGGGGAGTTTGAAAAGAGATAATTCCTTGTTCAATATCAGAGTCTTCAGGGCCTAAAATATGAAAGGTCTCTTCTTTTTTTGATTTTTTATCAAGTACTGTAACACTTGTCCCGATAGAGACCATGGTGCCAGGAATCGCAATATCATCAATAAACTGAACACCAGAAAGGAGTTCGGTTAATTCGTGGATGCGGGTTTGGATCATTTCAAGCTTTTGCTTGGCTTCAGCATACCCAAAGTTTTCACGCAAATCTCCTTCAGCCGCACACTCTTGCTTCACGCGACTCACTTCAATGAGGTCCACTTCACGTAGTTTGGTCAGTTCTTCTAAAACAATGTCATGTGTTTTTCTAGTAATAAAGTTTGGCATACCAATAAGTTATAAATTTTGTCCCAGAACGTCAATAGAAAAGGGCATTTTTGAGTCATTGGGGCAAATTGACCCCCTCAAGCTGGCATGGTATAATAATAATAGATAAGACACCTGTGGAGAATATGTTGCGAGGAGGTGGCTGATATGAAATGGGACCATCATTTATTTCTAGGAATGCTCTTTGGAGCGATTCTAGGAATTTTTTATGCTGCAGAGCTAGCAAGCTATATGCCGCTCTTAGTCCTAATCGGTGGGTTTTTCTTACTAACTCATCTTGTTAAGACTATGAAATAGAAAAGGGGATAGAGTGGTGCACCTAAATAGAGAGTTGAAGTTGGCGACAGGCCCATTTTTTGTTAAACTTCTAACCACAACCAAAGGGAAATCCAGCCTATGAAGGGGCGCGTCTTACTCGTCGATGACGAAAAAACAGTCTGCGAAGTTTTAAAGATCCAGCTTGTTGAAGAAGGTTATAACGTTGAAGTGGCTTGTGACGGTAAAGATGCATGGGATAAAATCCCTGATTTCCAACCTGATGTTATTGTTTCTGATGTGATGATGCCTATTATGACCGGTATCCAACTCTGCAAAAAAATCAAAGAGACTCACGAGACCCGTTTTATTCCTATTGTTATTATGACCACCCTCACTGACCGTGCAAAGCGTTATGAAGCATTGGAGGTGGGGGCGGACGAATTTTTAAATAAACCGGTTGATACGGTTGAAATGTTTACCCGTTTGCGTGCGTTGATTCGCATGCGTCGTTTGATTGATGATCTTGAAGACAGTAAAAACATTATTCGTATGTTAGCTAACTCCATCGCCGCTAAAGATGGGTATACAGGAAAGCATGTGGAGCGGGTGGCACGTTACTCTTTAGATTTAGCTAAAAAGAGTGGGGTTCCAGAAGAAGATTGGAACACGATTGAAATGGGGGCGCTTCTTCATGATATTGGTAAGATTGGGGTGCCTGAATCAGTGTTGCTCAAGCCGGCTGCATTAACTAAAGAAGAATATGATGTGATCAAAAGGCATCCTGATGTTGGCGTTGAAATTTGTCAGCCGCTTAATTTTTTAAAAGATGTGCTTAAGGTGATTCATTATCATCATGAACGTTATGATGGGGGCGGTTATCCAAAAGGTCTAAAAGGAGAAGACATTCCTTTAGAAGCGCGGATTGTCTCAATTGCTGATGCGTATGATGCCATGACATCTGATCGTCCCTATCGAAAAGGGATGCCTAAAGAAAAAGCGGTTGAAATTTTAACTGAAGGTCGCGGCACTCAATGGGATGCGCATTTAGTTGATCAGTTCATTGAAATAATCATCGAACAATACTAGAATAGTTTTCATGGAAATTCTCTGGTCAATTCTACTCGGTTTACTACAAGGTGTTGCTGAATTCCTCCCTATATCAAGCTCAGGTCATTTGGCTTTTGTTGCCCACTTTTTTAATGTTCCATTAGCAAGTGAACTTTTTTTTACTGTAGCTGTTCATTTCGGTTCTATCTTTGCTCTTACTTTTTTCTTTCGTGCTGAAATTGTTGATCTCTTTAAATCAAATCTTCGTTGGTTGATCTTTCTTTTAATGGCGACGTTTGTTACAGGTCTTTTAGGTTTGCTCTTCCATTCTGTGATTGCCAATAGTTTTACAAATCCTAAGTTAATGGGAATCGGGTGGTGGGTGACCGGAGCTATTTTGATTGTGGCTCAAGTAAAATTGAATCGCCCTAATCAAGAAAAACCTTTTAGGTGGTACCATGCGATTTTGGTTGGATTGGCTCAAGCTGCTTCTCTTTTTCCAGGGGTCTCGCGATCAGGGACAACATTAACCGCCAGTCTTTTATGCGGACTTGGAATCAATCCGGCATTTCGATTTGCTTTTTTATTGGCGATTCCAACGATTCTAATGGCTTGCCTTGGAGAGCTGTGGTACTCAAAAGCTTCTTTTTCTCAGATCGATTCATGGGTTCCTTATGGGGTGGGGTTTGCGGTTTCAGCTATTAGTAGCTATGGAGCGTTAAAGCTTTTGCAATGGTTTTTGACACGCCGTCAGTTTTTACCATTTATTATATATTCCCTTGTATTAGGGACTTTTGCCTTTTTCTTTTTATAAAATCCCTTCTCATTGACACCCCTAAATCGACTTGCTATTGTATTAGGCTCGCTATGAAATATATCTTCTTTATTCCAGACGGTTTAGGGGATTATCCTGTTAAAGAATTAGGGGATAAGACCATTTTAGAGTATGCCAACGTGCCCAATTTGCACGGCGTAGCTCAAAAAGGGTTTTGTTCATTACTAAAAACAGTGCCAGATGGTATGGAGCCAGGCAGTGATGTGTGTGGCCTTTCTTTGATGGGATTTGACCCGAAAAAATATTACACAGGTCGCGCTCCTTTGGAAGCGGCGAGCATGGGTGTGACGCTTAAACCTAATGAAGTGGCACTTCGTTTAAACACTGTTTTGATCCAAAATGAAATCATGGCAGATTTTAGTGGGGGGCATCCTGCAACTGAAAAGAGCACAGAGTTTGTGCATCAGTTTAATGAACAAATTTCTGATTTAGGCGTTAAGATTCATCCAGGAATGATGTACCGACATTTGTTAGTGATTCCTGAAGAATTATTACAAGAAGGCAATGGCGAGTTAGGATTAACACCGCCGCACAATATTTCAGGCAAAGAAGTCTCGCCTTATCAACCCAAAGGAAAAGGGTCTGCACTGATCTCAGAGATTCAAAAGAGAGCCACCTCCTTTTTAGCAAATGGATTTTCTTTGGATGGGTTTAATGCTAATTCAGCCTGGGTGTGGGGAAATGGAAAAGCGCCGCAATTGCCTACGTTTAAAGAGACGTATGGCGTTGATGCAAGCTTGATTTCAGCGGTTGATTTATTACGTGGATTGGGCACTTATTTGGATATGGAGATCATTAAAGTTCCAGGGGCTACCGGGTATTATGATACCAACTATACCGGTAAAGCAGAATATGCCATGGAAGCTTTAAAAGAAAAAGATTTGGTTTTTGTGCACGTTGAAGCAACCGATGAAGCAGGGCACAATGGCCATGTAGATGAAAAAGTAAAAGCAATTGAAACGTGTGATGAGTTGATTGTGAAACCGTTACTTAAAGAACTCTCTTCTTATAAAGAGTGGCGCTTTTTAGTGACACCGGATCATTACACGCCAGTGGCAACACGCAATCATGTGGCAGAACCTGTGCCATTTGCCATGTGTGGAACAGGAATTAATTCAAATCATGCACAAGGTTACAGTGAAACCGTTGCAGCCCAATTAGCCAAAGAGCCTGTTGTAGGCCATGAGCTGATGGGCCAATTTTTGCATTCGTCTTAGACATAGAAAGGCTTTGTCATGAAATTTTTAGATCAAGTTAATAGCCCGCAAGATTTAAAGAAGCTTAAACCAGAAGATTTGCCGCAACTTTCCGAAGAGATCCGTGAGTTTTTAGTCGACTCAATTTCAAAAACAGGGGGTCATCTTTCATCTAACCTTGGTGTTGTGGAACTGACCGTGGCACTTCACTACACAATGAATACTCCAGCCGATCAATTGGTTTGGGATGTGGGGCATCAAGGATATGTGCACAAAATTTTGACAGGCCGTAAGAATCAATTTGATCAATTAAAAAAGTATGGCGGGATCAGTGGCTTTTTAAAACGAGATGAAAGTGAGTATGATTCGTTTGGTGCGGGTCATGCAGGAACCTCTATTTCAGCGGCATTAGGTTTTGCTAAAGCTCGGGACATGGCGGGTGATGATTATCGGGTGCTCCCAATTATTGGAGATGGTTCCATGACAGCCGGTATGGCGTTTGAAGCGCTGTTTAATGCAGGCGATTTAAATTCTAATATCTTAGTTATTTTAAATGACAACAAATGGTCTATTGCCCCTAACGTTGGGTTTATTCCAAAGTATTTAAATAAATTAATTAGCTCACCTGTCTATAATCGATTTCGAGAAGATGTGACGCAGCTTGTGGGTAAAATACCGACGGTGGGACCTAAAGCATTAAACCTGGCTAAAAAAGTTGAAGAAGGTTTAAAAAACTTGGTCGTGCCTGATATTTTGTTTGAAGAAATGGGTTTTCGTTATTTTGGTCCGATTGATGGACATGATGTGGAAGCTTTGGTCAAAGAGTTTAATAACATCAAAGATTTAAAAGGTCCGCTCTTACTTCATGTGATCACACAAAAGGGAAAAGGATTTAAATTTGCTGAAGAAAATCCTTGGAAATCACATGGCCAAGTTCCATTTGAAAAAGAGACATATAAGCCGCTTAAAAAATCAGGGGCTATGTCTTATACAAGAGTTTTTGCAGATACCTTAATTGAATTAGCGAATAAAGATCCAAAAGTGATTGCCATTACAGCAGCCATGCCTGATGGAACCGGTTTAGAGCATTTTCAAAAAGTCCATCCAGAACGTTATTTTGATGTCGGGATTGCAGAGCAACATGCTGTGACCTTTGCGGCAGGTTTAGCGGCAACAGGTAAGTATCATCCGGTCTGTGCGATTTACTCTACCTTTTTACAGCGTGGGTATGACCAACTTTTACATGATGTCTGTATTCAAAACCTGCCGGTTGTGTTTGCTATGGACCGTGGGGGATGTGTGGGAGCGGATGGCCCAACTCATCAAGGCTTGTTTGATATTTCTTATTTGCGTTGCGTGCCAAACTTGGTGTTGATGGCACCCAAAGATGGTCCTGAATTGCAGCAAATGCTGGCAACAAGTTTGACTATTAATGGCCCTAGCGGAGTCCGTTATCCACGGGGAAGTGCAAGTGAAGATTTTGTGTTTGATAAAAACCCACAACCATTAGAAGTGGGTAAAGCAGAAACGGTTTGTGAGGGTGAAGAAGTTGCTGTGATTGCTTTAGGAACACGCACACAAGATGCCATTGCAGCCACTCAAGACTTACAACAAGATAGAATTTTTCCTATTGTGGTGAATCCTCGTTTTATTAAGCCATTAGATAAAGAATACTTCTTAAATCTTTTCCAAAAAGTGAAAAAAGTGGTCACGGTTGAAGAGCATGTTCTCATGGGGGGGTTTGGGAGTTTGATTTTAGAATTTTTAGAAGAGAATAAAATCCATGATGTGAGCGTCATAAGGTTAGGTTTTCCTGATAAGTTTATTGAACATGGGGATCAATCCATTATGTATGAAAAATATGGCATTGATGCTAAAGCCATTACAGCTGCGGTTCGCGAATTGAGCGGAACAAAAGTGATTGCTGAAACTCAAGCAGAAGCTGTGGTAGATGCTTAATGTTAGTCACTAAAGAGTTTGCTTTTGATGCAGCTCATAAGATTAAGCTCCCTAATGGGGAGTGGGAAGAAGTTCATGGGCACACATGGCAACTTCATGTCACGATTGAAGGGCCATTGTTAGACAATGGGTTGGTGTTTGACTTTTGCGAACTTGATCAAATTGTTAAAGATCGAATCCTCTCAAAGTTGCACCATAAAAATTTAAACGACCAATTTGAACAACCTTCAGCAGAGCTCGTGGCTGTATGGGTTTGGGATAATTTAACAGATCTCCCTTTAAAAGAGGTAAAGGTCTGGGAAGAACCAGGGTGCTCGGTAACTTATTATGGAAAAAAAGATTAAACTCTTTATACCTGTTTTACTTCTTTTGTTTTTAACTTTACCTATTTCTCTTTTTGCTCAAGAAGATGCTTCTGCTTTTACTGAAAGAGAATTGCAAAAACTTGAAAGGGGAGATGTGATCGTTAAACCTGGGTACCGCGCTCCTGGAGTGGATGAAGAGATTGGGAGCCAGTTAGCAGCAATTGTTCGCCTCAAAGCCCCAATTCAACGTGTTTGGGACCTTTTAGCTGCTTGGGAAAGCTATGAATATATCATTCCCAATGTTCAAGAACTCAAACTGATTGAACAAAAAGATAATTCATTTCTTCTCTATTTTAATCTTTCTCTACAGGTTAAAAATATTGAGTATTATCTCAACTATTATTTTTACAAAGAGAAAAACTTAGTCACCTTCCAACTCGACCGAAACAAAGAAAATGATTTTCGTCGTTTTCATGGCTACTTTAAATTTGACCCTATTGAAGGGGAAGAAGAGAAGGTTCAAATAGTCTATTCTGTCGACGTTGAGTTAGGTAAATACTTTCCAGAATTTATCAAAAACTACTTTGCCAAAAAAGATTTGCCTAAAGTGATTGGCAATCTTAAGAAGTTGCTTGAAGCGGATAAGAAAGATATGGAAAAGGCGTTGAATCCAGAAAACTAATTGTTGTTTGGATTAGGCAGGGATTTTAAACCGACTTTATCGGCTATTTCAGCAAACTCATCTTTATTAATCTCTTCTAAACGTTTTTTCTTTTTAGACAATTCTTCGTTAAATTTAATGGCTGTTTCCTGCATTTGCTCATGCGTGTCTTTAGAGCCACCTAAAAGACGGAAGTTGTCCCCTTTGGTGATGCGAGTGTGGCCATCTTTATTATCTAAGCCAACGCCTAAAAGTAATGATTTATCTTGTGAGTTTTTTTCCATAGCCTTTTTATTATAACCTGAGATCTGCCTCTATTTAAACCACAAATTTTTTGGAGTAGGTGCTTAACTTTTTACATCCGGTTTTTGTGATTAAGATGTCGTCTTCGATCCGTATTCCCCCTATACCGCGGTAGTAGAGGCCAGGTTCAATGGTGACCACATCACCTGGTTGGAGGATGTCATTGCCTAGGCTGACGCGTGGGGCTTCATGTACATCTAAGCCTAAGCCATGTCCGGTGCCATGAAAAAAGCCTTGGATAAAGCCGTTTTTCTTACCTGTTTTGTAGCCTTTAGACTCAAAGTAATCGCAAATAGCTTCGTGGATATCACTGCCACGTACGCCAGGGCCCGCTAAATCAAAGCCTATTTTTTGGCCTTCTAAAACAGTTTGGTACAAATCAAGTACGGCTTGACTTGGTTTGCCGCGAACGACTGTACGTGTGATGTCCGCATAATAACCGGTCTTAATAGATTTAGGAAAAATATCCATCACGATCGGTTTGTGTGCAGGGATTGGTTTGAAACCTGTGTTGTGTGGGTCGCATGCTTCGTCGCCACCCGCCACAATAGAGTGTTGAGCCACACATTCGTTTTCCATTAATGAAACATTGATAATTTTTTTAATGTCAGCAGGGGTTACTTTTTTGCCACGGTGCCACAAGTAACCTTGTTTGACGGTTGTTTTTTTAATGAATTGAATGGCTTTGTGAATTGCTTGCTCTGTGTGGTGAATACTTTCGCTAATATGTTTGACTTCAGTTTTAGTTTTAAATCTCCGCTCAGGAAAAAAAGGCTCAGGTTGTGGAATTAAATTAAAATTTCGGCTTCTTAAAATATCAGCTAAGAAAAGAGGGAAGTTAGAAGGGACTCCCACATTTTTAACCTTGAGTTCTTTAAGGGCTACCTCGATGACATCAGCAGTGGTGCCTCGACGGTCCCGTGTTTTAAGTGCTTTACTCTGATAAGTTGAGAAGGATAGAACGCGGTCGACTTGGGCTTGTTTTTTACCCCGATCGAGCTCCAGGTCATTTAAGATCACCATCTTTTTGTTCTTTTTTTGGATATAGATATGAGCATCTGGCACAAACATCTTTGTGGCATAAAAAATGTCTGCATTTTCTTCGCTTGATCCATAGAGTAAGAGGGCGTCGACTGGTTTATTTTTCATTGATCAAGCTCCGTAGTGTGGCGAGGTTTTCAACATCTTCTTTTAAATCATCTCCCTTAGGAGTTTCTAAAACCTTTGGAATGTCGGCAAAGCGTTTATCATTCATCAAACAGCGAAAGGCTTCAAGGCCAATAAAACCTTGGCCAATGTGTTGGTGCCGATCTACCTGATCACCTAAATCTTTTTTAGAATCATTTAAATGAAAGGCTTGAATGCGTTTGGTGCCGACATTTTTTTCAAAGTCTTTCATTACTTTTTCATAACCTTCTTCGGTTCGAATGTCATAACCAGCAGCAAAGGTATGTTGCGTATCTAAGCAAACACCGAGGCGGGGATCGTCGCCAGCAATGTCTAAAATTTCAGCGATCTGTTCAAACGAATAACCAACATTAGAACCTTGGCCTGCTGTGTTTTCAACTAAGATTTTGGTTTTACCATTTGGTTTTTCTGCAAGCACCTCTTTTAGTGTGTTTCCAATTCGTTTGATGGCATTGGCTTCGCCATCACCTGTATGAGCACCAGGATGAAAAACTAAACCATAAAGTCCTAGTTGTTCTGCGCGATCAATTTCATCTTTAAATGCATGGATTGATTTTGCATGCAGATCTGGTTTGGGAGAGCCCAGGTTGATCAAGTAGCTGTCATGAGCAAAAACACAGTCGATCTTGTGCTCCTCTTTTTTAGCAAAAAAAGAGTCGATTTTTTGAGGATCGAGTTTGGCAGCATTCCATTGGTTGTTGTTTTTAGTGAATATTTGAACCGCTGTACACCCTACAGAGGCTCCACGATCTATAGCTAGATCGACTCCCCCTGCAATCGACATATGAGCACCTAAAAGCATGTTGTTGTCTCCCT
>JAJCYG010000071.1 GCA_029263055.1 Actinomycetes bacterium
TGTCAGCAGCGCGGCTTCAAGTTCGGAAAGTGTGCAGTCTTGCCGGACACGCTCCAAAGACGGGTAAAGCAAGGCAAAGGGTTTTGCGGGTCGGTGTTTCCGCGCACGCAAGCGCATGACGGCGGCTTCATTTGACGCATCGACCATCAAATGAAACCCGCCAATCCCTTTGAGCGCGATGATTTTCCCCTTTTGAAGAGCACGGACGGTTTCAAAAAAGGCAGATTCCTTAGTTGAGCATACATCGCCTTCCGCATCCCAAAAAGTGAGCTGCGGGCCGCAATCCGCACAGGCGTTGGGCTGAGCATGGAAACGGCGGTTTTGTGGGTCGGCGTATTCTTTCTGGCAGGCCGCACACATTTGAAAATGTTTCATGCTCGTGTTCGGGCGGTCGTAAGGAATCGCTTCGAGGATCGAAAAACGCGGGCCGCAATGCGTGCAGTTGATGAAAGGGTAACGGTAACGCCGGTTTTGGGGATCAAACAATTCCTGAAGGCAGTCAACGCAGGTCGCGATGTCCGGCAAAATCGTGGCCGATTTTGCCGCCGATACCGCGCTTTCAAGAATTTCAAAACCCGTGTCACCTGCCGGTGAAAGCATTGAAGTTTCCATTCGGTCGATACGCGCCGGGAAGGGCACAGTTTCATTCATTTCTTTTGAAAAAGCATGAACATCTTCCGGTGTGCCTTCAATTTCGAGAAGGACGCCACTTGTGTCGTTTTTGACCCAGCCGGCAAGGCCATGCTTTTTGGCGAGGCGGTAAACAAAGGGCCGAAACCCAACGCCTTGGACGGTGCCTTCGATCCGGATCTGCAGACGACTTTTTGCTTCGATTTCGCTTATTTGAATAGTCATGATGGGTCAATCCGGCCTGATTGCAAAAGGTCGCCAATCTGCTCGACAACAAGACCTACTGAACTTAAGACATCGGGTGAAAACCCTGAACCTTGCGCATAATCCACGCCTTCGATCCCAAAAACGAACCCTTCTTCGGGCAGATAATTTAAGTGTCGAGAAAGTGCGATGGCTTCTGTCAGGCCAAATGAATGGGTCGAGCCTTGTGAACGTATTTTAAACCTGGATTCATCTTTGAAGGACAGACGGTGAATCGTGCCGGGTTTCGCCCCGGATGAAACAGCGTCAATTACAATCACAGATTCGGCCCCCTTCCAGGCCTCCATCAAGTCACTTGCCTCTCCATTTTGCTCAATCACCTTCACGGTTTCGGGTAATATTTTTTTAAGTTGCCGGGCAACGGCAATGCCCACCCCGTCGTCGCGCCGAAAAGGATTTCCAATGCCGATCACAACAATGCGCTTGGTCTGTACACCCGGCATGCCCTAATCCTCTTCTTCAATCTTGAGGTCTAAAAAATGGGTGGAGCAGGAAATACAGGGATCGTAGTTGCGGATGGCCTGTTCACAGCGGTGTTTGAGTCTGTCTTGCGGTAGATCGATAAACTTCGGAATCAGTCGATAGAGATCGTCTTCGATGATCCTTTGATTTTGGGAAGTGGGCGGCACGATTTTCGCCTCCTGTATTTTTCCACTTTCATCGATCCGGTAACGGTGATACAAGAGACCGCGCGGCGCTTCGGTACAACCGTGGCCGGTGGCGGCTTTTGGCGGAACAGCGACGGAGGGCGATTCTGGCGGCTTGTAGTTGTCAATAATCCGAAGCGATTCTTCGCAAGCATATAAGATTTCCAGACTGCGAATAATAATGCCCTGAAAGGGGTTCTGGCATTGTTGCCTCAGTCCGGCGGCTTCGGCAGCTTTTTGAACGGCATCCGGCAGGCGATCGAAATTCAGGTTGTAGCGCGCCATCGGGCCGACAAAGTAAAGTTTGTTTCCGTCAATACGGGAATGCAGGGCCGTGCTGTGTGCGACGTGTTCCTCGGAAAAGTGTTGTTCGTATTCCGAGATCCCAATATCCAGCCCTTTATTCGAGACAATGCGGCCTTCGTTGATCGGGTATTCTGAGGCATGGCGTAACGATACAAAGGTGTAGTCCTCTTCAAAATCGGGAAACTCAAATCCGGCGACCCACTGTACCGTTTGAAGTGCAGCCTCCCTCGCCCATTCCAAATCGGGTTTAAGCGCCATCATTTCCGAATGCGTAGGCACACGGTAAAAACCGCCCAGCTGCACATTGACCGGATGCACGGAACGACCGCCCAGGAGCGTCATGAGTGCGTTGCCGATTTTTTTAAGCCGCAGGCCGCGGTCGACTATTTCCGGGAAGTCTTTCGCCATGTGGATGCCGCTGTCGTAGCCCAAAAAATCGGGCGCATGCAGCATGTAGACATGCAAGGTATGGCTTTCGATCCATTCGCCGCAATAAAGCATGCGCCGCAGTTCGCGAAGTACCCCGCCAACGGTGACCCCACAGGCATTCTCCATCGCGTGGCTCGCGCTCATTTGGTAGGCGACCGGACAAATGCCGCAAATGCGCGCCGTAATATCGGGGGCTTCGGTAAACTGCCGGTCGCGTAAAAAGGCCTCGAAAAAACGGGGCGGCTCGAAGATGCGTAGCTGCACATCGGCGACTTGTCCGCCTTTCATTTTGACCGTCAGACCGCCTTCGCCTTCAACGCGGGCCAGTGCGCCGACTGTGAAAGAGCGGTCTTCATCTTCCTGATGCATCGTGCTCCTTTCGAAAGGTCGGGGCGTTGGCGTTGATACCGCAAAAAACCCGGTCGGTGGTTTCGCTGTCGATGCCCAATTTTTCCCAAGCTCTGCGCAGCGCAGCGGTGTTCGGCGTTTCCATCGGGCCGAAACAGCCGTAACAACCCCGGTTGCAAGCGGGGCAGAGCACACCGCATCCCGCATGGGTGACGGGACCGAGACAGGCCGTGCCTTGCGCGACCATCACACAGACCATGCCGCGTTGTTTGCAATCCATGCAAAGGCTGTGGGTGGGAATATTCGGCTTGCGTGATTGAAGCAAGGCAGTGATCAATTCAATGAGCTGTGTTTGATCAATGGGACAGCCGCGCAGTTCAAAATCCACCCGGACATGCTCACTGATGGCGGTAGATGTGGTGAGCGTGTCGATGTAGTCGGGGTGTGCGTAGACGACGGAGATAAAATCGTCCACGTTTTTAAAATTCCGCAAGGCTTGAATTCCGCCCGCCGTCGCGCAGGCCCCGATGGAGATCAGTTTTTTGCTTTGCTTGCGGACCTCTTGAATGCGTTCTGCATCATGCGGTGTCGTAATGGAGCCTTCGACGAGTGTCAAATCGTAAGGCCCTGCTTGCACGGCGCTGGAGGCCTCCAAAAAGTGGGCGATTTCAATCTCACCCGCGATAGACAGTAGCGCGTCTTCGCAATTGAGCAAGGTCAATTGGCAACCGTCACAGGAGGCGAATTTAAAAACCGCGAGTTTGGGTTTGGGAATATTTTGTTTCATCATTCACCTTCCCCCTTATAAAAAGGGGGTTTGAGGGGGATTTATTGTTTAGGAATTGAAGCCTTAAAATCTAAATCCCCCCTTGTCCCCCTTTTACTAAGGGGGGATAAAATAAAATCAGGAGCAAACCTTCTTAAACCCCCGGTGTTTCAAACCAGTGTTTTATCCGGTCGTAACGAAAGACTGGGCCTTCTTTACACAAAAAGTTCGGGCCCATTTGGCAATGGCCGCAAAATCCCACAGCGCATTTCATGTTCCGTTCGAGAGAGACATACAACTGATCCGTCATCAGTCCACGCGAAAGCAGGTCGCGTACGGCGTGGTGCATCATGATGCCGGGGCCACACATCATGACGATGCTGTTCTTGGCTTCAATTTGTACTTGCGCGAAGAGATTCGTCACGATGCCGACGTTGTATTGCCATTCGTGGTCGGGATGATCGACGGTGAGATAGACCTCTGTGCGCGGGGCCTTTTTCCAGGCCCGGATGCGCTCCCGGTACAACAAGTCTTTCGGGGTTTTGACGCCGTGAAAAATGCGCAGGCTGCCGTAGTCCTCTCGCCGCTCGGTGATGTAGTTGATGACGGAAACCACGGGGGCGCAGCCAAGACCTCCGGTGAGGATCATCACGTCTTTTCCCTTGGCTTCGTCCAGCGGCCAGGCGCTGCCGTAAGGGCCGCGCACACCGATGACGTCGCCGACCGCCAGCCGATTCAAGGCCTCCGTGACGTTTCCGACGATGCGCACGGTGTGATCGAGCGTG
>JAJCYG010000072.1:0-2500 GCA_029263055.1 Actinomycetes bacterium
CGACGTTCTGAACCCAGCTCGCGTGCCACTTTAATGGGCGAACAGCCCAACCCTTGGGACCTTCTCCAGCCCCAGGATGTGACGAGCCGACATCGAGGTGCCAAACCTCCCCGTCGATGTGAGCTCTTGGGGGAGATCAGCCTGTTATCCCCGGAGTACCTTTTATCCTTTGAGCGATGGCCCTTCCATACGGAACCACCGGATCACTTGAACCTAGTTTCCTACCTGATCGACCTGTCGGTCTCTCAGTCAAGCACCCTTTTACTCATATGCTCTAAGCATGATTACCAACCATGCTGAGGGTACCTTTGTAAGCCTCCGTTACTCTTTAGGAGGCGACCACCCCAGTCAAACTACCCACCACACAATGTCTCCAATTGCTTGGATTAGAATTTAAATAAAACAAGGCTGGTATTTCAACAACGACTCCTCCACATCTGGCGATGCAGACTCAATGTCTCCCAGCTATCCTACACATGTTATATCCAAATCCAATGTGAAGCTATAGTAAAGGTTCACGGGGTCTTTTCGTCCCGTTGCGGGTAACCGGCATCTTCACCGATACTTCAATTTCACCGAGCTCGTGGCTGAGACAGTGCCCAGATCGTTACACCATTCGTGCAGGTCGGAACTTACCCGACAAGGAATTTCGCTACCTTAGGACCGTTATAGTTACGGCCGCCGTTTACCGGGGCTTCAGTTAATTGCTTCTCCAATAAAGGATTACAACCTTCCTTAACCTTCCGGCACCGGGCAGGTGTCAGACCATATACTTCATCTTTCGAGTTCGCATAGTCCTGTGTTTTTGCTAAACAGTCGCCTGGGCCTCTTCACTGCGGCTCCATAGTTTTACAGAGCGTCTCTTCTCCCGAAGTTACGAGACCATTTTGCCTAGTTCCTTAGCCACGAATCACTCGAGCGCCTGAGGATGCTCTCCTCGACTACCTGTGTCGGTTTACGGTACGGGCGGTGTTATACCTGAAGCTTAGTGGGTTTTCTTGGAAGTCCGCTTGGGATCATTATTCCCGAAATGCATGCATCTCAGGATACTATCGTGCTTCAGCTCAACCGGCGGATTTACCTATCCAGTCTCATAACCTAAACACTTCAACCTACTATTCCGTCAGTAGGCAGATCTTACGCACCTTCGTCACCACGTCGCAGTATATACCGGTACGGGAATATTAACCCGTTTTCCATCGGCTTCTCCTTTCGGATATACCTTAGGTCCCGACTAACCCTGATCTGATTAACATCGATCGAGGAATCCTTAGTCTTACGGCGAATAGGTTTCTCACCTATTTTATCGTTACTCATGCCTACATTTTCTTTTCCAAACAATCCATCAACCCTCACAGGTCAACTTCTGCTCATTTGGAATGCTCCCCTACCCCTTGCAGTAAACTGCAAAGCCATAGCTTCGGTGAAATACTTTATGCCCGATTATTCTCCGCGCAAGAACGCTCGACTAGTGAGCTGTTACGCACTCTTTAAATGAATGGCTGCTTCCAAGCCAACATCCTAGCTGTCTTAGCATCCTCACCTCGTTGTTTCAACTTAGTATTCACTTGGGGACCTTAGCTGATGGTCTGGGTTCTTTCCCTCTCGGCTATGGACCTTAGCACCCATAGCCTCACTGCCGCTGCAGTGTCATGGCATTCGGAGTTTGTCAGGGGTTGGTAGGCGGTGAAGCCCCCTAGCCCTATCAGTAGCTCTACCTCCATGACACCCGTCACGACGCTGCACCTAAATGCATTTCGGGGAGTACGAGCTATCTCCGGGTTTGATTGGCCTTTCACCCCTACCCACAGGTCATCCAAACATTTTTCAACATGTACTGGTTCGGTCCTCCATTAGGAGACTATCCTAACTTCAACCTGCCCATGGGTAGATCACCCGGTTTCGCGTCTACCTCTACTAACTATTCGCCCTATTCAGACTCGCTTTCGCTGCGCCTCCGTACCTTAAATACTTAAACTTGTTAGTAAAGAGTAACTCGTAGGCTCATTATGCAAAAGGCACGCCGTCACCTTGTAGTTTACACTACTCGGCTCCGACCGCTTGTAAGCGTATGGTTTCAGGGTCTTTTCACTCCCCTTCTTGGGGTTCTTTTCACCTTTCCCTCACGGTACTGGTTCACTATCGGTCTCTCGGGAGTATCTAGCCTTGCCAGATGGTGCTGGCACGTTCAGACAGAATTTCTCCGGTTCCGCCCTACTCGTCTTCATCTATATCGCCTTTTCGTGTACAGGACTTTCACCCTCTTCGGTTATCCTTTCCAGAATATTCCACTAAAATTATATAGACTTTATGGGCTCGTCCGCGTTCGCTCGCCACTACTTGCGGAATCTCTATTGATCTCCTTTCCTACGGGTACTTAGATGTTTCAGTTCCCCGCGTTCGCTTAAGACTGGTCTTCAACCAGCCGGGTTGCCCCATTCGGACATTTACGGATCATAGCTCGTTTGCAGCTCCCCGTAACTTTTCGCAGCTTACCACG